>JOHN01000001.1 GCA_000719695.1 Streptomyces sp. NRRL F-6131
ACTATCCGTTGGAGCGGATGATGCGGGACGCGAAGATCACGCAGATCTACGAGGGCACCAACCAGATCCAGCGCATCGTCATGGCCCGCAACCTGCCGTAGCACCCGTCTTCGGACACCCGCCTCCGGGCACCCGGACCCCCGCCGTACGCGGGCCGGTCCGGGTGTTCGAGGCCGATGCTATGTTCCGGGAATGAGCGAGAAGGAAGAGCAGGACCAGCCCATGAACGACGGGCATCCGAAGCCCGCGATGCGCGAGGCGCTGGTTGCCGCCGCCTTCGAGCTCTTCCTGGAACGCGGCTTCGAGCAGACCACGATCGACGACATCGTCTCGCTCGCCGGCGTCGGCCGGCGCTCCTTCTTCCGCTACTTCCCGGCCAAGGAGGACGTGGTCTTCCCCGACCACGAGCGCGGCCTCGCCGAGATGACGGAGTTCCTGGAGTCCGGCAGCGGCGAGGAGGATCCGGTCCGGCACGCCGGCGACGCCGCCCGGCTGGTCCTGCGGATGTACGCCGAGCAGCCGTCCTTCTCCGTCCAGCGCTACCGCCTCACCCGCAAGGTGCCCGGTTTGCGCGCCTACGAGCTGTCCGTCGTCTGGCGGTACGAGCACACCCTGGCGCACTACCTGCGCGGCCGCTTCGCCGAGCGCCCGGACGGGCCGCTGCGGGCCGACGTGGTCGCCGCCGCGGTGGTCGCCGCCCACAACCACGCCCTGCGCACCTGGCTCCGTTCGGGCGGCGAGAGCGACTGGGTGGCGGAGGTGGACCGCGCGATGGCCTTCGTCACCGACACCTGGAGCGAGCGCGCCGCCGGGGGTGACGCGGCGTCGGACGGGCGCGGCCCGGAGGAGCAGGACGACGTCGTGGTCCTGGTCGCCAGTCGGCGGGCGCCGCTCTGGCGGATGGTGCAGGGCATCGAGAGCGCCCTCGGCGAGCCCCGGCGGATCCCCCAGGACTGACCGTGCCCGGGCCGTGCCGAGCCGTGCCGGGCCGCGCGGGGCCGCACCGTGCCGCACCGTGCCGCGCGGCGGACGCGCCTGACGCCCGGTGACCGCAGCGCTCACCCGGACGGCGCAACCCCGTCGGGGCGCGCCGGGCCCGGGCCCGCGGCTGCCGTGCGGCGGCCCCGGTCGCGGGTGAGACTCGGTGCCAGGACGCGGCCGGAGCCGGACCGGCCCGGGAGCGCGACGGAGGCGGACGATGGCCGAGCCGACCGGTGGTCCGAGCGGGAGCGAGGACCCGACGGCGAGGACCGGCCCGACCGCGGACGTCGGCCGTGCGGACGGCGCCGACCCGACCTCCCGCGCCGACCCGACCTCCCCTGCCGCCCCCGCCGGGGGAGCAGCACCCGGACAGCCCGCCCTCACCGTCCACGGGGTGCTGCGTTCCAAGGGCTACCTAGGTCTCCTGGTGATCTCCGCCCTGGTCGGTGTCCCGGTCTCGCTGGCCGCCTTCTGGTTCGTCGGCCTGGAGCACCAGCTCCAGCACTGGGTCTGGGAGAGCCTGCCGGACGCCCTCGGCCACGACCGCGCGCCCTGGTGGTGGCCGCTGCCCGCGCTGCTGCTGGCCGGTCTGCTGCTCGCGCCGATCGTCACCCGGGTGCCCGGCCGGGGCGGTCACGTCCCGGTGGACGGCCTGGGCGGACCACCCGCCCCGCCGAGGACCGTGCCCGGCGTCGTCCTCGCGGCCCTCGCCTGCCTGCCGCTCGGCGCGGTGCTCGGCCCGGAGGCGCCGCTGATGGCGATGGGCGGCGGACTGGCGCTGCTCGCCGTCCGGCCGTCCCGTCGCGCGGCCCGGCCGCAGATGGTGCCGGTGCTCGGCGCGGCGGGAGCGACGGCGGCGATCTCCACCATCTTCGGCAGCCCCCTGGTGGCTGCCGTGATGATGATCGAGGCGGCCGGTCTCGGCGGGCCGCAACTGCTGCTGCTGATCATGCCGTGCCTGCTGGCGAGCGGCGTCGGCGCGCTGGTCTTCACGGGCTTCGGCCACTGGACCGGTCTCTCGGTCGGCGCGCTCTCCCTGCCCTCGGAGCCGCCCGCCGGGATCCCGGACCCGGGCGACTTCCTCTGGGGCCTGCCGGTCGCCGTCGCCGTCACCGTGGTCTGCGTGGCCGGCCAGACGCTCGGCCACCGGGTCAAGGCCTTCACGGTCGGCGACCCGGAGCGCGCCGTGCCGCCGCCGACGACCCGGCAGACCGCGCTCCGCACCGTGCTGTGCGCGGTCGCGGTGGGCGCCTGCATCACGGCGTACGCCCTGCTGACGGACCGCTCGCCGGAGGAGGCCGCGCTCTCCGGCCAGGCCACCCTGGGCGCGCTGGCGGCGAACCCGGCGGCCTGGTCGGTGTTCGCGCTGCTGGCGCTGACGCTCTGCAAGACGGTCGCCTGGGGCATCGCCCTGGGCAGTCTGCGCGGTGGTCCGATCTTCCCCGCGGTGCTGATCGGCGCCGCCCTCGGGGTGGCCTGCGGCCCGCTGCCCGGTCTCGGCACCGAGTCGGGTCTGGCGGTCGGCCTGGCCGCCGCCGCCACGGCGGTCACCCGGCTGCCGGTCACCAGCACCGTGCTGGCGGCCGCCCTGCTGGGACCGGAGGCGCCGGACTCCCTCCCCCTGCTGCTGGTGACCGCCGTGACGGCCTTCGTCGTCGGCGAACTGCTGCGCGGCCGCATCGACCGTGCCCGACCGGGGGCGCACGGCCCGACCGACCCGCACCACCGCACCCTCGCCGCGCCGCCGCACTGAGCGCGAGTCCCGCGCACCGGGGCTCCCGTCAACGCCGGTCCGCCGTTTTCCCTCCTTCGAAGGAATCCGGGGTTCACGGCCGTCACCCCGGGCAATCACGCTCCCGTGACCACCACCCCGCCCCGCCGCCGTCGCGGCAGCCGCTCCGCCGACCGCCGCCCGTACCGACCAGTCCCCGCGCCCCCGCCCGGCACGTCCGGCACGTCCGGGCCGACGCCGACGCCCCCGCCGTCCGCCCGGGCCGCGACCACCCGCGGCCGGACCGGGACCACCACCGCCCGGGCCGCGAGCACCGGCGGCCGCGCCGGGAACTCCTGCTGCGCCGTCTCCACCACCGAGCACCGCTCCCTCGGCGGGACCGTCATCCGCACCCACCGCCACCACCCCGGCTGCCCGGTCTGGGCCGCCCGCTGAAAATCCGCGCGCCCGCCGCCCCCGCCCGGTGATACAACGGCCGGACACCGGACCCGCCACCGCGGCAGCAGCAGCGGAACGGCGGGCAGCCGCGGGGCCGAGGGGCGAGGGGGACCACATGTCGGAGGCCGACGAGCCGATCCACGCGTACCTGGTGGCCGAGGCGACGCTGCGCCCGGGCGGCCGGGTGCTCGACCTCGGCTGCGGCGCGGGCCCCACCCTCGCCGCCTTCTCCCGCCGCCACCCCGATGCGCAGTTGCTCGGCCTCGACCACTCGGCCGACAGCGTCGCGACCGCCCGGCGCCTGCTGGCGGAGCACCCGGGCGGCGTCGGCATCGCGGCGGCGGACCTCACCGAACCGCTCCCGCTGCCCGACGGCCACCTCGACGCCGCGGTCTCCTACAACGTGCTGGAGTGCCTGCCGGACCCGGCCGCGCTGCTCGCCGAGACCGCCCGCGTCCTGCGGCCCGGCGGTCGGGCGGTGCTGGCCCACGTCGACTTCGACTCCCTGGTGATCGCCGGCGCGGACCGCGACCTCGACCGGCGGGTCTGCCACGCCTTCACCGACGACCAGCAGCCGTGGATGGACCACGTGGACGGGCGGATCGGCCGCAAGCTCCCCGGCCTCGTCCGCGACTCCCCGTTGCGGTTGGGGCGCGTCCACCCGCTCGTCACCAGCACCACCGAGCTGACCGGCCACGCCGCCCGTCGGATCGAGGGCATCCGCCACGCCCTGACCACCGCCGCCGAGGAGGGCCGGGGCAGCGTCCCGCCGACGGAGATCGACGCCTGGCACACGGCGGTCCGCCGCGCCGCCGCCGAGGGCCGCTTCTTCCTCGCCGAGACCGCCGTCGTGGTCACGGCCCACGCCCGCTGACCACGGTCGGTCACCGCGTGCGCCGCGCGCACCGGCCGCACCGCGGGCCGGGAAAACGAAAAGCGGGCCAGGATTTCTCCTGGCCCGCTCAGCGGTGTCCGAGGGGGGACTTGAACCCCCACGCCCGATAAAGGGCACTAGCACCTCAAGCTAGCGCGTCTGCCATTCCGCCACCCGGACGGGGTGTTGTCTCCGCGGCTTCCTTCTGTTCGTCGGCCGCGCTGACAGATGTAACTGTAGCAGTGATCTGCGGTGGGTCCCAAAACGGCTCCGGATGGGGGAGTGGGGGTTGCGGCGGTGTGTCGGCGTGTTTCCTGGGGGTGGATCCGGGTCGGGGGCTGGGAGAGGATGGGCGGACGTGCTCGTGCGACCCGGGTGCAGGTCCCGGGGCGGCGCTGGGGTGTCCGTGCGGGCCAGAGACGAGGAGTGACCGTGAGCGAGCGGAGCGAGTCGGCGGGGCGGGCGGCGGCACCGAAGGTGACGGGGGAGTCCGAGGTCGCCGACATCTGCCGTGATCTGATCCGGATCGACACCAGCAACTACGGCGACGGTTCCGGTCCGGGCGAGCGGAAGGCCGCCGAGTACGTGGCCGAGCAGCTCGCCGAGTTCGGCCTCGAACCGCAGATCATCGAGTCGGCCAAGGGGCGCGCGTCCACCGTCGTCCGGATCGAGGGCGAGGACCGCTCGCGTCCGGGCCTGCTGATCCACGGGCACACCGACGTGGTGCCGGCCAACGCCGCGGACTGGACGCACGACCCGTTCTCCGGCGAGATCGCGGACGGCTGCGTCTGGGGGCGCGGCGCGGTCGACATGAAGGACATGGACGCGATGACCCTGGCGGTGGTCCGCGACCGGCTGCGCACCGGCCGCAAGCCCCCGCGGGACCTCGTGCTGGCCTTCCTCGCGGACGAGGAGGCGGGCGGCACCTACGGCGCCCGGTACCTGGTGGACAAGCACCCGGGGCTCTTCGAGGGCGTGACCGAGGCGATCGGCGAGGTCGGCGGCTTCTCCTTCACCGTCAACGACCGGACCAGGCTCTACCTGGTCGAGACGGCCGAGAAGGGCATGCACTGGATGCGGCTCACGGTCGAGGGCCGGGCCGGGCACGGGTCGATGGAGAACGACGACAACGCCATCACCGAGCTGTGCGAGGCGGTCGCCCGGCTCGGGCGGCACCAGTTCCCGCTGCGCATCACCAAGACCGTCCGGGCCTTCCTGGACGAGCTGTCGGACGCGCTCGGCGTCGAGCTCGACCCGGAGAACATGGACGAGACGCTCCGGGTGCTCGGCGGCATCGCCAAGATGATCGGCACCACGCTGCGCAACACCGCCCAGCCGACCATGCTCGGCGCCGGCTACAAGGTGAACGTGATCCCCGGCCAGGCCACCGCGCACGTGGACGGCCGCTTCCTGCCCGGCTACGAGGAGGAGTTCCTGGCCGAGCTGGACAGCGTGCTCGGCCCGCGCGTGAAGCGGGAGAGCCTGCACTCGGACAAGGCCATCGAGACCGGCTTCGACGGCGCCCTGGTCGAGGCGATGCAGACCGCGCTGCGCGCCGAGGACCCGATCGCCCGCGCGGTGCCGTACTGCCTGTCCGGCGGGACGGACGCCAAGTCCTTCCAGGACCTCGGGATCCGCTGCTTCGGCTTCGCCCCGCTGCAGCTGCCGCCGGAGCTGGACTTCGCCGGGATGTTCCACGGCGTGGACGAGCGGGTGCCGGTGGACGGCCTGAAGTTCGGCGTGCGGGTGCTGGACCGGTTCATCGACGCCTGCTGACCGGGACGGGAGCCGCGCGGTGACCTGCCGCGCGGCTCCCGCCGTCCGGGGTCGCGGTCCCGGCCCGCCGCGCGCACCGGCCGCCCACGGTCCCGGGCCGACAGATCGATGACATGTTCGTCGTATCACCGGTCCGGGTGAATGCAACGTCTGTTCCGTACCCCGTTTGCCGCAACGTCGTTCCTTCCTGTGACAGCCCGGAACCGATATCCGGGTGTTCATACAGGAGGAATGATGAAGGTCAAGAAGATCGCCGCCGTGACCGCCGCCACCGGTGGCCTGGTGCTCGCCGTCGCCGGTGTCGCCTCCGCCCACGGCGGGGCCGGTGCCGAGGGTGTGGCCGCCGGTTCCCCGGGTGTCGTGTCCGGCAACCAGATCCAGATCCCGGTGCACATCCCGGTGAACGTGTGCGGCAACACCATCAGCGTGATCGGCGTGCTGAACCCGGCGTTCGGCAACAGCTGCGCGAACGTCTGAGCCCTCGCGGGTCGTTGAGTCGGGCCCCCGGGGCGGCGTACGCGCCGCGCCGGGGGCGCCTGCTTGTCCGGGCCCGCCCCCGGGTCGGCCCATGACATCCCTCGAAAGAGTGAATGGGGGCCGCACGGCTCAACCTCCTTGCGGGTTGCTTCGTTCTCTCCCATGCAGCCGAGGACCTCTCCGCCCAATCGGAAATTCCGACTTTCGGAAGGTCGTCACGTCGTCTCGAAATGTCAGGGGAAAATATGAGGAACGCAGCCAAGAAGGGGCTCCTCACGGCCGTGGCCACGGGCAGTGTGCTCGCCTCCACCGCCGGCTACGCCAGCGCGACCGCCGGGGCGGAGGGTGCGGCCGTCGGCTCGCCGGGCGTCGCTTCCGGCAACTCGGTGCAGGTGCCGGTGGAAGTGCCGATCAACGCCTGTGGCAACACGGTCGACGTGGTCGGCGCACTGAATCCGGCGTACGGCAACAACTGCGCCAACGCCGCCGGGCGTCCCGGCGGCGCGCACGCGGGCGGCGGCACGTCGGCCGCGGGCTCCTCCGCCTCCGGTGCGGCCACCAACTCGCCCGGTGTGGCCGCCGGCAACAGCGTCCAGGCCCCGGTGCACGTCCCCGTCAACGCCTGCGGCAACTCGGTCGACGTGGTCGGCGCCGCCAACCCGGCGTTCGGCAACGACTGCGCCAACACGGCGGCGCCGGCCCACACTCCGCCCGTGCACACGCCGCCGGCCACGCCCGACGAGGACTGCCCGGAGGAGCACGGCCCGCACAACCCGCCGCCGCCCGCCACCGGCCAGCCCTCCACGCCGCCGGTGACCCAGACCCCGAGCAGCGGCGAGACCACGCCGGGCACCCCCCGGAACGGCGGTCCGACCGCCGCGGTGCCGCCCGGCACCGGCAGCACCCCCGGCACGCAGCACGGCGGGGCGGAGCGGGGGACCCCCGGCCAGGCGCACCCGGCCGCCGCGCGCACCGGCAGCCCGTCCGCGGCCCCGACGGCCGCCTCGACCGCCGCGGCCGGCAACCAGCTGGCCTCCACCGGCGCCGGTGACACCGAGCTGCTCGGCGCGGCCGGCCTCGCCCTGCTGATCGGCGGCGGCGTCCTCTACCGCCGCGCCCGCGCCGGCGCCCGCTGAGTGCTGCCGGAGTCCCGGCCCCGGGCTGTTGCCGCCCGGGGCCGGGACTTCGCGTTCGACCGGTCCGCGGCGGTCGCCCGGCGGTCCGACCGCCGGGCGACCGCCGTCACCAGCTCCGGACCTGCCGGATGATCCGCCGGCGCAGCAGCACCGTCCGGCTGCCGTCCGGGAACAGGCGGAGTCTGTCGAGCTCCCAGTGCCCGTACTCGGCGTGATCGGTGAGGAGTTGACGTGCCGCGTTGCGGGACGTCCCGCGCGGCATGCGCAGCGACTGGTACTCGTACTCCGGCTGCCGGACCGGCTTCGGTGGGGTCAAAACGCTCCTCCTGTGGGACGCCTGCGCGCAAGCCTAAGGCCTGCCTCCGACAACGGGCCCGGGTATTTTCGGCCGCCCGGACCCGCACCGCACTGACTGGACATCAGTTCCGTTGCTCCTGTGGTCGGCATACCCCGGGCGCGCCTCGTGAAGCGACACCCGGACGGTCCCGCGGGCGCGCCCGGCGTGCGCCGCCGGGCGCTCCCCGAGGGGGGACAGAACGGCGTGGAACGGACATCGCGGAGGAAGTTGCGGTGAAATCGCGGGTGTAGGTGACAACCGCTGTGCGTACCGGCACCGAGGGGAGATAGCGTCTGCACCATGTCTGATGCCGCGCAGCCCACCATTGCCGAGGTACGCGCCGCCGCCGAGGCGGTCAAGGCCGCCATCGACCGTCATCTGGAAGCGGTGTCGAGCCCCAGCGCAGCGGACGATTCCGCTGTGTCCACCGCCTACGAGCAGCTCGCGACGGCGGCCATCGCGTACGACCAGCTCCTGTACGAGGTCTACGACGAGGTCACCCCCTTCGAGGTCCCCGGCGACGAGGGCCCGGGCGGGTACCACGGTCCCGAACAGCCCGAGGCGATCAGCGTGCTGATCCGCCGCGACTACCACGTCGTCGACCCGAAGCGGCTGCGTGCCCAGGCCGAGCGGCTGGACGACTCGCTGACCCCCGAGGGGGCCTCGGGCGGTGGGGTGAACGCCGCGATCGGCGTGCTGTTCGGTGAGTTCGAGCCGGACGAGATCGCCGCCCGCAGCGAGGAGTTCGGGCTGGAGGAGGGCGACTCCACGCTCTGGGTGGCCGCCGCCGAACCGAGCGAGCCGGGGGAGTGGCTGCCGGAACCCTTCGAGCACGCGGATCCGCAGCTGCTGATCTGCCGCTTCGACGTCAGCGAGGTCTACGACGACGAGGACCTCGAGGAGTGACCCGCGCCGGTTGACCAGTGACCGGCCGACGGCTCGTCGGCCGGTCCTCGACGCCGTGCCGGCGCACGATTTCGGACGTTCCTCGCGCGGAACGACGGGAGGGTCCCCCTCGGAGCCGAGGGGGACCCTCCCGTCGTTCGAGCGGCCCGCCGCCGGGCCCCACGCGGGCCCGGCGGCGGGCCCGAGGTCAGTACGCCTGGGTGGCGTTCTCGGCGAGGATCGCGCGCAGCCGGGTGGTGCGCGGAGCGGCGGGACGCTCGGCGACGGCCTGCGGGAGCGCCGGGCCCGCGGCGTGGACCACCGAGAGGTGCCGCTCGCCGCGGCCGAACGCGGTGTAGACCCACTGCCGGCTGAGCGCCGCGCCCGCGTCGTCCGGCAGGACCACCACCGCGCCCGGCCAGTGCCGGCCGACCGCCTGGTGGACGGTCAGCGCCCAGCCGTGCCGCAGCTTTCCGGCCTCCGCGGGCGCGACGGTGCGGCGGGTGCCGTCCGGGTACTCCAGGTGCAGGCCGGCGGCGTCGCCGTCGACCACCCGGCCGAGCCGGGTGTGGCCGGGCGCGGGGGAGTCGGCGACCCGGTCGCCCGGGTCGAAGCCGGCGAACCGGCCCGGGCCCGGGTTGAGCCGGGCCTTGGCGGCGGCGTTCAGCGCGCGGGTGCCGGCCCCGCCGCCGTGCCCGGGGGTGAGCAGGACGACCTGCTCGGACGGGATGCCGAGGGCGCGCGGGATGGAGTCGGTGAGCAGCTGGATGGCGCGGTGGACGGCCTCACCGGCGTCCTTGGCGGTCAGGATGACCACCTCCTTGTCCGGCGCCTCGACCGGCTGGAGCTCGCCGATGCCGACGCCGGAGACCAGCTCGCCGATCGGGCCGAAGTCCGGGGTGCGGGAGGAGACGGCCGGGCAGACCTTGGCGGCGAGCAGGTCGGCGAAGAACCGGCCGGGGCCCGCCGACCAGAGCTGGCCGGGGTCGCCGCTGAGCACCAGCCGGCTGCCGTCGGCCAGCGACTCCAGCAGGGTGGCGGCCAGCTCGACGTCCAGCAGCGGGGCGTCCAGCACGATCAGCAGGTCCAGCGCGAGGGCGCCGTCCGAGGACCGGCCGGGGCCGGCCGCGCCGGCGAGCAGCTCGGCCAGCGTGGCGACGGGCACGGGGGCCGGGGCGTCGGCGAGCGGGGCGAGCGCCGCGAAGGCGTCCCGGCCGTGGTCGGTCCAGGTGGCGGCCCAGGCGCGCAGCCCGAGGCCGGTGGCGGCGGCCAGCAGGGCGGCCGGTTCGGCGCGGGCGGCCTCGCCGCCGGTGTGCAGGACGAGCGCGCTCTCGGCGACCGCCCGGACCAGGGCGGTCGCGGAGGAGGAGGGGGCCGCCGCGGCGGCGGCCTCCCAGGCGGCCGGACCGGGTGCGGCGGGCGCGTGGTCGGCGGACGCGTCGACGGACTCCTCGACCGGGTCCCCGGCGGCGTCCTCGGCGGATGCGTCGACGGACCCCTCGACCGCCTCCTCGGCGTCATCGTCCTCGCCCGCCGCCTCGTCCCGCTCCGCCGGGTCCTCCCCGGGCACGAAGGTGGACATCAGCCGGACCAGGCCGTCGGCCAGGCTCTCCTCGGCCAGCGCCAGGCGCTCCAGGGCGAGCAGGGTCCGGGTCGGCGGCTCGTCCTCGTCGTCCCCGCCCGCCGCGTGCGCCTCGGCACCGGTGAGCTCCTCCTGGAACGGCATCGCCCGGCCGTCGAGCACCGCGGCCTGGACGGCGGCGGCGGAGTCCGGCACCCCGAGGCGGTCGAGACCGGCGGTCACCTCGCCGATCTCCAGGGCCGAGTGGCCGCGCAGCGCCGCCTGCTCCAGCAGCCAGCCGACCAGCGCCTGCGCCCGCCGGGGGTCGCCCGGACCGGCCGCCGGACCGAGCAGACCGCGGGCGAAGCCGTCCGCGTGCTCGGGCCGGACGCCGGGCAGGGTGAGCACGGCCCACGGGTCCTCGCGGAGTTGCTCGGCCGCGCCGTCGCCGAAGACCGACACGGCGGCGGTGGCCAGTTCGGCGGGTGCGCCGCCCGCGGCGAGCACCTCGGCGGTGGCCTTGAGCGCCAGCGTCCGCTGCTCGTCCGTCACCGCCCGGTCGGTCGTGGTGCCGCCGGCGGGGGCCGCCCCGCTGTCCGCCCCGGTCTCCGCCGCGGCTCCGGCCGGGACCGGCCCGGCGGCGCCCTCGGCGGACCGGCCGACCGAGCGGACCCGCTCGGCCAGCGCCGCGACGGCCGCCGCCCGCTCCGCCGGGTCGACGGCCGGACCGGCCACGTCCGAAGCCGGCTCGGTCTCGCCCGGGGTCGCCGCATCCGCCGACGCCTCGCCCGCCGACCCCCGGTCCGTCGACGCCTGGGCGGGAACGGAGCCCCGGTCGGCCGCCTCGCCGCCGGCACCCGCGCCCGCCGAGGTCTCCTCCGGAGCGCCGTTCTCCGCGTCAGTCATCGTCCGCTCCACAAAAGCTCAACTCCACTGCTGGGTACCGGCCGCCCCGTGCAGCGGGCGGTCGGCGGGTCGGGCCGGTCCGGGGCCGCGCGGGGCGGCCGGGCCGGCGGTCGGTCGGTTCGGGCAGGCTCGGGCGCGGGGTCGAGCGGCCGCTACAGCTCGCTCCACCCCTGGTCGGGGTAGCGGTGCACCGGCGCCGAAATGTCGTCGAGCGCACCGCGGATCTCCTCCGGAAGCGTAAGCGCCTCCACCGACAGCGCCGCCTGCAGCTGTCCCACGGTGCGGGCCCCGACCAGCGCGCTGGCCACCCCGGGCCGGTCCCGGACCCAGGCGAGCGCGACCGCCAGCGGGCTGCTGGCGAGCCCGTCGGCGGCGGTGGCGACGGCGTCCACGATCCGCCGGGCGCGCTCCCCGAGGTACGGCTGGACGAACCCGGACAGGTACGGCGAGGCGCCGCGGGAGTCCTGCGGGAGGCCGTGCCGGTACTTGCCGGTGAGCACGCCGCGGCCGAGCGGGGAGGCGGCGAGCAGCCCGACCCCGGCGTCCCGCGCGGCGGGCAGGGCCTCCCGTTCGAGGCCGCGCTGGAGCAGCGAGTACTCCAGCTGCGACCCGGCCAGCGGCACCCGGCCGTGGTGGGCGGCCTGCCAGGTGGCGGCCTTGGCCAGCTGCCACCCGCTGAAGTCGCAGACGCCGACGTAGCGGGCCCGGCCGGAGGAGACGGCGATGTCGAGGGCGCTGAGGGTCTCCTCGACCGGGGTGGCCGGGTCGAAGGCGTGCACCTGCCAGAGGTCGACGTAGTCGGTGCCGAGCCGGCGCAGTGAGGCGTCGAGCGCGGCGAGCAGGTGGCCGCGCGAGCCGTCGAAGCGGCGGCCGGCGGCCGGGACGCTGCCGGCCTTGGTGGCGATGACCAGGTCGGAGCGGGGGACGAGGCTGTCGGTGAGCCGGGAGAGCAGGTACTCGGCGTCGCCGTCGGCGTAGACGTCGGCGGTGTCGACGAGGTTGCCGCCGGCGTCGACGAACTCCTTGAGCTGGTCGGCGGCCTCCTGCTCGTCGGTGGCGCGGCCCCAGGTCATGGTGCCGAGGCCGAGTCGGGAGACCTGCAGTCCGGTGCGGCCGAGGTGACGCTTTTCCATCGGACGTGCCCTCTCACTGGCCGAAGGTGCGGTGGCGGCGCGGCGGGACCGGGTGGCACCGCGGCCGGGACGACGGGGGGCGAACGCGCAGGTGAGGCGAGGCGCCCCCACGTCGGCTGAGCGTAGCGGCCGGTGCCCGGGCAGGTGTGCAGACCCGCAGGACGACCACCGCCCGCCGCGCCGCTCCGGACGGGCGCGGCGCGCGGCCGAAATGTGACCCGGCGCACTCCTACCGGCCAGTAGCATGTCCGCCGGACGCGCCGCTACCCTCACGACACACCCGACTGGAAGGCAGTGCCCATGCGACTCGGCATCAACCTCGGCTACTGGGGACTCGGCATGGACGCCGACAACATCGCCGTCGCCCAGGAGGCCGACCGGCTCGGCTTCTCGGTCTGCTGGGCCGCCGAGGCCTACGGTTCGGACGCGGCCACCGTGCTGTCCTTCGTCGCCGCGCGGACCGAGCGGATCGACGTGGGCTCGGCGATCTTCCAGATCCCGGCCCGCACCCCCGCGATGACCGCGATGACCGCCGCCACCCTGGACACCCTCTCCGGCGGCCGCTTCCGGCTCGGCCTCGGCGTCTCCGGCCCGCAGGTCTCCGAGGGCTGGTACGGCGTGAAGTTCGACAAGCCGCTGGCCCGCACCCGCGAGTACGTGGAGATCATCCGCAAGGCGATGTCCCGCGAGCGGCTGGTGCACGAGGGCGACCACTGGACGCTGCCGCTGCCCGGCGGCCCCGGCAAGCCGATCAAGCTCACCGTGCACCCGGTGCGCGAGCACATCCCGCTGTACATCGCCGCGATCGGCCCGAAGAACCTGGAGCAGACCGGCGAGATCGCGGACGGCTGGCTCGGCATCTTCTTCGACCCCGAGCACGCCGCGCTCTCCCTCGACCCGCTGAAGGCCGGCCGGGTCAGGGCCGGCGCCGGGGCCGGCCGGGAGTTCGAGGGCTTCGACGTCTGCCCGACCGTCGCCATCGCGGTCGGCGAGGACATCAAGGCGGGCGTCGACTCGCAGCGCTCGTACACCGCGCTCTACATCGGCGGCATGGGCAGCAAGGAGAAGAACTTCTACAACCAGCTCGCCCGTCGGATGGGCTACGAGCAGGCCGCCGACGAGGTCCAGGAGCGCTACCTGGCCAGGGACTACGCGGGCGCGGCCGCCGCCGTCCCGCACGAGCTCATCGACGCCACCTCGCTGATCGGCGACACCGCCCGGATCGCCGACCGGATGCAGGCCTACGCGGACGCGGGCGTCACCACGCTCACCCTGGCCCCGGCCGGCTTCACCCTCGACGAGCGGATCACCGCGCTGCGCACCGGCGTCGAGGCGCTGGAGCGCGCCGGTCTGGCCTGACCGCCCGCGCCGGTGCGGCCCCGCCCGCGCGGACGGGGCCGCACCGGGGCTACAGCCAGCCGTGCCGCTTGAACACCCGGTGCAGCAGCACGCAGACCACCACCATCAGCACCACCGCCGCCGGGTAGCCCCAGGGCTGGTGCAGCTCGGGCATGTGCTCGAAGTTCATCCCGTACACACCGGCGATCATCGTCGGCACGGCGGCCAGCGCCGCCCAGGCGGAGATCTTCCGCATGTCGTTGTTCTGCTGCACGCTGACCTGCGCCAGGTTCGCGGCGAGGATGTCGGAGAGCAGCCGGTCCATGCCCTCCACCTGGTCGTTGGCGCGGGCCAGGTGGTCGGCGACGTCCCGCAGGTACGGCAGCGCCTCGGCGCGGACGTACGGCACGCCGCCGCGCTCCAGTCGCAGCATCGGGTCGAGCAGCGGGCCGGTGGCCCGGCGGACGGTGACCAGCTGCCGTTTGTAGCCGTAGATCCGGCTCGCGATGTCCCGACCCACCCGGCCGGGGGCGAACACGTCGGCCTCCAACTCGTCGAGGTCCGTCTGGAGCCCGACCACCACGTCCACGTAGCCGTCCACGACGGTGTCGCAGACCGAGTGCAGCACCGCGCTCGGGCCGTACCTGAGCACCTCCGGCTGCCGCTCCAGCTCGGCGCGCAGGTCGCCGAGCGGGCTGTCGGCGCCGTGCCGGACGGTCATCACGAAGTCCTCGCCGACGAAGAGCATCACCTCGCCGCTGGTCACCGCGTGGCCGCCGGGGTGGTAACCGAGCGTCTTGAGCGCGACGAACAGCGAGTCCTGGTACGCCTCGACCTTGGGGCGCTGGTGGGCGCCGACCGCGTCCTCGACCGCGAGCGGGTGCAGCCCGAACTCGGACGCGACCTCGTCGAGCTCCTCGGCGCTGGGCTCGAACAGGCCTATCCAGACGAAGCCGCCGCGCCCCGCCTTCCGTGCGGCGGCGAGGGTCCCGGCGGGGCCCTCGGGCGTCGCGACCGGTCGGCCGTCGCGGTAGATGGCGCAATGCACGATCATGCGGGCCATTCTGGCCCCTGGGGCCGATCGGAAACATCCGCCGCGACGACGGTTCGCCCCGGCACCGGTTCCGCCGCACCCGGCCCTCCGCCCCGCCTCCCGGCCGGAACCCAACCGGAACCCGGCCCGCTCGCGCCCCGCTCCCGGCCCGCTCGCGCCCAGCCCACCGCGCCCGCCGCGGCGGTCCGACCAAGATCCGGAAGCCCGCCCGCGACGGCCCGGGAGGCCGTAGGGTGGGCCCATGCCCACCCTGCTGCTCGTCCGCCACGGCCGCTCCACCGCGAACACCGCCGGAATCCTGGCCGGTTGGACGCCCGGGGTGGACCTCGACGACACCGGGCGCGAGCAGGCCGCCGCGCTCGCCGGCCGGCTCGCCCCCGTCCCGCTGGTCCAGGCGGTCAGCAGCCCGCTGGAGCGCTGCCGGCAGACCCTGGAGCCGCTGCTCGCCGTCCGCCCCGAGCTGGCCGGCCCCGCGCGGGGCGGCGCGGCGCCGGGCGAGCCCGCGCTGGACGAGCGGCTCGGTGAGTGCCACTACGGCGAGTGGACCGGCCGGCCGCTGGCCGAGCTGGCCAAGGAACCGCTCTGGCGCACCGTCCAGGACCACGCGGCCGCCGCCGCCTTCCCCGGCGGCGAGTCGCTGCGCGAGCTGAGCCACCGCACGGTGGGCGCGGTCCGCGAGTGGAACGAGAAGATCGCCGCCGAGCACGGCGAGGACGCGGTCTGGATCGCCTGCTCGCACGGCGACGTGATCAAGGCCGTGGTGGCCGACGCGCTCGGCCTCCACCTCGACCACTTCCAGCGGATCAACGTCGACCCCTGCTCGGTCACGGCGATCCGCTACACCGAGCGCCGCCCGTTCGTGCTGCGGATGGGCGACACCGGCGACCTCTCCTCCCTCGCCCCGCGGCCCGCCGGCGGGCCCGGCCGGGGCGGCGCGAGCGGGGACGCCGTGGTCGGCGGCTCCACCGGTACGGCCTGAACCGTCCGTCGAGGCCTCGGCTCCCCGGCCCGGCCCGGGAGGTCGTAGGGTGACCAGTGGGCCCCGGCGCGTCCGGCCGCGTACCCCGGACCACCCGATCCGGAGCCCGCACCCGGAGCCCGGAAGCCCGACAGTCCGACCAAGAGCCCGAGCCCGACCCCGAACCCAGCGACGTCCCCGACGTCCACGACGATCGATACGATCCGGAGCGAGAGCGTGCCCCGTCAGGTCCACTTCTACGACCAGCCCGAACGGTTCGTGGCCGGTACCGTCGGCCAGCCCGGCGCCCGGGCGTTCTACCTGCAGGCCAGCGCCCGGGGGCGGATCACCAGCGTGCTGCTGGAGAAGACCCAGGTCGCCGCGCTCGCGGAGCGGATCGAGGAGGTCCTCGACGAGGCCCTGCGCCGCAGCGGCGGCGACGCCACCATCCCGGCCAGCGCCCCGCAGGACCTGCTGGACACCGCGCCGCTGGACCTGCCGCTGGAGCAGGAGTTCCGGGTCGGCACGATGGCGCTGGCCTGGGACAGCGTGGACGGCTGCCTGGTCGTCGAGGCGCAGGCGCTGATCGAGGACGAGGAGGGCGAGGAGGAGGGCGCCGCCGTCTTCGAGGACGACGAGAACGGTCCCGACATGCTCCGGGTGCGGCTGTCCGGCGCGATGGCCCGGGTGTTCGCCAAGCGCGCGCTGGACCTCGTCGCGGCGGGCCGCCGGCCCTGCCCGTTCTGCAACCTCCCGCTCGACCCGGAGGGCCACCTGTGCCCGCGCGCGAACGGGTACCGGCGCTGAACACCCGGCCGGCCGACGAACTCGGGCCGCCGCGCTCCGACCCGGCCGAGGCCGCCGCCCTCGCCGCCGACCCGGCCACCGCGCTGCGGCTGCTGCGCGAGGGCGCGCTCACCGTGCACGGCCGGCTCACCGACGCCTCCAACGCCGCGCTCTACTGCACCGTCGACGCGGACGGCCTCGCCGCGCAGGCCGTCTACAAGCCGGTGGCCGGGGAGCGCCCGCTCTGGGACTTCCCGGACGGCACCCTGGCCGGGCGCGAGGTCGCCGCGTACGAGCTGTCCGCCGCCACCGGCTGGGGCCTCGTCCCGCCCACCGTGCTGCGCGAGGGCCCGCACGGGCCGGGCATGGTGCAGCTCTGGGTGGAACCCGATCCGGAGGCCGCCCCGCTGCTCGCGCTCCAGGACCCGGGCGGTCCCGAGGACGGCTGGCTGCCGATCGTCCGGGCCGAGGTGGGCGACGGGCGCACGGCGCTGCTGGTCCACCCCGACGACGCGCGGCTGCGCCGGCTCGCGGTGCTGGACGCCGTCCTCAACAACGCCGACCGCAAGGGCGGCCATCTGATCCCGGCCGCCGACGGCCGGATCTACGGCATCGACCACGGCGTCACCTTCAACACCGAGGACAAGCTGCGCACCCTGCTCTGGGGCTGGGCCGGGCAGCCGCTGCCCGAGGAGGCCGCGGCGGTGCTGGCCGGGCTGGCCGGGCAGCTGGACGGCGCGCTGGGGGAGCGGCTGGCCCCGCACCTGACGGCGGCCGAGCTGGACGCGGCCCGGGCCCGGGTGGCCGCGCTGCTCGCCACCGGCGCCCACCCGCTGCCCTCCGAGGACTGGCCGTCCATCCCCTGGCCGCCGATCTGACGACCCGCCGTTCTGACGACGCGCCGTTCTGGCGGCCGGCCGTTCTGACGACCCGCTGTTCTGGCGGCCCGCTGTTCTGACGATCAGCCGTTCTGACGATCCGACGGTCCGGCGGCCCGCCGGGCCGACGGTTCGAAGGTCGGCCGCCCCCGCGGTCCGACCGTCCGCGGGTCCCTCCCGTCGGCAGTGGTCTGGACCGGTGCCCGGTCCCGGCCGCACACTGCGACGATGGACGAGCGACGGACCACCCCCCACCTGGACCTGCCGCTGCACCGCCTCCAGGTCCCGCTGCCGCATCTGCTCCCGTTCGCGATCGGCAGTTTCGACACCATCGGCCCGCTCTCCCGGGCCGGCTTCCCCCACCGGCACTCCTTCTTCGAGATCGTCTACGTCACCGGCGGCCGCGGCGCCCACGTCCTGGACCTGGTCCAGCGGCCGCTGCGGCCCCCGCAGTTGTGCGTCATCGCGCCCGGCCAGGTGCACCACTGGGTGGACGCGGACGACCTGACCGGCCAGGTCGTGCTGTTCAACGAGGACTTCCTGCTGACCGATCCGCAGGACCTCGCCGCGCTGCGCGTGCTGGCCGGGCGTCCGGGTGTGCGGCTGGGCGAGCAGGCCGGGCCGATCGCCGGGCTGCTGGCGGACATGGAGGCCGAGTACCGGGCCCGCCCGGCGGGTTACCCGGGTGTGCTGCGGGCCAGTCTGCACATCCTGATCGTCCGGGCGCTGCGGGCCTGTGCGCCGACCGGGCCGGGGGCGCCGCCCGGCCGCACCGGTGACCTCGCCGCCGCGTTCACCCGGCTGATCGCCACCCCGGGCGGGGTGCAGCGCTCGGTCGCCTCCTGCGCCCACGAGCTGGGGGTGTCCGCCGGACACCTCCAGGCGATGGTGAAGCAGGCGACCGGCCGCACGCCGGGCCGGCTGATCCGCCAGCAGCAGACGCTGGAGGCCAAGCGCCTGCTGGCCTGCACCGAACTGACGGTGCGCCAGGTGTCCCGGGAGGCCGGTTTCGGCGACCCGGCGTACTTCTGCCGGTTCTTCCGGCGGGAGACCGGGATGACGCCCGGGGAGTTCCGGGCGAAGGTCGGAGGAAATCACCACGATCCCCGGATCACGTCCATCGCGGCCGGTCCGGACGGCCCGTAGGTTGACTGCTGGCCACCGGCGGACCGCCCGGCGCGAGCGGGCGGCCCGCCGGCCCGGTCCTTGTCATGCCCCCACCATGGCAAGGGCCGTCACCCCCCCCATCGACACCGGCAGATCCCCCACACCCACACCGAAGGAGTCGGCGCATGCCCGCGTCCGAAGAGCCCGTCACCGGGACGGACGGTCCGATCGACCGCCTGATCAGCCGCAAGACCGTCCTCCGGGCCGCCGCCGTGCTCGGCACCGCGCCGCTGCTGGTCGGCGGCGGCGTCGCGCTGGCCCGCGACCGGGTCGGCACCGGCGAGATGCCGGACTACACCCCCGAGTGCCACGACGGCGACGCCCCGACCGTCGAGCAGACCGAAGGCCCCTACTTCAAGCCCAACTCCCCCCTGCGCAGCTCGCTCATCACCGACAGCACCCCGGGGACCAGGCTCACCGTCAGCGGCTACGTCTTCGGCCGCGCCTGCCTGCCGCTCTCCGGCGTCCTGCTGGACTTCTGGCAGGCCGACGTGAACGGCAACTACGACAACGTGGGCTTCACCTTCCGCGGCCACCAGTTCACCAACGCGCAGGGCGCGTTCAGCCTCACCACGATCGTGCCCGGCCTCTACCCGGGCCGCACCCGGCACATCCACGTCAAGCTCCAGGCGCCCGGCCGGCCGGTGCTCACCACCCAGCTGTACTTCCCGAACGAGCCGCGCAACAGCACCGACACCATCTACGACGCGCGGCTGCTGATGAACGTCCGCCAGGTCGGCTCCGCCAAGGAGGGCACGTACGACTTCGTGCTCAACGTGCCGCAGACCCCGACCCCGACGGCCACCCCCACCACGCCGACCACCCCGCCCACCACACCCCCCACCACGCCGCCGGGCGGGACCTGGGCCGCGGGCACCTTCTACAACGCGGGCGACCGCGTCACCTACGGCGGCGTCTCCTACCGGTGCCTCCAGGGGCACACCGCCATCACGGGGTGGGAGCCGCCGAACGTGCCGGCCCTCTGGCAGCGGTCGTAGCGGCTCCGGCCGCGGCCCCGAGGGTCGCGGGCGTCCGGTCGGCGGCAGGGTCGACCGGACGCCCGTCCGCCCGGTCCGCCCCGCGAGGCCGTGCGCGGGGCGGATCCGGGACGCCCGGCCCGGGGCGGGCCCGGGGCGGCGGGGTGCCCGGCCGCCGGACACGATCGATCAGGAACCGCTCGGGCCACGCAAGCAAGTGATTCCAGTCGATCTTGCCGACTGGTTAGGCTTTCAAATGTTCTCAAGGTTAAAGTCGATCCCATGCATGCCTGGCCCGCCTCCGAGGTTCCCGCCCTGCCTGGTCAGGGGCTCCCCCTTCGAATCCACGACACCGCGACGGGAGGCATCCGGGAGGTCGTGCCGCAGGACGGCGCCGCCCGGATCTACGTCTGCGGCATCACGCCCTACGACGCGACCCACATGGGCCACGCCGCCACCTACAACGCCTTCGACCTGGTGCAGCGGGTGTGGAGGGACGCCGGCCACGACGTCCTCTACGTCCAGAACGTCACCGACGTCGACGACCCGCTGCTGCAGCGCGCGGTCGAGACCGGCCAGGACTGGGTGGCCCTCGCCGAGCGCGAGACCGCGCTGTTCCGCGAGGACATGACCGCCCTGCGGCTGCTCCCGCCGGCCCACTACATCGGCGCCGTCGAGTCGATCCCGTGGATCGTCCCGCTGGTCCAGAAGCTGCTGGCCAGTGGCGCCGCCTACGAGCTGGACGGCGACATCTACTTCTCCGTCGAGTCCGACCCGACCTTCGGCGAGGTCTCCGGTCTCACCCGCGAGGCCATGCACCCGGTCTTCGCCGAGCGCGGCGGCGACCCGGACCGCCCCGGCAAGCGCCACCCGCTGGACGCCCTGCTCTGGCTCGCGGCCCGCCCCGGCGAGCCGGCCTGGGACACCGAGCTCGGCCACGGCCGCCCCGGCTGGCACATCGAGTGCGTCGCGATCGCCCTGCAGTTCCTCGGCATGTCCTTCGACATCCAGGGCGGCGGCAGCGACCTCTCCTTCCCGCACCACGAGATGGGCGCCGCGCACGCCCAGGTCGCCACCGGCGCCCACCCGTACGCCCAGGCGTACGTGCACGCCGGCATGGTCGGCCTGGACGGCCACAAGATGTCCAAGTCCCGCGGCAACCTGGTCTTCGTCTCGGCGCTGCGCCGCGAGGGCGTCGACCCGGCGGCGATCCGCCTGGCCCTGCTCTCGCACCACTACCGCGAGGACTGGGAGTGGACCAAGGCCACCCTGGACGAGGCCGTCGAGCGGCTCGCCCGCTGGCGCGCCGCGGTCTCCCGGCCGGACGGCCCGGCCGCCGAGCAGCTGCTCGCGGAGGTCCGCGCGGCGCTCGCGAACGACCTGGACGCGCCCGCCGCGCTGGCCGCCGTGGACCGCTGGGCCGCCACTCAGGAGAGCGAGGGCGGCACCGACATCGGCGCGCCCGGCCTGGCCACCCGCACCGTGGACGCGCTGCTCGGCGTCGCGCTGTAGCACCCGCGCCCGGGGCGCCCGCAGACGCCGAAGGGGCGTCAGGACCAGCGGTCCTGACGCCCCTTCGCCGTGGCTGCGGGGAGGCTCACTCCTCCTCGGCGCCGTCCTGGCTCTCCCGGGCGGTCGGCGGCTCGGGCTCGGCCGGCCGCTCCGCGGTGGCGTGCCCGGCGACCGGCTTCTCCCCGGTCGGACCGACGTTCTCCCGGCGCCGCAGGTACCGCTCGAACTCGCGGGCGATCGCGTCGCCCGAGGCCTCCGGCAGCTCCGCGGTGTCCTGCGCCTCCTCCAGCTGCTGGACGTACTCGGCGACCTCGCTGTCCTCGGCGGCCAGCTGGTCCACGCCGAGCTGCCAGGCCCGGGCGTCCTCGCCGAGCTCGCCCGGCGGGATGCGCAGGTCCAGCAGGTCCTCCAGCTTGTTGATCAGCGCCAGGGTGGCCTTCGGGTTCGGCGGCTGCGCGACGTAGTGCGGCACCGCGGCCCAGAGCGTCACCGCCGGCACCCCGGCGTGCGTGCACGCCTCCTGGAGCACCCCGACGATGCCGGTGGGGCCCTCGTAGCGGCTCTCCTCCAGCTCCAGCCGGCGGGCCAGCTCGGGGTCGGAGGTGACACCGCTGACCGGCACCGGGCGGCTGTGCGGGGTGTCGCCGAGCAGCGCGCCCAGGATCACCACCAGCTCGACGCCCAGCTCGTGCGCGAAGCCCAGCAGCTCGTTGCAGAACGAGCGCCAGCGCATGCTCGGCTCGATGCCGCGGACCAGCACGACGTCCCGGGTGGCCGGCTCGGTGACCCGGATCACGGAGAGCCGGGTGGTCGGCCAGGTGATCCGGCGCACACCGCCGTCCAACCACACGGTGGGCCGGTTGACCTGGAAGTCGTAGTACTCCTCCGCGTCGAGCGCGGCGAACACCTTGCCGCCCCAGGTCTCGTCCAGGTGCGCCAGGGCGGCGGAGGCGGCGTCACCCGCGTCGTTCCACCCCTCGAAGGCGCAGACCATCACCGGGTCGATCAACTCGGGAACATCTTCCAGCTCGATCACCCAGCGTCTCCCTCCGGTCGGCCACCACCGCGCCACCCGGCCGGTCGTGCCCGGGTGCCGGCGGCCGGAAGCCGACGGTCGAACCTCTCGTCACCCATGGAACGCCTCGCTCCATGGTTCCCTACCTGCCCAGCCTACGGGCTTTGAAGCCCCGGGCCGCCGGGCCACCGGGACAGTCTGGGGGAGGGGACGCCCACGATCCAGCGGTTATCCGGGGCCCGCCCGCCGGACCCCGCCGCCGGACCCTGCCGCCGTCCCCGCCCCGGCCGCCGTCCCGCCACCATCACCGCCCGGCCGCGCCCGGGCGGCCGGACGGCGCGATGATGGGGGTGGGGCCGGACGGCACGGGCGTGAGGAGCCGGCGGATGAGCGGACGGCGATGGGCGGGTGCCGGGGCGGCACTGGTGGTGGTCGCGGCCGGGCTGACGGCGGCGGCGCTGGCCGCGGGCCGGCGGCTGCCGGTGGAGCACCTCAGCGAGGGCGGTCTGGAGCTGGACCGGCCGCCCGGCGAGGTCTGGGAGGTGCTGACCGCCGTCGACCTCTTCCCGGCCTGGCGCCCGGGGCTGGCCCACGTGGAGCGGCTGCCCGCCACCGCGGCCGGCCGCCCCCGCTGGCGCGAGTACGGCAGGCACGGCCACACCACCTACGAGGTGGTCGAGAGCACGGCCCCGCGGCGCCTGGTGACCGGGATCGCCGACCCGGACCTGCCGTACGGCGGCACCTGGACGTACGTGCTCACCCCGGCGGGCCGGGGCTGCAGCCTCACCGTCACCGAGCGCGGCGAGGTGTACCAGCCGTTCTACCGGGCCGTCTCGCACTACGTGACCGGCGAGGGCGCCACCGTCCACCGCTACCTGCGGGCCCTCGCGCACCGCATGGCGGCGGCCGAGACCCTCTCCGGGCGGGCCTGACCGCTACCGGACCCACTCGCGCCGGTAGTCGGCCCAGTTCTGCTCGGTGGCGGCGAAGTCCACGTACAGGCCGACGCCGAAGTTCGGTCGCCGCAGGTCCTGGCGGCCGAGGCCCAGCCGGATGCCCCGGATCCCCGCGGTCACCGTCTCGGCGCTGCCCCGGTGGCCCCACTTGTCGTCCCAGTAGAACGGCAGCCCCATCAGGAGGTCGACGTCGGCCGGGGTGGCCTCCAGCGCGAGTTCGGTCTGGTAGGCGTTGTAGGCGCCGTAGAAGCCCTCGGTGGGCATGCTGGAGTCGTAGGTCATCACCGCGATCTGGTCGACCCGGCGGGCGGTCGCGGCGAAGTACGCCTGGTCCCACCACTTGCCGTGGTCGGTGAGCGCGATGGCCACGTCGTGCTGGTACGGCAGCGGGTCGATCTGCGGGGCGGCCACCGACAGCGTGGCGCCGCGCCCGGCGGTGACCGGGCGGACCTGGTCGAGCAGGGCGAGCCAGCCCCGGGAGCCGGGCCGGATCGGCTCCATGTCGAAGTGCACGCCGTCGAAGCCGACGTCCAGGACCTGGCGGGCGGAGGCGGTGACCCGCTCGCGGGTGGCGGCGTCCTCCAGGTCCAGGGCGTCCTTCTCGGGCTTCACCTCGTCGCCGAGCCAGCCCTGCACCCGGACCCCGGGCAGCGCCCGGTGTGCCGCCTCGACGAACCAGCCCGCCCGGGGGTGCACGGCGGGCGGCAGCGAGCCGTCGTGCTCCAGCGGGCCGGTGTGCACGTAGAGGTCGTGGACGCCGGTGCCGGCCAGCCGTGCGGCGAGGGCGGCGACGTCCGCGTCACCCTTCCGGCCGTCGACCCAGGCATGACCCAGCCAGAGCGCGTCCCGGCCGCGGGTGCGGGCCTCGGGGGAGGGGTCGCCGACGTACTGCAGGCGCAGCGCGAGCGCCGCCGCGCCGATCGGCGCGAGCACCACGGCGAGTGCCGTCAGGCCCACGACCAGGCTCTTGCGCAGGCGGGACCAGCTCCGCCAGCGGGCCCGCAGTGCGCGCGCCCGGGCGACCGCGGCGGTCCCCGCCCGGCGCGCGCCGTCTCGTATCGATGTCCGGATCGTGGTCACCCTGTCGTTTCCCCCTCGGTGGCCGGGCGTTCAGGATACGGAACAGGTGGTCCCCTCCCGGCGGGGGGCGGATACCCTGGCCACGTGCGTCCCCGATTCAGCGGGTTCGCAAAGCCGACAGCCGTCGCACCCAGGGAGAAGCCCCATGGCCATCGCAGCCAAGCCGCCCGTCACCCAGCAGAGCCGCGCGAACGCGTTGCGCGAGGCACTCGCCACCCGTGTGGTGGTCGCCGACGGGGCGATGGGCACCATGCTCCAGGCGCAGGACCCCACGCTGGAGGACTTCCAGAACCTGGAGGGCTGCAACGAGGTCCTCAACCTGACCCGGCCCGACATCGTCCGCTCCGTCCACGACGCGTACTTCGCGGTGGGCGTGGACTGCGTGGAGACCAACACCTTCGGCGCCAACTTCTCGGCGCTCGGCGAGTACGAGATCGCCGAGCGGATCTTCGAGCTCTCCGAGGCCGGCGCCCGGCTGGCCCGCGAGGCCGCCGACGCCCACACCGCCGCGGACGGCCGGACCCGCTGGGTGCTCGGCTCGATCGGCCCCGGCACCAAGCTGCCGACCCTCGGCCACGCCCCGTACGCGACGCTGCGCGACGGCTTCCGGGAGAACGCGGCCGGCCTGGTCGCCGGCGGCGCGGACGCCCTGCTGGTGGAGACCAGTCAGGACCTGCTGCAGACCAAGGCGGCCATCCTGGGCTCCAAGCAGGCGCTGGCCGAGGCGGGCCTGGACCTGCCGGTGCTGGTCCAGGTGACCGTGGAGACCACCGGCACCATGCTGCTCGGCTCGGAGATCGGCGCCGCGCTGACCGCCCTGGAGCCGCTCGGGGTCGACTACATCGGCCTGAACTGCGCCACCGGCCCGGCCGAGATGAGCGAGCACCTGCGCTACCTGGCGAAGAACGCCCGGATCGGCCTGTCCTGCATGCCGAACGCGGGCCTGCCGGTGCTCGGCAAGGACGGCGCGCACTACCCGCTGAGCCCGGCCGAGCTGGCCGACGCGCACGACGTGTTCACCCGCGAGTACGGCCTGTCGCTGGTCGGCGGCTGCTGCGGCACCACCCCCGAGCACCTGCGCCAGGTGGTCGAGCGGGTGCAGGGCCGCCCGGTCGCCCCGCGCGACCCCCGCCCGGAGCCGGCCGCGGCCTCGCTCTACCAGTCGGTGCCGTTCCGCCAGGACACCTCGTACCTGGCGATCGGCGAGCGCACCAACGCCAACGGCTCGAAGAAGTTCCGCGAGTCGATGCTGGCCGGCGACTGGCAGGCCTGTGTGGAGATCGCCCGCGACCAGATCCGCGACGGCTCCCACCTGCTGGACCTCTGCGTGGACTACGTCGGCCGCGACGGCGTCGCCGACATGAAGGAGATCGCCGGCCGGCTGGCCACCGCCTCGACCCTGCCGATCGTGCTGGACTCCACCGAGCCGGACGTGCTGCGCGCCGGTCTGGAGTCGCTCGGCGGCCGGGCCCTGCTGAACTCGGTGAACTACGAGGACGGGGACGGCCCGGACACCCGCTTCGGCCGGATCGCCTCGCTGGCCCGCGAGCACGGCGCCGGCCTGATCGCGCTCACCATCGACGAGGAGGGGCAGGCCCGCACCGCCGACAAGAAGGTCGAGATCGCCGAGCGGCTGATCGCCCAGCTCACCACCGAGTACGGCATCGACGAGGGCTCGATCCTGGTCGACTGCCTGGCCTTCACCCTGGGCACCGGCCAGGAGGAGTCCCGCCGGGACGGCATCGAGACCATCGAGGCGATCCGCGAGCTCAAGCGCCGCCACCCGGACGTGCAGACCACCCTCGGCCTGTCCAACATCTCCTTCGGCCTCAGCCCGGCCGCCCGCATGGTGATCAACTCGGTCTTCCTGAACGAGTGCGTCGAGGCGGGCCTGGACTCGGCGATCGTGCACGCCTCCAAGATCCTGCCGATGGCCCGCATCCCCGAGGACCAGCGGACGGTCGCCCTCGACCTGGTGTACGACCGCCGCAGCGAGGGCTACGACCCGCTCCAGAAGCTGCTGCAGCTCTTCGAGGGCGTCTCCTCGACCTCGATGAAGGCGTCCAAGGCCGAGGAACTGGCGGCGCTGCCGCTGGAGGAGCGCCTGCAGCGCCGGATCATCGACGGCGAGCGGGCCGGTCTGGAGGCCGACCTGGACGAGGCGCTGACGGAGCGTCCGGCCCTGGACATCGTCAACAGCACGCTGCTGGCCGGCATGAAGGTGGTCGGCGAGCTGTTCGGCTCGGGCCAGATGCAGCTGCCGTTCGTGCTCCAGTCCGCCGAGGTGATGAAGACCGCGGTCGCCCACCTGGAGCCGCACATGGAGAAGTCCGACGACGAGGGCAAGGGCACCATCGTGCTGGCCACCGTCAAGGGCGACGTCCACGACATCGGCAAGAACCTGGTCGACATCATCCTGTCCAACAACGGCTACACCGTGGTCAACCTGGGCATCAAGCAGCCGGTCTCGGCGATCCTGGACGCCGCCCAGGAGCACCGGGCGGACGTCATCGGGATGTCCGGCCTGCTGGTGAAGTCCACCGTGATCATGAAGGAGAACCTGGAGGAGCTGAACCAGCGCAAGCTGGCGGCCGACTACCCGGTGATCCTCGGCGGCGCCGCGCTGACCCGCGCCTACGTCGAGCAGGACCTGCACGAGATCTACGAGGGCGAGGTCCGCTACGCCCGGGACGCCTTCGAGGGCCTGCGGCTGATGGACGCGCTGATCGCGGTCAAGCGCGGCGTGCCGGGCGCCACCCTGCCGGAGCTCAAGCAGCGCCGGCACGCCCGGGTGGAGGTCGAGGAGCCGGAGGAGGTCAACCTCGGTCAGATCCGCTCCGACGTGGCGGTGGACAACCGGGTGCCCGAGCCGCCGTTCTGGGGCGACCGGATCGTCAAGGGCGTGCCGTTCGCGGACTACGCCTCCTGGCTGGACGAGGACGCGCTGTTCAAGGGCCAGTGGGGCCTCAAGGCCGCCCGCAACGGCGAGGGCCCCTCGTACGAGGAGCTGGTGGAGACCGAGGGCCGACCGCGGCTGCGGATGTGGCTGGACCGGCTGCAGACCGAGGGCTGGCTGGAGGCGGCCGTGGTCTACGGCTTCTACCCGGCGAACTCCAAGGGCGACGACCTGGTCGTCTTCCACGAGGACGGCAGCGAGCGGACCCGGTTCACCTTCCCGCGCCAGCGGCGCGGGCGCCGGCTCTGCCTGGCGGACTTCTTCCGCCCGGAGGACTCCGGGGTCCGCGACGTGCTGGGCCTCCAGGTGGTCACCATGGGCAACCGGATCTCCGAGGCGGCCAACGAGCTGTTCGCCGACAACTCCTACCGCGACTACCTGGAGCTGCACGGCCTGTCCGTCCAGCTGGCCGAGGCGCTGGCCGAGTTCTGGCACGCCCGGGTCCGCTACGAGCTGGGCTTCGGCGACGAGGATCCGCAGGACGTCAAGGACATGTTCGCGCTCAAGTACCGCGGCGCCCGGTTCTCGCTGGGCTACGGGGCCTGCCCGGAGCTGGAGGACCGCGCGAAGATCGCCGAGCTGCTGAAGCCCGAGCGGATCGGCGTGGTGCTCTCCGAGGAGTTCCAGCTGCACCCGGAGCAGTCCACCGACGCGATCGTGATCCACCACCCCGAGGCCAAGTACTTCAACGCCCGGTAGTACCCGCGTCGCGCAGCGTTCGCCCTTTTCGGGCGACGGGGGCGTATTCTGGATGATCCTGAACGGGCCGGTCCGCTCAAAAGCGGGCCGGCCCGTGCCATCCCCGGGGCCGATCCGGGCACGGACGGAAGGATCCCGCCATGACCACCATCTCCACCGCCACCCGGGCCCCCGATCGCGGCGACGACGACCGGGGCCTCCAGGCGGTGCTGCTGGACATGGACGGGACGCTGGTCGACACCGAGGACTTCTGGTGGCAGGCGGAGGCCTCGCTCTTCGCCGAGCTCGGCCACCGGCTGACCGCCGAGGACCGCGCCCAGGTGGTCGGCGGCCCGATGAGCCGGGTCATCGACCACCTGCTGAGCAGCACCGGCGTGGACCTCTCGCCGGCCGACCTGACCGTGCTGATCAACCAGCGCTTCGTCGACCTGCTGGGCGGCGGCGTGCCCCTGATGCCGGGCGCCGAGCGGCTGCTCAACACGCTGGCCGCGCACGGGATCCCGGCCGCGCTGGTGTCCGCCTCGCACCGGCACATCATCGACATCGTGCTCCGTTCGCTGGGCGCCGAGCACTTCGCCTTCACGGTCGCGGGGGACGAGGTGCCGCGCACCAAGCCGCACCCGGACCCGTACCTGGAGGCGGCCCGCCGGCTGGGCGCCGACCCGGCCCGCTGCGTGGTCGTGGAGGACGCGCCGACCGGTGTGCGGGCCGCCGAGGCGGCCGGCTGCCCGGTGATCGCGGTGCCCTCGGTGGCGCCGATCGAGCCCGCGCCGGGGCGTCTCGTGCTGCCCTCGCTGGAGCAGGTCGACCTGGAGCTGCTGCGCTCGCTGGTCGCCTCGCGCGTGTGATTGTCGTCTCATTGCGGGGCGCCACTACCGACCGGTAAGCGGACGGATCAAGCCGGGCCGGGGGAGTGCCCGGGGAGAAAACGGGCATTGGCTGACAAGTCGTAGGACGGGCCAGCCCAGCGCCCCGCTCCCGTGTCCCAACTGTCACCTGTGCGGGTATCGGGGGTGTGTGTTCGATATGGCACGCTACTCCAGTTCGTTCCACCCCCGAGCCCAGGCACCGCCGCTGACGGGCACCCCCGTCGTGCCCGCGGTCGCAGCCGGACCGCACCCAGAAGGACGCGACCCGTGAAGACTTCAGCTGAACGACTGGCCGTGCTCGGCTGCGCCGGAATCGTGGCCGTCGCGGTGGCCGGCTGCGGCTCGGTGACCGACGCCGTCAAGGGGGACGGCGACAAGGCGATCACCCTCGGCACCACGGCGCTGACCAACGCCCTCGACCCGGCCGTCGCCTACGACGCCGGCTCCTGGCTGCTGCTGCGCAACACCTTCCAGTCGTTGCTCAGCTACCCGGCCGCGTCCAGCGCGCCCACCCCGGACGCCGCCCAGTCCTGCGAGTTCACCGCCGGCGACGCCACCCAGTACCGCTGCACGCTGCGCACCGGGCTGAAGTTCTCCAACGGCCACGCGCTGACCTCCGCCGACGTCGTCCACTCCATCCAGCGGACCCTGAAGATCAACGACCAGAACGGCCCGGCCGGTCTGCTCTCGTCGATCAAGACGGTCGAGGCGGTCAACGACACCGAGGTGCTCTTCCACCTCGCCCAGCCGGACGCGACCCTCCCGGCGAAGCTGGCCGGCCCGGCCGGCGCCATCGTCGACCAGGAGGTCTTCCCGGCCGACAAGGCGCTGCCCAACGACAAGCTGGTCGGCTCCGGCCCGTACAAGATCGACTCCGTCGAGGCGAGCCCCAAGAACGGCCCGGCCAAGGTCGTGCTCTCGCCCAACGACAAGTACACCGGCGACGCCAAGCTGCGGAACAAGAAGTTCGTCCTGCGCTACTTCGACAAGCCGACCGACCTCAAGGCCGCGCTGGACAACGGCGAGGTCGACCTGGCCGACAACAGCCTCGAGCCGAACACCGCGGCGCAGATCCTCTCCGACCAGCAGGGCGGCAAGACCGACCTGCGCGTGGTCGAGGGCGACAGCAACGACACCCGCTACCTGGTCTTCAACACCAAGGACGCCACCGCCGGCAACGTCGCCGTCCGCCAGGCCGCCGCCCAGCTGGTCGACCGCAAGTCGCTGGCCCGCGACGTCTTCGCGCGCACCGTCCAGCCGCTGTACTCGATGGTCCCGGCCGGCGTCAGCGGCCACAACACGGCCTTCTTCGACCGCTACGGCGACCAGGACCCCGCCAAGGCCAAGGCGATCCTCGCCGCCGCCAAGGTGTCCACCCCGGTCAAGCTCACCCTCACCTGGTCGCGTTCGCGCGCCGAGGCGACCGAGGCCGAGACCCTCAAGAAGCAGCTGGAGAACGGCGGCCTGTTCCAGGTGACCGTCCAGCAGGAGCCCGACTGGGACGCCTTCAAGAAGGGCTGGAACGAGGGCAAGTACCAGATGTACACGATCGGCTGGTTCGCGGACTACCCGGACCCCGACAACTACGTGGCCCCGCTGATCGTCGAGGGCGGCGCCTACCACCACGGCTGGGACGACGCGCGGATCAGCCAGAAGCTGGTGCCCGACACCCTCAAGCAGACCGACCGGGCCGCCGCGACGGGCGCCTACGCCCAGATCCAGGGCATCGTCGCGGAGAACGCCCCGCTGATCCCGCTGTTCCAGAACAAGGCCTTCTTCACCTCCCGGTCCAACATCACCGGCGTGGAGTCGACCGTCGACACCACCGGCTTCTTCCGCTTCTGGGAGATCGGCCGGGTCGGCAAGGGCAAGTAGCCCGCCCCGGGTCGGCCGGGGCGGGCAGCCCGCGCCACGGCCCGCCCCGCACGACGAAACGGCCCGTCCGCCCCCGGAACCGGGGGAGCGGACGGGCCGCCGTCGTCGCGGGCCGTGCGGGCCGTGCGGGCCTCCTAGAGCGCGCCGGGGCGCACCAGGCCGCTCTCGTACGCGTACACCGCCGCCTGCACCCGGTCACGCAGCTGCAGCTTGGTCAGCACATGGCCGACGTGGGTCTTCACCGTCGTCTCGCTGACGAACAGCTCCGCCGCGATCTCCGCGTTCGACAGCCCGCGCGCCACCAGCTTCAGCACCTCCAGCTCCCGCTCGGTCAGCGCGTTCAGCGCCTGCGGCGGCGCCTCCTCGCCCGAGGGCAGCTTGGTGGCGTACATGTCCAGCAGCCGCCGGGTGATCGACGGGGCCAGCATCGCCGCGCCGTCCGCCACCACCCGGATCGCCTGCACCAGCTCCTCGGCCGGCACGTCCTTCAGCAGGAAGCCGCTCGCACCCGCGCGCAGCGCCTCCACCACGTACTCGTCCAGGTCGAAGGTGGTCAGCACCAGCACCTTGGCCGGGCCGTCGCGCCCCGGACCGGCGATCCGGCGGGTCGCCTCCACCCCGTCCATCCGCGGCATCCGGATGTCCATCAGCACCACGTCGGGCTGCAGCGCCCGCACCTGGTCCAGCGCCTGCTGGCCGTCGCCGGCCTCACCGACCACCACCAGGTCGGACTCGGCCTCCAGGATCATCCGGAAACCGGTGCGCAGCAGCGGCTGGTCGTCGACCAGCAGCACTCGGATCGTCACCTAGGACTCCTTGCTCGTCGGATCCCCCGTGGGATCGTCCTCGTCGGGCGTACGCGCCATGGGCAGCGGGTACGGCGGGGGCGTGCCGCCGAACTCCGGGCAGCTGGCCCGGTGGTCGCACCAGTCGCAGAGCCGGTTGCGGGTCGCCGGGAAGTCGCCGGTCGCCACCGCGTGGCCGATCCGCTCCCACAGCGCCAGCAGCTTGCGCTCCACCGCGAGCAGGTCCGCCTCGTCCGGGTCGTAGCTGACCACGTCCCCGCCGCCGCCCAGGTAGACCAGCTGCAGCCGCCGGGGGATCACGCCCTTCCAGCGCCAGACCACCAGCGCGTAGAACTTCATCTGGAACATCGCCCGGCCCTCGAAGTCCCGCGACGGGGCCCGGCCGGTCTTGTAGTCCACCAGCCGGACCTCACCGGTCGGCGCGACGTCCACCCGGTCGATGTACCCGCGCAGCAGCAGCCCCGACTCCAGGGCCGTCTCCACGTACAGCTCGCGCTCCACCGGGTGCAGCCGGGTCGGGTCCTCCAGCCGGAACCACTGGGCGACCAGCTTCTCCGCGTCCGCCAGCCAGCGGGTCAGCGCCGCGCCGTCCGGGTCCTCCGGGAACAGCCCGGCCAGCTCGGGGCGCTCGCCCAGCAGCCGCTCCCACTGCGGGCGCAGCAGCCCCAGCGCCCGCTCCGGCGTCCGGTCCGCCGCCGGCGAGTCGAACAGCCGCTCCAGGACCGCGTGCACCAGGGTGCCCCGGGTGGCCGCCGAGCTCGGCGGCTCCGGCAGCCGGTCGATCACCCGCAGCCGGTACAGCAGCGGGCAGGTGAGGAAGTCGCCCGCGCGCGACGGGGAGAGCCCGGTCGGGGCCGTCGCCGCTCGTACCCGGGCCACGACGGCACTGCTGGTCTCGGTCTGCTCCATACCCCAGACCCTATTGCCCTGCGCTGTCATCCCGCTGCCACGGTGCTGCCAGAAGCCGCCGCCACGGGGTAGTAAGCCAGTGGGAACGCGAGGGGCGCGCACCGGACGGGCGCGCCGATCACGTAGCGTGGGCGCACCGGCGCGCGGCGCGCGACGGGGGGAGACGGACGAAGGGAACACGGTGAGCGACTCCAGGGGTCGGCGGACCTCCGACCGGCCACCGCACGACGACGACACCCGGCCCGGGCCCCCGCCGCCCGAGGACCCGGAGCCGCGCGGCGGGATCCTGATGGGCCGCCCCTTCGGCGTGCCGATCTACGTCACCCCGTCCTGGTTCGTCATCGCGGCCCTGATCACCTGGGTCTTCGGCGGCCAGCTCGACCGGGTGCTGCCCGAGCTCGGCGGCACCCGCTACCTCGTCGCCTTCTCCTTCGCCGTGGCCTTCTACGGCTCGGTGCTCGTCCACGAACTCGCCCACACCCTGGTCGCCCTGCGCTACAAGCTCGGCGTGCGCCGCATCCAGCTCCAGTTCTTCGGCGGCGTCTCGGAGATCGAGAAGGAGGCCGAACGCCCCTGGCGCGAGTTCTGGCTGGCCTTCGTCGGCCCGCTGCTCTCGCTCGTCCTCGGCGGCGTCTTCTACCTCGCCCTGCAGGCCGTCGAGCTGTCCACCGTGCCCGGCGTCCTGCTCACCGGCCTGATGGTCTCCAACCTCGTCGTCGCCGCCTTCAACCTGCTCCCCGGCCTGCCGCTGGACGGCGGCCGGATGCTGCGCGCCGTCGTCTGGGCGGTCACCGGCAAGCCGATGACCGGCACCGTCGCCGCCGCCTGGGCCGGCCGCGCGCTCGCCGTCGCCGTCCTGATCGGCCTGCCGCTGGCCGGCGCGGCCCGCGAACTCGACCGCAGCCGCACCGACACCCTGGTCGACGCCGTCCTCGCCGCCGTCCTCGCCGCCATCATCTGGAACGGCGCCACCGGCGCCCTGCGCAACGCCCGGCTCAAGGAGGTCCTGCCCGGTCTGCGACTGCGCGACCTCGCCCGCCGGGCCGTCGAGGTCACCGCAGACACCCCGCTCGGCGAGGCCATGCGGCGCGCCCACGAGGCCCGGGCCGGCGCCCTCGTCGTCGTCGACGGCCGCGGCGACCCGATCGCCCTGGTCCGCGAGTCCGCCGTCCGCGCCGTCCCCGAGCACCGCCGCCCCTGGGTCGCCGTCGGCCCGCTCGCCCGCGACCTCGAACCCGGGCTGCGGCTCTCCGCCGACCTCGCCGGCGAGGACCTGCTGCGCGCCGTCCGGGCCACCCCCGCCGGCGAGTACCTGGTCGTGGAGGCCGACGGCCGGGTGTACGGCGTCGCCACGCTCACCGACATCGAACAGCGCCTGACCGCCGCCGTCACCGGCCGCTGAAAGATCACCTGGTAAGGCGGACGGTCCGCTTCCCTTAGGATTGTCCGCATGTCCGAACCGACCGGTGCCACCCGCCGACGCGGGCCCTTCCAGGTCGGGGACCAGGTCCAGCTGACCGACCCCAAGGGCCGCCACTACACGTTCACGCTCCAGGCCGGGAACCAGTTCCACACCCACAAGGGTGCGTTCCCCCACGACGAGCTGATCGGCGCCCCCGAGGGCACGGTCGTGCGCACCACGGGGAACGTCCCGTACCTCGCGCTGCGCCCCCTGCTCCCCGACTACGTCCTGTCCATGCCGCGCGGCGCCGCCGTGATCTACCCCAAGGACGCGGGGCAGATCCTGGCGATGGCCGACATCTTCGCCGGCGCCCGCGTGGTCGAGGCCGGCGTCGGCTCCGGCGCGCTCTCCACGTACCTGCTGCGCGCCGTCGGCGACACCGGCATGCTCGCCTCGTACGAGCGCCGGCAGGACTTCGCCGACATCGCGCGGAGCAACGTCGAGCGCTACTTCGGCGGCCCCCACCCGGCGTGGAAGCTCACCGTCGGCGACCTCCAGGACAACCTGGTCGAGGCCGACGTCGACCGCGTCATCCTGGACATGCTCGCCCCCTGGGAGTGCCTGGACGTCGCCTCCAAGGCGCTCGTCCCCGGCGGCCTCATCTGCTGCTACGTGGCCACCACCACGCAGATGTCCAAGACCGTCGAGGCCCTGCGCGAGCACGGCACCTTCACCGAGCCGCAGGCCTGGGAGACCATGGTCCGCACCTGGCACCTGGAGGGCCTGGCCGTCCGCCCGGACCACCGGATGATCGGCCACACCGGCTTCCTGCTCACCTCCCGCCGGCTCGCCGACGGCGTCGAGCCGCCGCTGCGCCGCCGCCGTCCGGCCAAGGGCGCCTACGGCGAGGACTACGACAACGGGACGCCCGAGCCCACCCTGCAGGAGCGCGCGGCCGCCCGGGCCGCCGCCCGCACCGAGAGCGCCGACCAGGTCGACCTCGGCTGAGACACCTCCCGGAGGGGTGGTACGGCACCGCCGTACCACCCCTCCCGCGTTCCCGCACACCCGCGACACCCCGCGGCCGCCCCGGTGTGGGACGATGCTCGCTCACACGGACCACTGGAGGGGACGCCTGGTGGAGAGCGCGGTCGGGACGACGGCTGGACAGCGGACCGCAACGGGCCGCACCGGCCCCCGCCGGGGGCCCACCGCCCCCTGGCACTGGGGCGTCACGGTGGCCGGCTGCGCCGCCGTGGTGGCGGCCGCACTCACCGCCGGCCCCGGCGACGGCACCCCCGTGCCCTCCAGGCCCGTCCCCAAGGCCCTCCCCGCGGCCGCCGCCCCCGACCCGGCCCGGGCCGAACTCCCGCTCGACTGCGGGCCGTTCCCGGTGACCATAGCCGTCAGCTTCGCCGCCGACCTCGGCGACGGCCGGCCCGGCACCGTCGCCGCCGCGCACTGCGCGGCCGGGAACGGCACCCCGCCCGACGCCGTCTACCTGCTCGGACCCGGCCCCGGCGGCCGCCCCGCCGTCCTGGCCACCCTGCTCTCCGAGCGCGAGAACCTCACCGTCGGCCGGCTCGCGCTGCGCTCCGACGGCGCCATCACCGGCCACGCGCAGGGCTACTCCAGCGACGAGGTGCCGCGCTTCGCCCCCGACATCTCGCTCGACCTCACCTGGACGCGCAAGGGCGGCGGCTGGGACCGCTCCCAGACCACCGCCCCGCTCGCCCTCACCTAAGGGCCTGCCGGGGCCCTGGCGGGCCCCGGCAGGTCCCTGCGGGCCCCGCCTACTCGGCGTCAGGCCCGTACACCTCGACCCCGTCGGCCGCCCGGCGCACGTGGATGCAGTCGCCGGGGCAGTCCTTCACCGAGTCCACCACGTCCTGAAGCAGCGTCAGCGGCACCGGCACCGACTCGCCGGGCTGCTGGCGCAGTTCGTCGTCCTCGCCCTTCACGTAGGCGAGGCCGTCGATGTCCAGCTCGAAGACCTCCGGCGCGTACTGCGCACAGATGCCGTCGCCGGTGCACAGATCCTGGTCGATCCAGACTTCCAGCGACTCGGCCGCCGCCGTCGTCCCGCTCACCGACATGTTCGTCCCGCCGTTTCTGTCCCGGGACGCCCCGTCCTGGGGCATTCCCGCCATTCGTACAACGATCGGACCTCGGGCGTCGGTCGCGATCGGATATCGACTCGATCGACGATACATCTGGTCCGCTTTGGCCGGTGCGCGGTGGGTATCCCCCTAGCAGAGGGGAAGCACGCGAGGGCGAAGATCGGACACGCCCGTTCCATCTTTCTTGATCTAGGGGTTTACGGACCCCTGGTCCCAGGTAGGGTCTGGAAGCGTCCAGCTCCCCGGAGGAGGTGAGGACCGTGGCAGCCCACGATGACGACTACAACCGCAGCACCGGCAGGCCCGCTCGTGGTTCCGACGAGGCCGCTCAGGTCTCGTACCTTGAGCAGGAAATCGCCGGACTGCGCCGCAAGCTCGCCGACTCGCCGCGCAATTCGAGAATCCTCGAAGAGCGGATCGTCGAGCTCCAGACCAACCTGGCCGGCGTGACCGCCCAGAACGAACGGCTCGCCTCCACCCTGCGTGAGGCCCGCGACCAGATCGTGGCCCTCAAGGAGGAAGTGGACCGGCTGGCACAGCCCCCCGCGGGATTCGGCGTGTTCCTCAGCTCCAACGAGGACGGCACCGCCGACATCTTCACCGGTGGCCGCAAGCTCCGCGTGAACGTCAGCCCCAACGTCGCCCTCGACGAACTGCGGCGCGGCCAGGAGGTGATGCTCAACGAGGCCCTCAACATCGTGGACGCGATGGCCTTCGAGAGCATCGGCGACCTCGTCACCCTCAAGGAGGTCCTCGAGGACGGCGAGCGTGCCCTGGTCGTCGGCCACACCGACGAGGAGCGGGTGGTGCGCCTGGCCGAGCCGCTGCGCGAGATCACCCTCCGGGCGGGCGACGCCCTCCTGCTGGAACCGCGTTCCGGCTACGTCTACGAGGTCGTGCCGAAGTCCGAGGTCGAGGAGCTGGTCCTCGAGGAGGTCCCGGACATCGACTACCGCCAGATCGGCGGCCTCTCCAACCAGATCGAGCAGATCCGCGACGCGGTCGAGCTGCCCTACCTGCACGCCGACCTCTTCAAGGAGTACGAGCTGCGCCCGCCCAAGGGCGTCCTGCTCTACGGCCCGCCCGGCTGCGGCAAGACGCTGATCGCCAAGGCGGTGGCGAACTCGCTGGCCAAGAAGGTCGCCGAGGTCACCGGCCGGCCCCAGGGGAAGAGCTACTTCCTCAACATCAAGGGCCCGGAGCTGCTCAACAAGTACGTCGGCGAGACCGAGCGGCAGATCCGCCTGGTCTTCCAGCGGGCCCGGGAGAAGGCGAGCGAGGGCACGCCCGTCATCGTCTTCTTCGACGAGATGGAGTCGCTCTTCCGCACCCGCGGCTCCGGTGTCAGCTCGGACGTGGAGAACACCATCGTCCCGCAGCTGCTCGCCGAGATCGACGGCGTGGAGGGCCTGGAGAACGTCATCGTCATCGGCGCCTCCAACCGCGAGGACATGATCGACCCGGCGATCCTGCGGCCCGGCCGCCTGGACGTCAAGATCAAGATCGAGCGGCCGGACGCCGAGGCGGCGAAGGACATCTTCTCCAAGTACCTCAAGGACTCGCTGCCGTTCCACCCGGACGACGTCAAGGAGCACGACGGTTCCGTCGAGGCCACCGTCGCGGCGATGATCCAGTCGGTCGTGGAGCGGATGTACTCCGAGACCGAGGAGAACCGCTTCCTGGAGGTCACCTACGCCAACGGTGACAAGGAGGTCCTGTACTTCAAGGACTTCAACTCCGGCGCGATGATCCAGAACATCGTCGACCGGGCCAAGAAGATGGCCATCAAGGACTACCTCGACCACGGCCAGCGGGGTCTGCGGGTCTCCCACCTGCTCAACGCCTGCGTGGACGAGTTCAAGGAGAACGAGGACCTGCCGAACACCACCAACCCGGACGACTGGGCCCGGATCTCCGGCAAGAAGGGCGAGCGGATCGTCTTCATCCGCACCCTGGTCACCGGGAAGCAGGGCGCCGAGTCCGGCCGCTCCATCGACACTGTCGCCAACACGGGGCAGTACCTGTAACCGGTCCGGTCCGGGCCTCCGGAACGACCCACCCCGTCCGGCTGTGGCGCCTCGCGGCCCCGCAGCCGGACGGCGCGTCTCGGGGCCCGCCGGTCGGTACGGCGTTCTAGGCTCGACCCACCGTTCGCGGGCAGACGGCCGGCACGGTGTTGTTCAGCGGTACGTCAGAGTGTTCCGCCCGCCGGGGGCGGCACACCGGGCAAGGAGGGCCGCATGACCGTACGGCGCGTGATGGGCATCGAGACCGAGTACGGGATCTCCGTGCCCGGGCACCCCAACGCCAACGCCATGCTCACCTCGTCCCAGATCGTCAACGCGTACGCGGCGGCGATGCACCGGGCCCGGCGGGCCCGCTGGGACTTCGAGGAGGAGAATCCGCTGCGCGACGCCCGGGGCTTCGACCTCGCACGGGACGTCGCGGACGCCAGCCAGCTGACCGACGAGGACATCGGCCTCGCCAACGTCATCCTGACCAACGGCGCGCGGTTCTACGTGGACCACGCGCACCCCGAGTACAGCTCGCCCGAGGTGACCAACCCGCGCGACGCCGTGCTCTGGGACAAGGCCGGCGAACGGATCATGGCGGCCGCCGCCCAACGCGCGCTGGAACTGCCCAACGGGCAGACCATCCACCTGTACAAGAACAACACCGACAACAAGGGCGCCTCCTACGGCACCCACGAGAACTACCTCATGAAGCGGGCGACCCCGTTCGCCGACATCGTCCGCCACCTCACCCCGTTCTTCGTCTCCCGCCAGGTGGTCACCGGCGCCGGCCGGGTCGGGATCGGACAGGACGGCTCCGCGCACGGCTTCCAGATCAGCCAGCGCGCCGACTTCTTCGAGGTCGAGGTCGGCCTGGAGACCACCCTCAAGCGCCCGATCATCAACACCCGGGACGAACCGCACGCCGACGCCGAGAAGTACCGCCGGCTGCACGTGATCATCGGGGACGCCAACCTCTCCGAGATCTCCACCTACCTCAAGCTCGGCACCACCTCGCTGGTGCTGGCCATGATCGAGGACGCCTTCATCACCTCGGACCTGGCCGTCGACCAGCCGGTCCGCACCCTGCACCGGATCTCCCACGACCCCACGCTGAAGCACCTGGTCACGCTGCGCAGCGGGCGCCGGCTCACCGCCGTCCAGCTCCAGCTGGAGTACTGCGAGCTGGCCCGCAAGTACGTCGAGGACCGGTTCGGCAACGACGCCGACGAGCAGACCGTGGACGTGCTGGCCCGCTGGGAGGACGTGCTGGGCCGGCTGGAGCGCGATCCGATGTCGCTCTCCCGGCAGCTGGACTGGATCGCCAAGCGGGAGATCCTGGAGGGCTACCGCAGCCGGGACGGGCTGGAGTGGGACAACTCCCGGCTCCAGCTGGTCGACCTCCAGTACAGCGACGTACGGGCCGAGAAGGGCCTCTACAACCGCCTGGTGGCCCGTGGCCGGTTCGACCGGCTGGTGACCGAGGAAGAGGTCGTCAGGGCCGCCACCAAGCCGCCGGAGGACACCCGCGCGTACTTCCGCGGGCGCTGCCTCGAACAGTACGCGGAGCACGTCGCCGCGGCCTCCTGGGACTCGGTGATCTTCGACCTGCCGGGTCGGGACTCGCTGCAGCGCGTCCCCACCCTGGAACCGCTGCGCGGCACCCGCGACCACGTCAAGGAGCTGCTGGACCGCTGCCGCACGGCGGAGGACCTGTTGCGGGTGCTCTCCGGCGGGTAACTTCTCGATCACCACGGGTGAACCCCGGGCAAATGGGAATCATCCGGGGGGACGGCGGATGTTGGACAGGAAGTGCCACCGGCAAACCGGAAGCGGGTTGTCGCACCTTGTGTATAGGGTCGGTGCAGCAAGCAGCGACCAAACCGTGCCAGACGATCGAGCGGGGTGAGGTAAATGGCGAGCAAGGACACCGGCGGCGGCCAGCAGCGGGCGAACCGCTCCTCCGAGGAGGTCGAGGAGCAGGCCGCGGAGGCGCAGAATTCGGACGAGCTCAAGGAGCGCCAGGAAAAGCTGAGCGACGACGTCGACGCGGTTCTGGACGAAATCGACGAGGTCCTGGAATCGAACGCCGAGGATTTCGTGCGGCAGTTCGTGCAAAAGGGCGGACAGTAACTCCGACCGGAAACCGGTCGGGTGCCCGGTGGGCATTCCGGGAATTCACGGTCACGACCGGCGGCGGCGGACGGGCGGCGGGAGCCGCCCGTCCGCCCGGTCCCGCCCTCGGCCGTGCTGGACAGTGATCGCCCGGCCGATAGGGTGCGGGGCATTGCGCGCTTCAAGCTACCTGGAAGGAATCGTGTGGAAGCCAACACTCGTGGCACCGGGCGTCTACCGGCTGCCTTCCTGACCCCGGGGTCCTCGTCGTTCCTCGACTTCCTGGAGTCCCACCGGCCCGAGCTGATCCCCGGCCGGCGCCGGCTCCCCGAGGGCGTCATCGAGGCCCCGCACGGGACGACCATTGTCGCCGCGGTCTTCGACGGCGGCGTGGTCCTGGCCGGTGACCGCCGCGCGACGATGGGCAACGTCATCGCCCAGCGGGACATGGAGAAGGTCTTCCCGGCGGACGAGTACAGCGCGGTCGGCGTCGCCGGCACCGCCGGCCTCGCGATCGAGATGGTCCGGATGTTCCAGCTGGAGCTGGAGCACTACGAGAAGATCGAGGGCACCGTCCTCTCCCTGGAGGGCAAGGCCAACCGCCTCACCACCATGATCCGGGGCAACCTGGGCATGGCGATGCAGGGCCTCGCGGTCGTCCCGATGTTCGCGGGCTACGACCTCGACCACGGCCGCGGCCGGATCTTCACCTACGACGTCACCGGCGGCCGCTCCGAGGAGCGGGGCTTCGCCGCCACCGGCTCCGGCTCGGTCTTCGCCCGCGGCTCGATGAAGAAGCTGCACCGCGAGGACCTGACGGCCCAGCAGGCCTCCACCATGGTCGTCCAGGCCCTCTACGACGCGGCCGACGACGACTCCGCCACCGGCGGCCCGGACCTCGCGCGCAAGATCTTCCCGATCGTCTCGCTGATCACCGAGGACGGCTTCCGCCGGCTCACCGAGGCCGAGGTCACCGAGATCGCCGTCTCCATCACCGACCAGCGCCTGACCCACCCCAACGGGCCCCAGGCCCCGCTGCTCTAGCCATCAACTGAGGAAGGAAGGGACGACCGCCGGTGTCGACACCGTTCTACGTCTCCCCCCAGCAGGCCATGGCGGACCGCGCGGAGTACGCCCGCAAGGGCATCGCGCGCGGTCGCAGCGTGGTCGTGCTCACCTATGCCGACGGCATCGTCTTCGTCGCGGAGAACACCTCCCGCGCCCTGCACAAGGTCTCCGAGATCTACGACAAGATCGCCTTCGCGGCGGTCGGGCGGTACAACGAGTTCGAGAACCTGCGCATCGGCGGCGTCCGCTACGCCGACCTGCGCGGCTACACCTACGACCGGGCCGACGTCACCGCCCGCGGGCTGGCCAACGTCTACGCCCAGACGCTCGGCACCATCTTCTCCTCGGTCGGTGAGAAGCCCTACGAGGTCGAGCTGATCGTCGCCGAGGTCGGCCGCGGCCCGGAGGACGACCAGATCTACCGGCTCACCCCGGACGGCTCGGTCGTCGACGAGAAGAACTACGTGGTGGTCGGCGGGAACGCCGACTCCATCGGCAACTACCTCGGCCAGCGCCACCGGGCCGGGTTCTCGCTCACCGAGGCGATCAAGGTCGCGGTCGACTCGCTCGCCCGCGACCCCAACGGCGGCAGCCCGCGCACCCTCACCCCCGACCAGCTGGAGGTGGCGGTCCTCGACCGCCAGCGCTTCCAGCAGCGCAAGTTCAAGCGGATCCTGGGCGGCCAGCTCGCCCGACTGCTCGACGGCGACCAGTCCGCCGAGACGGACGACGAGGAGAAGCCGGCGGCCACCCCGCCGGTCGACTCCGACCAGTAGTGCCCACGGGGTCCCGTACGGCGCCGGCGACGGCCGCCGGACGGGACCCCGGTGCCCCTGCGGCGGCCGGTACGGCGCCGCGGAGGCGGTTTCGGACAGCTCCCATCAGAGAATGGATGGCCCATGGACCGCCGAATTTTCGGGCTGGAGAACGAGTACGGCGTCACCTGTACGTTCCGCGGGCAGCGCAGGCTGTCCCCGGACGAGGTCGCCCGCTACCTCTTCCGCCGCGTAGTCTCCTGGGGCCGCAGCAGCAACGTGTTCCTGCGCAACGGTGCCCGCCTGTACCTCGACGTCGGCTCCCACCCCGAGTACGCCACCCCCGAGTGCGACGACGTCGTCGAGCTGGTGACGCACGACAAGGCGGGCGAGCGCATCCTCGAGGGCCTGCTGGTCGACGCCGAACGGCGGCTGCACGAGGAGGGCATCGCCGGGGACGTCTACCTCTTCAAGAACAACACCGACTCGGCCGGCAACTCCTACGGCTGCCACGAGAACTACCTGGTGGCCCGGCACGGCGAGTTCTCCCGGCTGGCCGACGTGCTCATCCCGTTCCTGGTGACCCGCCAGCTCATCTGCGGCGCCGGCAAGGTGCTGCAGACCCCGCGCGGCGCGGTCTACTGCGTCAGCCAGCGCGCCGAGCACATCTGGGAGGGCGTCAGCTCGGCCACCACCCGCTCCCGGCCGATCATCAACACCCGCGACGAGCCGCACGCCGACGCCGAACGCTACCGCCGGCTGCACGTCATCGTCGGCGACTCCAACATGTCCGAGACCACCACCCTGCTCAAGGTGGGCTCCACCGACCTGGTGCTCCGGCTCATCGAGGCCGGCGTGGTCATGCGCGACCTCACCCTGGAGAACCCGATCCGGGCGATCCGCGAGGTCAGCCACGACCTCACCGGCACCCACCAGGTCCGGCTCGCCAACGGCCGGGAGGCCAGCGCCCTGGACATCCAGGAGGAGTACTACACCAAGGCGCTGGAGTTCGCCGACCGCAAGGGCATCAACACCGGCACCATCGCCCGGGTCCTCGACCTGTGGGGCCGCACCCTGGAGGCCGTCAAGACCGAACGGCTCGACGGGGTGGCCGACGAGATCGACTGGATCATGAAGTACAAGCTCATCGAGCGCTACCGCGAGAAGCACCAGATGAGCATGAGCAACCCCCGGGTCGCCCAGATCGACCTCGCGTACCACGACATCCACCGCCGCCGCGGCCTGTTCTACCTGCTCCAGGCCAAGAACCAGGCGCAGCGGGTGACCACCGACCTCAAGACCTTCGAGGCCAAGTCGATCCCGCCGCAGACCACCCGGGCCCGGCTGCGCGGCGACTTCATCCGCCGGGCGCAGGAGCAGCGCCGGGACTTCACCGTCGACTGGGTGCACCTCAAGCTGAACGACCAGGCACAGCGCACCGTGCTGTGCAAGGACCCGTTCCGTTCCGTCGACGAGCGGGTGGAGAAGCTCATCGCCGGCATGTGACCGGCGCGGTGACGCGGAGGGTGTGCTCCGTGTCCTCCGTCGGTGTGATCTTCGCGGTGCCCGGTCCCGGTGGTGTCTACCGGAACCGGGCACCGTCTGCGCATACGCTGTCCGTCGAGTCCGGAGCCGGGTCCGGAGAGCCGACTTTGACCGACAGTGAGGAAAGCCGTGCGCCGCACCGCCGGGTTGCTTGTCACCCTGCCCCTGTTGTTGGCGGTGGCCTGCAGCAGTTCCGCCAAGCCCGTCAGCCAGCCCACGCCGACGGCGTCGCCCAGTGCCGCGCCCACCGTGCCGACCCCGGTGAACGAGGCCTCGCCGATGCCGACCCTGTCCGGCGGGGGTTTCGGGAGCAAGGCCACCATCACCCTCCCCGAGGGGCAGCAGCCCAGCGGGCAGTTCGTGGTGAACACCGTCAGCGAGGGCGACCGGTCCACGGTCAACAAGGGCGACTGGGTGACGGTCAACTACACCGCCAAGGACTGGACCACGGGCAAGGACCTGCCCAGTTCCTACGACTCCGGTGGCAAGCCGCAGCTCTACCAGGCGGGCAGCGGGCAGCTGGTGCCGGCCTTCGACCAGAGCGTGATCGGCAAGAAGGTCGGCAGCCGGCTGCTGGTCGTCGCCCCGCCCGCCGCCGCGTTCGGCAGCCAGGGCAGCACCCAGCTCGGCGTCGGGCCCGGTGACACCGTGGTCTTCGTGCTGGACATCATGGAGAGCCTGCCGCCGGACTCCACGCTCTCCGGCACCATGACGCCGCCGCCGGCCAACCTGCCGCAGGTCAAGGACAACGGCAAGGCGGCCGTCACCATCACCGTGCCGGCCGGCCAGGCCCCGCCGACCGAGCTGCAGCAGGCCGTGCTGATCAAGGGCGAGGGCAAGCAGGTCAAGTCCGGGCAGACGTTGGTCGTCCAGTACACCGGGGTGCTGTGGGCCAACGGCCAGCAGTTCGACTCCTCCTGGAGCCACGGCGGCGCGCAGGCGCTGCAGATCGGCACCGGCAGCGTCATCGAGGGCTGGGACAAGGGCCTGACCGGGCAGACCGTCGGCAGCCGGGTCGAACTGGTGGTGCCGCCCGCCCTCGGCTACAAGGACCAGGCGCAGGGCTCCGTGCCGCCGAACTCCACCCTGGTGTTCGTGGTGGACATCCTGGAGGCCGTGTAGCGGCGCCGTCGGACGCCCCCGCCGCGGACGAGCCGTCGGCGGCGGGGGCGTCCGGTGAACGCGGCGGGAACACGGAGATCCTTTGCGCGGGCTGGTTCGAGCCGGGGGGGATTCCGTACGCTTGGGCGGGCGCTCGCACACGGAAGCGCCCGCCCTCATCCTGACCTGTCATACTGCCCTCGCACTGTGGTAGGCGCCGCCGGCGTCCGGGGTCCGGGCGGACAGTGCGACAGCACCCCGGCGCCTTCACGCCGGCCGTAGACCTCGAAGACCTCGTGGCGAGATGGATGGGGAGTCATGTCTGAGAAAGCGTCGAGCCCGGGCGGGTCCGGCACCGCGCACGGTAACTCCGCCGGAGACCCGGCCGACTCGCGGCCCGGCGGCCCGCTCCCGGGCGACGGCGAGTCGATCGTGGTCCCCCCGGCGATCCTGAAGCAGCAGGCCGGCTGGGGCGGCGACGACGTGTCGCGCAGCACCGGGACGAAGACCGAGGATGCCCCGCAGATCTTCGCTTCCACCGTCCGCCGCCAGGACAGCTCCGAGGCCGGGTACGACGAGAACCCCGGCAACGTCGGCAAGCTCGGTGTGATCCTCGGCACCGTCCTGGGCGTCCTGCTCATCGGCAGCGCCGTCACCCTGTACCTGGTGAACAAGGACGGCTCCTCCGACGACTCCGCCGCCGCCAAGCCGGACACCGCCAAGTCCGCCCCGGCCACGCCGAGCGCCGAGCCCGTCCCGCCGATCAAGGACAGCGCCAAGGTGCTGCCCACCGTCACCGGCGACTTCGGCAAGAAGGCCACCATCGAGGTGCCGCCCGCCGACCAGGCCGACGGCAGCTTCGTGGTGAAGGTCCTCTCCGAGGGCACCGGCCCCAAGGTCGAGAAGAACTCCTGGACCTCGGTCGACTACACCGGCAAGGACTGGAACACCGGCAAGGACATCCCCTCCTCGTACGACGAGAAGGGCAAGCCGCAGATCTTCCAGGCCGGCACCGACGCGCTCATCCCGGCGCTCGACCAGGCCGTCGTCGGCAAGAAGGCCGGCTCCCGGCTGCTCGTGGTGGCCCCGCCGGCCGCCGCCTTCGGCGCCCAGGGCAACCCGAGCATGTCGATCGGGGCGAAGGACAACCTGATCTTCGTCATCGACATCCGCAACAGCAACGCCCCCGACGCCGTCGTCAGCGGCACCGTGACCCCGCCGCCCGCGGACTTCCCGCAGGTCAAGGACAACGGCAAGAAGCCCGCCGACATCACCCCGGTGCCCGGCGCCGCCGACCCGACCGAGCTCAAGAGCCACGTCCTGATCAAGGGCGAGGGCCGCAAGGTCGAGAAGGGCGAGAAGATCCTCGTCCAGTACACCGGCGCGCTGTTCAAGGACGGCAAGGTCTTCGACTCCTCGCTCAGCAAGGGCCAGGCGTTCTCCTTCCCGCTCGGCGGCGGCCAGGTCATCGCCGGCTGGGACCAGGGCCTGGAGGGCCAGACCATCGGCAGCCGCGTCGAGCTGGTCATCCCCGCCTCGCTCGGCTACAAGGACCAGGCCCAGGGCGACATCCCGGCCAACTCCACGCTGGTCTTCGTCGTCGACATCCTCGACGCCGGTCAGGGCTGATCCACTTTCGGGTGACAATGGTGTGCGTGTGACCTTCGGGCCCGGCCGCGTGGCCGGGCCCGAACGGGCGGCGGGCGCCCGTACCGTGGTCCGGGAACGGACCGGGTGCGGGCGCCCGCCGCTTGGTCATGGACCGAACCAACCGTGAGAAGAGGCACAGTGAGCAAGCCTGAGATCGACTTCCCGGTCGGCGACCCGCCGGCCGAGCTCAAGATCCGCGACATCGTCGTGGGCACCGGCGAGGAGGCCAAGCCCGGCCAGGTCGTCGAGGTCCACTACGTCGGCGTGACCTTCGCGACCGGCGAGGAGTTCGACGCCAGCTGGAACCGCGGCTCGACCTTCAAGTTCCCGCTCGGCGGCGGCCGCGTCATCAAGGGCTGGGACCAGGGCGTCGCCGGCATGAAGGTCGGCGGCCGTCGCGAGCTGACCATCCCGCCGCACCTGGCCTACGGCGACCAGTCGCCGACCCCGCTCATCCCGAAGGGCTCGACCCTGATCTTCGTGGTCGACCTGATCGGCGTCTGAGTCCACCCGGCCGCAGCGCGGACCACCAGGGCCGCACCCCGTCCGCGGGGTGCGGCCCCACGCGTTCCCCCACTCGGCTTTTGCACGGCGTACCGCTACCGGTACGGTCGGTCCCGCCGGGTTCACGACGCCCCGGCGGGCGCAACCCCGCGCGCTGCGCGGCACACCGGAAGGGTCAGCGATGGCGATCGCCAAGGCAGAGCGGCTGATGAATCTCGCCCTGTGCCTGATGAACACCAGACGTCCGCTCTCCAAGAAGGAGCTGCGGGAATCCATCGAGGCCTACCGCGAAGCCTGGCAGAACAGCAGCGAGGAAGCCTTCAACCGGATGTTCGAGCGGGACAAGGACGACCTGCGCGAACTCGGACTGGTCATCGACGTCGACGAGAACGCCCTGGACGGCGAACTCGGCTACCTCGCCCGCGCCGACCGCAACCGCCTGCCGGAGATCGCCCTCGACGCCGAGGAAGCCGCCGCGCTCACCCTCGCCGCCCGCGTCTGGCAGCAGGCCAAGATGTCCGGCGCCGCCAGCGGCGCCCTCCAGAAGCTGCGCGCCGCCGGCGTCCCCTTCACCGAGACCGAGGGCCGACCCGCCCTCGAACCGCGCATCCCCGCCCGCGAAGCCGCGTTCGAACCGCTCCTCACCGCCGCCCGCGACCGCCGCCCGGTCACCTTCGAGTACCGCAAGGCCGGCGCCGCCGCCGCCGAGCAGCGCAGCGTCGAACCGTGGGCCCTGGAGTGCTGGCGAGGCCACTGGTACCTGGCCGGCTGGGACCGCGACCGAGAGAACGCCCGGGTGTTCCGCCTCAGCCGCATCACCGGCAAGGTCCGCGCCCGTTCCGGCGCCTTCCTCGGCGCCGTGCCCGAGCACGTCGACGTCCGGGCCACCGTCGCCAAGTTCGCCGGGGAGGGCGCCACCGCCACCGCCGTCGTCAGGGTCCGCCGCGGCGCAGGCTTCCCGCTGCGCACCAAGGCGCTCAGCACCCGGCGGGCCGACGACCACTGGGACGAGCTGGAGATCCCCTACGGCAACGGGCTCGGCGCCGACCTCGCCGAATTCGGGCCGGACGTGCTGGTCGTCGGCCCCGAGGAACTGCGGGCGGACGTCGTCGACCGGCTGCGCGCGGTGGCCGGTGTCGTGGTGGCCGGTGTTGTGGTGGACGGTGCGGAGACGGAGAGTGTGCGCGCATGAGCGAGCGAATCATCAGCAGGTGCGTACTGTGCGAAGCGCCCGCCGAGCGCAGCGAGGTGGACGCATGAGCAACGCGATCGACCAGACGCGGCGGATGCTCTCGCTGGTCACCTACCTGCGGGAACGCCCCGGCGCCGAGGTGGCCGAGGTCGCCCGCGCCTTCGGCATCACCGAGCGCGAGCTCATCGCCGACCTCAACGTGCTGCCGATGTGCGGCACCAGCTTCCGCGGCGGCGACCTGCTCGACATCGACACCGACGGCGAACGCATCTGGTGGCACAACGTCGACGACGTCGCCCAGCCGCTGCGCCTGGCCGCCGACGAGGCCACCGCGCTGCTGGTCGCCGCCCGCGCCGTGGCCGGCCTGCCCGGCCTGCGGGCCGGCGACCGGGAGGCCCTCACCCGGGCCGTCGCCAAGATCGAGAACGCCGCGGGGGAGAGCGCCGAGGGCAGCGCCCGGGTCGGCGTGACCTTCGAGGCCGAGAGCCACGTCTTCGCCGACATCGACCGCGCGCTCAGCGAGGGCCGCCGGCTCTGGCTGCGCTACTACTCGCACGGCCGCGGCGGCATGACCGAGCGCGAGGTCGACCCGATCCGGCTGCTCACCGAGGGTCACACCTACCTCGAGGCCTGGTGCCGGACCTCCGAGGACCACCGGATGTTCCGGCTCGACCGGGTCGCCGAGATCAAGGTCCTGGACGTCCCCGCCGACCCGCCCAAGCGCGAGCCGCGCGACCTCTCCGGCGGACTGGTCAACCCGTCCGCCGACGACCCCGAGGTGGTCGTCGAGGTCTCCTCCGGCGGGCGCTGGGTCGCCGAGTACTACACCCACGACCACGCCGAGGAACTGCCCGACGGCGGACTGCGGATCACCCTGCGCAGCGCCGACCCCTCCCAGCTGCGCCCGCTGGCCCTGCGGTTGGGCCGCGACGGGCGGATCGTCTCGCCGCCCGGGCTCGCCGAGCAGGCGCGGGCCGCGGCACTGGAGGCGCTGTCCCACTACGGTGACGGGCTGGTCTGAGCCGTGGAGCCCGGTACCAGATTCAAGGTGTACTGCTCCGAGTGCCGGGAGAAGGTGGAGGTGCCCGCCGAGGGGTTCCGCCTGACGTTCGGCCGGACGGCGGCCCAGGCGCACTACAGCTTCGCCTGCCCGCTGTGCGGGGCGGCGGTGCGCAAGCCCGCCGGGGAGAAGATCGTCGCGGCGCTGACCGCGGCCGGGGTGCGGACCATGCGGCTGGTGCCGGCCGAGCAGTGAGCGGGGCCGGCCCGGCCGATAGGGTGGGGCCATGTCCTGGATGCTCGTCGCCGCCGTCCTCCTCGCCACCGCCGGCCTGCTGGTGCTCGGCGTTCTCGCGGTCCGGCTCTGGCTGGACGTGCGGGCGCTGGCCAAGGGCGTGGACGCCGCCTCCCGGGCACTGGCCGGGGCGGCCGAGGACCTCGCGGCCTCGGTGCCGGTCCGTTCCTGACGGGCGCCCCGGTCGGGCACCCGCGTCGGGCGGCCGCGTCGGGCCCTCGCGGCGGGCGTGTGGAGCCCGCGTCCCGCCGTCGACCTGCGGTCGACCCGCCGGGAACCTCGAACGGGGGCTGCCGGGGGGCTGCTGCGTTCAGGTAGGGGCGCGTTACGCTCTCAGATGGCTCCTGAGTGCGAACGGGGGGCCGCTGTCCTGTTCGGGCGGCCGTCGTCACGGTGTCATCCGCAGCGGTTACCATCCCCGCAGCGGGCGGCCTCCTCGGTGCCGCCAAGACTGAAGGTGGTCGAGCATGCGGGTCTCGTTCACCGCGATCCTGGTGGTCGTGGTTATTGCCATTGTGCTTTTCGGCGCCAAGCGACTGCCCGACCTGGCACGCTCGCTCGGCCAGTCGGCGCGGATCCTCAAGAGCGAGGCCAAGGCGATGCGCACCGACGGTGCCGCCGACACCCCGGCCCCGCCCGCCCCGGCGGTCGCCGACGGTGCCGCGAAGACCATCCAGTCCGCCCCGGGCGCGTCCGCGAGCGCCCGCCCGGTGAGCGAGCCGTCCGCCGGACAGTCCGCAGGGCAGTCCGCCCCGGAGGGCGGGGCGCGCTGAGCGCGCGGCACACGCGACCACTGGAGGCCCGTCGACCGGCGGGCCTCGACGCACGAGTTGAGGACCGGGGTTGAGCAAGCTCACCAAGGCGCCGAAGGCGCCCAAGGATCCCGAGGGACGGATGGCCCTCGCCGACCACCTGCGGGAACTGCGGAACCGCGTGGTCAAGTCGGTCCTGGCGATCGTGCTGTTCACGATCGTCGCGCTGATCTTCCACAAGCAGATCGAGACGCTGCTGCTCAAGCCGATCCAGCGGTGTACACCGGAGTTCCTCGCGGCGCCCACGGGCCGCTGCGCGGAGGTCTCCACCATCGGTCTGACCGCGGGCTTCAACTGGATGCTCAAGGTCGCCCTGACGGCCGGTGTGGTCGCCACGGTCCCGGTCTGGCTGTACCAGCTGTGGGCCTTCGTGGCGCCGGGCCTGCACAAGCACGAGCGCAAGTACACGATCATCTTCATGGTGTGCGGCGCGCCGTTGTTCCTGGCCGGTGTGACGCTGGCGATCCTGCTGCTGCCGGTGACCGTCGACGTGCTGCTCTCGTTCACCCCCGACGAGACCACGCCGATCCTGCCGCCCGCGGACTACTTCGACATCGCCACCCGGCTGGTGCTGGTCTTCGGTCTGGCCTTCGAGTTCCCGCTGCTGCTGGTCATGCTCAACCTGGTCGGCGTCGTCACCGGCAAGCGGCTGCTCGGCTGGTGGCGCGGCATGGTGATGGGCATCACCGTGTTCGCCGCCTTCGCGACGCCGAGCGCCGACCCGCTGAGCATGCTGGCGCTCGCCGCGCCGATCTGGGGGCTGTACTTCGTCGCCGTCGGCGTGGCGATGCTGAACGACCGGCGCCGGGCCCGGCGCAACCCGGACTCCGCGCTGGACGACGAGGAGGCGTCGCACCTCGACCTCTCGGTGGCGCCGGTCTCCGGGGCCGAGGCGATCGAGGCCTCCGCCACGCCGAGCGCCTCCGGCCAGGTGCCGGCCGCCCGGCACGAGCAGATGGACGACATCACCTGATCCCGGCATCGGACCGTCCGAGGAACCGATGATCCGAGCCGACCGGTGACGTGAGCACCAGGAGCCCCGGCCCGCCGTTCTGCGGTGGGCCGGGGCTTTTTGGTGCGACTCGCCCGTGCGCTCCGGGGGTGGTCTTGGCAGCTTCGATGGCATGTGACATATTACTGGCGTGTCCCACTCACAGAGACTCCCGGACGTCGTGGTCGTCGGTGCCGGCGTCGTCGGCGCCGCCTGCGCGTACTACGCCGCACGGGCCGGCCTCGCCGTCGACGTCGTCGACCGCGGCCCGGTCGCCGGCGGCACCACCGGCGCCGGCGAGGGCAACCTGCTCGTCTCCGACAAGGAGCCCGGCCCCGAACTCGACCTCGCCCTGTACTCGGGCGGGCTCTGGCGCGAACTCGCCGACGAGTTCGGCGCCGCCGTCGAGTACGAGGCCAAGGGCGGCCTGGTCGTCGCCGGCACGCCCGAACGGCAGGAGGCGCTGCGCGCCTTCGCGGCCGAGCAGGCGGGGTCCGGCGTCCTCGCCGAGGAGATCCCCGGCGAGCGCCTGCACGAGCTGGAGCCGCACCTCGCCCCGGGTCTGGCCGGCGGATTCCGCTACTCGCAGGACTCCCAGGTCCAGCCCGCGCTGGCCGCCGCCCACCTGCTGCGCGAGGCCCGCCGGGCGGGCGCCCGCCTGCACACCGGCGAGACCGTCCGGGCACTGCGGCTCGGGGCCGACGGCGCCGTGCGCGGGGTCGAGACCGAGCGGCGGCGACTGGACGCGGCGGCCGTGATCAACGCCGCCGGCACCTGGGGCGGGGAGCTGGCCGCGCTGGCCGGGGTCCGGCTCCCGGTGCTGCCGCGGCGGGGGTTCGTCCTCGTCACCGAGCCGCTGCCGCGGATCGTCCGGCACAAGGTGTACGCCGCCGACTACGTCGCCGACGTCGCCAGCGGCTCGGCCGCGCTGCAGACCTCGGCCGTGGTCGAGGGGACGCCGGGCGGGCCGGTGCTGATCGGCGCCAGCCGGGAGCGGGTCGGCTTCGACCGGACGCTCTCGGTGGAGGTGCTGCACCGGCTGGCCGCCCAGGCGGCCGGGCTCTTCCCGGTGCTGGCCGGGGTGAACGTGATGCGCGCCTACCGAGGCTTCCGCCCCTACCTCCCGGACCACCTGCCGGCGATCGGCGCCGACCCCCGGGTGCCCGGTCTGTACCACGCCTGCGGCCACGAGGGTGCCGGCATCGGCCTGGCCCCGGCCACCGGGCTGCTGATCGCCCAGCAGCTCACCGGCAAGGAGCCGGAGCGGGACCTCACCCCCTTCCGGGCCGACCGCTTCCCCGCCGAGGGCGGCGACGCCGACGGAGGATGAGGCGGACGAGGGCCGCCGGGTACGGAACGGAGTGGGCAAGAACGTTGCCGAGTGCACCGTGCGAAGTACGCGGACGTCCGGAAGGGCGGGAGCCCGGCTGTCCGTGCCCAGGCCCGTCCGTCCGGAGGGCCCTCGCCCCTCAGGCCTGCCGGTTTCACCGACCACCCCACGATCGGCTCATGAGCTGAACGGAGAACCCCCACGCATGCGCCGTACCCGTACCCCCGCGGAGCTGGTCCGGGCCGAACCCGGGCCCGCGCACACCATCGAGTTCGACGGCCGGCCCGTGCCCGCGCTGCCCGGGCAGACGATCGCCGCCGCCCTCTGGGCCGACGGCGTGCTCGCCTGGCGCACCACCCGGGTCGGCGGGAAGCCGCGCGGGGCGTTCTGCGGGATCGGTGCCTGCTTCGACTGCCTGGCCACCGTCGACGGGCGGCCCAACCAGCGCACCTGCCTGCTGCCGGCCGAGCCCGGCACCACCGTCACCACCCAGGAGGGCCACGGCCGTGCCGACCTCGAAGTCTGAGCCCGCGCAGTCCGCCGGGGCCGCCGGGACCGCGTTCGACCTCGCGGTGATCGGCGCCGGCCCCGGCGGACTCGCCGCCGCCGTGACCGCCGCCGACCTCGGGCTGCGCTGCGCCCTGGTCGACGCCGGCCGGAGCACCGGCGGACAGTTCTACCGCCACCCCGCGCCCGGTCTCGGCGCCGCCCGGCCCGACAAGCTGCACCACGGCTGGTCCGTCTACACCGACCTCGCCGACCGGCTCGCCGCCCACCGCGCGGCCGGCCGCGTCGAGCTGCTCACCGGCCACCAAGTCTGGGCGCTGGAGCGCGCCGGCGCCCGCGACTGGCGCCTGCACGCCACCACCGGCCCGGACGCCGAGGACCGGACCACCGTCCGGGCCCGCGCCGTGCTGCTCGCCACCGGCGCGTACGAGCGGCAGCTGCCCTTCCCCGGCTGGACCCTGCCCGGGGTGGTCACCGCCGGCGGCGCGCAGGCCATGCTCAAGGCCGGCCTGGTGCTGCCCGGCCGACGGATCGTGGTGGCGGGCAGCGGTCCGCTGCTGCTCGCGGCGGCCTCCTCCCTGGTCACCGCCGGCGCCGAGGTGCCGGCCGTGGTGGAGGCCACCGCGTACCTCGGGTACGCCCGACTCCCCGGCGTGCTGGCCGCCGTCCCGGCCAAGCTGGTCGAGGGCGCCGGGCACGGCTCGGCCCTGCTGCGCCACGGCGTCCGGCTGCGACCGCGCAGCGCGGTGGTCGAGGCGCACGGCACCGATCGGGTCACCGCCGTCACGGTGGCCCGGTTGGACGCCGAGTGGCGTCCGGTGCCGGGCAGCGAACGGCGGATCGCCTGCGACGCGCTCGCGGTCGGCCACGGCCTCGTCCCGCAGATCGAACTGGCCACCGAGCTGGGCGCCGCCATTCGGGCCACCCCCGACGGGACCGCCGCGCTCGAGGTCGACGCCCGTCTGCGGACCACCGTCCCCGGGCTCTGGGCGGCCGGCGAGGCCTGCGGCGTCGGCGGCGCCGACCTCGCGATCACCGAGGGCGAGCTGGCGGCGCACGCGGTCGCGGACCGGCCGGTCCGCACCGCCCTGCTGCGCCGGCGCTCGCGGCTGCGGGCCTTCGCCGAGCTGATGGCCGCCGCCCACCGGCCCGGGCCGGGCTGGACCGACTGGCTGCGGGACGACACCGACGTGTGCCGCTGCGAGGAGGTCCCGGCCGGGCGGATCCGCGAGGCGGTGGACGAGCTGGGCGCGGGCGACGCGCGCACCGTCAAGCTGCTGACCAGGGCCGGGATGGGCTGGTGCCAGGGCCGGATGTGCGGTCCGGCGGTCACCTGCCTGGCGGACGGCTCCGACCCGGCGGAGGTCCGGGCGGACAGCCGGCCGTTCTCCTGCCCGGTCCCGCTCGGACAACTCGCGGCCGAGCGGGACCGGGCGGACCGGTAGGCCGGTCGGACCGGTCGGCCCCGCAGGATGGGCGGCACCGGACGGATCGGTCCGGTTCGGTGCTGCCCGTCCCGTCGGCGCGGGCCCGTCCGCCGGTCCGCTCAGGTCCGCCCAGGTCCGCCGGATCGGCCCGGCCCGGCCGGTCCCGGTGGCCGGTCGGTCCGAATCGGGCCGAAATCGCCCGGTGGGGGCCCTTGTCTCCACCGCGCGCCCTCTAATAAAATGTCACACCTCACCAAGGAGTCATCTGTGTCCCAGACCTCGCACGACACCACCCGGCCCTGGCGCGGCATCATGGTCGCCACCACGCTCCCGCTGCGCCCGGACCTCTCCGTCGACTACGACGCCTACGCCGAGCACGTCCGCTGGCTGATCGAGTCGGGCTGCGACGGCGTCGTCCCCAACGGCTCGCTCGGCGAGTACCAGACCCTGACCGCCGAGGAGCGCGCCAAGGTCGTCGAGGTAGCCGTCGAGGCCGCCGGTGACGGCTCCCGCGTGATGCCGGGCGTCGCCGCCTACGGCAGCGCCGAATCCCGCCGCTGGGCCGAGCAGGCCGCCGAGGCCGGTGCCGGCTCCGTCCTGCTGCTGCCGCCGAACGCCTACCGCGCCGACCACGACGCCGTCCGCGGCCACTACGCCGAGGTCGCCAAGGCCGGCGTACCGATCGTGGCCTACAACAACCCGATCGACACCAAGGTCGACCTCGTCCCGACGCTGCTCGCCGAGCTGTACGGCGAGGGCTCGATCGTCGCGGTCAAGGAGTTCAGCGGCGACGTCCGCCGGGCGTACGAGATCGCCGAGCTGGCCCCCGGCCTCGACCTGCTGATCGGCGCCGACGACGTCCTGCTGGAGCTGGCCCTGGCCGGCGCGGTCGGCTGGATCGCCGGCTACCCGAACGCGCTGCCGGAGGCGAGCGTCGCGCTGTACAAGGCCGCCGTCGCCCACGACCTGGGCACCGCGCTGCCGCTGTACAAGGCGCTGCACTCGCTGCTGCGCTGGGACTCCAAGACCGAGTTCGTCCAGGCGATCAAGCTCTCCATGGACATCGCCGGCCGCCCCGGCGGTCCGACCCGGGCGCCGCGCCTGCCGCTGACCCCGGAGATCGAGGCGGCCGTCCGCGCGGCCACCGAGAAGGCGCTGGCCGAGGGCCTCGCCTGATCCGCACCGGGTCGTCCGTCCCCGGTGACCGGAACGGCCGGCTGCGGGGGCAGCCGGCCTCCGGGCCGCCCCCGGTCCGGCGGTCCGCCCCCTTCCGGACCGGCCCGGCCCCGACGCCGGCCACCCGCCACCGCCACCCACCACCCCACCCACGGAGCGTCAGCTGATGCGCAGCCGTCACGTCTTCCACGCCGTCGACTCGCACACCGAGGGCATGCCCACCCGGGTCATCACCGGTGGGTTCGGTGTCATCCCCGGAGCCACCATGGCCGAGCGCCGGGTGCACTTCCAGGAGCACCTGGACCACTTCCGGACCCTGCTGATGTACGAGCCCCGCGGTCACGCCGCGATGAGCGGCGCGATCCTGCAGCCGCCGACCCGGCCGGACGCCGACTTCGGCGTGCTCTACATCGAGGTCTCCGGTCTGCTGCCGATGTGCGGCCACGGCACCATCGGCGTGGCCACCGTGCTGGTCGAGACCGGGATGGTGCCGGTCGTCGAGCCGGTCACCACGGTCCGGCTGGACACCCCGGCGGGACTGGTGATCGCGGACGTCGCGGTCGAGAACGGTGCCGCCACGGCGGTCACCATCCGCAACGTGCCCTCCTACTCGGTGGCGCTGGACCGCAAGATCGAGGTCCCCGGATACGGCACGGTGAGCTACGACCTCGCGTACGGCGGCAACTTCTACGCGATCCTGCCGCTCGCCGAGTTCGGCCTGCCGTTCGAGCGGGAGCGCAAGCAGGAGATCCTGGACGCGGGCCTCGCCCTCATGGACGCGATCAACGCCGGCCCGGACCGGCCGGTGCACCCGGAGAACCCGTCCATCCACAGCTGCCACCACGTCCAGCTGCTGGCGCCCGGCTCCACGGCCGAGCACTCCCGGCACGCGATGGCCATCCACCCCGGCTGGTTCGACCGCTCGCCCTGCGGCACCGGCACCTCGGCCCGGATGGCCCAGTTGCACGCGCGCGGTGAACTGCCGCTGGACCGGGACTTCCGCAACGACTCCTTCATCGGGACCACCTTCATCGGGCGGCTGGTGGAGGAGACCGAGGTGGCCGGGCGGCCGGCGGTCGTGCCGACCGTCACCGGGCGGGCCTGGGTCACCGGCACCGCCCAGTACTTCCTCGACCCCAGCGACCCGTTCCCGGCCGGCTTCCTGCTCTGACCCACCCGGCCCGGCCCACCCGGTCCGGCCGTCCCGGTCCGCTCCGACCCGGTCCGCTCCGTCCGGAGCTGCTCCGATCAGGCCCGCGGACCGGCGCCCCCCGTCCGGGGCCCGCCGGTCCACCCGCTCCGAAAACCCGACGAACCCCCCGAAGGGCTGCCCGCAGTGACGATCCGTTCGTACAACCCCGCCGACCCCGCGGACCTCGTCGCCGAGGCGCCTGCCCCCGGTGCCGAGGCCGTCCTGGCCACCGTCGCCCGCGCCCGCGCCGCCCAGCCCGGCTGGCTCGCCGCCGGCGCCGGCGGCCGCTCGGCCGCGCTCACCCGGATCGCCGAGGCCGTCGAGGCGCACGCCGAGGAGCTGGCCGAGCTGGTCGTGCGCGAGGTCGGCAAGCCGATCGCCGAGGCGCGCGGCGAGGTCGCCCGCACCGTCGCGATCTGGCGCTACTACGCGCAGGCGCCGTTCGCGGCCTCCGGCGAGGTGCACGAGACGGCCGGCGGGCCGGGCCTGCTGCTCACCCGCCGCCGTCCCTACGGGGTGGCCGGGCTGGTCACGCCGTGGAACTTCCCGCTGGCGATCCCCACCTGGAAGGCCGCCCCGGCCCTGGCCGTCGGCAACACCGTGGTGCTCAAGCCCTCCTCGGAGGCGATCGGCTGCGCCCGGCGGCTGGCCGAACTGGTCGCCGGGGCGGGCCTGCCGGCGGACGTCTTCACCGTGCTGCCCGGCGGCGGCGCCGAGGGCGGCACCCTGGTCGGCGCGGCCGACGTGGTCTCCTTCACCGGCTCCACCGGCGTCGGCCGCCAGGTCGTCCGCACCGCCACCGACCGCGGCATCCCCGTCCAGGCCGAACTCGGCGGGCTGAACGCCGCGATCGTCCTGCCGGACGCCGACATCGACCAGGCCGCCGCCCACCTCGCCAACGCCATCGCCGGGTACGCGGGCCAGAAGTGCACCGCCACCAGCCGGGTCGTCGCGGTCGGCGAGGCGTACGAGCCGCTGCGCGCCGCGCTGGTCAAGGCGCTCGCCCAGGTCGACGGGACGTCCTGCGGGCCGGTCATCAACGAGGCCACCCGGGACGAGATCACCGCGGCCGTCGCCTCCGCCCGGGAGGCCGGCGCGGAGGTGCTGACCGGTGGCGGCGTGCCCGAGCGGGACGGCTGGTACCTGGACCCGACCCTGGTCGCCGGGGTGCCGGACGAGCACCCGCTGCACCGCGAGGAGTTCTTCGGCCCGATCGCCGTCCTGCACGCGGCGGCCGACCTGGACGAGGCGGTCGCGCTCGCCAACGACACCCCGTACACGCTGTCGGCCTCGGTGCACACCCGGGACCTGGACGCCGCGCTCGCCGCCGCCGACCGCCTGAACGCCGGCATGATCCGGGTCAACGCGCCGTCCAGCGGCGTCGACTTCCACCTGCCGTTCGGCGGGGCCAAGGGCGCCAGCCACGGCGCCCGCGAGCAGGGGCAGGCCGCCCTGGACTTCTACACCCAGAGCCGCACGATCACCCTGCTGCCGGGCGGGGCCGCCTGATGACGGCCGACCTCCCGGACCGGGCGGGGCCCGCGACGGTGCACGTCGACACCGTCGACTACCACACGGCCGGCGAGCCGTTCCGGATCGTCGTCGGCGGCGCGCCGGTGATCCCCGGCGACAGCGTCGCGGAGCGGCGCGCCATCGCGATCGGGGCCGGCGGCACCGCCACCGCGCCCCGGTCGGGTCCGCTGGACGACGTCCGGCGGCTGCTCACCCGCGAGCCGCGCGGCCACGCGGGCATGTACGGCGGCTTCCTGGTGCCGCCGGACGACGACGGCGCCGACCTGGGCGTGCTGTTCTGGCACAAGGACGGCTACTCGACCGCCTGCGGCCACGGCACCATCGCGCTCGGCGCCTGGGCGGTCGACTCCGGCCTGGTCGCCGCGCCCGAGTACGGCGTCGCCCGGGTCCGGATCGACGTGCCGTCCGGCCGGGTCACCGCGCTGGTGAACCGGTCCGCCGGGCGGACCACCGGAGTGACCTTCCGCAACGTGCCCTCCTGGGTGGCCGAGCTGAAGCTCCCGGTCGAAACCTCGCGCGGCACCGTGGAGGTGGCCGTCGCGCACTCCGGAGCCTGCTACGTCTCGGTGCCGGCCGAGGCCCTCGGGCTCTCGGTGACCCTCGCACAGCTGCCCGAGCTCACCGCGGTCGGCCGGGAGATCCGGGCCGCGCTGGCCGACTCCCCGGCCGTCCGGCACCCCGTGGACCCGCGGCTGTCGGGCGTCTACGGCGTCATCCTGCACGACGAACTCCCTCCGGTGGACGGCGCGCTGAACCAGCGCAACGTCACCGTCTTCGCGGACGGCCAGATCGACCGTTCGCCGTGCGGCTCCGGCACCTCCGCCCGGTTGGCGGTCCTGGCCGCCGAGGGGCGGCTGGCGCCCGGGGAGGAGCTGCGGCACGAGTCGATCGTCGGCACCGTCTTCGGCGGGCGGGTGCTGCCCGGCGGTGACCCGTGGGGCGACGGGGTGGTCACCGAGGTGACCGGCACCGCGCACCGCACGGGCGAGCACCGCTTCGTGCTCGACCCGCAGGACACGCTCGGCGCGGGATTCCTGCTGTGAGCGGCGACCTGCGGACGGCCCCGGTACCGCCCGGCGTGGCGGCTGAGCCGCTCCAGCCCGCCACGCCGGGCTCCACCCCGCCGAACCCGCCGGGCACCGCGGTCCCGGACGTCCTGCCGGCGGGCGAGGTCGGGCTGACGCCCGAGGAGGCGGCCCGGGCGATCGCCCAGGTGCTGCTCGACGGGCTCGACCCGGAGACCGTGCCCGCCCGCTCGGCGGTCCCGGTGCCGGCCGGGGAGCTGCTGATGATGCCGGCCGCCTCCACGGCCTACGTGGGGGTGAAGATCGCCGGTGTCGCGCCGGCCAACCCGGGTGTCGGGCTGCCCCGGATCACCGGGAGCTACCTGCTGCTGGACGGTCCGACGCTGCAGCCGGTCGCGCTGCTCGACGGCATCGCGCTCACCTCGCTGCGCACCCCCGCGGTCACGGCCGTCGCGCTGGACCGGCTGGCGGTGCCGGAGGCCGAGCACCTGGTGCTGTTCGGTTCGGGCCCGCAGGCGTACGGGCACCTCGACGCCCTGCTGGCCGTCCGCCGGCTGACCCGGGTCACCGTGGTCGCCCGCCGTGCGGAGCCGGCCGGGGCGCTGGTGCGGTACGCCCGGGGGCTCGGCCTGGAGGCCGCCGTCGGCACCCCGGCCGACGTGGCCGGGGCCGACCTGGTGGTCTGCTGCACCACCGCGCGCACGCCGCTGTTCGACGGCTCGCTGGTGCCGGACCGCGCGGCGGTGGCCGCCGTCGGCTCGCACGAGGTGGACGCGCGCGAGGTGGACGAGGTGCTGGTGGGCCGGTCCGCGCTGTACGTGGAGGCCCGGGCCGCCGCGCTGCGGGAGGCCGGTGACCTGCTGATGGCGGGTGTGACCGGTGCCGAACCGCTGTGGAACCTGGCCGAGTTGGTGCGCGGCGAGGCTCCGGTGCCGACCGACCGGCCGCGGTTCTTCAAGAGCGTCGGCATGGCCTGGCAGGACCTCGCGGTCGCGGCCGAGGTGCACCGGCGCGAGCCGGGCTGACCGGACTTCCGGACTTCCGGTCGGCACCGGTCTGCTGTGGGGCCCGACCGTTCGGGTGCCGGCGCTCGGCGCTGTGCCGGTACCCGCCCCCCAAGTCCGTTACCGCGGACGGGGGTTGGTCGTTGATGTGACCGGCCGGAGCTGCGGCCGGCGTGGTGGGAAGGGATCCCCCGCCACGCCGGCCGCTTTTTCGCGTTCCGGTGCGGCGCGTTCCCTGCCCCGGGGACCGGTGCCCGCCGGGGCCGTACGGCGCCGTCCGGTCAGGGCGCGGCCGGACGCGGCGGCCGGTAGGTGTCGATCAGCCGGGCGAGGTGGCGGCCGGTGAGGTGGAGCGGCTCCTCGCTGCGGGCGACCTGGGCGGCGAGTTCGGCGCCCTCCAGGGTGTTGATGACGGTGGCGGCGAGCTCGCGGGCGTCGGTGAGGGCGATGCCGCCGCCGTGCAGCTTCTCCTCGACGACGGCGCGCCAGTGGGCGAACGCCTCGGTCACGGCCTGCTCGATGACGGGCGCCCGGCCGACCGTCTCCAGCGCGGTGGTGGTGATCGGACAGCCGTCCTGCCAGTCGGAGGCGCGCAGGGCCTCGGCGAGCAGCCGGGTGCAGGCGGTGATCGCCTCGGCGGGGTCGGCGGAGCTGTCCAGGCCCTCCTTCAGCAGGTCCGCGAACTCCTGGTCGCCGTGGCGGATCGCCTCGGCGGCCAACTCCTGCTTCCCGCCGGGGAAGAAGTGGTAGACGGAGCCGAGGGTGGCCTCCGCCTCGCGGGAGATCTGCTTGATGCCGGTGCCCTCGTAGCCCTGCCGCTGGAGCAGTCGGGAGGTGGCCCGGACGATCCGCTCGCGGGTGCCGGTGGTGGTCGTCTTCACGGGGGGAGTCTAGCCGATCGACTGAATAGAGCGTTCGTTCCAGAGCTGTGCTAGCTTCTCTTCCTGGATAGAGCGATCGTTCTAGTCACTCTCGGAGGGGACCCCCATGTCTGTCGCACAGCAGCAGAACGGCACGCGGCACGAGAACCGCACGCCGTCCGTCACCCTGATCGGCCTCGGCCCGATGGGCCTGGCCATGGCCGGCGCCTACCTGGACGCCGGGTACGCCGTGACGCTCTGGAACCGCAGCTCCGGCCGGGCCGAGGAGCTGGTCGCCCGGGGCGCCGTGCTCGCGCCGGACGCGGCCGCGGCGGTCGCGGCCAACGAGCTGGTGGTGCTCAGCCTGACCGACTACGACGCGGTGTTCGCGGTACTGGCCGCCGCCGAGGCCGAACTGGCCGGGAAGGTCGTGGTCAACCTCAGCTCGGACACCCCCGACCGGGCCCGGGAGGCCGCCCGGTGGCTGGCCGAACGGGGCGCCGGACACCTCACCGGCGGGGTGCAGGTCCCGCCGTCCGGCATCGGGCGCCCGGAGTCGTCCACCTTCTACAGCGGTCCGGTCGAGCTGTTCCGGCGCCACCGCGCCGCCCTGGAGGTGCTCACCGGCGCCGACTACCGCGGCGACGACCCGGGGCTGGCCCAGCTGTACTACCAGATCCAGATGGACCTCTTCTGGACCTCGCTGACCGCCTACCTGCACGCCACCGCCGTCGCCGAGGCCAACGGCATCCCGGCGGACGAGTTCCTGCCCTACGCCACCTCGACGGCCGCCTCGCTGCCGGGCTTCCTCGCCTTCTACGCGCCCCGGATCGCCGCCGGTAACCACGAGGGCGACGTCGACCGGCTCACCATGGCCGTCGCGAGCATCGAGCACGTCCTGCACACCGTCGAGGCCTCCGGGGTGGACGGCGCGCTGCCGCGGCTGCTCGCCGACACCTTCCGGCGGGGCGTCGAGGCCGGGCACGGTGCGTCCAGCGCGACCAGTCTGACCCGGCTGTTCCAGGGGGAGTGAACGGCGCGGACGGGGAGAGAAGGGCTGCCGCCCGTTGTCAGCGGGCGGCAGCCCTGCCACCATGGGGTTCGACCACGGGCGCGGGTCGCTGATGGGCCGTCCGAATCACAGGATGTTGCACACTCAACGTAACGTGACATTGTACGCTGGTGTTCTGCACTCACCGGAGGAACACCATGGCCGACCTCAAACCCCGCACCCTGATCTCCGTCCAGGAGCGGCTGCGCGACCAGGTCGCCCACGCCCTGCGGGCCGCCCTGATCTCCGGCGAGCTGCGCCCCGGCGTCGTCTACTCCGCGCCCGCCCTCGCCGCCGACTTCGGCGTCTCCGCCACCCCCGTCCGCGAGGCCATGCTCGACCTCGCCCGCGAGGGCCTGGTCGAGGCCGTCCGCAACAAGGGCTTCCGGGTCACCGAACTCACCGAGCGCGACCTCGACGACTTCACCGAGATCCGCGCCCTGATCGAGGTCCCGACCGTCGGCCGGGTCGCCCGCACCGCCACCGCCGAGCAGCTGGAGGCGCTGCGCCCGCAGGCCGAGGCCATCGTCGCCGCGGCGGGCAAGCAGGACCTCATCGGCTACCTGGAGGCGGACCGGCAGTTCCACCTCGACCTGCTCGGCCTGGCCGGCAACGCCCGCCTGGTCGAGGTCGTCGGCGACCTGCGCAAGCGCTCCCGCCTCTACGGCCTCAACCGGCTCGCCGAGCGCGGCGAACTGGTCTCCTCCGCCGAGGAACACCTGGAGCTGCTCGACCTGATGATCGCCGGTGACGGTCCCGCCGCGGAGTCCTGCATGACCCGCCACCTCAGCCACGTCCGCTCCCTGTGGGCCGAAGGCCAGGAGGAAACGGCCGAGGAGGAGTCCCGCACCGGCCTGCGCCTCCGGGCCCGGTAGGGCCAAACCACCCGTTCGGGTGAAACGGCGGGAAGGCACGGCAACGGCCCCGCCGGTGTACGGCAGTGTCGTCGACGTGCCTCCTTCACCGCTCGACATGGCCGATGTCCTCTTCGACCGCTACCCCCGCCACCGCGTGGAGGTCCTCGGTGGGCAGGTCTCGATCGAGCCTCTGCAGGACGGTGGGCACGCCGAGGTCCTGACCGACCTCATGCACGGCCTGTACCGGGCCGGAGCGGACGCCGAGGGCCGGCCGGAGGTCTTCCGGCAGTTGGCGATCCGGCTGCCGACCGGGCCCTTCGACTGCGCGATGCCGGACGTGTCGGTCGTCGATCCGGACTCGGACGGCCGCATGGTCGGGTTCAACTGCTACGACCCGGCGTGCTTCCGGCTGGTGGTGGAGGTCAACTCCTCCGCGTTCGGCGACGAACTCACCCGGCGGCCGGCGCTGTACGCGGCCGGCGGGGTGCCGGTGTACGTCGTCGTGGACCGGGTCGAGCGGCGGGTCGTGGTGTTCACGGAGCCGTGCGGTGCCGAGTACCGCGTGCGTGCGGTCCACCACCCCGGGGAGTCGTTCGCCCTGCCGCCGTCGGTCGGGGTGCCGGTGACGTTCGCGGTGGCGGACCTCGTCGCGCTCACACCGCCGCCGGTAGCGTCAGCCGGCCGTCGTGGACCTCGGCGACCTGGTCGACCGCGGTGAGGTGGGTGCGGTCGTGGGTGACCAGGACGGTGGCGGTGGCGCGGCGGTGGGTGAGGGTGGTCAACAGGTCGAGGACGGCGGTGCCGCGTTCGTGGTCGAGGGCGCTGGTCGGTTCGTCGACCAGGAGCACCGTGGGGTCGTTCATCAGCGCCCGGGCGATGTTGACGCGCTGGCGCTGACCGCCGGAGAGCTGGTGCGGGCGGCGGCCCGCGAGGTCGCGCAGGCCGACGGCGGCCAGCAGTTCCAGGGCGCGGGGCAGCGCGGTGCGCGGGGAGCGGCCGTCCAGGTGGGCCATCACCTGGAGCTGTTCGACGGCGGTCAGCGAGGGCAGCAGATTGGCCTGCTGGAAGACGACGCCGATCCGCTGCCGGCGCAGCGCGGTCAGTTCGGCGCGGTTCAGCCCCCGGGCGTCGGTGCCGTCCACCACCACTCGGCCGGAGTCCGGGGCGATCAGCGTGGCGGCGACCGCCAGCAGGCTGGACTTGCCCGAGCCGGACGGCCCCACCACCGCGGTGAGGGTGCCCTTGGGGACGGTCAGGGAGACCTCGTCGAGGGCGGTCAGCCGACCGTCGCCGTCCGGGTAGGTGAGCGTGACGTGGTCGAGGTGCAGGGTCATCGGGCGCTCCCCAGGGCGGTCAGCGGGTCGACGGCGGTGATGCGGCGGACGGACAGCGCCGCGCCGACCGCGCCGAGCGCGATCATGACGGCGGCGGGCACGAGCACGGTCGGGGCGTCCAGGACGAACGGGACGGCGGAACCGATCAGCGCGCCGAGGCCGACGGCGACGGCCGTGCCGACCGCGGTGCCCAGGAGCAGCAGGAGGACGGCCTGGCCCAGCGCGTCGCGCAGCAGGTAGCGGGTGGAGGCGCCGAGCGCCTTGAGGACGGCGATGTCGCCGCTGCGCTGGATCGTCCAGACGGTGAAGAAGGCGCCGATCACCAGCGCCGAGATGGCGAACAGGAAGCCCCGCATCAGTTGCAGCGAGCCGTTCTCCGAGGTGTAGGAGCCGATCGCGGCGAGTGCGTCGGCCCGGCTTCGGGTCTCGGTGCCGAGCGCGGTGTCGGTGGCGGCCAGGTCGGCGCCCCGCGTGGTGCGGAGCGCGACCGCGGTGGCGTGTCCGGCGCCGCCGGGGGCGGCCCGCTGCCAGTCCGCCAGGGTCGTCCAGACCACCGGGGTGTGGCTGTACGAGGCGTCCCCGGCGACGGCCGCGACGGTCAGCGGACGGCCGGCGACGGTGAACGCGTCGCCGGGGCGCAGGCCGCCGAGGGCCTTCGCGGCGGTCCGCGACAGCACCGCCCCGCCCGCGGTGAGCGAACCGCCCTGGGGGGCGAGCGAGGAGCCGTCGGGGACGCCGAAGAGGGAGAGCGCGGCGGTGCGGGGGCCGGCCGCGGCCTTGGTGGTGGCGATGCCGAGCGGCTGCGCGTCGGTCACGCCCGGGGCGCGGGCCCAGCCCTGCCACTGGTCGGGGGTGACCTGGGAGTCGGTGAAGGAGAGCTTCTGGCCGTCGGCGGGGCGGCCGAGGGCCAGGTGGTCGGCCGGCAGACCGGTGATCGCCGACACGTTCTGCCGGCCGAGCCCGGCGGTGAGGCCGGACAGCAGGCCGACCAGCACCGTGATCAGCACGATGACGGTCCCCATCAGGGCGAACCGCCCCTTGGCGAACCCCAGATCCCTCCAAGCGACGAACACCACGAGCCCTTCCGTCCGATCCGTTGCGACACTGACGAGCGTGCTCGAAGGAGGGCCGCTCGGGCATCGCACCGGGGATGGGATCCTCGGCATCGAAGGGCAGCAGCGGAGTTCAACCTTTTGATTGATGCCGGTCGGCGGCGCGGACCCTAGGCTGGACGGATGGCGACCGATCGACCCCGCACCACCCCCGTCGCCCGCGTCCTCCGGGTCTGCCTGCACCTGCTCGTGGCGGGCCTGCTGGCGCTCGCCGTCGTCCGGGCCGTGGCCGGGAGCGACGGCGATCCGGCCGCGGTCACGGCCGCCGCGACCGTGATGGCCGCCGGCTACGCGGGCGGGCCGCTGATCGGCGCCGTCGGCCGCTCCCGGCGGGCCTCCGCGCTCTGGCTCGCGCTGCTCGGCGTCACCTGGGTGGGCGTGCTGGTGGCCACCCCGGACGGTGTCTGGCTGGCCTTCCCGCTGTACTTCCTGGAACTCCACCTGCTGGGCCGGCGGGCCGGGCCGGTGGCGGTGGGGCTGACCGCGGTCGCGGCGATCGTCGCCTACTCGGCGCACCGGCACACGGTGGGCGTCGCACCGGCGATCGGGCCGCTGCTGGGCGCCGCCTTCGCCGTCGCGACCGTCCTCGGCTACCAGGCGCTCTACCGGGAGAGCGAGGAGCGCCGCCGCCTGATCGACGAACTGACCGCGGCCCGCGCGGACCTCGCCGCCGCCCACCACGCGGCCGGAGTCCTCGCCGAGCGCGAACGGCTGGCCCGGGAGATCCACGACACCCTGGCGCAGAGCCTCACCAGCATCCAACTGCTGCTGCGGGCCGCGCAGCGCGCCCTGCCCGAACGCACCGCGGCCGCGTCCGAATACGTCGAACAGGCCCGGCAGGCCGCGCAGGACAACCTCGACGAGGCCCGCCGCTTCGTCCGCGCGCTCACCCCGCCCGCGCTGGAGAGCGACACGCTGCCGGTCGCGCTGGAGCGGCTGTGCGCCACGACGACGGTGCGCAGCGGGCTGCCGGTGCGGCTGCACGTGAGCGGCGAGCGGGTCCGGCTGCCGGTGCCGCACGAGGTGGCGCTGCTGCGGATCGCGCAGTCGGCGCTCGGCAACACGGTGCGGCACGCGGGGGCGACGCACGCCGAGGTGACGCTCAGCTTCCTGGTGGGGGAGGTGGCGCTGGACGTGGTGGACGACGGTGCGGGGTTCGACCCGGAGGCCGTGCGGAGCGCCGGCGGGGGTGCGGACGGCGGCTTCGGCCTGCCGTCGATGCGGGCCCGGGCGCGGGCGCTCGGGGGGACCTTCGCGGTGGAGTCCGCGCCGGGGGAGGGCACCGCGCTCGCCGTGCTGGTGCCGTTGCCCGCAGAAGCAGAAGCAGAAGCAGAAGCAGAAGCAGAAGCGCACGCGGACGCGGCCGCTTCCGCGGGCGGGGCGAAGGAGGAGCCGTCGTGACCGGGGCCGTGATCCGTCTGCTGCTCGCCGACGACCATCCGGTGGTCAGGGCGGGCCTGCGGGCCGTGCTGGAGAGCGAGCCGGACTTCGCGATCGTCGCGGAGGCCGCGACCGCCGAGCGGGCCGTGGAGCTGGCGGCGGAGGTGGGGGTGGACGTGGTGCTGATGGACCTCCAGTTCGGGCCCGGTTCGGCGATGAACGGCGCGCAGGCCACCGCCGCGATCACCGCCCGGGGCGCGGGCGCGCCGCGGGTCCTGGTGGTGACCACCTACGACACCGACGCGGACACGCTGCCGGCGCTGGAGGCCGGGGCGACCGGGTACCTGCTGAAGGACGCGCCGCCGGAGGAGCTGGCCCGGGCCGTGCGGTCGGCGGCGGCGGGGCGGCCGGCGCTGGCGCCCACCGTGGCGGACCGGCTGCTGGAGCGGATGCGGACGCCCGCGGCGGCGCTGAGCGTGCGGGAGACGGAGGTGCTGGGGCTGGTCGCGGACGGGCTGACCAACCAGGCGATCAGTCAGCGGCTGCACCTGAGCCAGGCGACGGTGAAGTCGCACCTGGTGCGCGTCTACACCAAGTTGGGCGTCGAGTCGCGCACGGCGGCGGTGCGGGAGGCGCGGGCGCGGGGGCTGATCCGGCGCGGGGGGTGACCCGGGGCGGGGGCGACCCGGGGCGGGGGGTGACCCGGGACGGGGCCGGACCGGGGCGGGCGTAGGGTGGGCGCGGACCCCTGTGGCGTGCGATCGGAGGACTCCCGGATGGCCGTGCGACTCGACGAACTCGCGGTGCCCGTGATCGCCGCGCCGATGGCCGGCGGGGCGTCCACGCCGGAGCTGGTGGCCGCCGTGAACGCGGCGGGCGGGCTGGGCTTCCTGGCCGCCGGGTACCGCACCGCCGCTGCCATGGTCGAACAGGTCGACCGCACCCGCGAGGTGACGGACCGTCCGTTCGGCGTGAACCTCTTCGTGCCGGCCGCGCCGGGGGACGCGGCGGCCGTCGCCGCCTACCGGGAGCGGCTGCGGCCGGAGGCCGAGCTGCACGGGGTCGCCCTGCCGGAGGCGGTCGGGCCGGACCGGGACGACTGGGACGCCAAGATCGCCGCGCTGCTCGCCGGGCCCGTCCCGGTGGTCTCCTACACCTTCGGCCTGCCCGCCGCCGAGGAGGCGCGGGCGCTGCGGGCGGCGGGGACCGTCCAGGTGGGCACGGTGACCACCCCGGAGGAGGCGCGCCGGGCCGAGGCGGCGGGGATGGACGCGCTGTGCGTGCAGGGCCCGGAGGCGGGCGGGCACCGGGCGACCCACGGGGTGGCGGACCGGCCGGGGGACCTCCCGCTGCTCGAACTGCTGGCCGCCGTACGGGCGGTGACGGCGCTGCCGCTGGTCGCGGCGGGCGGGCTGTCGGACGGTCCGGCGGTGGCGGCCGCGCTGCGGGCCGGGGCGGTGGCGGTCCAGCTGGGGACGGCGCTGCTGCGGGCGGACGAGGCGGGGACGTCGGCGGCGCACCGGGCGGCGCTGACGGAGTTCGAGACGACGACGGTGACCCGGGCGTTCACCGGGCGCCCGGCGCGGGGGCTGCGCAACGCCTTCATCGACCGGTACGGGCCGTTCGCCCCGGCGGCCTATCCGGAGGTGCACCACCTGACCCAGCCGCTGCGCGCGGCGGCGACCCGGCGCGGCGACACCGCGGCGATGCACCTGTGGGCCGGGACGGGGCACCGGGCGGCGCGCGGCGGACCGGCGGCGGAGCTGGTCGCGCGGCTGTGGGGGGAGGCCCGGGCCGCCGGGCGGTGAGCCCGGCGGCCCGGGGGCCCCGAACGGTGCCGGTCCGGCCGCCGCGGGGCCGGCACCGTCGGCTCAGCCGAGCAGCTCGGCCATCCAGGACTCGATGGCCGGGACGGTGCGCGGGAGGGCGCCGGACATCAGCTGCGCGCCGTCGGCGGTGATCACCAGGTCGTCCTCGATGCGGATGCCGAGGCCGCGCAGTTCGGCGGGGAGGGTCTCGTCGTCGGGCTGGAGGTAGAGGCCGGGCTCGACGGTGAGCACGTGGCCCTCCTCCAGCACGCCGTCCAGGTACGTCTCGGCGCGGGCCCGGGCGCAGTCGTGGACGTCGAGGCCGAGCATGTGGCCGGTGCCGCAGAGGGTGTAGCGGCGGTAGAGGCCGCTGTCCTCGGCGAGCGCCTCCTCGGCGGAGACGGGCAGGATGCCCCAGTCGGCGAGGCCCTCGGCGATGACCCGGGCGGCCGCGCTGTGGAAGTCGCGGAAGCGGGCGCCGGGGCGCAGCGCGTCGATGCCGGCCTGCTGGGCGGCGAGGACGAGTTCGTAGGCCTGGCGCTGGACGGGCGTGAAGGTGCCGCTCAGCGGGAGGGTGCGGGTGATGTCGGCGGTGTAGAGGGTGTCGGTCTCCACGCCGGCGTCGAGCAGCAGCAGGGCGTTCGGGTCGAGCGCGCCGTCGTTGCGGATCCAGTGCAGGACGCAGGCGTGGGCGCCGGAGGCGGCGATGGTCTCGTAGCCGATGCCGTTGCCCTCGGCGCGGGCGCGCAGGTTGAACACGCCCTCGATCCAGCGCTCGCCGCGGTGGTGGCGCAGGGCGGCGGGCAGGGCCCGGACGACGTCCTCGAAGCCGAGCACGGTGTGGTCGACGGAGAGCTGGAGCTGCGCCACCTCCCAGGTGTCCTTGACGAGGCGCAGTTCGGACAGGACGGCGGCGAACAGGCCGTCGGTCTCGACGAGTTCGGCGGGGCCGGGGCGGCCGGTGGCGGCGTCGAGCTCGGGGTCGACGCCGGCCAGCACCCGGGTGGCGGGCTGCGGGCCGGTGAGCAGCTTGTCGAGTTCGTCGAGGTGTTCGACGCGCACGCCGGTGAGCCGGGCGGCCTCGTCGAGGTCGGGGCGGCGGCCGACCCAGAACTCGCCGTAGCGGCGGTCCCGGAAGAACTCGGCGCCGCGCACCGGGTCGCCGCCGCGCGGGGAGCGGGGGCGCAGGTAGAGGACGGGCTCGTGGCCGTCGGGGCCGGTCGGCTCGAGGACGAGCACGTGGCCGACCTGGTCCTCGCCGGTGAGGCCGGTGAGCCAGGCGTAGGCGCTGTGCGGGCGGAAGCGGTAGTCGACGTCGTTGCTGCGGACCTTGAGCCGGCCGGCCGGGACGATCAGGCGCTCGCCGGGGAAGGCCGCGGAGAGCCGGGTGCGGCGGCCGGGGGTGACGGCGTGGCCGGGGACGCGGTCGTCGGCCGGGAGCGGGGTGGGCGCCCAGGCGGTGCCCATGAAGGCGTTGAGCGCGGCGGACACGGGAAGGTCGTGGCTTCCGGTGTTGAGGCCGGTCTGACGAAGGGTCACCGGGTGCTCCTAAGCGGGTGGTGCGGAGTGGGGGGAGGAGGGGTCGGCACGGACACAGCTCGGTAACGGGTGGCGTCACCTCTTGTGCAGTGCAATTTCACATTACTATGTTACGGGTCACACCGCGGAGCGGCTAGACCCCCTGAGGTCGCCCTCCCGGCCGGGCCCCGGATCCACCCCCGGGGTTGGACGACGGGCCTTCACGGCGGGCCCCCCACTGCGGAGTCAGATATGAACAGGCGTACCCAGACCGCCCTCGCGGCGGCCATCGCGGCGGCACTCACCCTCGGGCTCGGCGCCTGCGGCGACAAGGACAAGGACGACAACGGCTCCGGCGACACCGCCGCCACCTCCACCAAGGGGCCCGGTGCCGACACCGGCACGCTCGTGGGCGGCACGCCGGTCAAGGGCGGCACCCTCACCGTGCTGACCAACCAGGACTTCGCCCACCTCGACCCGGCCCGCAACTGGACCCTGCCGCAGATGGACTTCGGCACCCGGCTGATCTACCGCACCCTGGTCACCTTCAAGGCCGCCCCGGGCGACGCCGGCAACGAGATCGTCCCCGACCTCGCCACCGACGTCGGCCGCCCCTCGGACGGCGGCAAGACCTGGACCTTCACCCTGCGCGACGGGCTGAAGTACGAGGACGGCACCCCGATCAAGTCCGCGGACATCAAGTACAACGTCGAGCGCTCGTTCTCCCCCGACCTCACCGGCGGCCCCGACTACGCCGTCCAGTACCTGGCCGGCGGCGAGAACTACAAGGGCCCGCTGACCGGCGAGCACCTGCCGAGCATCGAGACGCCGGACGACAAGACCATCGTCTTCCACCTCAAGCGCCCGGTCGCCGAGTTCTCCTACACCGCCACCCTGCCGACCTTCGCGCCCGTGCCGCAGGCCCAGGAGAAGGGCACCCAGTACGACATGCGGCCGTTCTCCTCCGGCCCGTACAAGATCGAGAGCTACGACCGCGGCAAGCAGCTCGTGCTGGTCCGCAACACCAACTGGGACGCCGCCTCCGACCCGATCCGCAAGGCCTACCCCGACAAGATCGTGGTCACCCAGGGCCTCAAGGGCGGCCAGGTCGACGACCGCATCATCGCCAGCGACGGCGCCGACGCCTCCGCCATCGAGATGCCCTGGATGCGCCCCGAGTCGGTGCCGAAGGTGCTGCCCAAGCCCGACGTCAAGGCCCGCCTGGTGGCCGAGCGCACCGGCTGCACCGACAGCCTCTACATGAACACCTCCAAGGCGCCGTTCGACGACCCGAAGGTCCGCGAGGCGATCATGTGGGCGGTCGACCGCGAGGCCCAGGTCACCGCGTTCGGCGGCCCCGCGATCGCCGACGTCGCCACCTCCTTCCTGCCGCCGTCGCTGACCGGTGGCGTCAAGGCCGACCCGCTGAAGATCCCGGCCGCCGGCGACGCCGAGAAGGCCAAGGAGCTGCTCAAGGCGGCCGGCAAGACCGACCTCAAGGTCTCGCTCACCGTCTCGCTCGGTGACAAGACCCGCGGCGAGGCCATCCAGCAGTCGCTGGCCAAGGCCGGCGTCCAGGTCACCGTCAACACCGTCGACCCGTCGGCGTTCACCGACTCCCTCGGCGACATCAAGGCCGCGCCCGACCTGACCATCACCGGCTGGTGCCCGGACTACCCGTCCGGTGCCACCTTCCTGCCCTTCCTCTTCGACGGCCGCACCATCAAGGACAAGGGCAACCAGGGCAACTACAGCCAGTTCCGCGACCAGGCCACCATGGACGAGATGGACCGCATCGCCGGCCTCTCGGACGTCAAGGAGGCCAACGAGGCCTGGAAGAAGCTGGACGAGGAGCTCATGAAGAAGGCTCCGGCCGTCCCGCTGATGTGGCAGCGCCGCGCGCTGCTGGTCGGCACCAACGTGGCCGGTGCCTTCGGCGCCCCGGGCTACGCCGGCATGATCGACATGGCCACCGTCGGCCTCAAGGACCCCGCCAAGAGCCAGGGCTGAGGGGCCGTCCCGCAATGAGCACCACTACCACTGAGCCCGCCGCCGCGCCCGTCGCGGCGGCGGGCCCCGCGAAGCCCGCCGGGCGCGGACCCTGGCGGCTGGTCTGGGACCAGCTGTGGGCCAAGGGTTCGGCCCGGTTCGGCCTGATCATGGTGGCCGTCCTCGTCCTGCTGGCCGTGCTGGCCGGACCGCTGAGCTCGCTCGGCGGCTGGAGCGCCGAGGAGTTCGACAAGCGCTCGATCGACGCCTACCTGGGCGGCCTGCCCAAGGGTGACTTCGGCGGCGTCAGCGCCCGGCACTGGTTCGGCGTCGAGCCGGCCACCGGCCGCGACCTGTTCGCCCGCGTCCTGCACGGCGGCCAGGTGTCCCTGCTGATCGCGTTCGTCGCCACCGCCGTCGTCGTGATCGCCGGCACCCTGGCCGGCATCGCGGCCGGCTACTTCGGCGGCCGCGTCGACAGCCTGCTGTCCCGGCTGATGGACCTCACGATGTCCTTCCCCTCGCTGATCTTCATGATCGCGATGATGTCGGTGGCCAAGGACGTCAACCGGATCCTGCTGATGACCGTGGTCATCGGCCTGTTCGGCTGGCCCGGGGTGGCCCGCGTGGTCCGCGGCCAGACCCTCTCGCTCAAGCACCGCGAGTACGTCGAGGCGGCCAAGGTGGGCGGCGCCCGCTCCTGGCGCATCCTCACCCGGGAGATCCTGCCCAACGTCTCCGGGCCGATCATCGCCTACACCACCCTGCTGATCCCCGGCATGATCGCCACCGAGGCGGCGCTCTCCTACCTCGGCGTGGGCGTCCGGCCGCCGACCCCCTCCTGGGGGCAGATGATCGCCGAGTCGATCGTCTTCTACGAGACCGACCCGACGTACTTCCTCATCCCGACGGTCTTCCTCTTCGTCGCCGTGCTCGCCTTCACCCTGCTCGGTGACGCGCTGCGCGACATCCTCGACCCGAAGGGAGGACGGGCGTGATCCTCTACCTCGGCCGCCGGCTGCTCGGCGTGGCCGGCATCCTGCTGGCCATCTGCGCCATCACCTTCACCATCTTCTACCTGCTGCCCAACGACCCGGCGGCCGCCGCCTGCGGCAAGACCTGCAGCCCCGAGCGGCTGGCCGAGGTCAAGATCGCGATGGGCCTGGACAAGCCGGTCTGGGAGCAGTTCGGCACCTACCTCACCGGTATCGTCGCCGGCCGCGACTACGGCAGCGGCCCCAGCGCCAGCCACTGCGGCTTCCCCTGCCTCGGCTACTCCTACGAGTACTCGCTGCCGGTCTGGGACCTCCTGGTCGACCGGCTGCCGGTGTCGGTGTCGCTCGCCATCGGCTCGGCCGTGCTCTGGCTGATCCTCGGCCTCGGCGCCGGCATCACCTCGGCGCTGCGCAAGAACACCGCCGTCGACAAGGTCCTCACCGTCCTGTCGGTCGGCGCCGCCTCGCTGCCGGTCTACTTCACCTCGATCATGCTGATCTGGGGCGTCGTCCGGACCGCCGACCTGCTGCCCTACCCGGCGTACCACAACCTCACCGACAACCCGGTCTCCTGGGCGTCCAACCTGCTGCTGCCGTGGATGGCCCTGGCGCTGCTCTACGCGGCCCAGTACGCCCGGCAGAGCCGGACCTCGATGATCGAGGCGATGGCCGAGCCGTACATCCGCACGGCGCGCGCCAAGGGCATGCCGGCCCTGACCGTCACCGTCAAGCACGGGCTGCGGTCCGGCATGACGCCGATCCTCACCATCTTCGGCATGGACCTCGGCGGCCTGCTGGCCGGCGCCGTCATCACCGAGTCGATCTTCGGACTGCCCGGGATCGGACGCCTCTTCTACGACGGCCTGCTCCGCTCCGACCAGCCCGTCATCCTCGGTGTCACCCTGCTCGCGGCGTTCTTCATCGTCGTCGCGAACCTGCTGGTCGACCTGCTCTACGCCTTCGTCGACCCGAGAGTGAGGTACTGATGACTTCGTTGTTGGAGGTCGAGGACCTCAGGGTCTCCTTCGACACCCCGCGCGGCACCGTCCGGGCCGTCGACGGCATCAACTTCACCGTCGACGCCGGCCGCACCCTCGGCCTGGTCGGCGAGTCCGGCAGCGGCAAGTCCGTCACCTCGCTCGCCGTCATGGGCCTGCACCGCGGCGCGCGGGTCGGCGGCTCGATCCGGCTCAACGGCCAGGAGCTCAACGGGCTCGGGGAGAAGGAGCTCGGCACGGTCCGCGGCCGGCGGATCGCCATGATCTTCCAGGACCCGCTGTCCAGCCTGCACCCCTTCTACCCGGTCGGGGAGCAGATCGCCGAGCACTACCGGGTCCACTTCAAGGCCTCCCGCAAGGCCGGCCGGCAGCGCGCCGTGGAGATGCTCGCCGAGGTGGGCATCCCCGAGCCGGCCCGCCGGGTCGACGAGTACCCGCACCAGTTCTCCGGCGGCATGCGCCAGCGCGTGATGATCGCCATGGCGCTCGCCTGCGAGCCCGAGCTGCTGATCGCCGACGAGCCGACCACCGCGCTCGACGTCACCGTCCAGGCCCAGATCCTCGACCTGATCGCCAAGATCCAGCAGGAGCGCGGCCTCGGCGTCGTGATGATCACCCACGACCTCGGCGTGGTCGCCCGGGTCGCCCACGAGGTGCTCGTCATGTACGGCGGCCGCGCCGCCGAACAGGCGCCCGTGGACCGGCTGTTCGCCGCCCCCGCGCACCCGTACACCCGCGGGCTGCTCGACTCGCTGCCCCGCCTGGACGACACCGACGACGCCCCGCTGCGGGCCATCCCCGGCAGCCCGCCGTCGCTGATCGCCCCCGCCCCCGGCTGCTCCTTCGCCCCGCGCTGCGTCCGCACCACCGCCGCCACCGCCGAGGACCACGCCCGCTGCCTGTCCGAGCGGCCGGAGTTCGGCCCGCTCGCCCCCGGCCACCAGGCCGCCTGTCACCTGCCGCTGGTGCCGGAAGGAGCCCTGGGATGACCGAACCCCTGCTGACGGTCCGGGACTTGGTGAAGACCTTCCCCGGCCGCCGGTCCCGCACCGGCAAGGCCGGCAACCCGATCCGGGCGGTGGACGGCGTCAGCTTCGACGTCGGCGCCGGCGAGACGCTCGGCCTGGTCGGCGAGTCCGGCTGCGGCAAGTCCACCACCGGGCGCATGATCGTCCGGCTGATCGACCCGACCTCGGGCTCCGTCAGCTTCGACGGCACCGAGATCGGCGGCCTGACCCAGGCCCAGCTGCGCCCGCACCGCAAGCACCTGCAGATGGTGTTCCAGGACCCGTACTCCTCGCTCAACCCCCGCCAGACGGTGGCCCGGATCATCTCCGAGCCGCTGCTGGTCCAGGGCAGCGGCGCGGCCGACGCGCGCAAGCGGGCGGCCGAACTGATGGAGCTGGTCGGCCTCATCCCCGAGCACCTGGACCGCTACCCGCACGAGTTCTCCGGCGGCCAGGCCCAGCGCATCGGCATCGCCCGCTCGCTGGCCACCTCGCCCCGGCTGGTGGTCGCCGACGAGCCGGTCTCCGCGCTGGACGTCTCCATCCAGGCCCAGGTGGTCAATCTGATGGAGCGGCTCCAGGACGAGCTGGGGCTGGCGTACATCTTCATCGCGCACGACCTCTCGGTGGTCAAGCGGGTCTGCGACCGGGTCGCGGTCATGTACCTCGGCCGGATCGTCGAGATCGGCGACAAGCACCAGGTCTACGGCAACCCGGCGCACCCGTACACCAAGGCCCTGCTGTCCGCGGTGCCGCTGCCCGACCCGGCCGCCGAGCGGGTCCGCGAGCGGATCGTGCTGCTCGGCGACCCGCCGAGCCCGGCCGACCCGCCGTCCGGGTGCAGCTTCCACCCGCGCTGCCCGAAGGCCCAGGACCTCTGCCGCACCGAGCGACCGCTGCTGCAGATCGCCGGTCCCGGCGGGCGGGAGGCGGCCTGCCACTTCCCGGAGAACTGATCCGGGACGCCGTTTCGCGGCCGAGGGCGCCTGCCGATGGGCGCGTCCTCGGTCGCGGCCGAACCGCCGTACCGTCCGGCCCCCCACGGCGGACGGTACGGCACCGAACGCGGGCGGAGCACTCCGCGCGCGTGCCGAGCCCCCGGTCGGGCGTGGCGGGGAGCCTGTGATGAGGGCCGCGCCCGACCGGGACCCACCCGGTCGATCTCTGCCGGGTGGGGTGGGCCCGCCGGGTCCGACCGGGTCGTCGGACCCGGCGGGCCCTTCTGTCGTTCCCGGGGCCCCGCGTCGTCCGCGGGGCCCGCGCCGCTCGCCGGAACCGGGTGGGCGCTTGACTTGAAGTCGACTTCAACTCATAGCGTGTCCACGTGACCGAAACTTCGTCCGTCGAGACCGCCTCCACCCCCTCCGACCAGGGATTTCACGCTCCCGAAGCAGCGCCGCAGACGTCCTCCGGCGGCTGGGGCGAACTCTTCTCCAAGCGGTTCGCCGCCCCGGCCTCGATCATGGCCGGTGGTGTCGCCCTGTACGCGATGAACCTCTACTTCACCGCCGCCCTGCTCCCCTCGATCGTCGAGGACATCGGCGGTGCCCGCTTCTACGCCTGGGTGGCGACCGGCTTCCTGATCGCCGCGGTCACCGCCGCGATGCTGGTCAGCCGGCTGCTCGCCCGGCTCGGCCCGTCCCGCGCCTACCTGACCGGCTTCCTGGTGTTCGCCGCCGGCGCCGGCCTGACCGCGGCCAGCCCGTCGATGGAGGCGCTGATCGTCGGGCGGGTCGTCCAGGGCCTGGGCGGCGGCCTGATGGCCGGTCTCGGCTACGCGGTGATCCGCACCGCGCTGCCGGAGCGGCTGTGGACCCGCGCGGCGGGGCTGGTCTCGGCGATGTGGGGCGTGGGCACGCTGGTCGGCCCCTCGCTCGGCGGACTCTTCGCCGAGCTGGACGCCTGGCGGGGCGCCTACGTCGTCCTCCTGGTGGCCGCGCTGGTGCTGGCCGTGCTGGCCCGGCGCTCGCTGCCGGGCCCGTCCGGCTCCGGGCGCCCCGCCGAACCGCTGCCGCTGGCCTCCCTGCTGCTGCTGACCCTGGCGGCGGCCACCTTCAGCATCAGCTCGACGGTGCCGCGCGGCTGGGCGACGGCGCTGAGCATCGTGGCCGGGCTGGCGCTGCTGGCGGGCTTCCTGGTGGTGGAGAGCCGTGCCTCGGCGACCGTCCTGCCGAAGCTCACCTACCGGCGGGGCAACCACCTGAAGTGGATCTACCTGACGGTGGCGGTGTACTGCACGGGCGTGATGACCGAGACCTTCATCCCGCTGTTCGGCCAGGAGCTGGGCGGGCTGAGCCCGCTGGCGGCCGGCTTCCTCGGCGCCACGGTGTCGGTCGGCTGGACGTCCGCCCAGCTGCTCAGCGTCAACCTGCGCTCGGACCGGGCCCGTTCACTGGCGATCCGGGTCGGCCCGGCGGTGCTCACGGCGGGCCTGCTGGCCTACGGCCTGCTGCAGACCTCGCAGGCGTCCGGCGGCCGGGTGCTGCTCTGGGCGGTGGTGCTGGTGGCCGGCGGCACCGGCATCGGCGCGGCCTTCCCGCACCTGAGCGTCACCGCGATGCGCAGCACCGACGACGAGGTGGAGGGCGCCAAGGCGGCCGCGGGCCTCAACACCACCCAGCTGATCGCCTTCACGGTGAGCTCGGCGCTGGCCGGGACGCTGGTCAGCGTCGGCGGGGACGCCACGCTGGACGGCGCCCGGTACATGGTCTTCGGGTTGGGCGCGCTGACCGTGTTCGGCACCGTCACGGCCGCGCTGAGCCTGCGTCGGGCCCGCGCCGAGGCCTGAGCCGGCGCCCGGGACCCCTCCGGCACGCTTCCCGGGAGACGGGAGCGGGCAGCGGGCAGCGGGAAACGCGACCGCCCCGGTCCTCCTGGTGGGAGGACCGGGGCGGTCTGCCTGTCCGTGGTACCTGTCTTCCACGGGAGGCCCGGTGCTCAGGACACCGGGGTCACGGCCGCCGGGCCGGCGGTGCGGGGTCGGCGCCCCCGGCCCGGCGATCCCGGGGTCAGGACGCGGGGCCCACCCGGACGGTGGTGATCCGTCCGCCCTGGGACTCGCGGACGACCTCGATCTTGGTGTTGGTGTCCGGGACCTTCACCCCGAGCTGCGGGGTGGCCGGGTCGCTGTAGACACCGGTGCGGTCGTTGAAGGCCGGGACGGCCTTCTCGGAGCCGATCCGGACCGGCATGCCCGCCTTGTGCAGGGTGAACGCGGTGGTCGGCTTGAGCGAGAAGGTCGCGTCGAAGGTCTGCGCGCGGCCGTTGACCAGGGATCCGTCGGCGAACCGGATCGGCGTCGGGTGGGCGTCGATCGGCAGGATCAGGCCGCCGCCCGGGTGGTCCTTGGTGTTGTTGTCGCCGTAGCCGGTGTCCCAGAGCCAGACCAGCACGCCCTCCTGGTACGGGTAGTTGTCGACGACGTCCTTCTTGCCCTCGACCCCGGTGTACCCGAAGTTGTACGGGCCGGTCTTCAGGAAGTCGCCGTAGCCGGCGTAGCGGCGGTTCTCCACCAGGTAGGCGCGCGGGTGCTGCTTGACGGCGGTGCGGCCGGTGATGACCGTGAAGCCGGTGGCGGTCCAGCCGTTGGCACCGTTCTCGGCGCCGTCGGCGAACAGCTCGGTGCCGCCCGCGGTGATCCGCACGGCGTCGACCAGGACGCCCTTGCCGTGGGTGTTGCCGTCCGAGGTGACGTGCAGCCGCAGCCGGACCTTCTGGCCGGCGTAGCCGTCCAGCGGGATGTGCAGCTGCCGGTAGGCGCCGGAGGTGCCGCTCAGGCCGGGGACGTTGGCGCTGGTGTTGCCGATCGGGGCGCCGTCGACGGTGCCGGGCAGGGCCTTCCAGCTCTTGCCGCCGTCGGTGGAGGCCTCGGCGGTCAGGAAGTCGTAGTCCTGCTCGATGTCGTACCAGACCGCCGCGTCGAGGGCGGCCGGGCCGGTGACGGCGCCGAGGTCGACCTCGCGCGCCAGCGCGTTGTCGAGGTTGTCGCCGGTGTCGCTCCACCACTGCTTGCCGCCCTCGCGCGGGTCGGCGAGGTCGGTGCTGGTGGTGCCGTCCGGCAGGTGGACCAGGACGGCCTGCGCCTGGTCGGTGTTGTAGCCGCTGACGCCGAGCGCGTGGCTGGAGCGGGTGGCGGCCTGCGCCTCGTCGTAGTTGAGCCAGCCGAACTGCAGCTTGCTCCAGGCGTCGAGGTCGCCGGGGTAGCCGCCGGTGGTGTTCTTGCCCTTGCCCAGGTACGAGCCGGAGGACATCAGCGACCAGAAGTTGACGCTGTTGTCGCCGCCGGTGGTGCTGTACAGGTCGGGCAGGCCGAGGTTGTGGCCGAACTCGTGGGCGAACAGGCCGACGCCGCTGTTCTCGCCCGCCTGAACGTAGTCGTAGACGTACAGGCCGGTGTCGCCGACCGGTGCGCCGCCGATCCGGTTGCCCGCCGGGCCGGTCTGGCCGGTCGGGTCCGGGAAGGTCCAGCTGCGGTGCGCCCACAGCGCGTCGGCGGCCTGGGCGCCGCCGCCCCAGGTCTCGTCGACGCCCGCGTGCACGACGACGACGTTGTCGAGGTAGCCGTCGGGCTGGTCGAACTCGCCGTCCTTGTCGTGGTCGTAGCGGTCCTGGACGTCGTACTGGGCCAGTTCGGCCTTGACGTCGGCGGCCGTGCGGCCCTTGGCGATCTGGCTGTCGTACCAGGCCTTGACGGCATCCCGGATGAACTCCTGGCCCTGGGTCCAGGCGCCGGAGCCCTGCGGGCCCTTGTTGGAGCCGTAGCGGGCCTCGTTCCAGGGAAGGGTGACCCAGTCGCTGACGGTGCCCTCGATGTCGTACCGGCCGGAGGACTGGGTGCGGTAGAAGTTGCGCATCGAGACCGCGCCGGGCGAGTCGTCGAAGAACATCTTCTGGTAGTACTGCCGGTTGAAGTCCTGGCTCCAGAGCGTGTGGGTGTCGCTCTTGCCGGGCTTGGGGATGGCGTTGTGCGCCGGGCCGGGGGTGCCGGCGTAGCGCGGCTGGCCGTTGTACAGCGTGGTGTTGTCGACCTGGTCGCCGAACTGGGCGAGGATCACGAAGACCTTGTCCTTGCGCTGCTGCGCGAGCTGGACGTAGTCGTTGCCGATCTTCACCTTGGCGGGCGCCCTGCGGTCCGTGGTCTTGGCCACGGCGCCCTTGTTGAGCTGCTCCAGTGCCTTGGTGCGCAGCGACTGGCGCTCGCGCTCCTGCGGGGCGAGCGGGGCCGGCGGGGCCTCGAGGCCACCGGCCTCGGCGGCGTCGCCGCCCAGGGCGGCGACGGTGGGTGCGGGGGTGGGGGGAGCGGCCTGGGCGGGGGTCCCGAGGAGGGTGACCGCTATCGCGCTCGTGGTGAGCGCGGCCGCGAACGTCGCGGACAGTCTGCGCAACTGACCGGTCCTTTCCGGACGGTGGGTGGTCGGGTGAGCGCAGGTAATATTTCACATGTCATGGGTCACATGGAAGGGATGGGGCGGCGGAGGTGGGGAACCGGGCGGGCCGGGGAGTGCGGGCCGCCGCCGGGGTGGCGGCGGCGGCCCGCGCGGTCCGTCGGTCAGAGCTTCAACGACGCCCGCAGGAAGGCCAGTTCGGCCGCCGCCAGCTGCTCGTTGACACCGCCCGGGGTCATGTGGGTGATCCCCGGCAGGGCCAGCAGGCTGTGCGGCCGTCCGGCCCGGGTCAGCTCCTGGGAGAGCAGCAGGGTGTGCGAGGGGTGCACGTTGTCGTCCGCCAGGCCGTGGATGAGCAGCAGCGGTCGGTCGAGCGACGCCGCGTCGTCCAGCAGGCAGTCGGCCGCGTAGCCGTCCGGGTTCTCCTGGGGCAGGTCCAGGTAGCGCTCGGTGTACGCGGTGTCGTACAGCCGGAAGTCGGTCGGCGGGGCGCCGGCGCAGGCCGCGTGGAAGACGTCGGGGCGGCGCAGCACGGCCAGTGCCGCGAAGTAGCCGCCGTACGACCAGCCGCGCACGCCGACCCGGTCGAGGTCGAGGTCGGGGTGCTCGGCGCCGAGCGCCCGCAGTGCGGCCACCTGGTCGTCCAGCGCCACCCGGGACATGGCGCGGAAGATGGTCCGGGTGAAGGCGGGGGAGACGAACGGGGTGCCGCCGTTGTCGACGGTGACCACCGCGAAGCCCTGGTCGGCCCACCACTGCTTGAGCTGCCAGCGGCGCGGCTCGTTGGCCACCGCCTGGAACCCCGGGCCGCCGTAGACGTCGAGCAGCACGGGCAGCCTGCGGCCGGGGACGTGGTCGCGGGGGTAGACCACGGCGCTCGGCAGCGCGCGCTCGGTGACCCGGGCCAGCAGCGGCTCGACCCGGTACGGCAGGGCGGCGGCGAGGTCGGTGAGGGTGACCGTGCCGTGCGGAGTGCGGGCCTCGCGGCGCACGCCGTCCGGGCCGGCCGAGGTGAGCAGCAGGGTGTCGCCGGCGGCCAGCGCGCTGTGCAGGCCCGGGCCCTCGGAGAGCCGCTCGGGCGCCCCGCCGTCCGGGTCGACCAGGTGGACGTGCTGGTCGAACGGGTCGCCCTCGCCGGTCTCGCAGAGCAGTCGGCCGCGCAGCCGGCCGACCACCCGGCGGATCTGCAGGCCGGTGGTGTCCAGCGGCTTGCCGTCCAGGGCCAGGCCGCGGGCCTCGGGGGTGTCGAGGACGGTGAGCAGCCGGCCGTCGTCCAGCCGGGCGGGCGTGCCGGGCAGGTCGTCCACCCAGAACTCGTCGGTGGTGCGGGAGAGTTCGCTGGTGGCGCCGGTGGCCGGGTCCGCGCTCAGCAGCAGCACGTTCTGCTGCAGCCGGTCCGCGACGGTGAGCAGCAGCTCGTCCGGGCCGGCCCACTCGGCGGCGCACAGGTAGGGGAAGGCGTCGGTGTCCCAGCGGAGTTCGACGCGGCTGCCGTCCAGGCCGAGGACGTGCAGCCGGACGTCGGCGTTGGGGCCGCCGGCCTGCGGGTAGGCGAACTGCTCCGGGGCCTGCTCGGGGTGCGCGGGGTCGGCGAAGTGGCGCGCCGGGAGGGCGGACTCGTCCACCCGGGCGGCGAGCACGGCGCCGCCGTCCGGCCGCCACCAGTGGCCGCGGTGGCGGCCCAGCTCCTCGGCGGCGGCGAACTCGGCGACGCCCCAGCGGGCGCCGTCGTCCGGGCTGAGCCGGCGGCCGGGCCCGTCGCCGTCCGCGTCGGCGACGTACAGCGCGTCGTCCGCGACATAGGCGACGCGCGCGCCGGTGGCGTCCGGGCGGGGGTCGAAGGCCGGCCCGGCGGTCGGGAGTTCGACGGTCCGGCCGGTGGCGGTCTCGGTCCGGAAGAGTCGGCCGTCGAGGGCGAAGACGGCCACGGCGAGGTCGGGGGTGGCGCCGAAGGTGCCGATGCCGGCGGCGGTGAGCCGGGACCGCTCCCGCAGTCGGCGCTCGACGGCGGGCAGCTCGGCGGTCGAGCCGGTGCGGCCGGGGGCCAGCGCGGTCGGGTCGGCGACCTCGCGCTCCGCACCGGTGGTGAGGTCGAGGAGGTGGAGCCGGTCGAACCGGTCCTCGGGACCCCTGGAACGGAGCAGCAGGAGACGGGTACCGTCCTGGTTGAGCGTGATCGCTCGAGGGGCACCGAAACTGAAGCGGCCGGTCCGGGCGCTGAGGGAGAGGTAGGAGTCGGTGATGGTCACCGCCCGATGGTCGCCGTGGAACGCGCTCGCCACCAGTAGGACGACATGTGAAATGTCACACATCACGTGATCCAGGTAACAGAGCCGACCGGCCGCGGCAGCGCGCCCGACCGACCGGCACCACCTCTCCGACTCCCTGATTGCCTACTCCCCGACTCCCGCTCCCCGACTTCCGACTCCCAACTCCCCGACTTCCCAGGAGGAACGCAGTGACCGAGCGCCCGTGGACCGTCGAACCCCCCGAGCCGCTGGCCGGGACCGAACGGCTGTTCTCGCTCGACCCGGCGGTGGTCCACCTCAACCACGGTTCCTTCGGTGCCGTCCCGGTCCCGGTCCAGCACCTCCAGCGGCGCCTGTACGAGGAGCAGGAGGCCGACCCGGACGGCTTCTTCGCCGACCTCCCGGCCCGGGTCGCCGCCGCCCGGGCCCGGGTCGCCGCCGCCCTCGGCGCCGAACCCGGGCTGCTCGCCCTGGTCCCCAACGTGACCGACGCGATCGCCGTCGCGCTCGCCAATGTCCCGCTCGCCGCCGGGGACCACGTCCTGGTCACCGACCACGGCTACGGCACCGTCACCGAGGCCGTCCGGCGACGCGCCGAGGACGCCGGCGCCGAGCTGCGCACCGTCCGGCTGCCGCTGGACCTCCCGGACGGGGACGCCGTCCGGGAGACCGTGCTGGCGGAGGTCACCGGCCGCACGGTGCTCGCCGTCCTGGACGGCATCACCTCGCCGACCGCCCGCCGGATCGCCACCCCCGACCTGCTGGGGGCGCTGCGCGCCCGCGGCGTGACCACCGTGGTGGACGCCGCCCACGAGCCCGGCATGCTGGCCGGCCCGGTCCCGGCCGAGGCCGACTTCTGGTTCGGCAACCTGCACAAGTGGGCCTTCGCCCCGCGCGCCACCGGCGCCCTGGTGGTCCGCCCGGAGTGGGCCGGCAAGATCCGTCCGCTGATCCTCTCCTGGGAGGACCACCAGGGCTACCCGGCCTCCGTCGAGTGGCGCGGCACGCTGGACTACACGCCCTGGCTGGCCGCCCCGGCCGGCCTCGACCTGCTGGACGGGCTCGGCCCGGCGCTGGTCCGCGAGCACAACGAGCGACTGGCCGCGTACGGCGCCGCGCTGGTCGCCGGGCGCACCGGGCTGGCCGAGCTGCCGACCTCCGCCGGGCTGTCGATGCGCGCGCTGCGGCTGCCGCCCGGGGTCGCCGAGACGCTGCCGCAGGCGCAGGAGCTGATGGCCGCGATGTGGCGGCGGCACGCCGTGCGGACGGTGGCGCGGCCGTGGCCGGGCGGCGGGGTGCTGCGGGTCTGCGCGCAGCTGTACAACCGCGCGCCGGAGTACGGGGTGCTGGCGGACGGGCTCGCCGAGCTGCTCGGCTGACCGGCCGGGCCGGTCCACCCCGGGGCCGGTCTACCTCGGGGTCGGTGGTCGTGGGGCCGGCGGCGCTTCCGGCTCGGGCGTCGGCCGGGGGGCCCGGTCCGCGGCGGCGCGGAGCTCGGCGAGCAGCACGTGCTGCTCGGAGATCAGTCCGGTGAGGATCCGCCGCGCCGCCCGCAGCAGATCGGCGACGTCCCCGCCGGCCAGCGCGTACACCACCGTGCTGCCCTCCCGGGTGGCGGTGACGATGCCGGACCGGCGCAGTACCGCGAGCTGCTGCGAGAGGCTGGACGGTTCGACCTCCAGCTCCGCGAGCAGCGCGCGGACGGGCGTCGGTCCGGCCTGCAACAGCTCCAGGACCCGGATCCGGACGGGATGGCCGAGCATCCGGAAGAACTCGGCCTTGGCCTGGTACAGCGCGACCGCCACAGCGGCCCCTCCCTGGTGCGTCCCGGTCGCTTCGGCCTGCTCGGGGTGGACCGGCGGCGTCAGAGCTCCAGCACGGCCTCGATCAGCCGCAGCCGGTGGCGGGCCATCGCGAGGTTGGAGCGGCCGCGGTTGAGCGCCAGGAACAGGAACAGCCCCCGGCCGCTCTGCGTGGTCAGCGGCCGCAGCAGGTGGTACTGGCTGGTCAGGCTGACCAGGATGTCCTCGATCTCGTTGTCGAGCAGGTTGAGCATCTCCATCGCCCGCATCTTGGCCCGCACCACGTCGGTGTTCCCGGCGGCGGCGACGTGGAGGTCCAGCTCGCCGCCGTCGCCGAGGCTGCCGAGCGCCATGCCGCTGCTGTAGTCGACCAGGGCCACGCCGATCGCGCCCTCGATCGTCATGGCCTCCTTGAGCGAGCTCTCCAGATTCGCCATCGCGCGTTCCTCCCGTGAGTCCGGTGGGTGCCACCGGGATGTGGCACCGAATGTAGGGAGGCCGCCCGGCGCGCCACCGCGGATGACCGGAGACGTTCGAAGCTGGTCACCGGACGACCGCTTGAAGACATTTGCAACTATGGATGTGAGAGAGATCCGATCCGTTGCCCCGGAAAAACGGTGCTATCGATGTCGGTCATGCCGGGTAACCTCTCGCTGAGATGCGAGATCACACCAACGACCCCCGGACGGCGATGAACACCCCTGAGCCCGAGCCCTCCGACGACCGGGAGCTCAGCCCCGCCGAGGCCTTCGCGGCCTCCCGCCGGCGGGCCAAGGAGCAGGCCACCGCCCTGTACGGCTTCCAGCAGCTGTACGACTTCCCGCTGGACGAGTTCCAGCTGGAGGCCTGCCAGGCCCTGGAGGCGGGCGAGGGCGTCCTGGTCGCCGCTCCCACCGGATCCGGCAAGACCATCGTCGGCGAGTTCGCCGTCCACCTCGCCCTGCAGGGCGGACGGAAGTGCTTCTACACCACGCCGATCAAGGCCCTCTCCAACCAGAAGTACGGCGACCTGGTCAAGCGCTACGGCGCGGCCAAGGTCGGCCTGCTCACCGGCGACAACACCGTCAACGGCGACGCGCCCGTGGTGGTGATGACCACCGAGGTGCTGCGCAACATGCTCTACGCGGGCTCCAGCACCCTGGACGGCCTCGGCTACGTGGTCATGGACGAGGTGCACTACCTCGCCGACCGCTTCCGCGGCGCCGTCTGGGAGGAGGTCATCATCCACCTCCCGGAGTCCGTCACCCTGGTCTCGCTCTCCGCCACCGTCTCCAACGCCGAGGAGTTCGGCGACTGGCTGGACACCGTGCGCGGGAACACCCGGGTGATCGTCTCCGAGACCCGCCCCGTCCCGCTCTGGCAGCACGTGATGGCCGGCAACCGGATGTACGACCTGTTCGCCAACCCGGACCGCGACGGCCGCCCCAAGGACGCCCCGCGCAACCCGGCCAAGGCCGTCAACCCCGAGCTGGTCCGGCTCGCCCGCTCCGAGCTGGACCGCAACCCGCGCGACCGGTTCGGCCGCGGCCGGGGCCGCTCCATGCCCAACGGCCGCCCCGGCAAGGTCTGGACCCCGGGCCGGGTCGACGTCATCGACCGGCTCGACGCCGAGGGCCTGCTGCCCGCGATCACCTTCATCTTCAGCCGGGCCGGCTGCGAGGCCGCCGTCCAGCAGTGCCTCTCCTCCGGCCTGCGGCTCAACAAGGACGGCGACCGCGCCCGGGTCCGGGCCATCGTCGAGGAGCGCTGCGCCGACATCCCCGACGAGGACCTCCACGTCCTCGGCTACTTCGAGTGGCTGGACGGACTGGAGCGCGGCATCGCCGCCCACCACGCCGGCATGCTGCCCCGGTTCAAGGAAGTGGTCGAGGAGCTGTTCGTGAAGGGCCTGGTCAAGGCCGTCTTCGCGACCGAGACCCTGGCGCTCGGCATCAACATGCCGGCCCGCTCCGTGGTCATGGAGAAGCTCGTCAAGTGGAACGGCGAGACCCACGCCGACATCACCCCCGGCGAGTACACCCAGCTCACCGGCCGGGCCGGCCGGCGCGGCATCGACGTCGAGGGCCACGCCGTGGTGCTCTGGCAGCGCGGCCTCGACCCGGAGGCGCTGGCCGGCCTGGCCGGCACCCGCACCTACCCGCTGAAGTCCTCGTTCCGGCCGTCCTACAACATGGCCGTCAACCTGGTCTCCCAGTTCGGCCGGCACCGCTCCCGCGAGCTGCTGGAGACGTCCTTCGCGCAGTTCCAGGCCGACCGCTCGGTGGTCGGCATCTCCCGCCAGGTCCAGCGCAACGAGGAGGGACTGGAGGGCTACCGCGCGTCGATGACCTGCCACCTCGGCGACTTCGACGAGTACATGAACCTGCGCCGCGAGCTCAAGGACCGCGAGAACGAGCTGGCCCGCGAGGGCAGCAGCCAGCGCCGGGCCGCCGCCGTCGAGTCCATCGAGCAGCTCAAGCCCGGCGACGTCATCCACGTCCCCACCGGCAAGTTCGCCGGCCTCGCCCTCGTCCTCGACCCGGGCCTGCCGCCGGTCAACCGCTCGCCGCGCGGCGGCCCGCGCCACCCCGACTACCAGGACGGGCCGCGCCCGGTGGTGCTCACCGCCGAGCGGCAGGTCAAGCGGCTCGCGATGATCGACTTCCCGCACCCGGTCGCCGCGGTCGAGCGGCTGCGGATCCCGAAGTCGTTCAACCCGCGCAGCCCGCAGTCCCGGCGCGACCTCGCCTCGGCACTGCGCACCAAGGCCGGACACCTGGAGCCCGAGCGGTTCCGGCGCGGCCGCGCGGCCGCCGCCGACGACCCGGAGATCACCCGGCTGCGCACCGTCCTGCGCCAGCACCCCTGCCACGGGTGCGACGAGCGCGAGGACCACGCGCGCTGGTCCGAGCGCTACCACCGGCTGCACCGCGACACCGAGCTGCTGGAACGCAGGATGCGCTCCCGCACCCACACCATCGCGCGCACCTTCGACCGGGTCTGCGGGCTGCTCACCGACCTCGGCTACCTCAGCGGCGACACCGTCACCGACGACGGCAAGCGGCTCGGCCGGCTCTACGGCGAACTCGACCTGCTCGCCTCCGAGTGCATCCGCGAGGGCGTGTGGGACGGCCTGGCCGCCGCCGAACTCGCCGCCTGCGCCTCGGCGCTCGTCTACGAGGCCCGCCAGTCCGACGACGCCACCGCTCCCCGGGTGCCGGAGGGCGCCGCCAAGGAGGCGCTCGGCCAGATGGTCCGGATCTGGGGCCACCTCGACGCTTTGGAGGAGCAGCACCGGATCAACACCGCCGAGGGCGTCGGCCAGCGCGAACCCGACCTGGGCTTCGCCTGGGCCGCCTACCGCTGGGCGCTCGGCCACTCCCTGGACCAGGTCCTGCGCGACGCCGACATGCCGGCCGGCGACTTCGTCCGCTGGACCAAGCAGCTGATCGACGTCCTCGGCCAGATCCAGGACGCCGCCGGCGAGAACGCGGACCTCCGCAAGACCGCCCGCAAGGCCGTCGACGGCCTCCGCCGCGGCATCATCGCCTACTCCTCGGTGGGCTAGCCGGCCTCCACCCCAGGATGCCCGGGCTTCGACCCCGTCGAAGCCCGGGCATCCTGCTACCGCGCCGCATCCTCGGGTGACAGCGAGCCCAGAGCGGGAGTAGGAAGTCGGCCGGTCCGACTTTCTACTCCGCCGCCACCGCGCTCACCGGGCGCCTCAGAGCCTGGGGATCTTTCCGGCGGCTCCTTGCGTGCACGCAAGGAGCCGCCGTACGCGACAGGTTGGGCCCCCGGTGCTCAGATGGACCCGCTGACCACGACGACATTCCGAACACCGACCTGCCTTCCAGGGGTGGCCCCGCTCGGACCGGGCGGGGCCACCCCAATCCCCCGACGCCTCCCACCACTGGGAGCGGCGTGGGAAGTCGGCTGGGCCGACTTCCCACGCCGAGGGTGGTCAGTGAGGTATGCGGTGGCGGCCCTGGGGCTTCAGGTTGTCGGGGTTGGTTTCGGGGCTGAAGTGGCCGGCCTGGCGGGCGATCCAGGTGTATTCGGTGGTGCCGTCGGGGAGGGTGCGGAGTTCCCAGCGTCCGTGGCGGGTGATCGGAGGCGGGGGAGGGCCGATCTTCAGGGCGGTGATGACACCGGTGACGACGGTGGCGATGGCGAGGGCGAGGAGGACCGCGAAGGCGGCACCGATGAGGAAGTTGCTCACTGCCGGTCCGTCTCGCGGAGGAGTTCGAGGAGGTTGAGGAGGGTGTACGCGGGGGCGTGGCCGAAGTCGATGAGCAGACGGCCGTCGATGGTGGTGTCGTTGACGGCGGCGGAGCCCCACTGGATGCCGAACGGGCGGCCGACTTCGTGGAGTTCGCGGAGGAGAGCGGTGACCTCAAGCGCGGTGCGGGTGCGGAGGATCGGGTCGTGCGGTGTGAGGGGTTCGCGGTTCACGCGGCGGAGTCCAGCTCGAACCAGGTGGCCTTGCCGTTCTTGTGGGTGTCGGCCCCGAAGCGGTGGGTGAGGGCGCGGACGAGGTGGAGTCCGCGCCCGGACACCTCGTAGGGGTCCTCGCTCACACGTGGTGCTGGCAGATCGGGGCAGTCGTCGCAGACGGAGACCCGGAGGGTGTGGGCGTGGAGGACGACGATGACACGGGGAGCCAGGCAGTCGGCGTGACGCCAGGCGTTCACGTACAGCTCGTGGAGGGCGAGTTCGGCGTCGTGGATGGTGTCCGGGTGCCAGCCGGAGGTCAGGAGGAGGGCGCGCAGTTCGTTGCGGGCGGCGGACCAGTCGGGCGGGTTGAGGGCACGCATGACAGACCTCCAAGGGGGAGGAAGGGGAGAGGAGACGTCGACGGATGCGTCGCCGTGGATGAGGCCAGGCCGGACCTGGTTGCTGTGAGGTGCACGTGGGCAGCAGACGCCGACCACCCATGAGGGTGGTGGCTACTGACAGTCAATTACCTGTCGACAGTGAGCTACGCTAGCCCAAGGGTCTCACATGTGATACTCAATCGGCTCAATGTCACCCTCAAGTGGGACGGGCGGGCTCTCGGTGACCCAGTGGGCAGACTGCGCGGCAGACTTGCCCGTACATCACGTAAGGACGGAGAGCTATGCCGCCACGCCGCCATCCGACGCTCAGGCAACGCCGGCACGGTGCCGAGCTTCGCAGGATCCGTGAGGCAGCTGGACTCAATGGGCCGCAGTTGGCAAGGATTCTCGACATCGATGCGAGCCAGGTCAGCCAGATGGAGGGCGGCAAGGCCGGCGTGAGCCGCCAAAGAATCCGAGCGATCGCCGGGGCCTGCAAGTGTCTCAATGATCCACTCGTAGAGGCGCTGAGCAGCATGACTCAGGATCGATCCAGGGGCTGGTGGGAGGAGTATCGAGGGCTGCTTCAAAGTCCTTTCCTCGAATCTGCCGAGCACGAGGACTTTGCGGCTGGACCGATCAAGGTCTGGACTTCGAACTTCATGCCGGGACTTCTTCAGAGCAGCGACTATGCGAAGGGCATGTTCAGTCGAAGAATTCCCAGTCTTTCGGTTCGCGAGATCGATCTGCACGCTGCCTTCCGCGTCCAGCGGCGAGGCGTCCTGACGCGAAGCCCGGGGAAGAGGCTGGAGGCCTACCTCCACGAGGCATGCCTTCTTACGCGCTACGGCGGCACTCAGATCCTACGGCAGCAGCTTGAATGTCTTGTCGAGGACTCGCATCGCGACAACATCAGCATCCGGGTCGTCCCATTTGAGACTCACACCTATCCGGGCGCCATTGAAAGTCTTATCTACTCCGTTGGGGAGGTCCCTGAACTCGATACGGTCGAGCTGGAATCCTCGCGGGGCCCGATCTTCTTCGACGCGCCGAGCGAAATCGAGAGCTATCGTGCGATCTTTCGAAGGATCGAGAAGTCGGCCCTGTCGGAGGAGGAATCTCGGAAGCTGATCATTGAAACGGCTCGGAATTTGAGGATTTGAAATGCTTCGTACTGGCTGGCAGAAGTCTTCGTTCAGCAGCTCGGGTGGCGAATGCGTAGAGGTTCGCGCTGCTGACGGAATCGTCGAGATGCGTGAGTCGGACGTCGGTGAGATCGTCATCTGTACCACGCCCGAGAAGTTCGCTGCGTTGCTTCAGGGTGTCAAGGCCGGCGAGTTCGATCACCACGCCAGGGGGCGCGGGTTGGCCTGACGCATGGTCGGCTGCCCCCGCCCAGTTTGGGCGAGGGCAACCGACCATTTCTGGATCAGGGCTGATACCCGACCGGCGCCGTACGGTCAGGTGCCGTTCAGGAGGCGGAGGCGGCTGAGGGTGCGGTTGATGTCGGTGGGGAGGGTGTCGCCGTGGAGGGCCTCGGCGAGCGGGGCCTCGGCGAGGAGGTGGAGGCGGGTGTCGCGGTCGTGGAGGACGTCGACGAGGTTGGCGAAGCGTTGGGCGGCGTCGCGGTCGGCCGTGGCGAGGCGGGGCAGGCCGGCGAGGACCCAGGTGTCGTAGCGGTCGGCGATGGTCAGGAAGTCGATGGTGGAGGTGCGTTCCCCGCACAGTTCGTGGAAGTCGAACCAGACCAACCCGTCGCGCACGGCCCGGGCGGTGAGGGCGCGGCCGCCGATGTCGAGCTGTCGGCGCTCGTCGGCCGTGGGCGGTTCGAGTCCGGCGGCGCGGAGGTGCTGCGGGTCGGGCGAGCAGAGGTACTGGCCGGTCTCGAAGCGTGAACGGGGGCCCTGGGCCGTGCGTTCGGTCCGGTAGTCGCGCGGGCCGGCGACCTCGACGACGTCCAAGGAGGCTTCGAGCAGCTTGATGGTCGGCTCGAACATGTGGTGGTGGACCGGGTTCGGCAGCAGGCCGCCGGGCGGGTAGTTGGACGTCGCCAGCAGGGTGATCTTCTGGTCGAAGAGCGAGGTGAGGACCCGGCCCATCATCATGGCGTCGCCCGGGTCGTGCACGTGGAACTCGTCGAAGAACAGCAGCCGGCAGTCGCCGAGCAGCTCCGCGACGGCCAGGTCGCAGGCGTTGCGCTCCCGGCGGTGGCGCGCGTACACCGCGTGGAACTCCCGGAAGAACTCGTGGAAGTGCACGCGGTGTTTGCGGGGGAGGGGGAGTGCTTCGTAGAACACCTCGGTCAGCCAGCTCTTGCCGCGCCCGACCGGTCCCCAGACGTAGAGGCCGCGCGGCGGCGGTCCGGCGAAGAACCGCCGGCGCCCGGCGAGTTCGGCGCCGAGGCGGGAGAGCCGGGCGGCGGCGGCCCGCTGGGCGTCGTCGAGCGCGAAGCCGGCCTCCCGGGCCGCCTGTTCGAAGGTGTCCAGCATCTGTGTGCCCCCCGGTTCCGGAATGTGGCGGACCGCCGGGTCGCCCGACGATCCGCCATGATCATTTCAGACCGGGGCGCACGCGACGCCGCCGGGTCCGTGCTCAGGCCGGCGGCGGACCGGCCGCGTCGAGGCGGCGGACCAGCGCGCGCAGGGCGCGCAGTTCGCGGTCGAGGGCCTGGGCGCCGGCGGTGGTGAGGGTGACCCAGGTGCGGGGGCGGCGGCCGGCGTAGCCCTTGTTCACGGCGACCAGGCCGGAGTCCTCCAGGACCTTCAGGTGCCGGGAGAGGTTGCCGTCGGTGAGGCCGAGCTCCTGCTTGAGGAAGGCGAAGTCGACGCTCTCGGCCTCGCGGGCGATCGCCAGGACGCCGAGCCGCACCCGCTGGTGGACGGTGTCGTCCAGGGCCAGGGTCGGGTGCTGCTCCTCGGTGTCGTCCGCAACGCTCATGAGGTGACCGTAAGGGATGCGGCCGGCGTCCGGCGTGCCGCGGTCCACTGGGCGAGGCCGGCGGTGAGCAGGACGGCGGCCAGCAGCAGGGCCCTGGGCCGGGGGCCGTCGAGCCACGGGAGCCAGCTGCCGCCCCAGGGCTCGGCCAGCAGGACGGTGAGCAGCGCGGTGTGGACGAGGCCGGCGCCGGCCACGAGGGTGCTGCGCTCGGTGAGGCCGAGGACCAGCAGGCCGATGCCGACCGCGTACCAGGGCGAGGCGTAGGTGTTCCCGAGGAGGGAGAGCGTGAACGGCACCCGGTGCGCGAACAGCAGGGCGAGCAGGACGGCGGTGACCAGGACGCCCGCGCCGGCCACGGCGCCGAGCCAGGCGTTGCGGTGCGGGACGATGCCGCGGGTCTCGCCGCGCCGCCGGTACCAGCGGGCCAGGGCGACCCAGGCGAGCGGGAGCAGTGCGTACCAGATCCCCCAGGCGAGGAAGCGGAGGACGGCGCCGTCGAACTCGCCCTCCAGGCACGGGCCGTCGAGCGCGCCGTGGGGCACGCAGAGGCCGATGTACTCCGAGTACGCGAAGGTCGGGTACGAGGTGACGCTCCGGCCGCCGGCGCCGAAGTTGTAGGCCTGCCCGGCGATCGGGACGGCGGCCAGGGCGAGCAGGCCGAAGCAGAGCAGCGGAACGCCCGTGCCGCGCAGGCTGGTCCGGGCCCGGGCGCGCAGGCCCTCCGTGGCGGCGAGCAGTGCGGCCGGGTCGTCCCGGTGCAGTGTGTTCATGGTCCACCCCTGGTGACGTCGTGTCAGTGCGTAGACTTTGCATCGCAAAGTATCCTGCAGTCAAGAGTTCACGGGATGACAAAGCGAAGGGCCCGTCGCCTGGTGCACGCGACGGGCCCTTCGGGAAGCGGTGGTTCAGCGGGCGGCGAGCGCCTCCAGGACGCGCTCCAGGGAGGTGCCGAGGCCCCAGCGGGCGGCGAGGGCCTCCAGGGTCATCGGGTCGAGCGGCTCGCCCGGCAGGGCCGGGTCGAACGCGGGCAGCGGGGCGTCGGTGGCCACGCCGACCACGGTCGGCGCCACGTCCAGGTAGGCCGAGGCCTCCAGCAGGTTGCGGCGCCGGGCCGGGGTGAGCCCGGAGCCGATGTCCTGCGCGGCGGTGCGGATGCCGGCCAGGTCGCCGTACTCGTGGATCAGCTGGGCCGCGGTCTTCTCGCCGATGCCCTTGACGCCGGGCAGGCCGTCGCTCGGGTCACCGCGCAGGGCGGCCAGGTCGGCGTACTGGGCGCCGCGCACGCCGTACTTCTCCTGGAGCAGTGCGTCGTCGGTGACCTGGAGATTGCCCATCCCCTTGACGGGGTAGAGCACGGTGATCGCGCGGGCGTCGTCGACCAGCTGGAACAGGTCGCGGTCGCCGGTGACGATCTGCACCGGCCCGGTGGCGCGCGCGGTCAGCGTGCCGATCACGTCGTCCGCCTCGTAGCCGGCCGAGCCGATCCGGGCGATGCCGAGCGCGTCCAGCACCTGCTCGATCACCGGGACCTGCGGGGCGAGGGTGTCCGGCACCTCCTCCTCGCCGTCCTGGGCGGCCTCGGCGACCCGGTGGGTCTTGTACGAGGGGATGAGGTCCACCCGCCACTGCGGGCGCCAGTCGGCGTCCATGCAGGCGACCAGCTGGTCGGGCCGGTGGTCGTGGACCAGCCGGGCGATGAAGTCCAGCAGGCCCCGGACGGCGTTGACCGGCTCGCCCTGCGGCGAGCGCAGGGTGTCGGGTACGCCGAAGTAGGCCCGGAAGTAGAGGCTGGCGGAGTCGAGCAGCATCAGGCGGGGTGCGGTCACGCCTCCGATCATGCCGTACGGGACCGACGGCGACGGTCCCGTACGGACACCGACTCGGGCGCGGGGGGCCTGCGACGAGGCTCAGTGGTCGTGCGGGCCGGCGCGGTGGACGGGGCCGTGGGCATCGGCGCAGTGCTCGGCGGTGAGGTCGCCCGGGCCGGTGATCTGCAGCAGGGCGCCGGCCTCGTCCTCGCCGACGTGGTCGACCTGGAGGGTGCTGTGGGTGATCCCGTACTCGCCGGAGAGCCGCCGCTGGAGTTCGCGCCGCACGGCGTGGCAGTCGCCGCCCGGGGTGACCAGGATGTGCGCGGAGAGCGCCGGCTGGCCGGAGGTGATCTCCCAGATGTGCAGGTCGTGGATCTCCTCGACCAGCGGCTGGTCGACCAGCCGGTCGGCCACCGCGTCCGGGTCGATCCCGGCGGGTGCGGCCTCCAGGAAGATCCGCCCGGAGTCGCGGACCAGGCCGATGCCCGCCTTCAGCATCAGCGCGACCACGATGAGGGAGGCGATCGAGTCGGCCCGGGCGAAGCCGGTGGTCACCACGATCAGACCGGCCACGGCGGTGGCGATGAACGCGTACAGGTCGGTGAGGACGTGCTGGAAGGCGCCCTCGACGTTCAGCGAGCTGCGGTTGGCCTTGGACATGCACCAGGTGGCGGCCACGTTCACCACGATCCCGACCAGCGCGGTGATCAGGACCAGCGAACCGGTCACCTCCGGCGGTTCGAGCAGCCGGCTGATCGCCTCGTAGCCGAGCCAGGCCGACAGGACCAGCAGGGTCACGCCGTTGGCCTGCGCGGAGAGGATCTCGGCGCGCTTGAGCCCGTAGGTGTAACCGCCGCGGGCGGGGCGGGCGGAGAGCCGCATGGCGATCAGCGCGAGGACGATCGAGGCGGCGTCGGTGAGCATGTGCGCGGCGTCCGAGATCAGCGCCAGCGACTCGGCGGCGAAGCCGACCACCACCTCGCCCGCCATGAACACCACGATCAGCGCGAGCGCGCTCAGCAGCCACCGGCGGTCGGCGTCGGCGGCGACGCCGTGCGAGTGGCCGCCGTGGCCGCCGCCGCGTCCGGCCTTGTGGTCATGCTCATGATCATGGATCGAGTGTGCGTGGCCGGCCATCGACGTCCTCTCCCGGGGCTCATGAACGCATGGAGGTAAGGGGCGGGGTGTGTGGCCACCCCGCACTCGAAGTGAACCGCACATCGAACGAAGATCCAAAGGCTGCATTGGAGACCGTTGTCATTGCCGCGTCGTAACCCCCGTCGGGTATCGTCGCGCCGCTGCTGAACAGGGGAGAAGCGCATGCTGCCGAATTCGCGCGTCGGAGGGGCCGCCGAGGCCGGACGGGTGGTCGGCCTCGGCACGATCGCGCGGGAGTGGGGACGGATCGGGGTCACCGGCTTCGGCGGGCCGCCCGCGCACATCCTGCTGCTGCGCCGGCTCTGCGTGGAACGGCGGCAGTGGCTGACCCCGGAGGAGTTCGAGGACGGCATCGCGGCGACCAACCTCCTGCCCGGTCCGGCCTCCACCCAGCTTGCCGTCTTCACCGCCTGGCGGCTGCGCGGGCTGCCGGGCGCGCTGGTCGGCGGGGCCTGCTTCATCGGGCCCGGGCTGGTGCTGATCCTGGCGCTCTCGGTGCTGTTCCTGGCCGGCGATCCGCCGCTGTGGGTGCTCGGCGCGGCCGCCGGCGCCGGGGCGGCCGTGCCGGCGGTCGCCGTGCAGGCGGCGACCTCGCTGGTCCCGGCCAGCTTCGGCCGGATGGGCCGGGCCCGTTCCGCCCGGGCCCGCTGGGTCGGGTACGCGCTGGCCGGAGCGGCGGCCGCGGTCCTGACCGGCCCCTGGCTGGTGCTGGTGCTGATCGCCGCAGGGCTGACCGAGATCGCCGTCCGGCGACGGCACGGGGGACGGGGACGGCCCGCCGGTCCCCCGAACGGTCCCGCCCCGGACGGCCGCAGCGGCGGCTCGGGACCCGGTGGCGGCCCCGGTGGGCGGGCCGCCGGACTGCCGCTCGCCGGGTCGCTCGCGCTCGGCGGTCTCGGTGGGCTCGGCGCGGTGGCCTGGGTGGCGTTCAAGGTGGGTGCGCTCTCCTACGGGGGAGGATTCGTGATCATCCCGCTGATGCGGGACGACGCCGTCCACCGCTACCACTGGATGACCGACGGACAGTTCCTCAACGCCGTCGCCCTCGGCCAGGTCACCCCCGGTCCGGTGGTGCACACGGTCGCCGTGGTCGGCTACGCGGCCGCCGGGATCGCCGGCGGGCTGCTCGCGGCGGTGGTCGCCTTCGCGCCGTCCTTCCTCTTCGTGATCCTCGGCGGCCGGCACTTCGACCGGCTCCGGGCCGACCGGCGGGTGCAGGACTTCCTCACCGGCGCCGGATCGGCCGTGATCGGCGCCATCGCGGGCTCGGCGCTGCCGCTCGCCGCCGCGCTCGGGTACGGCTGGCAGTGGGGCGTCCTGGCGGGGGCGCTGCTCTGGCTGGTGCTCGCCCGGCGGGGCGTGGTGCTCGCCCTGCTGGCGGCCGGCGCGGCCGGGGTGCTCGCCGCGGCCGTCGGGCTGCCGCCGGCCTGAGGCCCGAGCTGCCTGAGGCCCGAGCTGCCTGGGCCCCGAGCGGCGTGGGCCCCGAGCTGCCTGGGCCCCGAGCGGCGTGGGCCCCGAGCGGCGTCCGTCCCGGGTGCTGTCCGTCCCGGGCGACCGGCCTCACCGGCGCTCGGGCTCCGGCGTGAACCGGGGAGCGAGGGGCTCACCCGGCCGGGTGAGCCCGGTTTGCGCGCCCCCGTGCGCCTGCGCCACGATCGACGCCCGTGAAGATCACCGAGGCGCGAGCCGTTCACCGGACCGCCGAACCGGGGCCGCCCGTACCGCATATGACGTACCGTCAGCTCGAAGCGACGCCCGCCCGCCCGTCGGTCCTCACCCGGATCTGCGGCCGGCTGCTGATGAGCCGTCCGCCCGCCGACTGGACCGTCCCGCCCGCCGACGGCCGCTACGGCCCGGACCGACCCGGCGACCCCCGGCCGCTCACGCTGCTGGTGCTCGGCGACTCCTGCGCCCTGGGCCTCGGCGTCGACCGCCCCGGGGAGACCCTGGGTGCCCGCCTCGCGCAGTCCCTCGGCGAGCACCTCGACCGGCCCGTCGACCTGCGGGTGTTCGCCCGGGTCGGCGCCACCACGGCCGCCCTGCGGCACCAGCTCGTGGGCGCCGCCGGGCTCCGGCCCGGCCTCGCGCTGCTCTGCGTGGGCGGCACCGACGCGCTCCTCCCGCTCCCGGTCGGCCGCGCCGTCCGCCGGTTCGCCCTGGTGCTCCGGCGGCTCCGCGAGACCGGCTGGCACCCGGTCGTCCTGTCGTGCCCCGACCCCGGTCGGGCGCCCGGTCTCCGTGCCCCGGCCCGCCTGCTCGGCGCATCCCGCGCCCGCCGCCTCGCCCACCGCCAGACCCGCGCCGCCGAACGCGCCGGAGCCCCGACGGCCGCCGGCGGCGGGCGCCACGACCGGGCCGACCACCTCCTCGGCCCCGACGGCGTCCACCCGTCCCCCCTGGGCTGCGCCGAACACGCCGCCCGCGTGCTCCCGGCGCTCCTCGCCGCCGCCACCGCGCTCCCCGCCCCGCCTCCGAGCCCGGCCCCGCACCCGAGCTCGACGCCGGTCCCCGCCCGCCCGTAGCCGCCCGGCGCGAGGCCGGCCCCGCGGGCTACCCCACCTCGACCGGCTCCAGCTGCACCGACCGCGCCGCCGTGGCCGCCCGCACCAGCGCCTGCATCACCCGCAGATCGTCCCCCTGCTCCGGATGCCACTGCACCCCGAGGGTGAACCCCGGCCCCTCCACCGCCTCCACCGTCCCGTCGGGCGCGTGCGCGCTCACCCGCAGCCCGGTCCCCAACCGGTCCACCGCCTGGTGGTGGAAGGTCGGCACGACCAGCTCCGGCTCCGACAGCAGCCCGCCCAGCAGCGTCCCGGGCACCGGCCGCACCAGGTGCGTCCCGTACTTCCCGGGCGTCCCGCCGTGCACGTCCACCTCCACGACGTCCGGCAGGTGCTGGATCAGCGTGCCCCCGCACACCACGTTGAGCACCTGCATGCCCCGGCAGATCCCCAGCAGCGGCATCCCGGCCGCCAGCGCCGCCCGCAGCAGCGCCGACTCCCAGACGTCGCGCTCGACCGTGTCGACGTCGCTCAGCGGATGCGGCGGCTGCCCGTAGTAGGCGGGGTCGATGTCCGGCCCGCCCGCGATGACCAGGGCGTCCAGCCGGGCCAGCACCTCCGGCGCCCGCTCGGGGGCGTCGGGCGGCAGCAGCACCGCGACCCCGCCCGAGTCCTGGACGTACGCGGTGTACCGCTCGGGCACCAGGGCCACCCGGCGATCCCGCCAGTCGCTCCAACTCGCGTCCACCAGATAGGTGCTGACGCCGACAAAAGGCCTGCGATCCATGGCGCGCATTCTCCTCCCGTCCCGCCCGATCCCTCGTCAACCTCGACTGTCGGCGCGCCACACCCGCCCGCCCTCTTCCGTGCCGTCCGCGCCAGGCCGTACGGTTCGCTGTGACCGGCTGATCTCGCAGCGTGATCGAGGAGGAGGAGGGCGTCCGCCATGTCCGACCGCACCACCGCACCCGGGCCCGCCGGGCCCGGCACCCCGCGCCGGCGGGCCCCGCTGACCCTGGACGAGCTGCGCACCCTGGTCGACGCGGGCGAGGTGCACACCGTGGCGCTGGCCTTCACCGACATGCAGGGCCGGCTCCAGGGCAAGCGCTTCGCGGCCCGCTTCTTCCTGGACGAGGTGGCCGAGCACGGCGCGGACGCCTGCGAGTACCTGCTGGCCGTCGACATCGAACTCAACACCGTGGACGGCTACGCGCTCTCCTCCTGGGAGACCGGCTACGGCGACTTCGCGATGCGCCCCGACCTGTCCACCCTGCGCCTCACCCCCTGGCAGCCCGGCACCGCCCAGGTCACCGCCGACCTCGCCGGCCACGGCGGCCACCCGGTGGCGGCGGCCCCCCGCCAGCTGCTGCGCCGCCAGATCGCCCGGCTCGCGGAGCACGGCCTGGAGGCGGACATCGGGACCGAGCTGGAGTTCCTGGTCTTCCGCGACACCTACGAGCAGGCCTGGCAGGGCGGCTACCGCGGGCTGACCCCCGCCAACCTCTACAACGTCGACTACTCGCTGCTGGGCACCGCCCGGGTGGAGCCGCTGCTCTCCCGGATCCGCACCGAGATGGCCGGCGCCGGCCTCGTGGTGGAGTCCGCCAAGGGCGAGTGCAACCTCGGCCAGCACGAGATCGCCTTCCGCTACGCCGACGCGCTGACCACCTGCGACCAGCACAGCGTCTACAAGACCGGCGCCAAGGAGATCGCCGCCCAACTCGGCTGCGCGCTCACCTTCATGGCCAAGTACGACCAGCGCGAGGGCAACAGCTGCCACATCCACCTGTCGCTGCGGGACGCGGTGGGCGCCCCCGCGTTCGCCGCCGCCGACGGCCGGATGACCGACACCATGCGGCACTTCCTGGCGGGCCAGCTGGTCGCGCTGCGGGAGTTCACCCTGCTGTACGCACCGAACATCAACTCCTACAAGCGGTACCGCCCGGGCTCCTTCGCGCCGACCGCGGTCGCCTGGGGCCGGGACAACCGGACCTGCGCCTACCGGGTGGTGGGGCACGGCACGGGGCTGCGGATGGAGAACCGGGTCCCCGGCGGGGACGTCAACCCGTACCTGGCGGTGGCCGGCATGATCGCCGCCGGTCTGCACGGGGTCCAGCAGAAGCTGGACCTGCCCGCGCCCTGCCTCGGCAACGCCTACGCCGTCGACGACTACGCCCGGGTGCCCGGCTCGCTGCGCGAGGCGGCCGACCTCTGGGCCGGGAGCGAACTCGCCCGCGCCGCCTTCGGGGACGACGTGGTCGCGCACTACCTGCACATGGCCCGGGTCGAACAGGACGCCTACGACAGCGCGATCACCGACTGGGAGCGCTACCGATCCTTCGAGCGGATGTGAGCACCATCGACACGACCACCACCACCCTCACCGAGGCGGCACCCGCCGCCTGCACCGTCCGCAACCCCGCCACCGGCGAGGTCCTCGCCACCCTGCCCGACACCACGTCCGAACGACTGGACGCCGCCGTGCGGCGCGCCGTCGCGGCGCAGCGCGGCTGGGCCGCCCTGGCGCCGGGCGAGCGGGCCCGGTTGCTGCGCCGCTTCGCCGACCAGGTGGAGGTGCACGTCCCCGAACTCGCCGCTCTGGAGGTCACCGAGGCCGGCCACACCATCGGCAACGCCACCTGGGAGGCGGGCAACGTCCGCGACCTGCTGGAGTACGCGGCCGGCGGAGTGGAGCGGCTGACCGGACGGCAGATCCCGGTGGCCGGCGGGCTGGACGTCACCTTCCACGAACCGGTCGGCGTGGTCGGGGTGATCGCGCCGTGGAACTACCCGATGCCGATCGCCGCCTGGGGCTTCGCGCCTGCCCTCGCGGCCGGCAACGCCGTCCTGCTCAAGCCCGCCGAGGCGACCCCGCTCACCGCGCTGCGGCTCGCCGAACTCGCCCTCGCCGCCGGGCTGCCGGAGGGCCTCTTCCAGGTGGTGCCGGGAGCCGGGCCGGTGACCGGCCGGGCCCTGGTCGACCACCCGGAGGTGCGGAAGATCGTCTTCACCGGCTCCACCGTGGTCGGCAAGGAGGTCGCCGCCCGCTGCGCCGCCCGGGCCAAGCGGGTCACCCTCGAACTGGGCGGCAAGAGCCCCAACATCGTGTTCGCCGACGCCGACCTCGCGGGCGCCGCCGACCCGATGTCCTTCCTCGACAACAGCGGCCAGGACTGCTGCGCCCGCAGCCGGATCCTCGTCCAGCGCGAGGTGTACGACGACTTCCTGGCCCTGCTGCTGCCGGCCGTCGAGGCGGTCCGCACCGGCGACCCGGTCGATCCCCGGACCACGCTCGGCCCGCTGATCTCGGCCGCCCAGGTGCGTCGGGTGGCCTCGTACGTGACGCCCGACCTGCCCGTGCTGGCCCGCGGCGCGGTGCCGGACGGGCCCGGCTACTGGTACCCGCCGACGGTGCTGGCGCCGACCCGGCCGGACGTGCCGGCGGTCACCGAGGAGATCTTCGGCCCGGTCGCGGTGGTGCTCCCCTTCACGGACGAGGCGGACGCGCTGCGGCTGGCCAACGCCACCCGGTACGGCCTGTCCGGTTCGATCTGGACCCGGGACCTGGGCCGGGCGCTGCGGCTGGCACGGGGGGTCGCGGCCGGGAACCTCTCGGTCAACTCGCACTCCTCGGTGCGCTACTGGACGCCGTTCGGCGGCTTCGGCGAGTCCGGGGTCGGCCGTGAGCTGGGGCCGGAGGCGCTGGTCCCCTTCACCGAGACCAAGAACGTCTACATCCGGACCGAGGAGTAGGAGCGCCCGGTGACCCAGAAGCCCCACCAGCCCCACCGCCCCCGTGAGTCCGGGGAGGCCGACGCGCCGGTCTGCCGCCGGCTGGTCGGCCGGACGGCCGTGATCACCGGCGCCGGCAGCGGGATCGGCCTCGCCTCGGCCCGCCGGCTCGCGGCCGAGGGGGCCGCGGTGGTCTGCGCCGACGTCGACGAGACCGCGGGCAAGGCGGCGGCCGAGGAGGTCGGCGGCCTCTTCGTGCACACCGACGTGACCGACCCGGCCATGGTCGAGGCGCTCTTCGACGAGGCCTACGAGACCTTCGGCAGCGTCGACGTGGCCTTCAACAACGCGGGCATCTCGCCGCCGGAGGACGACTCGATCCTCACCACCGACCTGGCCGCCTGGCGCAAGGTCCAGGAGGTCAACCTGACCTCGGTCTACCTGTGCTGCAAGGCCGTTCTGCCGTACATGCGCCGGCACGGGCGCGGCTCGATCATCAACACCGCGAGCTTCGTGGCCCGGATGGGCGCGGCCACCTCGCAGATCTCCTACACCGCCTCCAAGGGCGGGGTGCTGGCGATGTCGCGGGAGCTGGGCGTGCAGTTCGCCCGGGAGGGCATCCGGGTCAACGCGCTCTCCCCGGGGCCGGTGGACACCCCGCTGCTGCGCGAGCTGTTCGCCGCGGACCCGGAGCGGGCGGCCCGCCGGCTGGTGCACGTCCCGCTGGGCCGCTTCGCCCGCCCGGAGGAGATCGCCGCCGCGGTCGCCTTCCTGGCCAGCGACGACTCGTCCTTCATCACGGCCGGAGAGTTCCTGGTGGACGGGGGGATCGCCGGCGCCTATGTGACGCCGGTCTAGTCACCGTCGGCCGCCCGCTCCCGCCTTCTCACCGTAATTTCATGGAAAAGGCCCGGAATTCGGGGTCCAGCTGATTTCGCGCTTATCCGGCTGCCTTTAGATTCTCTGTCGTGAGTGAGCAGATCCCCGCCGGGTGGTACCCGGACCCCAAGGACATCACCAGCGACCCGCGACCCCAGCGCTGGTGGGACGGCAAGGGCTGGACGGCCAGCACCCGGCCCGCACCCTCGGACGCGCCCGCCCCGCCGGAGGCCCCGGCGGACGGCGCCCCGGGGCCGGACGAGGCCGACACCCGGGTGCTGGAGGGCGAGGTGCTGGAGGGCGGGCCGTCGGTCCGCCACCCGGAGCCGCCCCCGTTCGGCACCGCCTACGGCTCGCCGGTGCCGCCGCCCCCGAGGCGGCGGCGCAAGCCGTCCAAGGTGGTGATCGCGGCGACGGTGGCGGCCGTGCTGGGCCTGGGCGTCGGCTCGGGCGTCACCTACCTGGCGATGGACGACCACGGCGACCGGCACCGCAGCGCGCGGCCGAACGTCCAGCCCGGCCCGTACGGCGACGGCCCGTGGCGCGGTCTGCCGGACTTCGGCGGCCCGGGCGACGGCGGCGGCAACGGTGGCAACGGCGGGAGCGGCGACAGCGGCCGGGGCAACGGCAACGGCGGTCAGGGGAACGGCAACGGCGGCCGGGGCAACGGCAACGGGAACGGCGGCCAGGGCAACGGCGGCCGGGGGAACGGCGCCAACAGCTCCCGGGCCGTCGACGTGGTGAACCGCCTCGTCCTGCCCGTCCCCTCCGGCTGGGAGGGCGGCACCACCAGCGACGGCTTCGCCGGCCTCAGCGTCGGCCAGTACGACTGCGAGGGCGGCGGCAACTGCTCGCTCGGCGGCGCCAACACCGGCCGGATCGACGGCGGCGGAACCGACGTCCAGGCGGCGGCCAGGGCCGACATCGAGAAGGCCGCCAAGAGCTCCTACAACGAGATCGTCTCGCACGAGGAGCTCAAGTCCGAGGCGGTCAAGGTGGACGGCCGGGACGGCTACCTGATCCGCTGGAAGGTGGACGCCGCCAAGGGCAACGACGGCTATGTGCAGACGGTGGTCTTCCCGTCCGCCGACGGCAAGTCGCTGGTCTCGGTGCACTTCGGCTTCGACATCGCCGACAAGGCCCCGGACCTCGCGATGATGGACACCATCCTCAAGGGGATCGACGACTACAGCGGCAGGCTGCCGGCCGTCCCCGGCTTCCCCGGCGGCCCGGACGGCGGCTCCGGCACCTCGAACACCTGACGCGGGCACCCGCGGGTCCCGCACGGTTCGGCTCACGCGCACGGCGGCGGCCCGCCCGGAACACTCCGGGCGGGCCGCCGCCGTACCGCTTCGCGGTCGATCGGTCGATCGGTCGGTCGACCGATCCGGCCGGGGCCGGCGCCGAACGGGGGTGGCGCGGCGCGGGCCCCGGCTTCCGGCGGTCAGCCGTCGTGTCGCACAGCCTCGACCCGACGACGCCGGAGCACCATGGCGGCCCAGCCGAGGCCGATCGCGGCGGCACCGGTGAGCAGCAGCGGGCCGGTGGCCGAACCGCCGCCGACCGCCGCGTGGTTGGCGGCGACGACCTTGCCGGCCGGCTCCTCGGCGTTGCCGCCGTGCCCGTGGTGGGCCACGGTGGACTTGGACTGGCCGGCGGCGATCTGCTCCTCGCTCGGCGCGGCCGGGGCCTGCGCGGTGAGCGCCGACACGGCCTCGGTGAGCGTGGTGCCCTTGCCGAAGTCGACGTCCGAGCAGCTGTAGAACGCCTCGGGGCTGTCGGTGCGCTGCCACACCATGTAGAGCAGCTGGCGGCCGGTGCGCTGCGGCAGGGTGCCGCTGTAGTTGTAGTAGCCGTTGTCGGAGGTGCGGCTGGTCGGCACCTGGGCGACCGGCACCGCGTCGAGGTCGGACCACTTCAGCGGCTGGGTGGGGTTCCAGCTCTGCTTGGTGATGTAGATGGTCTGGTTGCCCTGGTGCGGGGCGGTGACCCGGAACTTGAAGTCGACCTTGCCGGCCGTGACCGCGCTGGCCGGCCAGTCGGTGCGCGGCAGGTCCAGGGCCTTGTACTTGTCGCGGCCGGCGGAGCAGAGCTTGCCGTCCGGGATCAGCGCCTGGTGGTTGCCGGCGGCGTTGGCGAGGTTGACCTCGTTCCAGTCGTACAGCGGCTGGGTGCCGCTCAGCGCCACGAGGTCCTTGCAGATCTGCGACTTGGGGGTCTCCGGGCCCTCGGCGTAGCAGGCCGCGACCCGGCTGACCGGGTTGGTCACGGTGCCGTGGGCGCCGGCCGTGCCGATGCCGGCGGCCGAGACGGAGAGGAAGGCGGCGCCGATGACGCCGACGGACAGGGCGGTGCGCTTGATGGACATGGGGTGGGGACTCCTTGACCGTGTACCGGGCCGAGGTTGTGGGGGAGTGCCGGGCACGTCTGCCCGAGGGACCCGCCGACCCGGCGCGCCGGCCCCTGGGCTGAGCGTATGATTGGACTAGACCAGCTGGCAATAGTGCGCTGTGGGCCACTTTTTGACGGAATGTAGCCTGCCGAGCAGCACAAAGGCCCGGTGGGACACCGGAGTTAGGCATCCCATCGGGCCCTCTTAAGGTGCGGCCAAGGTTCCGCCGCGGGTCAGCCCTCGCCGCGCTCGATCCGCTGGTTCTCGATCGTGCCGGCCTGGATGAGGATTCCGCCGCTCATCGTGCCGCCGCTGAACGTGTTGTGCACCGAGCGGCCCGCCGGCTCGGGCGGCTCCGGTGAGAACTCGGCCAGGACCGCCCGGAGTTCGGCGACCGCCCCGGGGTTCTCGCGGAACAGCCGGCGGAGCCGGTTGCGCAGCTCGGCGGCCTGGTCCCCGATCAGCTCGGTGTCGCCGTCGGCGCGGACCACCTCGACCCGGATCTCCTCCAGCTCGGCCGACACCTCCTCGGTGTCCCGGCCGCGCCCGAACAGCCCCGCGAGGCGGGAACGCAGCTGCGTCCAGGCCTCGGTGGCCATCAGGCCCACCACCGTGGTGGCGCCCGTCGTCACCAGCTGTGCGATCTCGGCCTCCACGGCCTCCCCCTCCGTCGGCGCTGCTCCCGCTCCACCGTAGTGGAACCGCGGTCCGGGGCGGGGCGGAACGGCGCGGGTCAGAGGAAGGTGTGCCCCTCGCCCCGAGAGGCCGGCGCGGTGCGCACCACGAGGTCCGGCCGGGCGGGGTCGTCCAGCACCACGGTGACGGCGGCGGCGAGCGCGGTGGCGGCGGCGAGCGCGGGTCGGCGGTCAGCGGGGGACCTTCGGTCCGTGTGGGGCGGCCGCGCGGTGGCATAGGGTCGGCCGGGTGGACCGCAACGACTTCTCCAACCCGGCGTTCGTCGGCAAGAGCATCCCCGACCCGGGCTTCTCCGGCGACGACGGCACCGCCGACCCGGCGCTGACCGCCGCGCTCGCCCGCTGGGCGCAGGACCGCACGGCCGAACCGGAGGTGCTGGCGGCGCTCACGCCCACCCGGCTGATGGTGCCGATCGTGGCGATCCTCGGCGAGGTCGAGGTGGACGAGCACGGGCACCGGCACGACAAGAGCAGTGACATGGCCGTCCCGCTGGTCGAGGCCGCCGACGGCCGCCGGGCGCTGCCCGCCTTCACCTCGCTGGCGTCCCTGGCCCGCTGGCGGGCCGACGCCCGCCCGGCGCCGGTGGCCGCGCCGCAGGCCGCCATGGTCGCCTTCTCCGAGCGCGCGGACACCCTGCTGGTGGACCCGGCCGGTCCGGTGGCGTTCCAGCTGTCCGGGGCCCGGCTGCGCGCGCTGGCGGAGAACCGGCCGTACCTGGCGCCGGTGACCGACCCGCAGGTGCGCGAGGCGGTCCGGGCGCTGCTGGCGGCCGAGCCGCAGGTGGTGGCCGGAGTGCTGGCCGCGGCCGAGGACTCCGACGGGGTGCTCGCGGTGGTCCTGGACGCCGGGCTGGACCAGGCCGGGATGCAGGAGGCCGCGCAGCGGATCGGCCGGGCGGTGGTGGCCGACCCGGTGCTGCGGGTGCGGCTGGACCGCGGGCTGGACCTGGCGGTGCTCCCGGCGGGCGCCGCCCTGCCCGGCGAGCCGCTCCACCGGCGCTGACCCGGTCCCGCGCGGACGGCGGAGGGGTCACCTGCTCACGTGAGCAGGTGACCCCTCCGCCGACTGGCGTCCGCCGTCCCGCGCGTCAGGAGTAGACCGGCCCGGTGAACTTCTCGCCCGGCCCCGAGCCCGGCGCGTCCGGGACGAGGGAGGCCTCGCGGAAGGCCAGCTGCAGCGAGCGCAGGCCGTCGCGCAGCGGCGCGGCGTGGAAGTTGCTGATCTCCGGAGCGCCCGCGGTGACCAGGCCGGCCAGCGCGGTGATGAGCTTGCGGGCCTCGTCGAGGTCCTTGTCCTTCTCGCCGCCCTCGGCGAGACCGCACTTGACGGCCGCGGCGCTCATCAGGTGCACCGCCACGGTGGTGATCACCTCGACGGCCGGGACCTCGGCGATGTCCCGGGTCAGGTCGTCGAAGCCGATCGCCTCGTCGTCCGCGGCGGGGTTCTGGGTGGGCTCGCTGCTCAAGGGGGGCTCGTTCCGTCGTGCCGGTGTCCGTACAGAGGGAGCGTACAAGCCGGGGCACACGGGGGCGGAATGGCGTCGGACCCCCCGGCGCTGTATGCTTCGAGACTGACCGGCCAGGCGTTCTCACGGATGCCCGGCCAGCAAGAGGAGGCTCCACCCAGGAGGCCCGAGAGGGCAACCGCGAAAGTCTCCCACCTGATCGACCTCAGGGTCGACGGGTCCGGTCCGCGACGGGCGCCCAGCGCCGACGGTCGCCGCAGCGCCCCTCACCGGGCGTCGCCCCCGGTTGTGTGGAGCCCCGCTTGTACCGAGCGGGGCTTTTTTCGTGTCGCGGTGTGGGCGTCGAGACCCACAGCGCAGCACGAATGAAGCCCCGCCCAGTGGTCGAGTCCACTACGTGCGACCGCCGTCCGACGGCCGCATCGCAGAAGGTGCAACCGAGGAGGCCCCATCAGCACCGAGCCCCGCATCAACGACCGGATTCGCGTCCCCGAGGTGCGACTCGTCGGTCCCAGCGGCGAGCAGGTCGGCATCGTGCCGCTTGCCAAGGCGCTGGAGCTCGCGCAGGAGTACGACCTCGACCTGGTCGAGGTCGCGGCGACCGCCCGGCCGCCGGTGTGCAAGCTCATGGACTACGGCAAGTTCAAGTACGAGTCGGCCATGAAGGCCCGTGAGGCGCGCAAGAACCAGGCGCACACGGTCATCAAGGAGATGAAGCTCCGGCCGAAGATCGACCCGCACGACTATGACACCAAGAAGGGTCACGTCGTCCGGTTCCTCAAGCAGGGCGACAAGGTCAAGATCACGATCATGTTCCGCGGTCGTGAGCAGTCCCGCCCCGAGCTGGGCTTCCGTCTGCTCCAGCGGCTCGCCGACGACGTCCAGGACCTGGGCTTCGTCGAGTCCTCGCCGAAGCAGGACGGCCGTAACATGATCATGGTCCTCGGCCCGCACAAGAAGAAGACCGAGGCGATGGCCGAGGCCCGCGCCATCGCGGACGCCCGCAAGGCCGAGCGCCAGGGCCGGACCCCCGGCTCCGACGCCGCCGAGGAGTCCGTCGAGACTCCGGACGTCGTCGAGGCCGTCGAGGCCGAGGACGCCGTCGAGCCTGCCGAGGCCCAGGACGCCGCCGCCGAGACGGAGGCCCCCGAGGCCGCCGCTCCGGTCGAGCAGCCGGCCGAGGCCTCCCAGGGCGCCTGACCTTCCCCGGTCAGGACGGCCCGGGAGACCGGCCACCAAGGTGACGGGGCGCCCCGCCCGGTCACCGCAGATCCATCCTTCACGCCCGCGCGGCGCACACCGCGCGGGCGTGGACGGACCGACGAGGAGATACGGCGACATGCCGAAGCAGAAGACGCACAGTGGCGCCAGCAAGCGCTTCAAGATCAGTGGCTCTGGCAAGGTGCTGCGCGAGCGCGCCGGCCGCCGCCACCTCCTGGAGCACAAGCCCTCGACGCTGACCCGCAAGCTGGCCGGAACGGTCGAGCTGGCCCCCGCCGACGCCAAGAAGATCAAGAAGCTTCTCGGCAAGTGATCGCCCTCCCGCCCGGCGCGAGCCGCGTGCGGGGCAGCTGATCCTTCCCGACCCATTCGAATGACGGACCACGTGAAGTAGTCCGTGGTCCAACCCAAGGAGTAATCAAGTGGCACGCGTCAAGCGGGCAGTGAACGCCCACAAGAAGCGCCGGGTCATCCTGGAGCGCGCCAGCGGCTACCGCGGCCAGCGCTCGCGCCTGTACCGCAAGGCCAAGGAGCAGGTCACCCACTCGCTGGTCTACAACTTCAACGACCGCAAGAAGCGCAAGGGCGACTTCCGTCAGCTGTGGATCCAGCGCATCAACGCTGCGGCCCGTGCCAACGGCATCACCTACAACCGCTTCGTGCAGGGTCTGAAGGCCGCCAGCGTCGAGATCGACCGCAAGATGCTGGCCGACCTGGCCGTCAACGACCCGGGTGCGTTCGCGTCGCTCGTCGAGGTCGCCCAGAAGGCGCTGCCGGCCGACGTCAACGCCCCGAAGGCCGCCGCCGACGCCGCCTGATCCTCGGATCAGTCGTACCGGTCCCCGGACCGGTCGTGTTGAGCTGTTGAGCTGACCGGACCCGCAGGCTCGATCCTGCGGGTCCGGTTTTGCGTTACCCGCTTGTCGCGCGTCACCCGCCCTCCCGCGCGTCACCCGCCTTTCTGCGTCACCCCGTTTCGCGGCCCGCACAGAAGCCCGTACAGAGACGAGATCATGCCGAGCACCGACTCCCCCCTGCTCACCTCCCTGCGCTCGCCGCGCGTGGTCGCCGCCCGGCGGCTCGCCAAGCGGAGCCAGCGCGGCAAGGAGCGCCGCTTCCTCGTCGAGGGCCCGCAGGCCGTCCGCGAGGCCGTCGCGTTCGGGCGGCTGCCGGGCTCGGGCGAGCACGCCGTCGTCGAGGTGTACGCCACCCTCGAGGCCGCCGAGCGGCACGCGGGCATCGTCGAGGCCGCGCTGGCCGAGGGGCTGCCGGTGCTCACCGCCACCGACGAGGTGATCGCCGGGATCTGCGACACGGTGACCCCGCAGGGCATCGTCGCGCTCTGCCGCTTCATCGACGCCCCGTTCGCCGACGTCCTCGCCGCCCGCCCCCAGCTGGTCGCCGTGCTCGCCCACGTCCGCGACCCCGGGAACGCCGGCACCGTGCTGCGCACCGCCGACGCCGCCGGCGCCGACGCCGTGGTGCTCACCGACGCCTCCGTGGACCTCTACAACCCGAAGGCCGTCCGGGCCTCGGTCGGCAGCCTGTTCCACCTCCCGGTCGCCGTCGGGGTGCCGGTCGAGGAGGCGATCGGGCGACTGCGCGAGGCCGGCGTGCGGGTGCTGGCCGCCGACGGCGCGGGGGAGCGCGACCTCGACCAGGAGCTCGACGAGGGCACCCTGGGCGCGCCCGGCGCCTGGGTGTTCGGCAACGAGGCGTGGGGGCTCCCGGAGGAGACCCGCGCGCTCACCGACGAGGTCGTGCGCGTGCCGATCCACGGGCACGCCGAGAGCCTGAACCTGGCCACCGCCGCCGCGGTCTGCCTGTACGCCTCCGCCCGCGCCCAGCGCGCGCCCGGCGGGTGCCGCGCGGCGGGGTAGCCGGGGGCGCCCGGCCTCCCGGGACGGCCGCCCGGGAGCGCCGGAACTCGCCGTGAGCCCTATTACGCGAGGCTGCGAGGCGCTAGGGTCTGCCTCGGTGGGGGGAAAGACACGGTGGGTAATCGGGGAGGACACCCATGGTCGGCAGCGGGCCAGAGCTCGACCCGGACGACCTGCCGGACGGCCTGGTGGTCGCCGACGCGCTGGGCCGGGTGGTCTGCTTCAACCGCGCCGCCGCGCGGCTGACCGGCGTCCCCCCGGAGGCCGCGCTCGGCAACGAGCTCTCGGAGGTCCTCCCGCTGGAGGACCTCGACGGCCGCCGCTGGTGGCAGCTGACCGACCCGTACGGCGGTCTCGCCGTCCGCACCAGCCAGCCGGAGCGCAACCTGCTGCTGCCCGGGGGCCGCGAGGTGCTGGTCTCCGCCCGGTACGTGCGCGCGTACCCCAAGGGCCCGGTCGAGCGGCTGGTGGTCGCCCTGCGCGGCACCGAGGCGCGCCGGCGCACCGAACGCAGCCACGCCGAGCTGATCGCCACCGTCGCGCACGAGCTGCGCTCGCCGCTCACCAGCGTCAAGGGCTTCACGGCGACCCTGCTCGCCAAGTGGGAGCGGTTCACCGACGGCCAGAAGCGGCTGATGCTGGAGACCGTGGACGCCGACGCCGACCGGGTCACCCGGCTGATCGCGGAGCTGCTGGACATCTCCCGGATCGACGCGGGCCGGCTGGAGCTGCGCAAGCAGGTGGTCGACCTGGCCGCCGCCGTCCACCGGCACGTCGAGCGCAAGGTCGCCACCGGGATCCCCGAGGACCGCTTCGACATCCGGGTCGGCGAGCCGCTGACGGTGCTGTGGGCGGATCCGGACAAGGTCGACCAGGTGCTCGCCAACCTGCTGGAAAATGCGGTGCGGCACGGCGAGGGGACTGTCACCATCGAGGTGGCACCGGCCAAGGAGGTCGTCGAGGCCCCCGTCTGGGAGCGCCCCGGCACCCCGCCCCGCATCGTGGAAGGCACAGCGGTCACCGTGAGCGACGAAGGCAGCGGAATCCCCGAGGAGTCGATCCCGCGCGTCTTCACCCGCTTCTGGCGCGGCTCCAAGCGCGGCGGCACCGGCCTCGGCCTCTACATCGTCAAGGGCATCGTGGAGGCCCACGGCGGCTCGATCCGGGTGGACCGCGCGCCCGGCGGCGGCGCCCGCTTCCGATTTATCCTGCCCGCCGGGATCCCCGACTTCATGCTCTGAAGGAGCATGGACGACCGGCACGGAGTGCCGGGTCGGCCCACCGGACGGGCTTGACGGCGGTCGCGCTACGCGCTGCGACTACACTCGACCTTTGGCGTTGTGGAACGCCCTGCGCGGCCGTGCCGCGGACATCCCACCTCCCCCGTTCGGAGACCGGCTGCCCGTGCCCCGGCCACGCCGGGCGTGACGCGGTGGCCCCTCCTGCCCGTCGGCGGGCCAGGAGGGCGCACGAGCCCCCTTACCTGAGCACGGACGAGCAGGAGCACGGGAAAGATAGAGATGTCGGCACCCAACAAGTCGTACGACCCGGTCGAGGTCGAGGCCCTCAAGCCCGAGGTGGTGGAGGCGGCCCGGGACGAGGCGCTCGCCGCGTTCGCCGCCGCCACCAGCCTCGACGAGCTGAAGCAGGCCAAGGTCGCCCACACCGGCGACCGCTCCGCGCTCTCCCTCGCCAACCGCGAGATCGGCGCCCTGCCCCCGCACGCCAAGGCCGCCGCCGGCAAGCTGATCGGCCAGGCCCGGGGCGCCGTCAACCAGGCGCTCGCCAAGCGGCAGGCCGAACTGGAGGCCGAGCGCGACGCCCGGGTGCTGGTCGAGGAGGCGGTGGACGTCACCCTGCCCTTCGACCGCACCCCGCGCGGCGCCCGCCACCCGCTGACCACGCTGGCCGAGCGCATCGAGGACACCTTCGTCGCGATGGGCTACGAGGTCGCCGAGGGCCCCGAGGTCGAGGCGGAGTGGCTCAACTTCGACGCCCTCAACCTGGGCCCGGACCACCCGGCCCGCTCCATGCAGGACACCTTCTTCGTCCGGGCCCCGGACGGCTCCGCGGACTCCGGCGTGGTCCTGCGCACCCAGACCTCGCCGGTCCAGGCGCGCACCATGCTCGACCGCGAGCCCCCGCTCTACGTCGTCTGCCCCGGCCGGGTCTACCGCACCGACGAGCTGGACGCCACCCACACCCCGGTCTTCCGGCAGGTCGAGGGCCTGGCCGTGGACGAGGGCATCACCTTCGCCGACCTCAAGGGCACCATCGAGCAGCTCGTCTCGACCCTGATCGGCGACGGCCTGGAGCTGCGCTGGCGGCCCTCGTACTTCCCGTTCACCGAGCCGAGCGCCGAGATCGACCTGCAGTGCTTCGTGTGCCGCGGCGAGTCGGTCGGCAACCCGGACCGGCCCTGCCGCACCTGCGGCTCCGAGGGCTGGATCGAGCTCGGCGGCTGCGGCGTCGTCAACCCGCGGGTGCTGGTCGCCTGCGGCGTGGACCCCGACCGCTACAGCGGCTTCGCGTTCGGCCTGGGCCTGGAGCGAATCCTGATGAACCGTCACAACGTCGCCGACATGCGCGACATGGTCGAGGGTGACGTGCGCTTCACCCTCCCGTTCGGGATGGAGATCTGATGCGCGTCCCGCTTTCCTGGCTGCGCGAGTACGTCGACCTGCCGGCCGGCGAGACCGGCCGCGACGTGGCCGAGCGCCTGGTCCGGGCCGGCCTGGAGGTCGAGACCGTCGAGCAGCTCGGCGGCGACCTCAAGGGCCCGCTGGTGGTCGGCGAGGTGCTCTCCATCGAGGAGCTGTCCGGCTTCAAGAAGCCGATCCGGCACTGCTGGGTCAACGTCGGCGAGGCCAACGGCACCGGCGAGCCGCAGGAGATCGTCTGCGGCGCGACCAACTTCGCCGTCGGCGACAAGGTCGTCGTGGTCCTCCCGGGCGCCGTGCTGCCCGGCCCGTTCCCGATCGCCGCCCGCAAGACCTACGGCCACACCTCGGCCGGCATGATCTGCTCGGCCCGCGAGCTGGGCATGGGCGACGACCACCACGGCATCATCGTGCTGCCGCCCGAGTACGAGCCCGGCACCGACGCGATCGAGCTGCTCCAGCTGGTCGACGAGGTGCTCGACATCGCCGTCACCCCGGACCGCGGCTACTGCCTGTCCATGCGCGGCGTCGCCCGCGAGGCCGCCGCCGCGTACGGGCTGCCGCTGGCCGACCCGGCGCTGCTCGACGTGCCGCCGGCCAACTCCTTCGGCTACCCGGTGAAGGTCAACGACCCGGCCGGCTGCGACCGCTTCGTGGCCCGCACCGTCGTCGGCCTCGACCCGAACGCCAAGTCCCCGATCTGGCTCCAGCGCCGGCTGCAGAAGACGGGCATCCGCCCGATCTCGCTCGCCGTCGACATCACCAACTACGTGATGCTGGAGGTCGGCCAGCCGCTGCACGCCTACGACAAGCAGCGCGTCGACGGCCCGATCACGGTCCGCCGGGCCGAGCCGGGCGAGTCGCTCACCACCCTCGACGGCGTCGAGCGCAAGCTGTCCGCCGAGGACCTGCTGATCTGCGACAACAGCGGCCCGATCGGCCTCGCCGGCGTCATGGGCGGCGCCTCCACCGAGATCCTCGACCCGGCCGCCGGTCCCGGCACCACCGAGGTGATCATCGAGGCGGCGCACTTCGACCCGGTCGCCATCGCCCGCGGCGCCAAGCGGCACAAGCTGCCCTCCGAGGCGTCCAAGCGCTTCGAGCGCGGCGTCGACCCGGAGGCCGCCCGCGCCGCCGCGCAGCGCGCCGTCGACCTGCTGGTGCTGATCGCCGGCGGCACCGCCGAGGCCGGTGTCACCGACATCGCCGCCCCGCACCCGGTGCGCACCATCACCATCGCCGCCGACCTGCCCGACCGGGTGGCCGGCACCGAGTACGGCCGCGAGACCGTCACCCGGCGCCTGCAGGAGATCGGCTGCTCGGTCGCCGGCGCCGACGTCCTGGAGGTCACCCCGCCGACCTGGCGCCCCGACCTCACCGACCCGTACGACCTCGCGGAGGAGGTCATCCGGCTGGAGGGCTACGACAACGTCCCCGCCCGGATGCCCACCGTCCCGCCGGGCAGGGGCCTGACCGAGGCCCAGCGGATGCACCGCCGGGTCGGCGTGGCGCTGGCCGGCGCCGGCTACGTCGAGGTCAACAACTACCCGTTCGTCGGCGAGGCCTCCTTCGAGGCGCTCGGCCTGGAGGCGGACGACCGCCGCCGCCGGACCGTCACGCTGGTCAACCCGCTCAACGACGAGGAGCCGGGGCTGCGCACCACGCTGCTGCCGGGCCTGCTCGGGGCGCTGCGCCGCAACGTCGGGCGCGGCAACACCGATCTGGCGGTCTTCGAGACCGGGACCGTCTTCCTGCCGAAGGACGAGCTGTCGGTCGCCCCGCGTCCGGCCGTCGACCGGCGCCCGAGCGACGAGGAGCTGGCCGCGCTGGACGCCGCGCTGCCGCACCAGCCGCGCCGGGTCGCCGTGGCGCTGACCGGCGAGCGGCTGCCGTCCGGTTGGTGGGGCAAGGGCTCCCCGGCCGGCTGGGCCGACGCGATCGAGGCCGCCCGCACGGTGGCCCGCGCCGCCGGTGTCGAGCTGACCGTCCGCCAGGGCCAGCTGCTGCCCTGGCACCCGGGCCGCTGCGCCGAGCTGGTGGTGGCCGGCACCGACCGCGTGGTGGGCCACGCCGGTGAGCTGCACCCGCGCGCCGTCAAGGCGATGGGCCTGCCGGAGCGCACCGCCGCGATGGAGCTCGACCTGGACCTGCTGGCCGCCGACGGCGCCGAGCGGGTCTCGGGTCCGGCGGTCTCCGGGTTCCCGGTGGCCACCCAGGACGTCGCGCTGATCGTCGACGCGGCCGTGCCGGCCGCCGAGGTGGAGGCCGCGCTGCGGGCCGGGGCGGGCGAGTTGCTGGAGGCGATCCGGCTGTTCGACGTCTTCACCGGCGAGCAGGTCGGCGAGGGCCGCAAGTCGCTGGCGTACGCGCTGCGGTTCCGTGCCGCGGACCGCACGCTGACCGCCGACGAGGCGAGCGCCGCCCGGGAGGCGGCCGTCGCCGAGGCCGTCGTCCGCACCGGCGCGGTGCTGCGCGGCGCCTGACGGCCCGCCCGCCGCAGGGCGCCAGGGGCCCCGACCGGGACGTCCGGTCGGGGCCTCCGGCATGTCCGCGGGCGCCGGGTGGTACCAAACCCTTGCGCCGGGGCGGGCGTGAACGCTTCAATCAAGTTAGGAAACTTTCCTAACTCTCCTCACGGGTCCGGAGACCCCCATGCCCCGGACCAGGGAAACGGAGCGCCCCATGCGTCTCAAGCACCCCGCCGCCCGTATCGCCCTCGCCGCCCTGCTGGTCGCCGGCCCGGCCACCGTCGCGGCCGCCGGCACCGTCCACGCCGCCCCCGCCGCCGGCACCGTCCGGCTCGCGGCCGTCGGCCTGGACGACCCGCACAAGAAGGACATCGCCATGCAGCTGGTGTCCAGCGCCGAGAACTCCTCCCTCGACTGGAAGTCGCAGTACAAGTACATCGAGGACATCAAGGACGGTCGCGGCTACACCGCCGGCATCATCGGCTTCTGTTCCGGCACCGGCGACATGCTCGAACTCGTCGAGCACTACACCGACCTCAAGCCGGGCAACGTCCTCGCCAAGTACCTCCCGGCGCTGCGCAAGGTCAACGGCACCGAGTCGCACGCCGGCCTCGGCTCCGCCTTCGAGAAGGACTGGGCCACCGCCGCCAAGGACACGGTCTTCCAGAAGGCCCAGAACGACGAGCGCGACCGCGTCTACTTCAACCCCTCGGTCGGCCAGGCCAAGGCCGACGGCCTGCGGGCGCTCGGCCAGTTCGCCTACTACGACGCCATCGTGATGCACGGCCCCGGCGACGGCACCGACAGCTTCGGCGGGATCCGCAAGGCCGCCATGAAGAAGGCGAAGACGCCCGCGCAGGGCGGCGACGAGGCCACCTACCTCAAGGCCTTCCTGGAGGCCCGCAAGGTCGTCATGAAGAAGGAGGAGGCCCACGCCGACACCAGCCGGGTGGACACCGAGCAGACGGTCTTCCTCAACGCCAAGAACTTCGACCTCAACCCGCCGCTGAAGTGGAAGGTGTACGGCGACAGCTACAGCATCAACAGCTGACGGTCCGCCACGGGACGTCGGGGGGTGCGCGGTGGGGGGCGGACGGCGGGAGGCGGACGGCGCGGCCGGGGCCTCCCGCCTCCGGCGTCGCGGCGTGCGACGCGGGCGGACGGCGCCCGGACTTATTCGGATGACGTCCGAACACGCGCGCTGGTAGCGTCCTCGACGTGGCCAAGCTGAACCAGATCATCGCCGTCGAAAAGGGCGTCAAGTCGAAGTCCTTCCAGGAGCTGACGCAGTCCCACCAGGACCTGCAGAAGCCCCCGTTGCTGGCCGGCATCTCCCGGACGTACCAGCCCAAGGACGAGGAGGGTGAGCAGCTCCCTCCGGAGTCCACCCGTGTCCAGATCAAGGCCGAGGACGTCCTGCGGACCACGGCCGCCACCCTGACCCGACTGTTCGACGTCACCGCGACCAAGGACTGGGCGAACACCTCCGCCCGCGCCGACGTCGTGGTCGACGGCCGCACGCTCGTCGCCGACGCGCCGGTCACCTACCTGCTCTTCCTGGAGAAGCAGCTCACCGACCTGCGGACGTTCATCCGCAAGCTGCCCGTCCTGGACGCCGCCGAGGCCTGGAGCCACGACCCGTCCACGGACGCCTGGAAGACCGAGGCGGTGCGCACCAACCGCACCAAGAAGGTGCCGCGCAACCACGTCAAGGCCGAGGCGACCGAGAAGCACCCGGCGCAGGTCGAGGTGTACTACGAGGACGTCGCGATCGGCTACTGGACGACCGTGAAGTTCTCCGGCGCCCTCCCGGCCCGACGGGTCAACGAGCTCGTCGAGCGGGTCGAGAAGCTGCAGCAGGCCGTGCAGTTCGCCCGCGAGGAGGCCAACGGGACCGAGGTCGACGACCGGCGGGTCGGCGACGCGGTGTTCGGCTACCTGTTCGGGTAGCCCCATGATCGCCCCCGGGTGAGACCGGGGGTGGCGCGAAGAGCGCAAGCTGACACTGAGGTTGAAGCTGACACCGGGGAATGTGGGGGTTCGAGTCCCTCCTCCGGCACCACGTGCCGGAGTGGCCCAAATTGGCAGAGGCACCCCGATAAGACTCAGACTCTCGCTCAAGTCTCAGCATTCGCCGCCGAGCGCCGGATCGACCGGGTGTGTGCTACAGCGTGGGTTGCGGGTTCGAATCCCGTCTGCGCCTCTCCATGGCGCGGTAGCTTCAACGGCAGAGCAACGCTGTGAAAATGACCCGCACCCTTAAACGTGCCGGTGCAGAGCAATTGGGTGGCACAGCAGGGGCCCGGGAGCTGGATACCGCTCCCGGGCCCCGTCACGTCCGCGCGCCGTACCGTCAGGCGGTCGCGGTGTAGTCGTAGAAGCCGCGGCCGGACTTGCGGCCCAGCAGGCCCGCGTCGACCATCCGGGACAGCAGCGGCGGAGCGGCGTACAGCGGCTCCTTGTACTCGTCGTACATCGACTCGGCGATCGAGACGATGGTGTCCAGACCGATCAGGTCGCACAGCCGCAGCGGACCCATCGGGTGGGCGCAGCCGGCCTCCATGCCCTTGTCGATGTCGGAGGCGGTGGCCACGCCCGACTCGAACATCCGCACCGCCGACAGCAGGTACGGCACCAGCAGCGCGTTGACCACGAAGCCGGCCCGGTCCCGGGCGCGGATCGGGGCCTTGTGCAGCACCTCGACGGCGAAGGCCTCCGCGCGGTCGGTGGTGGTCGCCGAGGTGGTCAGGGTCGGGATCACCTCGACCAGCTTCTGCACCGGCGCCGGGTTGAAGAAGTGCAGGCCGACGACCTGCTCGGGGCGGGAGGTGGCGGCGGCCAGCTTCACGATCGGGATCGAGGAGGTGTTGGAGGCGAGGATCGCGTCCCGGCGCTCGACGACGCGGTCCAGCGTCTCGAAGATCTTCACCTTGATGTCCTCGCGCTCGGCGACCGCCTCGACCACCAGGTCACGGTCCGCGAAGTCCGCCAGGTCGACCGTGAAGGCCATCCGGGAGAGCGCCTCGTCCTTCTGCTCCTCCGTCAGCTTGCCGCGCTTCACGGCGGTCTCCAGGGAGTTGGTCAGCCGGGCCCGGCCGAACTCCAGCGCCTCCCCGCTGGCCTCGGCGACCAGGACGTCCAGCCCCGCCCGGGCGAACACCTCCGCGATGCCCGACCCCATCAGGCCGCAGCCGATCACTCCGACGCGCGCGATGTCACTCACTCAGTTGCCCTTCGGTGGAGCTGGGGGTCGCCCAGCGACAGTGGCCCAGCAGCTGCTGTTCGGCGGTTCGGATCACCGGTATGTGCGGACCGGTGCACCGCCCCGACGACGTTACTACTCCCTACCGGCGAGTAGGTCATCCCCTCCCAGGACCGGATCGCCCCGCCCCGCCCTGCGCCGAACGGGTGGCCCGGCCGCGCCGCGCGCCCCGTCCGCCCCCGCCCCCGCCCGCCGGGGGACAGAATGCGGGCCGGACAGCGGTTGACCGGGGACGGACGAAGGGAACGCGGCATGCCGACGGGATCGCTCACGGGACAGGTCGCCCTGATCACCGGCGCCGGCCGGGGCGTCGGCCGGGAGATCGCCGTCGGGCTCGCCGCCGAGGGCATGGCCGTGGGCCTGGTCGGCCGCACCCACGAGACCCTCACCGACACCCTCAAGGAATGCGTGCGGCACGGCTCGCGCGGCGTCGCCGTCACCGCCGACGTCACCCGTCCCGGCTCGGTCCGCGAAGCCGTCCGCGTCGTCGAGCGCGACCTCGGCCCGCTCGACCTGCTGGTCAACAACGCCGGCCAGGTCGACCGCGCCGAGGCCCCGCTCTGGGAGACCGACGTCAACCAGTGGTGGCAGGTCGTCGAGGTCAACCTGCGCGGCCCCTACAACCTGCTGCGCTGCGTGCTGCCCGGCATGGTCGAACGCGGCCGGGGGCGCGTCGTCAACCTCAACTCCGGCTTCGCGCTGCGCCCCGACGGCCGCTACACCGCGTACGCCACCTCCAAGGCCGCGCTGCTCAGGCTCTCCGACAACCTCGCCGACTCGCTCGCCGAGCACCACGTCGTCGTCCTCGACATCAGCCCCGGCGCCGTCGCCACCGACATGACCGCCGGGATGCCGATGTTCCGGGACATGAAGGCCTGGGGCTCCGTCCCGTACATGGTCGCCGTCACCGTGGACGCCGCGCGCGGGCGCTTCGACGCGCTGCACGGCCGGTTCATCCACGCCGGGCGGGACGACCTGGAGGAGCTGGTCCGCCGCGCGGAGGAGATCCGCGCGGCGGACGCCCGCACGCTGCGGCTGCGCCCCTACGGCCCGGACGACCCGCTGGGCTGACGGGTCCGCCCGGGGTGGCGCGGGCCCCGGGAGCGACGCGACTCCCGGACGGGGCGGCCGGCTCCCGGCGGGCCGGGGGCGGCCGGGTGGACGGGCGGGGCGCTCAGAGCCCGGCGAGCGCCGTCAGGGCGTCCAGCTCGGCCGCGGTGAGCGAGCCCGGGGCCCGGCCGGTCCGGGCGAACTCGCCGGCCAGTCGCTGGAGCGCCTCGTTGAGCGGCGCCGCCGCCCCGTGCAACCGCGCCAGCAGCGCTATCTCGCCGTTCAGGTGATCGGCCTCGATCGAACCGGTGCCGCGCGCCAGGCTCTGCCAGGACGACGAACCGGTCCGCTCCTCGCCGGCCACCGGCTCCAGCCGGACCGTCTTCCCGGCCTCGCGGGCCAGCTCCACCGCGTCGTCGTGGGGGATGCCGGCGGCCACCAGCACGGCCGCGCCCTCGGCCGTCACCCGCTCGGACAGCGCCTCCAGCCGGCCGTCCGCCGCGCCCGGCCCGTCCGCACCCCGGCCCGCCACCGCGTCCAGGGCGTTGCCGAGGTTGCCGAGCAGCTTGGTGTACTTCCACCGCGGCACGTCCTCGTCCACCGGCGCGCTGAAGCCGCACGCCCCGAGGTCGGCCGCGATCGCGGCGGCCCGGTCGCCCCCGGTGCCGGACGGGTAGCCGCCCACCCGCAGGATGCCGCTCACCGGCGTGCCGTTCGCGCTCACCCGGCCCGGCGCCACATGGGTCGAGGGCATCCACACGAACACCGCCAGCACCTCGCGGAACAGCCGCAGCGCGAGCCGCTCGTTCTCCACCCCGTTCTGCGCGCACAGCAGCGGCAGCCGCTCGGCGGCCGTCCCGCCGCCCTCCACCGGGCGCGGCGCCCACGCGTCCAGCACGGCGGCGGTGTCCTGCGACTTCACGGCCAGGACGAGCACGTCGTCCGGGCGCAGCGTCAGCTCCTCCGGCCCGCCGACCGCCGGGATCCGCAGCGTCCGGACGCCCTCCGGCGTCCCGAACCACAGTCCGTCCGCCCGCAGCGCCCCCAGGTGCGCGCCGCGCGCCACCAGGACCACCTCGTGCCCACCCTCGTGCAGCCGCGCACCGATCGTGCCGCCCACCGCACCCGCCCCGACGATGATGTAGCGCATGCCCGCAGCATCCCACGCACCCCGCGGCCGCCAGAAGCCCCGGGAGCCGGGACGGGGCGGTCGCGGCCGGCGGGGAGGGCCGGACGGCCCGGTGGCGCCCGTGCGCGGGGTCAGGCGCAGAGGCGGCTGGCGGTGACGGGGGTGAGACCGGCCCGGGCGAGGCCGTCGAGGATGCCGGGCAGCGCGTCCACCGTGCAGCGGTGGCCCAGGTGCAGGGCGACCACCGAACCGCCGCGCACCGAGCCGAGCACCCGGCGCTGCAGTTCGGCGGCCGACGGGTCGGCGTAGTCCCGCGGGTCGACGTCGAAGGCCAGCACGTGCTCGTAGCCGACCGCCCTGGCCTGCTCCCGCACCATGGGGGTCGCGTACTGGGCGGCCGACGGGCGGAACCAGCGCCCGATCGAGCCGGTGAGCCGCTGGAGCCGCTCCGCGCACTGGGCGATCTCGGCGCGCGCCGCGTCCGGCGCCATCGCCGAGATGTTCTGGTGGTTCTGGGTGTGGTTGCCCAGCTCGTGGCCGCCGTCCAGGATCCGCCGGGCCATCGCCGGCTGCTGGTCGAGCCAGCTGCCGACGACCATCACGGTGAGGCCGACGCCGCGCTTCTCGGCGATCTCCAGCAGCGCCGTGGCGAGCGCCGGGTCGCCGCTGCCGTGGAAGGTCAGCGCGACGTTGCGGCCGGTGCGCGGCCCGTACGCCACCTCGACGGGCGTGCCGGGCGCCAGCGGCGGCAGCACCGGGGCGACGGGCGGCGCGCTGGCGGCCGCCGCGGCGGTGGTGCCCGCCGTCGGGCCGGCGCCCTCGGCCACCGCGGCGGGGGCGGCGGGCGCGGGCGAGGCGGGCCCCTCGCCGCCCACCCAGGCGGGGTCCACGGTGCCCGAGGGGTCGACCGACCCCGGGCGCACGGCGAACGCGCCCGGATCGGCCCTGCGGCGCCCGGGGTCGCCGCAGGCCGTGAGCAGCCCGCCCGCGGCGGTCAGGGCGGCCAGCTTGACGGTGGTGCGCAGGACGGTGCGCCGGTCGGCAGTCATCGGCAGCCAGCATAGAAGCGGCGCCCCCGGGCGGCGACCGCCGACCGCGGGCGCCGCCGAACGCCCCGCGGGCCGCCGCCGACACGCCCGGACCCCATGGTTCGGATGCTGCGGAAACCTGAACTACCGCTGTTTCGTGGGCGTGTCGTCGGTTACGATCACGGCGCGCCGTGCGGTGGGGGCCGCACGCCGGCCTCGGACACGGGGCGCGGTGAACGCAGGGCACGCACGCGACGCAGGGCACGCACCGAACGCAGGGCACGCACCGAACGCAGTGAACGCTTGAACACCAGGGGGCGGAAGATGACCGAGGACACGAGCACCACGGACAGCGTGCTGGGCTCCGACTGGGAATGGGCGCGCGCCGACGACTGGCAGCCGCCCACGGAACTCGACACCGGGGTCCCGCACACCGCCCGGATGTACGACTACTACCTGGGCGGCAAGGACAACTTCGAGGCCGACCGCAAGGCCGCCGAGGCCGCCATCGCCGCCTACCCGGCGCTGCCGCTGCTGGCCCGCACCAACCGCGAATTCCTCGGCCGCGCCGTCGAGTTCGCGGCCGCCCGGGGAATCCGGCAGTTCCTCGACATCGGCACCGGCATCCCCGCCGTGGGCTCCACCAACGAGGTCGCCCAGCGGGTCGCCCCCGACGCCAGGGTCGTCTACGTCGACAACGACCCGATCGTGGCCTCCCACGCGCGCGCCCTGCTCGCCAGCCACCCGGCCGGTCACACCTCCGTCATCGAGGCGGACCTGCGCGACCCCGAGGCCATCCTCGACCACCCCGGCCTGCGCGCCGCCATCGACCTCGGCGAGCCGGTCGCGCTGATGCTGGTCGCCGTCCTGCACTTCGTCCGCGCGGAGGACGGCGCCGATCGGATCGTCCGCACCCTGCGCGACGCGCTCGCCCCGGGCAGCGCGCTGATCCTCTCCCACGGCAGCCCCGACTTCGCCTCCCGGGAGTCCGCCTCCGAAGGCGCCCGTATCTACCGCAGCGCCAGCGCCCCGCTGGTGCTGCGCCCCCGCGCGGCCGTCGAACCCTTCTTCGGCGACTTCGAGTTCGCCGGCCCCGGCCTCGTCCAACTCCCGCTCTGGCGCCCCGTCCCCGGCCACGTCCCCACCGCCGAACTCCCCGACGGCTGGCAGGACGTCTCCGCCTACGCCGGCGTCGCCTTCAAGCCCCGACCGCAGGTCGGGCGGTGACCACCCCACCACCCCTGCCCCCGGCCGCGGCCGAGCTGCCGGCCGCCCGTCCGGTCGACTGACGCCCGGGCGGGCGGGGGAGCCGGACTATCCCTAGCGGCCGCGCAGTTCGTTCATCTCGCGGCGGTCGCGCTTGGTGGGGCGGCCGGCGCCGCGGTCGCGGACGCCGGGGGCGGCGACGAACTCGCGGGCGGGGCGCGGCGGGCTGTTGTCCACCAGGCACTCGGCCGCGACGTCCGCGCCGACCCGCTTGCGGATCAGCCTGCGGACCACGACGACCCGCTCCCAGCCCTCCTGGCGCACCCGGACCTCGTCGCCCGGCTTCAGCGACTGCGCCGGCTTGGCCCGTTCGCCGTTCACCCGCACGTGCCCGGCCTTGCACGCCGCCGCGGCGGCCGACCGCGTCTTGGCCAGCCGCACCGACCAGATCCAGCTGTCCACCCGGACGCTTCCCTCGTCTTCGACCATCCCCCGAGCCTAGAGGCTGTTTCCCCGCTCAGCGGCGGCCGGGGGCCTCCTGGACGGCCCAGCCGTTGCCGTCCGGGTCGTTGAAGAAGACGAAGGAGTTCCACACCTCGCCGCGCCCGTCCACCCGGGCGCCGGCCTCGAAATGCTGGACCGGGCTCACCTCGACGCCCCGCGCCAGCAGTTCCTTGTGCGCGCGGTCGATGTCCGGCACCACCAGCTGGAGTCCCTTCAGCGAGCCGGCCGGCGCGTCGGTCAGGCCGGTGCCCACCACGATCGAGCAGCCGGAGCCGGGGGGCGTCAGCTGCACCACCCGGACGCCGTCCCGGATCCGGGTGTCGTGGTCGACGGTGAAACCGGCCTGTTCCTCGTAGAAGAGCTTGGCCCGGTCGACGTCCGCCACCGGGACCACCACCACTTCGAGCTTCCAGTCCATGGCCTCGTGCCTTCCCTCGGGTCCCCTCGGGTCCTTCCAGTATCGGGTGCCGCCCGGGCCCTCGCCCGGCGTCGGTGCGGGCATCGGTGCGGGCGCCGGTCGGCTAGCCTGGGCCACGATGAACCGCCTCGCCACACCCCCCGCCGTGACCCCCTTCCCGACTCCCTGGGGCGGCTTCGACCTCACCCGCTTCCCGGAGGACCCCCGTGAGCGGCTGCGGGCCTGGGACGCCGCCGACGAGTACCTGCTGCGGCACCTGGCCGGCGAGGCGGACTCCGCCGAGGGTCGGGCCACCGCCCTGGCCGGCCGCGCCGTCACCGTCCTCGGCGACCGCTGGGGCGCCCTGACCACCGCCCTGGCCGCCGCGCCGGCCACCGCGCCGGAGGGCTCCCGGCCGGCCGGGATCACCCAGGTCAGCGACTCGCACCTCGCCCAGCGCGCCACCCTGGCCAACCTCGCCCGGGCCGGCGCCGACCCCGCCGCCGTCCGGCTGCTCACCACCCGCGACACCCCGCCCGAGCGGATCGACGTCCTGCTGGTGCGGGTCCCCAAGAGCCTCGCCCTGCTGGAGGACCAGCTGCACCGGCTCGCCCCGGCCCTCCACCCGGACACGGTCGTCGTCGGCACCGGCATGGTCACCGAGATCCACACCTCCACCCTGAAGCTCTTCGAGCGGATCCTCGGCCCGACCCGCACCTCGCTCGCCGTCCGCAAGGCCCGGCTGATCTTCTGCACCCCGGACCGGGCGCTCGACCCCGGCCCCAATCCGTGGCCGCACCGCTACGCCCTGCCCGACGACGTCGGCGCCGTCTCGGGCCGCACCGTCGTCAACCACGCCGGCACCTTCTGCGCCGACCGCCTGGACATCGGCACCCGTTTCCTGCTCGCCCACCTGCCCACGGCCGCGCCGGGCGCCCGGGTCGTCGACCTCGGCTGCGGCAACGGCGTGCTGGGCACCGCGGCGGCGCTGGCCGCCCCCGGCGCCGAGCTGCTGTTCGTCGACGAGTCGCACCAGGCGGTCGCCTCCGCGGCGGAGACCTTCCGGGCCAACCTCGGCCCGGACGCCCGGGCGGAGTTCCGCACCGCCGACGCGCTCGCCGACGCGGACGTGCCGCCGGGTTCGGTGGACCTCGTGCTCAACAATCCGCCGTTCCACTCGCACCAGGCCACCACCGACGCCACCGCCTGGCGGATGTTCACCGGGGCCCGGCGGGCGCTGCGCCCCGGTGGGGAGCTCTGGGTGGTCGGCAACCGCCATCTCGACTACCACGTCAAGCTCCGCCGCCTGTTCGGCAACTGCCGTACGGTCGCGGGCAATCCGAAGTTCGTGGTGCTCAAGGCCGTCAAGCGCTGAGCCTCCGGGCCCGGGCCGCCCTCGGCACCTCGCCGGGGGCGGGGAGCGGACCTGCGCATACTCCTTGCATGAATGTTCCGTGCTGCGTATATTCATGCCCTGACGAAGGAGGAACGCCATGGCATTGCGAGTCGCCGTCGCCGGCGCGAGCGGGTACGCGGGCGGTGAGGTGCTGCGCCTGCTGCTCGGCCACCCCGAGGTGGAGATCGGGGCGCTGACCGGCGGTTCGAACGCGGGCACCCGGCTGGGGCTGCTCCAGCCGCACCTGCTGCCGCTGGCCGACCGGGTCCTGGAGTCCACCACCCCGGAGGTGCTGGCCGACCACGACGTGGTGTTCCTGGCGCTGCCGCACGGCCAGTCGGCCGCCGTCGCCGAGGCGCTCGGCGAGAACGTGCTGGTCGTCGACTGCGGCGCCGACTTCCGGCTGAAGGCCGCCGCCGACTGGGAGCAGTTCTACGGCTCCGCGCACGCCGGCACCTGGCCCTACGGCCTGCCCGAGCTGCCCGGCCACCGCGACGCGCTCAAGGGCGTCAACCGGATCGCCGTCCCCGGCTGCTACCCGACCGCCGTCTCGCTGGCGCTGTTCCCCGCCTACGCGGCCGGTCTCGCCGAGCCCGAGGCCGTGGTCGTCGCCGCCTCCGGCACCTCCGGCGCCGGCAAGGCCGCCAAGACCCACCTGCTCGGCAGCGAGGTCATCGGCAACGTCAGCGCCTACGGCGTCGGCGGCGTCCACCGGCACACCCCGGAGATGGCCCAGAACCTCACCCCGCTCGCGGGCGAGCCGGTCACCGTCTCCTTCACCCCCACCCTCGTCCCGATGCCCCGCGGCATCCTCGCCACCTGCTCCGCGAAGGCGAAGCCGGGCGTCGACGCCGAGGAACTGCGCGCCGCCTACGCCGAGGCCTACGCCGACGAGCCCTTCGTCCACCTGCTGCCCGCGGGGCAGTGGCCGCAGACCAGCAGCGTCTACGGCTCCAACGCCGCCCTGGTTCAGGTCGCCCTGGACGCCGCCGCCGGGCGGATCGTGGCGATCAGCGCGATCGACAACCTGGTCAAGGGCACCGCCGGCGGCGCGGTGCAGAGCATGAACATCGCCCTCGGTCTGCCCGAGGAGCTGGGCCTTCCCGTGAACGGAGTCGCACCGTGACCGACCACCAGAACGTCGGCGTGACCGCCGCCAAGGGCTTCCGGGCCGCCGGCGTCACCGCCGGGATCAAGGCCTCCGGCACCCCCGACCTGGCGCTGGTCGTCAACGACGGACCCTCGCTCGCCGCGGCCGGCGTCTTCACCGCCAACCGGGTCAAGGCCGCCCCCGTGCTCTGGTCCGAGCAGGTCCTCAAGGGCGGCGCGGTCTCCGCCGTCGTCCTCAACTCCGGCGGCGCCAACGCCTGCACCGGCCCGCTGGGCTTCCAGGACACCCACGCCACCGCCGAGAAGGTCGCCGAGGAGCTGGGGATCGGCGCCGGCGAGGTCGCCGTCGCCTCCACCGGCCTGATCGGCGTGCGGCTGCCGATGGACGTCCTGCTGCCCGGCATCGCCACCGCGGCCGCCGCGCTGGACGCCACCGGCGGCGAGGCCGCCGCGATCGCCATCAAGACCACCGACACCGTCCACAAGACCGCGCAGGTCACCAGCCCGGCCGGCTGGACGGTCGGCGGGATGGCCAAGGGCGCCGGCATGCTCGCCCCGAGCCTGGCCACCATGCTGGTCGTGCTCACCACCGACGCCGACCTCGACGCGGCCGCCCTGGACACCGCGCTGCGCGGCGCCACCCGCACCACCTTCGACCGGATCGACTCCGACGGCTGCATGTCGACCAACGACACCGTGCTGCTGCTCGCCTCCGGCGCCAGCGGCACCGCCCCCGGGCAGGCCGAGTTCGACGAGGCGGTGCGCACCGTCTGCGCCGACCTCGCCCGGCAGTTGATCGGCGACGCCGAGGGCGCGAGCAAGGACATCCGGATCGACGTCACCGGCGCCGCCACCGAGGACGAGGCCGTCCAGGTCGCCCGGGTGATCGGCCGCAACAACCTCCTCAAGTGCGCCCTCCACGGCGAGGACCCCAACTGGGGTCGGGTGCTGGCCGCGATCGGCACCACCGACGCCGCCTTCGACCCGAACCGGCTCGACGTCGCCATCAACGGCGTCTGGGTCTGCCGCGACGGCAGCGTGGGGGACGACCGCGACCTCGTCGACATGACCGGCCGCGAGATCGTCATCACGGCGAACCTCAACGCCGGCGGGGCCGCGGCCAGCCTGTGGACCAACGACCTCACCGCCGACTACGTGCACGAGAACAGCGCCTACTCCACCTGACCGTCGCCACCAGAGCCGGGGACCAGAAGACGTGCAGATCGCACCCAAGGGCGAACAGGCCCGCAACAACACCGCGTTGCCCAAGGCCATGACGCTCATCGAGGCCCTGCCGTGGCTGGAGCGCTTCCACGGCAAGACCGTCGTCATCAAGTTCGGCGGCAACGCCATGGTCGACGAGGAGCTCAAGGCGGCCTTCGCCCAGGACGTCGTCTTCCTGCGCTTCGCCGGACTGCACCCCGTGGTGGTGCACGGCGGCGGCCCGCAGATCAGCGCCCAGCTCGACCGGCTCGGCCTGGAGTCGTCCTTCACCAACGGCCTGCGGGTCACCACCCCGGAGACCATGGACGTGGTCCGGATGGTGCTCGCCGGCCAGGTGCAGCGCGAACTGGTCGGCCTGCTCAACCAGCACGGCCCGTTCGCCGTCGGCATGACCGGCGAGGACGCCCACACCATGACCGCCGTCAAGCGGTACGCGGTGGTCGACGGCGAGCCGGTCGACATCGGCCTGGTCGGCGACATCGTCAACATCGAGGCCGGCGCGGTGAAGGCGCTGATCGCCGACGGCCGCATCCCGGTGATCTCCTCGATCGCCCGCGGCGCCGACGGCCACGTCTACAACATCAACGCCGACACCGCCGCCGCCGCCCTCGCGGTCGCCCTCGGCGCCGAGATGCTCGTGGTGCTGACCGACGTCGAGGGCCTCTACAAGGACTGGCCGAACTCCGACGACGTGATCAGCCAGCTCGACGCCACCGAACTGGACGCGCTGCTGCCGACCCTGGCCTCCGGCATGCTGCCCAAGATGGAGGGCTGTCTGCGCGCCGTCCGCTCCGGCGTCGGCACCGCCCGCGTGCTGGACGGCCGGGTGCCGCACAGCCTGCTGCTGGAGATCTTCACCGACGAGGGCATCGGCACGATGGTCGTGCCCGACGACGAACCGACCGTGACCGGGGGACTCGCATGACTTCCAACGCCAAGCTCACCGACCGGTGGCAGCACGCCTTCACCGACAACTACGGCACCCCCCGGATCCCGCTGGTCCGCGGCGAGGGCAGCACGCTCTGGGACGCCGACGGCAAGGCGTACACCGACCTGCTCGGCGGCATCGCGGTCAACGCCCTCGGCACCGCCCACCCGGCCGTCGTCGAGGCGGTCGGCCGGCAGATCGCCACCCTCGGCCACGTCTCCAACCTGTTCATCGCCGAGCCCACCGTCGCCCTCGCCGAGCGGCTGCTGGAGCTCGACGGCCGCCCCGGCCGGGTGTTCTTCTGCAACTCCGGCGCCGAGGCCAACGAGGCCGCGTTCAAGATCAGCCGCCGGACCGGCCGCACCCACCTGGTCGCCCTGGAGGGCGCCTTCCACGGCCGCACCATGGGCGCGCTCGCCCTCACCGGCCAGCCCGCCAAGCAGGACCCGTTCCGCCCGCTGCCCGGCGACGTCACCCACGTCCCGTTCGGCGACGTGGAGGCGCTGCGCGCGGCCGTCACCCCGGAGACCGCCGCCGTCTTCCTGGAGCCGATCCAGGGCGAGAACGGCGCCGTCCCGCTGCCCGACGGCTACCTGCGGGCCGCCCGCGAGATCACCCGCGCCACCGGCACCCTGCTCGTCCTCGACGAGATCCAGACCGGCGTCGGCCGCACCGGCCACTGGTTCGCCCACCAGGCCTTCGAGGGCGTCGAGCCGGACGTCGTCACGCTCGCCAAGGCGCTCGGCGGCGGCCTGCCGATGGGCGCCGTCCTGGCCTTCGGCGAGGCGGCGGAGCTGCTCACCCCGGGTCAGCACGGCACCACGTTCGGCGGCAACCCGGTGGCCGCGGCGGCCGGTCTGGCGGTGCTGGACACCGTCGCGTCCCAGGGCCTGCTGGAGCACGCCCGCACGATCGGGGAGCGGCTGCGGCGGGGCGTCGAAGCGATCGGCGACCCGCTGGTCTCGCACGTGCGCGGCGCGGGCCTGCTGCTGGGCATCGTGCTCACCGCGCCGGTGTCCGCGAAGGTGCAGGCGGGACTCCAGGAGGCCGGCTTCCTGGTGAACGCCGCCGTACCGGAGGCGGTGCGCCTGGCGCCCCCGCTGGTGCTGACCGAGCAGGAGGCCGACGCCTTCCTCGCCGCGCTGCCGGCCGTGCTGCGGACGGTGCGCGAGGACGCCCCGGACGATGCGAACCGCGCGTAGTCCGGGAGAATCATCACATGACCGTTCCCCACTCCGGCCAACCCGCCGCCGGCCCGACGCCGCAGGTCCCGCAGACCCGCACCGCGCGCCACCGGCGGATCGTGGACCTGCTCACCCGCCAGCCCGTGCGTTCGCAGAGCCAGCTCGCCAAGCTGCTCGCCGACGACGGACTCGTGGTCACCCAGGCCACCCTCTCCCGGGACCTGGACGAGCTGGGCGCGGTGAAGATCCGCAACCGGGACGGCGCGCTCATCTACGCCGTCCCGGCCGAGGGCGGTGACCGCACCCCGCGCGCGCCGATGGGGGAGTCCGCGACCGAGGGCCGGATGGCCCGCCTGGCCGGCGAACTCATGGTCTCCGCCACCGCCTCCGGCAACCTGGTGGTGCTGCGCACTCCGCCGGGCGCGGCCCAGTTCCTGGCCTCGGCGATCGACCAGGCCGAGGTCTTCGAGATCATCGGCACCATCGCCGGTGACGACACCGTCCTGCTGATCAGCCGCGACCCGTCCGGCGGCCAGGCCCTCGCCGACCACCTCATGCAGCTCGCCCAGGCGAAGGCGCAGTAGCCCCCGTTCCTCCCGTGGGCCCGGTTCCGACCGGGCCCACACGCGTATCCGGGACCGACCCGTCCACCGGGTTTTGAGTTTCATACGGAGTAGTGCATACTTATGCCTATCGCCGTAAGCCTGTTCGCACAGTTGTGAAGGAGAAAGCCGTGACCGAGCGCGTCGTACTCGCCTACTCGGGCGGTCTGGACACGTCCGTCTGCATCGGCTGGATCGCCGAGGAGACGGGCGCGGAGGTCATCGCCGTCGCCGTCGACGTCGGCCAGGGCGGCGAGGACCTGGACGTGATCCGCCAGCGGGCGCTGGACTGCGGCGCCGTCGAGGCCGAGGTGGCCGACGCTCGCGACGAGTTCGCGGACGAGTACTGCCTCCCCGCCGTCAAGGCCAACGCCCTCTACCAGGGCCAGTACCCCCTGGTGTCCGCGCTCTCCCGGCCGGTCATCGTCAAGCACCTGGTGGCCGCCGCGCAGAAGCACGGCGCCACCACCGTCGCCCACGGCTGCACCGGCAAGGGCAACGACCAGGTCCGCTTCGAGGTCGGCATCAACTCCCTCGCCCCGGGCCTCAAGTGCATCGCCCCGGTCCGCGACTACGCGATGACCCGGGACAAGGCCATCGCCTTCGCCGAGGCCAAGGGCCTGCCGATCGCCACCACCAAGAAGTCCCCGTACTCGATCGACCAGAACGTCTTCGGCCGGGCCGTCGAGACCGGCTTCCTCGAGGACATCTGGAACGCCCCGATCGAGGACGTCTACGAGTACACCCAGAACCCCGCCGCCGAGCGCGCGGCCGACGAGGTCGTCATCACCTTCGAGGCCGGCGTCCCGGTCGCGGTCGACGGCCGCAAGGTCACCGTCCTCCAGGCGATCGAGGAGCTCAACAAGCGGGCCGGCGCCCAGGGCGTCGGGCGGCTGGACATGGTCGAGGACCGGCTCGTCGGCATCAAGTCCCGGGAGATCTACGAGGCCCCCGGCGCGATCGCCCTGATCACCGCCCACCAGGCGCTGGAGAACGTCACCGTCGAGCGCGAACTCGCCCGCTACAAGCGGCAGGTCGAGCAGCGGTGGGCCGAACTCGTCTACGACGGCCTGTGGTTCTCCCCGCTCAAGCGGGCCCTCGACGGCTTCGTCAACGAGGCCAACCAGCACGTCTCCGGCGACATCCGGATGGTCCTGCACGGCGGCCGGGCCGTCGTCAACGGCCGCAAGTCCGAGCAGTCGCTGTACGACTTCAACCTCGCCACCTACGACACCGGCGACACCTTCGACCAGTCGATGTCCAAGGGCTTCATCGAGATCTTCGGCCTCTCCTCGAAGATCGCCGCCCGCCGCGACCTGGGCTGAGCCCGCCCCGGCCCCGGCCGCACCCGGCCGGGGCCGCCCCCCGATCCGCGCCTTCCGCGTACCACTTTCCGCTTTCCGCTTTCCGCACAAGAGTCAGGAGCCAGCGATGTCCGCCGACCAGACCGCCTCCGGTGGCGACGTCCGCCTCTGGGGCGCCCGCTTCGCCGACGGCCCCTCCGAGGCCCTGGCCAGGCTCTCCGCCTCGGTGCACTTCGACTGGCGCCTCGCTCCCTACGACATCGCCGGGTCCAAGGCCCACGCCCGCGTCCTGCACGGGGCCGGCCTGCTCACCGGCGACGAACTCGCCGCCATGCACGACGGACTCGACCGGCTGCTCGCCGACGTCGAGGCCGGCACCTTCACCGGCACCGTCGCCGACGAGGACGTGCACACCGCCCTGGAGCGCGGCCTGCTGGAGCGCCTCGGCCCCGACCTCGGCGGCAAGCTGCGGGCCGGCCGCTCCCGCAACGACCAGATCGCCACGCTCTTCCGGATGTACCTGCGGGACCACGCGAAGACCATCGGCACCCTGCTGCTCGACCTCCAGCACGCCCTGGTCGGCCTCGCCGAGGCCCACCCGGACACCGCGATGCCGGGCCGCACCCACCTCCAGCACGCCCAGCCCGTGCTCTTCGCCCACCACGTCCTCGCGCACGTGCAGGCCCTCGGCCGCGACGCCGAGCGGCTGCGCCAGTGGGACGCCCGCACCGCCGTCTCCCCCTACGGCTCCGGGGCGCTGGCCGGCTCCTCGCTCGGCCTCGACCCGCAGGCCGTCGCCGCCGACCTCGGCTTCGAGGGCGGCTCGGTCGGCAACTCCATCGACGGCACCGCCTCGCGCGACTTCGTCGCCGAATTCGCCTTCGTCACCGCGATGATCGGGATCAACCTCTCCCGGATCGCGGAGGAGGTGATCATCTGGAACACCAAGGAGTTCGGCTTCATCACGCTGCACGACGCCTTCTCCACCGGCTCGTCGATCATGCCGCAGAAGAAGAACCCCGACATCGCCGAACTCGCCCGCGGCAAGTCCGGCCGGCTCATCGGCAACCTCACCGGCCTGCTCGCCACCCTCAAGGCCCTCCCGCTCGCCTACAACCGCGACCTCCAGGAGGACAAGGAGCCGGTCTTCGACTCCTGCGACACCCTCGAAGTGCTGCTGCCCGCCTTCACCGGCATGATGGCCACCCTCACCGTCCACCGCGACCGGCTCGAGGAGCTCGCCCCGGCCGGCTTCTCCCTCGCCACCGACATCGCCGAATGGCTCGTCAAGCAGGGCGTGCCGTTCCGGGTCGCGCACGAGGTCGCCGGCGCCTGCGTCAAGGAGTGCGAGGCGCACGGCATCGAACTCGCCGACCTGACGGACGCCCAGTTCGCCGCCATCTCCCCCCACCTCACCCCCGAGGTGCGGTCGGTGCTCAGCGTCCACGGCGCGATCGCCTCCCGCAACGGGCGCGGCGGCACCGCCCCCGACGCCGTCGCCGTCCAGCTCGCCGAGGTCAGGGCCGACCTCGCCGCCCAGCAGGAGTGGGTGACGGGCTGACCGCCCCCCACCGCCCACGACGGGGGAGGGGCGCGACGGGCCACCCGCCGCGCCCCTCCCCTCCGTATGCGACCGGACGCCCGTAACCCGGACGGCCTCCGTCCGGTCAAGCACGGTATGTGCAATGGCCTCCCGTCCGTCCCCTCCGCCGAGGACGAGGTCCTCGGCGAACTGCGCCGCCGCCTCGTCCGCGAGGCCGTCGCCGCCCTGCCCGGCCGCTGCCCGCAACTGGTCGCCGCCCTCGCCGAGGACCCGCCGCCGACCTACCGCGAGCTCTCCCACCGGCTCGGCATGCCGCGCGGCTCCATCGGTCCCACCCGCGCCCGCTGCCTCGCCTGCCTGCGCACCCTGCTGCGCGCCGAGCGCTACGCCTGAGCGCCCGCGTCGTGCACCGCCCCGCCCGCGGCCCGCCGGGCCCCGCCCCGCCCCGTGCTCCGCGCCCGTCGGCACGTCTCCCGTCCGTCGGCACGCCTCCCACCGCCGTGGTGCCGTTCGCGCCGCCACCCCGCCGGGCGTGACCCTCGCCACGTCGGGCGGCCGTGAGGTTGAGAGCAGCTGACACCCGGGTAAGGCGCTGGCGAACGCGGCTCTTGACGGCGGCGCGCCCGCTCGGATACTGACCGTGAGCGCGCCGCCGCCGACACGGCCCCACCAGGGCCGTGCGGGCCGGTGCGTTCGTGCGCCACCCCGGCCTGGGCAGATCCCCGGCCGGACACCTCCGGCAGGCAACCGGTGCGACACCCTCACCTCCGCGCGCCGGGTACAACGATGGGGAGGCCCCCGCACATGGGCATGAGCGTGAACATTTCGACCGCCGGGACGGACGACGCGGAGCAGATCCTCAAGCTCCAGTACCTCGGCTACCAGAGCGAGGCCGAGCTCTACGGCGACTGGGCCATCGAGCCGCTGACGCAGTCCCTGGAGAGCCTGCGCAGCGAACTGACCGAGCAGCACGTCCTGGTCGCCCGCCTCGGCGACGAGATCGTCGGCACCGTCCGCGGCCACCTCGGCGCCGACGGCGTCGGCCGGATAGGGCGTCTGGTCGTCCACCCCCGGATGCAGCGCCACGGCCTCGGCGGCCGCCTGCTGGAGGCGCTGGAGCAGCGCCTCGCCGAGGACGGCGCGGTGACCTCCTACCGGCTCTTCACCGGCCACCGCAGCCTCGGCAACCTGCGCCTCTACGCCCGCCAGGGCTACCGCCAGACCACCGTCGAACAGATCAGCGGCCGGATCACCCTGGTGCACCTGGAGAAGCCCGCCACCGCCCCGCTCGCCGCCACCGCCTGAAGCCCCCCGGCAACCCCTCCGGCCGGCTCCTCCCGAGCCCCGACGACCCGGCGCCGCCATCATTCGGACCTCCGAAGGCGGCGCCGGTCGACGTTTGCGCAGGTCAACGCCACGAGTGTCCGCATTGCGGACGCCGCCTCCAAATAATTGGGACGACCTCCGCCCATCTGATTTACTGGCTCACATGACTGCGACGACGAAATGGACCCCCACCGGCACCCTGCCGGCAGGTGAGCGCGCCATGTGCCGTCGAATGTGTCACCGCTGAGGGCCACCGCCCCCGGCACCCGTCGAGAGTGCCCCTTCCTCGCGCCCCGAAGCGAGACCCCGGCGTCGTTCCCGTCCGTGCGAACCCGCCCCTCCTCCCGCACCCCCTTCTTCGGCCTGCCCGCCCACCCGCGGGCACCGGTGACTCGTAAGGGCCACGCCGTCGCGCGGCCCGGCCGCCCAGCGGCGACGATCAAGGGGTGGCAGGTCCGGATCCCCCCGGCGCGACGCCGTACACGTCGCCGACCGCACGGCGCTGCGCGCACCGCACGCCGCCCGCCCCCGACCCACGGAAGCAGCTGTGATCACCACCACGGACCTCACCAAGGTCTACCGATCCCGCGGCCGCGAGGTGACCGCCCTCGCCGGCGTCGACCTCCACGTCCGCCCCGGCGAGGTCTACGGAGTCGTCGGCACCAGCGGCGCCGGCAAGTCCACCCTCATCCGCTGCGTCAACATGCTGGAACGGCCCACCTCCGGGACCGTCACCGTGGACGGCGTCGAACTCACCGCCCTCACCGGCGGCGAGAACCGGGCCGGCAAGGACCTGCGCGAGGCCCGCCGCCGGATCGGCATGGTCTTCCAGCACTTCAACCTGCTCGCCTCGCGCACCGTCCAGCAGAACGTCGAGCTCCCGCTGGAGATCATCGGCCTGGACCGCACCCAGCGCCGCCGCAAGGCCGCCGAACTGCTCGACCTCGTCGGCCTCGCCGACAAGGCCCGCAGCTACCCCGGCCAGCTCTCCGGCGGCCAGAAGCAGCGCGTCGGCATCGCCCGCGCCCTCGCCGGCGACCCCAAGGTGCTGCTCTCCGACGAGGCCACCTCCGCGCTCGACCCCGAGACCACCCGCTCCATCCTCAAACTGCTGCGCGACCTCAACCAGCAGCTCGGCCTCACCGTCCTGCTCATCACCCACGAGATGGACGTCATCAAGTCCGTCTGCGACTCCGCCGCCCTGATGCGCGGCGGCCGGGTGATCGAGTCCGGCGCCCTCACCGACCTGCTCGCCGAACCCGGCTCCGAACTCGCCCGCGAACTCTTCCCGCTCAGCGAGTTCGGCACCGGCCACCCCGGCGCCACCGTGCTGGAGATCACCTTCCAGGGCGACGCCCCCGCGCAGCCCTTCGTCTCCCAGCTCGCCCGCACCTACCAGATCGACATCAACATCCTCGGCGCCGCCGTCGAGACCATCGCCGGCCGCATGGTCGGCCGGATGCGCGTCGAACTGCCCGGCTCGCGGCACGACAACGTGGTGCCCATCGGCTTCCTGCGCGAGCAGGGCCTCCAGGTGGACGTGATCGAGACGGCGAACGGAGCGGCGGCATGACCTGGGACCAGATGCAGGAACTGATGTGGCCGGCCACCTGGGAGACCCTCCAGATGGTCGGAGTGGCGACCGTCTGCACCGTCCTCCTCGGACTGCCGCTCGGCGTGCTGCTCGTGCTCACCGCCAAGGGCGGCGCCCTGCAGAACCAGCCCGTCAACAAGGTGCTCGGCGCGGTCGTGAACCTCGCCCGCTCCCTGCCGTTCATCATCCTGATGATCGCGCTGTTCTCCTTCACCCGCTGGCTGGTCGGCAACTCCCTCGGCTGGCAGGCCGCCACCGTCCCGCTGACCGTCGGCGCCATCCCCTTCTTCGCCCGGCTTGTGGAGACCAACGTCCGCGAGGTCGACCGCGGCCTCGTCGAGGCCGTCCAGGCCATGGGCGGCACCACTTGGACCCTCGTCCGCAAGACGCTCGTCCCCGAGGCCCTGCCCGGCATCCTCGCCTCCGTCACCACCACGATCATCGCGCTGATCGGCTACTCCGCGATGGCCGGCACCGTCGGCGGCGGCGGCCTCGGCGACCTCGCCTACCGCTACGGCTACCTGCGCTTCGAGACCGCCTTCATGTGGGTCATCGTCGCCGAGATCGCGATCATCGTCACCGTGATCCAGCTGGCCGGCGACTACGCCGTGCGACGACTGGCCAACCGGGGCCGCGGCGGCGGCCGGACCCGCCTGCTGCGCCCCCGCGCCGACACCGACCTCGTCGCCTCCTAGACCTCCCCGTCCGATCCTCGGACGCGGCTCCCCGCACCACGCAGAAAGGCACTTTTCGTGCGCAACGCCCTGAAGTTCACCAGCGTCCTCGCCACCGCCGGCATCGCCCTCTCGCTCGCCGCCTGCGGCAGCAACGGCGACTCGGCGTCCTCGGACCCGAACGCGCCGCTCACCGTCGTCGCCAGCCCCACCCCGCACGGCCAGATCCTCAAGTACGTCAAGGACAACCTCGCGGACAAGGCCGGCCTCAAGCTCAACGTCAAGGAGGTCACCGACTACGTGACCCCCAACACGGCGGTGCAGGACGGCTCGGCCGACGCCAACTACTTCCAGCACGTGCCGTACCTGGAGGACTTCAACAAGAAGCGCGGCACCGACATCGTCTCCGTCGAGGCCGTGCACCTGGAGCCGCTGGGCGTCTACTCCAAGAAGGTCAAGGCGATCGCCGAGCTGCCCGACGGCGCCACCATCGGCCTGCCCAACGACGCCACCAACGAGGGCCGCGCGCTCAAGCTGCTCGCCGACAACAAGCTCATCACCCTCAAGGACGGGGCCGGCACCGCCGCCACCCCCGCCGACGTCACCGGCAACCCGAAGAACCTCAAGTGGAAGGAGCTGGAGGCCGCCCAGCTGCCCCGCTCCATCGCCGACGTCGACGCCGCCGTCATCAACGGCAACTACGCCCTCGACTCCGGCCTCAAGCCCGCCACCGACGCGATCGTGCTGGAGAAGGCCGAGGGCAACCCCTACGCCAACATCCTCGCCGTGAAGAAGGGCAAGGAGAACGACCCGCGGGTGAAGAAGCTCGCCGAGCTGCTGCACTCCGCCGAGGTCAAGAAGTTCATCGAGGACACCTTCCAGGGCTCCGTCATCCCGGCGTTCTGATCCCCGGAGCCCCCGGCTCCCGACCCGTCCCTCCGGACCCCGACCGGGCCCCCGCCGCAACCAGGCGGGGGCCCGGTCGGGCAGTATGCACCAGTGACGGTCCGACAGACCCATTTCTGACGTACCGTCGTCCGGTCCGTGCACCGCGTGACAACCCGGCACCGGCGAGGCGTACGGTGTGTCCACGACCCGGCGAGGAGAGACGGCATGGCAGCGAGCTTCCCCGAGACCGCCATCAGCACCGAACGGCTGCTGCTGCGCCCGCTTGCGGAGGACGACGCCCCCGGCCTGGTCGCCATGATGGCCGACGAACTCGTCCTGGCCTGGACCGACCAGCCGCACCCCTACACCGAGGCCCACGCCCTCGACCTGGCCCGCACCCTCGCCCCCGCCCACCGCGCCACCGGCCGCGGCATCGTCCTCGCCGTCACCGAACACCTCACCCAGCGCCTGGTCGGCCTCGTCGAACTGCGCCACACCGACTGGCGGCTGCGCTCCACCGAGATCTCCTTCGTCACCGCCGCCTGGGCCCGGGGCGAGGGCTACGCCCCCGAGGCCGTGCTCGGCGTCGCCCAGTGGCTGTTCGAGGACCGCGGCTTCCTGCGCCTGGAACTGCGCACCGCCGCCGGCAACACCGCCGCCCAGCAGGTCGCCCAGAAGATCGGCGGCATCAGCGAGGGCGTGCTGCGCAGTGCCTGGATAGTGCGCGGTGAGGTCGGCGAGCTCGGCGAGCTCAGTGAGGTCGGCGAGCTCAGTGAGGTCGGCGAGCTCGGCGAGGTCGGCGCAACCGGTCGGCCCGGAGGGGCCGTGCGCGGCGAGGCCGCCCACCTCCTCGCCGGGGCACCCGCCGCACGCCCGGCCGCGGGGGAGAGCCGCAGCGACCTCATCCTGTGGAGCCTGCTCCCCGAGGACATGGAGGCCCCCGAGCCCGTCGCCCCGGCCTGGGCCGGCGACCGCTACGTCCTGCGCGACTGAACCCGCACCTCCGCCGCACCCTTCGTCGCTGCCTCCGCCGCACCCGGAACCGCGCCCGTAACCGCACCCGGAACCGCGCCCTCCGCCGCACCCCGGGCCGCGGCCGCGGCCGCCCCCGGGGACGGGCCGGCGCGGACATCTGTGCGAGATGTCCGCGCCGGGGGGATCACACCCGGTAGCCTCTCCAGCGGCGCCGCACGCGGGCGCCGCCTGTCGGCGCACGGATGGCGAGGGAGAACAGCCACACATGGCTGACCGGATCACGGTCATCGGGTGGGACGGCACACCGCTCACCGAGGCCGCCGCCGCGGCCCTCGCCGCGGCCACCCTGGTGGCCGGCGCCCCCTACCAACTCAAGGCCCTCCCGCTGCCGCCCGCCGCCGAACGCCTCGCCCTCGGCAGCATCCAGCTCGCCGCCCGCCGGATCGCCGCACACCGCGGCGCCGCCGTCGTCATCGCCGAGGGCGACCCCGGCTTCTTCGGCGTCGTCCGCACCCTGCGCCGCCCCGAGTACGGCCTCGAACTCGAAGTCCTGCCCGCCGTCTCCTCCGTCGCCGCCGCCTTCGCCCGCGCCGGCATGCCCTGGGAGGACGCCCAGGTGGTCAGCGCGCACGGCGGCCGCCTGCGCCGCGCCGCCAACATCTGCCGCGCCCACCCCAAGGTCGCCGTCCTCACCGCCCCCGGCGCCGGCCCGAGCGAACTCGCCCTCATGCTCCGCGGCGTCCACCGCACCTTCGTCGTCTGCGAAGCCCTCGGCACCCCCGACGAGGACGTCACCGTCCTCACCTCCGACCGGGTCGCCGACCACGTCTGGCGCGACCCCAGCGTCGTCCTGGTCATCGGCGGCAGCAGCGCCGGCGGCCCCGGCGGACCGCAGAACGGCGCCGCCGGCGAGGCCGCGGGCTGGCTCGCCGGACGCCCCGTCGGCTACCCCGGCCCCGACCGCGGCTGGGCCCTGCCCTCCGACACCTACACCGGCACCGGACGCGCGCCCGACAAGCCCGGCGCGTCCGACACGCTCCCGGCGCACGTCCGCGCGCTCGTGCTCGCCCGCCTGGGCGCCCGCCCCGGCGACCTCGTCTGGACCGTCGGCGCCGGCAGCGGCGCGCTCGCCGTCGAGGCCGCCCGCTCCGGCGCGGCCGTCGTCGCCGTCGAGGCCGACCGCGCCGCCTGTGCCCGGATCGCCGTCAACGCCCGCCGCTACGGCGTCGAGGTCGAGATCGTGCACGGGCACGGCCCCGACGTCCTCGGCGAACTCCCCGAACCCGACGCGGCCGTCGTCGAGACCGGCGGCCCCGAGGCGGTGCGCGCCGTGCTCTCCCGCCGCCCCGAACGGATCGTCGCCGTCGCCCGCACCCTCGCCGAGGCCGAGGAGGTCCGCCGCGCCATCGCCGCCGCCGACTACCGGGCGGACGGCGCGCTGCTCCAGTCCGCGCCGCTGCTCGCGCCCGCCGGTGCCCCCGCCGGTGCTCCTGGCGGTGCCTCCGCCGGGGCTCTCGGCGGATCCGACGGCGGGCAAGGGCTGCGCCTCGGCGTCGGCGATCCCGGCACGTTCCTGCTCTGGGGTGCGCAGAAACCGTGAAGGCCCGGTGCCGCCGGGTGGTGATCCCGGTGGGAGCCGGTGCCGATTCGCGCCCCCCGCGGGCGCCCCGCGCGGCCGCCCCGACCCGGCGCGCACGGCCGCGCCGGACGGTGATCCAGGTCGCATCCGGACACCGATTCGAGAGGCGGCGGCGCCGGGCCGGTAATGTGGCGTCCGGGACGGCTGCGACGTCCGAGCATCCACCCGATCCGGTCGGTTTGTCGCCTTTCTGATGTGGCGCAGACAGATGTGGCTCGGAGTGTGGGCAATTCGACGGGCCGCCCGCCGGACCGGGAGAATGCCGTAGGGTCCGGTGCGGTCGTGCCGGTTGCCCCGGCTTGTCGTTGTTTCAGATGACGCGCCACCTGTCACGGGTGGTGCGCGGGCCGGGGTGCCGCAGCGCGCCGGAAGGACTTCGGCCGCAGCGCCTCGGCGCGGCGGCCGTGTGTGATTGAGGGGCGGGTCGGTGCAGGCCCGGCCCGTGCGGATGGGCGCTGCGGTCGGTGATCGTGTCGCCGAGGGCGCGGCAGCGGCCTGGAAGGAGCATTTGACATGACCGATGGCGGCCACGTCCCGAACGAGGGACTGCCGGAGCACCTGCTCGCCGGGCCCGACCGGCTCGGCGGCCCGGAGGGCGTCGCGGCCGTCGCACCCGTCCAGGGCGTCGCACCCGTGCAGGGCGTCGCGCCGGACGGCACCTCCGTCCTCCCGCCGCAGGGCGTCCCCACCCACGGCGGCCTCCCCGGCCAGGCCCCCGGCCACGGCGTGCCCGCCCAGGCGGGGCCCGCCCCGGTCACCCCGGTCGGCGCACCCGGATTCGCCGCGCCCGGACTCGCCGCTCCTGGATTCGCCACCCCCGGATTCGCCGCTCCCGCGCCCGGCATGCCCGGCGCCACCGGCGAGGGCTGGGCCGTCGACCAGAACGCCGCCCCGCGCCCCACCTTCCACTTCGTCGACCAGCCGGACGGCCTCGACGACGAGGAGGACGTCCTCCTGATGCCCGGCCCGCAGGGCTCCTGGGGCGAGCCGTCGGTGCCCGGCACCGACCCGGCCGCCGACCCGCAGACCTTGCCCGGCACCCCCGTCGAGCCGTCCTGGCCGCCGCTGGAGCCGCCCGCGCTCGGCGCCGTCGACCCGGCCACCGGCCAGCCCGTTCACGGCGCCCCCCAGGGCTTCCCGGCGGCCCAGGCCCCGCAGGCGCCCCACCAGGCCGTGCCCGGCGCCCAGACCGTCCCGGCCCAGGGCCAGGGACCCGAGCCGGTGACGGCCGCTCAGTCGCCGCGCCGCCCGCTGCACGCCGGCCCGCCGATCCCGGACCCGTCATTGATGACCGGCCAGGTCCCGGTCCGCTCGCTCGCCGACCGCGGTCCCTCGACGGGCAGCACGCCCGCGCACGGCATCCCGGTGGTGCCGCTCGGCGTCCAGCCGGAGCCGGTCGCGCCCGTCGCCGTCCAGCCCGCGCCGGTGCCGCAGCCGGCCGGGCCGGCCGTCGCGCAGCCCGCCGCCGTGCCCGCCGAGGCCGCCGTGCCCGTCGAGGCCGCCGAGGCCGTGGCGCCGGCTCCCGTCCAGGGCGCTGTCGAGGGCACCGCAGAGGCTCCGGAGGCTGCCGAGCCCGCCGCCGCGCAGGCGACCGCTCCCGCGGTGGCGCCGGAGGGCACCGACCCGGTCGCCGTTCCCGTCGAGCCGGTCACCGAGGCAGCCGTCGAGGCCCCGGCCGCGACCGTCGTCGAGCCGGCGCCGGGGGAGACCCCGACCGCCGAGTTCGCCGGTACCGAGGTGCCCGGTGCCGAGGCCCAGGCCGTCGCCGGCCAGCCGCGTCGCATCTCCGCCTTCCTCGCCGCGCCGACCCCGCACGGCCTCCCGCAGGTCGAGCCGGTCGCCGAGCCCGGCGCCGAGCCCGTCGGGGAGTCCCTCGTCGAGCAGTCCGCCCCGGCCGCCGTCGGGACGGAGGCGGAGCAGACCGCCCCCATAGCGCCCGCCGCCGACCAGACCGGGGCCGAGGCCGTGAACGAGACCCTCCCCGAGGCGGAGACCGTCACCGAGGCCGTCGCGCCCGCCCCGGAGGCCGTCGCCGTCGAGCCGGTCCAGGGCAGGCAGGCCGAGCAGGCCGAGCAGCCGGTCCAGGCCGAGCAGGTCGCGGTGGTCGCCGAGGCCGTGGCCGACGCGCCCGCCGTGGCCGACGCGCCCGCCGAGTCTGCCGTCCCCGTCGAGCAGGGCGCCGTCGAGCCGGTCGCCGCCGAGCAGCCCGCCGCCGAGGCCGACCCCGCCGTCGCTCCGGCGGAGGCCCCGGTCGTCGCCCCCGAGGCCGCCGCCGAGACCGCCGTGGGCACCGGCGAGATGCCCTCCGGTCAGCCCGTCGCGGTCCCCGCCGACCTCCAGCCCGAGCCTGAGGCGGCCGTGCCCACCGAGGCCGTCGAGGCCTCCGCCGAGGAGCAGCCTGCCGGGCCCGTGGACTCCCTGCCCGCGGACGCCGCGCCGGTGGAGTCCGTGCCGGTGGAGTCCGTGCCGGTGGAGCCGGTGCCCGCCGACGCGGCGCCGCTGGACGCCTCCGTCGAGCAGCCCCCCGCCGCCCCGGCCGAGGCCCCCGCCGAGCAGCGGCCCGCCGCCGAGACCCCCGAGATCCCCGACGCCCCGGCCGAGACGGCCCCGTCGGCCGAGGACGCGGCCCCGGCCGGGCCTGCCGACGCCGCTTCGACCGCCGAGGCCGCCGCGACCGCCGAGGCCGAAGCCGCCGCCGAGCCGGTCGAAGAGGTCGAGCCCGAGGAGCCCGTCGTGCCACGCGGCCCCGCCGCCCCCGGCTACGACGAGGCCGGCCGCGAGGCCGTCCACCAGGTGATCCGCGAGCGCCGCGACATCCGCAACGGCTTCCGCCCCGACCCGATCCCGCACGAGGTGCTGATCAGGGTCCTGGAGGCCGCCCACACCGCCCCCAGCGTCGGTTACTCGCAGCCCTGGGACTTCGTGGTCATCCGCTCCGCCAAGACCCGCCGCAAGATGCACGAACTCGCCGAGCGCCAGCGCGTGGCGTACGCCGACTCGCTCCCCAAGGGCCGCGCGAAGCAGTTCAAGGAAATCAAGATCGAGGCGATCCTCGAGACGCCCGTGAACATCGTGGTCACCGCCGACCGCACCCGCGGCGGCCGCCACACCCTGGGCCGGCACACCCAGCCGCAGATGGCCCCGTACTCGGCGGCCCTCGCCGTCGAGAACCTCTGGCTGGCCGCCCGCGCCGAGGGCCTCGGCGTCGGCTGGGTGAGCTTCTTCGACGAGGAGGAGCTGGTCCGCGAGCTCGGTCTGCCCGAGCACCTGGAGGTCGTCGCCTACCTGTGCGTCGGCTTCGTCGACTCCTTCCCGGACGAGCCCGAGCTCCAGCAGCAGGGCTGGGCCAAGAAGCGCCCGCTGTCCTGGGTCGTCCACGAGGAGCAGTACGGCAACCGCGCCCTGCCGGGCGAGGAGCCGCACAGCGTGCTCTCCGAGACCCTGCGCGGCATCCGCCCGCTGGACGCCAAGGCGCTCGGCGAGGCCTGGGACCGGCAGAAGCGGATGACGAAGCCCGCCGGCTCGCTCGGCATGCTGGAGATCATCTCCGCCCAGCTCTGCGGCCTCTCCCGCAAGTGCCCGCCGCCGATCCCGGAGCCCGCCTGCGTCGCGGTCTTCGCCGCCGACCACGGCGTGCACGCCCAGGGCGTCACCCCCTGGCCGCAGGAGGTCACCGCCCAGATGGTGGGCAACTTCCTCGCCGGGGGAGCCGTGGTCAACGCCTTCGCCAAGCAGATCGGCACCGAGGTCTGCGTGATCGACGTCGGCGTGGCCGCCGAGCTGCCGGGCGCGATCCAGCAGGGCCGCACCACCGGCCTGCTGCCGCGCAAGGTCAAGCCGGGCACCGACGACATGACCCAGGGCCCGGCGATGACCCGCGACGAGGCCCTCAAGGCCCTCGAGATCGGCATCGAGACCGCCCGCGACCTCGTCGCGGCCGGCAACAAGGCCCTGATCACCGGCGACATGGGCATCGCCAACACCACCGCGTCCGCCGCCCTGATCTCGGTCTTCACCGGCCTGGACCCGGCCGAGGTCACCGGCCGCGGCACCGGCATCGACGACGCGACCCACGCCCGCAAGGTCGAGGTGATCCGCGCCGCGCTGGCCCTCCACCAGCCCGACCCGGCCGACCCGATCGGCGTCCTCGCCGCCGTCGGCGGCCTGGAGCACGCCGCCCTCGCCGGCTTCCTGCTCGGCGCGGCCAGCCTGCGCACCCCGGTGATCCTGGACGGCGTGATCGCCGGTTCGGCCGCGCTCGTCGCCAAGGCGATCGCGCCCGAGGTGCTGGCCGCCTGCATCGCCGGCCACCGCTCGGCCGAGCCCGGCCACCAGGCCGCGCTCGCCAAGCTGGGCCTGCGTCCGCTGATCGACCTCGACCTGCGGCTCGGCGAGGGCACCGGCGCCCTGCTGGCCCTGCCGCTGGTGCAGAGTGCGGCCCGCGCGATGCACGATGTAGCCACCTTCGACTCCGCCGGGGTCACCGAGAAGGCCTGACGCCCGTCCGCACCGCTCCGTGCACCGGCCCGAGGGCGCGCCGGTGGCGGAGCGGTGCCGTACCCCCGCACACCCTCACCCGATCCAGGAGCACCGCCGATGACCGCGCCCACCCCGCCCTCCTCGCCCGCCGACGGGCAGGAGGGGCCCAATCCCAGCACCGAGGGCCGTGCTCGCACCCCGTACCCGGTCGGCCTGCTGCTGGCCGGCCGCCGCGTCGTGGTGGTCGGCGGCGGCCACGTCGCCCAGCGGCGGCTGCCCGCCCTGCTCGCCACCGGCGCCGACGTGCACCTCATATCGCCGGTCACCACCCCGGCCGTGCAGGCGATGGCCGACGCCGGGGAGCTGACCTGGCACGAGCGCCGCTACCAGGAGGGCGACCTCGCCGACACCTGGTACGCGCTGGTCGCCACCGACGACCCGGCGGTGAACACCGCGGTCAGCGCCGAGGCGGAGCGCGGGCGGGTGTTCTGCGCCCGCAGCGACGACGCCTCGGCCGCCACCGCCTGGACGCCGGCCAGCGGCCGCGACGCCGGGGCGACCGTGGCCGTCCTCACCGGGGACCCGCGCCACTCGGCCGCGCTGCGCGACGCGATCGTCGGGGGGCTGCGCGACGGTTCGCTCGCCGCCCGCCAGTACCGGGCGCGCGGGGCGGGGGTGGCCCTGGTCGGCGGCGGCCCGGGCGACCCGGACCTCATCACGGTGCGCGGTCGCCGGCTGCTCGCCGACGCGGACGTGGTGGTCGCCGACCGGCTGGCGCCGCGCGAGCTGCTCGCGGAGCTGCCGGAGCACGTCGAGGTGATCGACGCGTCGAAGATCCCGTACGGGCGCTTCATGGCGCAGGAGGCGATCAACCGGACGCTGGTCGAGCACGCCAGGGCCGGCAAGTTCGTGGTGCGGCTGAAGGGCGGCGACCCGTACGTGTTCGGGCGCGGCGGGGAGGAGCTGCTGGCCTGTGTCGAGGCCGGGCTGCCGGTCACCGTGGTGCCGGGGATCTCCAGTTCGATCAGCGTCCCGGCGGCGGTCGGCGTGCCGGTGACCCACCGGGGGATGACCCACGAGTTCACCGTGGTCTCGGGTCACGTGGGCCCGGACGACGAGCGTTCGCTGACCAACTGGGAGGCGCTCGCGGGGATGACCGGCACGCTGGTGCTGCTGATGGCCGTCGACAAGATCGGCGCGATCGCGGCCCGGCTGATCGAGTACGGGCGCGCCGCCGACACCCCGGTCGCCGTCGTCCAGGAGGGCACCACCGCCGCGCAGCGCCGCGTCGACGCCACCCTGGAGACCGTCGCCGCCACCGTCGAGGCCGAGCGGATCAAGCCCCCGGCCGTCATCGTCGTCGGCGACGTCGTCAACGTCCTGAACGTCCTCGACCCGGAGGCCCGGGTCCCGGGCGCCTGACCCACCCCGCACGCGTATCAGCACTTTGCAAACAGCTCGTGTTTGCAAAGTACTGATGCATACCCCCAGCTCGGCGCCGCTGGAAGCCCTCAAGGTCCCGCTCGCTCCGCACTTTGCAAAGTTCAACTTTGCAAAGTGCGGAGCGAGCAACCGCCCAGCCCCCGCGGTCACTCCAACGGCTGCTCCGTCCAGATCACCTTCCCCGTGGCGGTGTACCGCGTGCCCCAGCGGTCGGCGAACTGGGCGACCAGGAAGAGCCCGCGCCCGCCCTCGTCGGTGGTGGCCGCGTACCTCAGGTGCGGTGAGGTACTGCTCCCGTCCGACACCTCGCAGATCAACGACCGGTCGAGGAGCAGCCGGACCCGGATCGGCCCGGCGCCGTACCGGATCGCATTGGTCACCAGCTCGCTCAGGATCAGCTCGGTGACGAACGCCGCCTCGTCCAGCCCCCACTGCTCCAACCGCTCGGCCACCGCGGCCCGCACCCCGGAGACCGCCGCCGGGTCCGACGGCACCTCCCACTGCGCCACCCGCTCGGCCGGCAGCACCCGGGTCCGCGCCACCAACAGCGCGATGTCGTCCTGGGGCCGCGCCGGCAGCAACGCGCCCAGCACGTCCGCACAGGTCTGCTCCGGCGTCCGGGCCGGCCCGGCCAGCGCCGCCCGCAGCAGCTCCAGCCCCTCGTCGATGTCCCGCTCGCGGTCCTCGACCAGCCCGTCCGTGTACAGCACCAGCCGGCTGCCCTCCGCGACCTCCAGCTCGACCGTCTCGAACGGCAGCACCGCGAGCCCCAGCGGCGGCCCGGTCGGCAGCTCGGGGAACACCACCGACCCGTCCGGCCGCACCAGCGCCGGCGGCGGGTGCCCCGCACTCGCCAGCGTGCACCGCTGCGACACCGGGTCGTAGATCAGGTACAGGCAGGTCGCACCCGTCACGGCCGCCGACGGGCCGCCGAGCGCCGACTCCTCCTGGTCGATCCGGTTCACCAGCTCGTCCAGGTGCCCCAGCAGCTCGTCCGGCGGCAGGTCCAGCGTCGAGAAGTTGTGGATCGCCGTCCGCAGCCGCCCCATGGTCGCCGCCGCGTGCAACCCGTGCCCCACCACGTCGCCGACCACCATCGCCACCCGCGCCCCGGGCAGCGGGATCACGTCGAACCAGTCCCCGCCCACCCCCGCCTGCGCCGGCAGGTAGCGGTGCGCGACCTCCAGCGCGTTCTGCGCCGGCAGGTTGCGCGGCAGCAGGCTGTGCTGCAGGGTCACCGCCATGGCGTGCTCCCGGGTGTACCGGCGCGCGTTGTCGATGCAGACGGCGGCGTGCGAGACCAGCTCCTCCGCCAGCGCGAGATCGTCCTCCTCGAACGGCTCCTCCCGGTCGGACCGCCAGAACCGCACCACCCCGAGCAGCACGCCCCGGGCCTTCAACGGCACCCGCACCAGCGAGTGCACCCCGTACGCCAGCACCCGCGCGGCACCCTCCGGATCCTGCTCCCGCCACGCCCGGGCCTCCGCCAGCCGGGCCTCCACCCCCGGCAGTCCGCTGTCGAGCGCGCCCGCCAGCGGCGTCGACGGCACGACCTCCACCACCGTGCCCACCGGGTAGAACGGCGCGTCGTCCCGCACCGCCGCCAGCGCGGCCCGCCGCATCTGCAGCAGCGCCGTACCGGACGGCGGCTCGTCCCCCTCCAGCACCTGGTCGGCGAGGTCCACCGTGACGACGTCGGCGAACCGCCCGACCGTCACCTGCGCCAGCTCCTCCGCCGTCCGCGTCACGTCCAGCGTGCTGCCGACCGTCACCCCGGCGTCGTACAGCAGCCGCAGCCGCCGCTGCGCCACCTCGGCCCGCCCGGTCAGCGCCAGCAGCTCGGTGGAGTCCCGCAGTGTGGCCACCGAACCGGGCGGGCCGCCGTCCCGGTCGGTGGGCCGCACGTTCACCGCCAGTAGCCGCTCCCCGGCCAGCACCACCTCGTCGGTGACCGCCCGTCCGTTCGCCAGCAGCTCCAGCGGCGCCGGCTCCAGGCCCAGCTCGGTCAGCTGACGGCCCTCGGCGTCCGGCGGCAGGTCGAGCAGCCGACGCGCCTCGTCGTTGCAGAGCAGCAGCCGTCCGTCACCGCCGACGATCAGCACGCCCTCGCGCACCGCGTGCAGCACCGCCGCGTGGTGCTCGTACATGCGGGTCATCTCGGTCGGCCCCAGCCCGCGGGTCTGCCGCTTCAACCGCCGGCTGACCAGCGCCGTGCCACCGGTCGCCAGCCCGAGCGCGATCGCCGCCGCCCCCAGCACCACCGGCAGCTGACGCTCGCTGGCGCTGCTCACATTGGCGATGGTGATGCCCGCCGACACCATCCCGACGATCTGCCCGTCCGGCGCGCGCACCGGCACGACGGCCTGCACCAGCGGACCGATCGTGCCGGTGACCTGCTCGGTCACCACCTGCCCGGAGAGCGCGGGCAGGTAGTCGCCGACGAACTTCTGGCCGATCCGCTCGGGGTTGGGGTGCGTGTAGCGGATGCCGTCGTTGTTGAGCACGACGATGAAGTCCACGCCCGCGTTGATCCGCGCGGCCTGGGCCGAGGGCTGGAGGACCGCGGTGGGATCGGGGGAGCGCAGCGCCTCGACGATGCCCGGCGAGTTGGCGTAGGTCTGCGCGACCGCCACCGACCGGTTGGTGGCCTCCTGCCGCGCGTCGTTGCGGGACTGCACCACGAGGGCGACCACGGCGGCCACCACCAGCAGCAGCACGACCACGACCTGCAACGCGAAGACCTGTCCGGCCACCGACCGCAGCCGTACCGGCGCGGGCCGGGCCGTTCGTGTCTGCTGGTGCCGACCGTGTGGGCGCCCACCGGGGGAGGAGTCGGCGGCGGTACCGGTGGATCGGGTGGTGGAAGCGGAACCGTTCGCACCAGGGTCCGACGGAGCCCAGGATCGGCCCGGAAAACGGGCCATACGTCATATTTGCACTCCGCGAGCCGACGGGCCAAGGCCACCCGCGACGTCCCTTGGGCCGGTTGGCCTTCCCCGGCCCGACTTGGCAAGATCGCAGGGTGTCCGAACCCAGCACCATCACCGACCCCGCCGACCCGCGCCTCGCCGACTACACCGGCCTGACCGACGTCGAACTCCGCCGCCGCCGCGAGCCCGCCGAGGGCCTGTTCATCGCCGAGGGCGAGAAGGTCGTCCGCCGGGCCCTCGCGGCCGGCTACCGGATGCGGTCGATGCTGCTGACCCCGAAGTGGCTGGACGTGATGTCGGACGTCATCGCCGAGGCCGACGCCCCCGTGCACGTCGTCGAACCGGCCCTGGCCGAGGCGGTCACCGGCTACCACGTCCACCGCGGCGCCCTCGCCTCGATGGAGCGCCGGCCGCTGCCGGGCGCCGCCGACGTGCTGGCCGGCGCCCGCCGGGTGGCCGTCCTGGAGGGCCTGGTCGACCACACCAACCTCGGCGCGATCTTCCGCAGCGCCGCCGCCCTCGGCATGGACGCCGTCCTGCTCTCGCCCGACTGCGCGGACCCGCTGTACCGCCGCGCGGTGAAGGTCTCGATGGGTGCCGTCTTCGCCGTCCCGTACGCCCGCCTGGACCCCTGGCCGGAGGCCCTGGACACGGTGCGCGCCGCCGGGTTCGACCTGCTCGCGCTGACCCCGGCCGAGACCGCCGTCGACCTCGCCGCCCTGGCCCCGCACCGGCTGCCCAAGGCGGCCCTGATGCTGGGCGCCGAGGGCGACGGCCTCACCCGGCGGGCGCTGGCCGCGGCCGACCACCTCGTCCGCATCCCGATGGCCCACGGCGTCGACTCCCTCAACGTCGGAGCCGCCGCGGCCGTCGCCTTCTACGCCGTCACCGCCACGCCCTGACCGTCCTCCGACGGGGTCCGGAGGAGAAGTCGACCCGTCCGACTTCCCGCGCGCTCGCACCGGCGACCGGCGCTTCCGCCGGGTGCTGACGGCACCTGCGCAGGAAGTCGGCCCGCCCGACTTTCCGCGTCCGGCCGCACACGCACCGGGCCCGCACGGGCCGTCGGCCCCGGCGTCAGCCCGCCGGGGCGGGAGGCGGGGCCGTGGGTGGTGCGGGGGCGGCGGCGGGGGGCGGGGTGGCCGGGGGAGTGGAGGCCGCGCCGGGCCAGGACTCGTCCAGCGTGCCGTCCGCGCGCAGCGCGTAGCGGGTGGAGGTGGCGGCCCCGGTCTGGGCGACCCGCTCCTCCCGGACCAGCGCCCCGTTGTCGAGCCGCCAGGTCGCGGTGGCCTGCGGGTCCGCCGCCGAGGAGCGCGAGGTGAGCGCCACCGGCGCGTCCCCCGTGAACGAGAAGAGCTGCACCAGGTCGACGGGCACCGACCCCTCCGAGCGCCGCAGGACGACCAGTGCGGCCGGCCCGCCCTTGTACCGGGCCGGGAGCACGGCGCTGAGCACGACCTGGGGGCCCGAGCCCGCCGAGCGGCCGTCCCGCAGGGTGATCGCCGGACCGCCCGCCGGATCGGCGTAGGAGCGGTTCGGCCAGTCGACCGCCGGACCGGCGCCCTGCGGGGGCGCCAGCACGGTGTCGCCGGCCGCGGGGACGCCGCCGTGGGCCGCGGCCGCCGGTGGGCTGGTGGACGGCGCGATCCCGTCCGCCGAGAGCCCCACCCCGGCCGGAGCCGCCGCACCCGGGGCGGACGCCGCGCCCGAGGGGGTCGTCGCCCCGGCCGGAGCCGCCGCGCCGCCGTTGGCCTGTTCGCCCGCGCCGGGCGCACCCGGCGCCCCGGCCGCGGCGGAGCTGCTCACGGACGGCCGCATCCCCTGGTTGTCGCGGTTCTCGCACCCCTGGGCCGCCGCGATGGCCAGCGCCACCCCGACCGTGACCGTCACGAACACCACGAGCCGCTGTCGCAGCAGCCGCTGCCGGGCCGTCCCCGGGCGTCCGCCGGGCGCGGGGGTGTGCTGCCGGTCGCCCGCCCGCCCGCGCGGCGGGCCCGGCCGCCGGCCCCGCTCGCGTCCGGGCGGCGGGGTCTGCTGACGCTCGCGCATCGGCCGGGTGGCCTGGGCCGCGTCGGGCCGGGGGAGCGGTGCGGTGACGGCCTGGCTGTCGTGCGCGGGGCCGGGTGCGCGCCGTACCGCGCCGCCGGGCGGTCCGCCGGCCCGGCCGACCGCACCGGCCCGGGCCCTGGCCGGCGCCGGGTCTGGCGCGCGCCCGGGGGCCGGGACGCCGCGCGGTGCGGCGGCCGGTCCCGCCGGTCCGGCGCCGGCCGGCCGGCCGGGTGCGCCGGCCCGGTCGGTGCCGCCGGCTCCGGGCCGTCCCTCGGTGCCCCGGACGGCGCCCGCCCGGCCGCCGGGGCCGCCGGGACCACCGGGCGCGCCGGCTCCGGCCCGCCCGGCCTGGCCGTCCCGCCCGGCCGCGTCGCCGCGCGCCCCCGCACCGCGGCCCCGGCCGAACGGCCCGCCGGACCCGCCGCCGGGTCCGGCAGCGCCACCGGCGGGGCCCGCCGCGCCCCGGACGGCCAGTTCGCTCAGCCGCTCGTGCAGGGCGGCCGCGCCGGGCCGCTCGGCGGGCTCCTTGGCCAGGCACGCCCCGATCAGCGGCGCCAGCTGCGCCGGTACGGCGGAGAGGTCGGGCTCCTCGTGGACGACGCGGTAGAGCATGACCTCGGAGGAGGCCCCCGAGCCGAACGGGGTGTCCCCGGTGAGCGCGTACGCCAGGGTCGCGCCGAAGGCGAAGACGTCGGTCGCGGGGGTGACGGCGGCTCCCCGGACCTGCTCGGGGGCGAGGAAGCCGGGCGAGCCGACGGCGGTGCCGACGTGGGTGAGCGTGCTGGCCCCGCGGGACCAGGCGATGCCGAAGTCGATGATGCGCGGCCCGCGGGGCGAGAGCAGGATGTTGGACGGTTTGAGGTCCCGGTGGACGACGCCGGCCTCGTGCACCTTGACCAGTCCGTCGGCCAGCGCGGCCCCGATCCGGGCGACCTCGGGCCAGCCCAGCGCCCCTTCGTCGCCGACCCGCTTGTAGAGGGACGGCCCGGGGACGTACGCGGTGGCCAGCCAGGGCCGGTCGGCCTCGATGTCGGAGCCCATGACGCGGGCGGTGCAGCCGCCCCGGATCCTGGACGCGGCCGCGATCTCGCGGGCGAAGCGGGTGCGGAACTCGACGTCCTCGGCCAGTTCGGCCCGGATCAGCTTGAGCGCGACGCGCTGCCCCCGGCGGTCGGACCCGAGGTAGACCACGCCCATGCCGCCGGCTCCGAGGCGCCGGTGCAGCCGGTACGGCCCGACGATGCGGGGGTCCTCACGCCTCAGCCGCATCATCGTCATTCCCGTTTCCCCGTCAGACTGTCGGTGAGGCCCCGTCGAGTGGGGCGTCGTCAGTTCCTGTCCGGCACAGCTTACGGACTGCCCGCTGCGGTGTGCTGATACGCAACACCTGAAGCCACCGTCCGATTGTCGGATCTTGGACCGGGCAGGGGTCGGTGGGGTGCCGAATCGTTTCTCGGGGTCGCCTCTCAGGGTTCCCCCGGGGGCCGTCCGCCAGGCGTCTCCCCCTGCGGTAGTAGTCCGCAGGTCCCATCGTCATCCTCCGGGAGGCCCGGAGAACAGTACGACGGCATGACGTCCGCCAACCCCCTCACGCCATACCGTTGTTCTCAGCGGTGGACGGGGAGCTCGTCCCCCGAGGTAAGCCGTCCACCGCGCCCACGTGCACCACCCTTCCAGTATCCGCACCGGCCGAACTCACGAGTCAGGAGTCAGGGCATGGCACCGCAGCCCACGGGATCCACCTCCCGCCGCCGTCGCCCGGCCTTCACTCAGCCGCAGGCCGCGGAGCCGACCAGGCACCCGGCCGTGGCGGTGGCCATGGCACTGCCCTGTGCGGTGCTGCTGGCCGTCCTGTTCGGCGGCTGGGAGCAGATGGCGAACCAGGCTCAGGCGGTGGCCGAGTTGATCGGTCACTGAGCCGCATCGAGCTGGCACTGATCCCCTGGGGACGGGGAGCCAGTGCCGCCGGGGAGGCCGCCGCCGCGACGACTCGCGGACGGGCGAGAGCGGCGCGCAGAGCGCCCCGGCAGGCGGAGACGCCGCGTACGGACGTCGGTGAGGGCGACCGTACGCGGCTCTTCCCGTTCCCGACCTCGATACCGGGCACCGGTGTCGCGCACCGGTACCGCGCCCGCGGCGGGCGCCGGCCGCGGACCGACCGACACGCACGCCAAAACGGCCGGGGCCGCGACTCCGACGAGTCGCGGCCCCGGCCGTCACTGTGCGCGATACTGGGATTGAACCAGTGACCCCTACCGTGTCAAGGTAGTGCTCTCCCGCTGAGCTAATCGCGCCTGGTAAGGCGGTTCTGCAGCAGGCCCCGGAGGGCCTGACGTGCGCGATACTGGGATTGAACCAGTGACCCCTACCGTGTCAAGGTAGTGCTCTCCCGCTGAGCTAATCGCGCTGGTGCGGTGGACCCGCAGCAGATCCCGGAGGATCCGACGTGCGCGATACTGGGATTGAACCAGTGACCCCCACCGTGTCAAGGTGGTGCTCTCCCGCTGAGCTAATCGCGCGGGGATGGTGCCTCGGTGGAACCGGGCGTGGTGCGCGATACTGGGATTGAACCAGTGACCCCTACCGTGTCAAGGTAGTGCTCTCCCGCTGAGCTAATCGCGCGGGGAGGCCATCCGGAAGAACCGGGTGATCCTCTTGGAGGTGGAGACGGGATTTGAACCCGTGTACACGGCTTTGCAGGCCGTTGCCTCGCCTCTCGGCCACTCCACCAGGCAACACTCGAAGGACGATCTTACACTGTCCTTCGTCGAGCGGACGACGAGATTCGAACTCGCGACCCTCACCTTGGCAAGGTGATGCTCTACCAACTGAGCCACGTCCGCCTGTCTCCCGGGGATCCTCACCGGTTTCCCGGCTGCGCTCCCTGGCGACGTGTTGAACTCTAGCGGATTCCCGGGCCAGCTAAAAATCCGTTCCCGCAGCGTGCCCCCCGGGTCGCCGCCCGGGGCTCCCCGGCGGGCCTGGGGCCGACCCGCCCGGACGGACGTACCGGGGGCGGCGGGACACCCTGAGTGACACCCGCAGGTCACCCCGCGTACGCCCGCGCGACGCCCGACTCTGCTCACGCCCCTCGACCTACACTTCAGGCACCGCAACCACGCAAAGCCCCTGTGCAGGAGAACCGTGTCCGGCCACCCCGTCCCCCAGCAGCCCCTCGCCCGCTTCGGCGGCCGCCTCGCGACCGGACTGCGCGACGTCACCTCGGACCCGGCCGCGCTGGACTCCACCGGCTGGTGGGCGGTCGTCCACGACTTCGAGGGCCGGCTCACCTGCGCCCGCTTCGACGACGTCCGCCCGGCCCCGGCCCCGCCCTCCGGCGCCGGCTGGCTCGGCCCGTCCGCCGGCGGCTGGCGCAGCTCGCTCGACCGCGCCGCCTACACCGCGGGCGTGCGCCGGATCCGCGAGCACATCGCGGCCGGCGAGGTCTACCAGGCCAACCTCTGCCGGGTGCTCTCCGCCGGGCTGCCCGACCCGGACCGCTCCGACATCGACGCGCTCACCGGCCTGCTCGCCCACGGCAACCCCGCCCCCTACGCCGGGACGGTCCGGCTGCCCGACCACGGGGTGGAGATCGCCACCGCCTCGCCCGAGCTCTACCTGCGCCGCGCCGGCCGCACCGTCTCCTCCGGCCCGATCAAGGGCACCGGCCGCACCGAGCACGACCTGCTCGACAAGGACCACGCCGAGAACGTGATGATCGTCGACCTGGTCCGCAACGACCTCGGCCGGGTCTGCGCCACCGGCACCGTCACCGTGCCCGACCTGTGCGCGGTCGAGAAGCACCCCGGCCTGGTCCACCTGGTCTCCACCGTCGAGGGCACCCTGCGCGAGGACGCCGGCTGGCCCGAACTGCTCGCCGCGACCTTCCCGCCCGGCTCCGTCACCGGCGCCCCCAAGTCCAGCGCCCTGCGGATCATCGAGGCCCTGGAGACCGCCCCGCGCGGGCCCTACTGCGGCGCCGTCGGCTGGGTCGACGCCGACCGCGGCGAGGCCGAACTCGCCGTCGGCATCCGCACCTTCTGGATCGACCGGACCGACCCGGCGGCGCCCGAACTGCGCTTCGGCACCGGCGCCGGCATCACCTGGGACTCCGACCCCGACCGGGAGTGGGCGGAAACCGAACTGAAGGCGGCCCGCCTGGTCGCGATAGCGTCGGGCGCCGAGACCCACCCCGACACCGACTGAACCGACACGGACCCGCCCCGGCGCCGCCACCGGCCCCGGCCGGACCGTGTCCGTCCCCGCCAGGAGCACCCCGCGATGCAGCACCCGACCACCAGCTGGGTCAACGGCACCCTCGTCGACTCCGCGGACCCGGCCCTGCCCGTCCTCGACCACGGACTCACCACCGGCGACGGCGTGTTCGAGACCCTGAAGGCCGTCGACGGCGAGCTCTTCGCCCTCACCCGCCACCTCGACCGCCTCACCCGCTCCGCCCGCGGCCTCGGCCTGCCCGACCCCGACCACGACCGGGTCCGCGAGGCCTGCGCCGCCGTCCTCGCCGCCAACCCGATGCCGCTCGGCCGCCTGCGCCTCACCTACACCGGCGGCACCGCGCCGCTCGGGTCCGAGCGCGGCGACGGGGCCCCCACCCTGGTGGCCTCCCTCGGCACCGCCGCCCGCCGGCCCGACACCACCGCCGTCGCGGTCGTCCCCTGGCGCCGCAACGAGCACAGCGCGGTCGTCGGCCTCAAGACCACCTCCTACGCCGAGAACGTCGTCGCCCTGGCCGCCGCCCACCGTGCCGGCGCCTCCGAGGCGCTGCTCGCCAACACCGCCGGCCGGCTCTGCGAGGGCACCGGCTCCAACGTCTTCGTCGTCCTCGGCGGCCGACTGCTCACCCCGCCGCTCTCCTCCGGCTGCCTGGCCGGCATCACCCGGCAGCTCGTCCTCGACTGGTGCGGCGCCGAGGAGGCCGACCTGCCGCTCGACGCCCTCCACGAGGCCGACGAGATCTTCCTGACCTCCACCCTGCGCGACGTCCAGGCCGTCACCCGGGTCGACGACCGCGAGCTCGCCGGCCCCGGGCCGGTCACCCTCGAGGCCATGGGGACCTTCACCCGGCGCAGCGGCGACGACCTCGACCCCTGAGCCCCCCCGCACCGGCACCGGGCCGCCGCCCGGCCGGCCGGTGACCCGAGCCCCCGCCGCGGGAACGCCCGGCGGGGGCTCCGGCGTCCGACCGGTAGAAGACCCGGACGGCGGGGAAGGGACCTCGACATGACCATCACGCTGCGCCCCGAGAGCCCGGAGACCCCCACCGCCGCGGGCGGCCGCACCAGACGCTGGCAGATCTGCGTCAACGGCCGGCAGGTCGGCGGGCTGCGCACCACCGCCGTCCCGCGCGGAGATCAACTCTGGGGAGAGATAGCCGAGTTGGCGGTGCACAGCGGACGCGGCCGGGGCCGCGGGACGATCGGTGCGCTGGCCGCCGAAGAGGTGCTGCGCGGTTGGGGCTGCATCCGGGTCGACGCCGACATCCCGGAGACCTCGCGGGTCGCCCGCTCGCTCGCGGTCACCCTCGGCTACACCGAGCGGATGCGGAACATGATCAAGCGGCTCGACGGGCCGCCCGCCCTGCCGGGCGGCGTCGCCGCGCGCCCGATCGGCGCCGCCGAGTTCCCCGCCTGGCTGGCCGAGGCCAAGGAGGGCTACCTGCGCGACCTGCTGGCCTCCGGGCTCGGCGAGGAACAGGCCCGCGCCAAGGCCGACGCCGACCACCTGACGCTGCTGCCGCAGGGCGCCGCCACCCCGGGCGTCGCGCTGCGCCGCCTGCACGGGCCCGGCGAGGAGCCGCTGGGCTCGCTCTGGCTGGCGCTGCGCCTGCGGGAGCTGGCCGACGGCGCCCCGCTCGGCTGGGTCATGGTGGTCGAGGTGGCCGACGCCCACCGGGGGCGCGGTCACGGGCGGACGCTGATGCGGGTCGCGGAGCGCGAGTGCCTCGCGGCGGGCGTCCGCGACCTCGGGCTGAACGTCTTCAGCGGCAACGAGGTCGCGATCCGCCTCTACGAGTCGCTCGGCTACCGGGTCACCAACCGGGTCTACGGCAAGCCGCTCCTGTGAGCCGGTGGACCGGGCCCGGCCGGCCCGTTCCGGCCGGCTCGCAGGAGAGCGGGGCGGGGCCGCGGGTCAGGAGGCCCGGGCGGCCTCGACGGCGGCGACGACGCGGCCCAGCAGGCCGTCCTGGCTCTGCCCGCCGTCGAACCGCTGCCCGCCGATCACATAGGTCGGCGTGCCCTTCACGCCGATCGCCCGGCCCTCGGCCTGGTCGGCGTCCACGGTCAGCATGTGCCGGCCGTCCACCAGCGCGGTGTCCACCTCCTCGACGTCCACCCCGACCTCGCGGGCGACCTCCAGCAGCACCTCGGTGCCGCGGGCCTCCAGGTCCTCGACCCGGGCCAGCAGCGCCTCGACGAAGGGCCAGCCCAGGCCCTGGGAGAACGCCTCCTCGGCGGCCTCGGCGGCGGCGTAGGCGTGCTTGTGCTTCTCCAGCGGGAAGTGCCGCAGCTCGATCGACAGCGCGTCGCCGTAGCGGGCGCGCAGCGCGCGGACGTCGTCCAGGGCGGTGCGGCAGTCCGGGCACTGGAGTTCGCACCAGAACTCGAGACGGGGGAGGGAACCTTCGATCATGCCTTCAGTGTTTCATCTGTGGGCCCCGCGCCGTTCCGGCGGCCGGGCCCGGCCAGACCGGAGCGACGGGAGGTCCGCGGAGATGAACAGTCCGACGGGAGGGGCGACGGTGGCGGTGGCGACCGCGACGAGCCCGACCGGCACCAGTCCGACGAGCACCAGGGCGAGCACCAGCCCCACGAGCACCAGTCCCACGAGCAGTGGTCCGGTGAGCACCGGCCCGACGGGTCCGGCCCGACCCGTGAGGGCGACGGCGCCGGGCGGGGGGAGGCGGTCGTGCTGACGGCGGCGGTCAGTATCGCGCTCACCGCGGCGGGAGTGGCGGTGGCGGGCCTGCGGGCCTACCGCCGGCGCTTCCTCTCCGCGACCCGCTGGTTCGCCGTGGCGCTGCTGCCCCTGGGCCTCTACCTGACCGGTCTGTTCCCGGTGGCCCGGACCATCGGCGACGAGATCGCCGACTGGGCGACCAAGCTCGTTCTCGATCCCCGGGTGTGGACCGGCATCGTGCTGCTGGCCGTCTCGGCCGGTCTGCTGGTCACCACGCGCCGGCTGGGCCGCCGCGGAGCGGTGACCGGGGGGAGCGACTCCCCTCCGGCCGCCGGGCCGGCCCCGGCCCGTCCGGCCGTGGCCCCCGCCACCGGCGCCCCGGCGGCCGAACCGGCCCCGAAGCGCGCCCGGGAGGCCGCCCGGGCCGAGCCGGCGGCGCCGGGCAGGACCGGAAAGGCCGGGAAGGCGGGCAAGGTGGGCAAGGGCGGGGACGGTCTCGACGAGTTCGCCGACATCGAGGAGATCCTCCGCCGACGCGGCATCTGAGCGTCCGGCCCGCGCCCCGACCCCGGCCCGGTCCCCCCGGCCGATCAGCCCGAGGCCACCGTGTCCGCCGAACGCTGGCGGGCCCGGTAGGCGGCGACGTGCAGCCGGTTCCCGCAGGTCCGGCTGTCGCAGTAGCGGCGCGAGCGGTTGCGCGAGAGGTCGACGAAGACCCGCGCGCAGTCCGGCGCCTCGCAGCGGCGCAGCCGCTCCCGCTCGCCCGCGGTGAGGATGAACGCCAGCGCCATGCCCAGTTCGGCGGCCAGGTGGTCGCCGAGGGCGGCGTGCGGGGCGAAGTAGTGGATGTGCCACCCGTGGTGGTCGTGGTTGGTCAGCCGGGGTGTCGTCCCGGCCGCCGCGACCAGGGCGTTCACCAGCTCGGCGGCCTCTTCGGTGGATTCGGTGCCGAAGACCTCGCGCAGCCGGGAGCGCAGTTCCTGCACCTGGCGCAGGTCGTCGTCGGTGAGCGAGTCGATCTCGCTGATCTCCTGCCGGACCACGAAGGCGTCGAGCGCGGCGGTGTCGGGCAGCAGCTCGGTGCCGCACACCTCGGGTGCGGTGTTGAGCAGCTCGACGAGGATGCTCAGGGCGCACTCGGTGTCATGGGTGATCAGCACGTGGAGGCTCCTCGTGCGGAGGGGGCCGTGGGCACCCCGCGACTACGGGTCATTCCCAGACCCTACCGGGGCGGCGGGGGGTGGGGCGGCGGCTTGCTTCGAAGACGCGTACGGATTCCGTCAGTCTGTACGGAGTTTCCTCCGGGGTCGTGTTCCGGGGGGTGTCCGCCCGGGCAGACTCCCGGGCAGCCCCGCGCCGGGCCCCGGCGGGCGACCGGACGCCGGGCCGGACGCGCGGCCGGTGTGCGGCCGGTGTGCGCCGCGGGACGCGCGGCCGGGAGAACGGTCGCGCCCGGCAGCGAGGCCGGCCACCCATGGGATGGCCGGCTCCGATGCCGGGCGCGTGCGGTGCTGCGGGCCCACCCCGGTACGGGTGAACCGTTTCATCACCGGCCCCGAGACCGCGTCGTACGCGGCTGAGTCTGCTGCCGTGCCCCCGAGTAGGACGGCTGCGGTGACGGCAGGGGCTACGACCCCGCCGACAGCGGGGCGTGACCGCCTCCGGTCGGGGTCAGCTTTCGGCGAGGATGTGGGACAGCTCCCGGTCGAGGTCGAAGTGACGGTGTTCGGTGCCGGGGGGCACGGCGGCGTCCGTCCGCTTGAGGAACGACTCAAGCGCCCGGGCCGGGGCCTCCAGCAGGGCTTCTCCTTCCGGAGAGCTCAGGGCGATGCAGACCACCCCTTGCCCGTGGCTGCGCGACGGCCAGACCCGGACGTCGCCGGTACCGGTGGGTCGGTGCAGCCCCTCCGCAAGGAGATCTCGGGCGAACACCCACTCCACGGTCTCGTCGGCGCCGGTGTGGAACGTGGCGTGCACGGCATAGGGGTCGGCGGTGTCGTAGCGCAGGCCCGCGGGGACGGGCAGTGAGGACTCGCTGGACACGATGAGGCGCAGGTGCAGCTCGCAGCTGACCGTGGTGTTCATAAGCGCCATGGCCTTTCGCTCAGTGTGCGCTCGGGGAATCGCACGTCGGCGAACGGACCATCCCACCTCCAAGACCGATGTAAACCCCTCTGTCCCGATTCGGGCGCGAGTCGTACCCCTTACGGCGCATTGCGGAATCGCCACAGACTGGCCGCCGGGCGATTAGCGGGGCCCTTCTCGGTTAGTTTCCTGGCATGACTGTACGAAGCGACAAGGCACGCGGTGACGCGGCCGGGAACACCGGAACGGAGGACGGGATCGTGCCGGACGACACGGGGGTGCCGACGGGGGCCGACGGCGGGGAGCCCGACGGCGGGGGCGCGGAGGGCACGGACGGCGGCAAGCCGCTCGGCTCGCGGGCCCCGCTCTTCATCCGCCGCTCGCGCCCGCTGCACCTGAGCTGGCAGGTGGCCGTCTTCCTGGTCGGCCTCGCGGTCGTGGTGCTCGGCGTGATCATGCTGCCGCTGCCCGGCCCCGGCTGGGTGGTCATCTTCCTCGGCATGGGCGTCTGGGCCACCGAGTTCGTCTGGGCCCAGCTGGCGCTGCGCTGGACCCGCCGCAAGGTGGCCGAGGCCGCCCAGAAGGCCCTGGACCCGAAGGTCCGGCGCCGCAACCTGACCCTCACCGCGATCGGCCTGGCGCTGATCGCCGCGCTCGGCGGCTGGTACCTCTGGAAGTACGGGCTGGTCATGCCCTGGAAGATCCACGAGGACTGAGGTGGCCCGCCGGTCCACCGGGCGGGGCCGTCCGGGTGACGGCGCCGCCGGGGGAGCGGGTGGGCCGCGGGGGGAGAGCGGGTTCGGAGCACCCTCCGGGATGCGGTAATGTTTTCCCTGCACCCGGGCGATTAGCTCAGCGGGAGAGCACTTCGTTCACACCGAAGGGGTCACTGGTTCGATCCCAGTATCGCCCACCGGAATGCATTGTGATATGTGAGGCCCAGCCGATTATCGGCTGGGCCTCACATGTATTTCCACAATCTGGTGAACGGGGCCGGGGAATGCGCTGAGGCTCAGTCACCTTCCGTGCGGAGCGCGAGTTCTGCGGATGCGTCGGGCGGCGCTCCCCGGACGAGTTGTACGGCACCCCCCGAATGGTGCTACAGTTCTTCTCGTTGCCCGGGCGATTAGCTCAGCGGGAGAGCACTTCGTTCACACCGAAGGGGTCACTGGTTCGATCCCAGTATCGCCCACCGGACAGCACGCAGGCCCTGATCGGGACACCGATCAGGGCCTGCGGCGTTCGTGGACGGATCCGGCCGGAACTCGTCGGCCCGGACCTACGCCGCCACCTCGCACTCGTGGTCCGGCGACAGCCGCCGCCCGCAACCGCACCGGGCCGGCCGCATCGGCCAGGACAGGTCCACCCGTTCGTCCGCCCCCGACCGGTCGAACCAGGCCTGCAGCCCCCGCGCCTGCGCCGCGTGCCAGACCGCCTGCCGCAGGTGCAGCTCCGCCACCGTCAGTCCGCCCAGCGCCCCCGGGTACCGGGCACCGATCGTCCGCACCACCTCCAGGGCCGCCGTCGCGTCCGCCGCCGCGTCGTGCGCCCCGGTCAGCTCCACCCCGTAGTGCCCGCACAGGTCGGTCAGCGTCCGCCGGCCCCGGCGGTAGCGGTCCACGTGCTTGTCCAGCACTCGCGGATCCAGCACCAGCAGCGCCGCCGGGCCGATCGCCTCGGCCAGCGACGTCCTCCGGTGCCGGCGCAGCTCGCGGTCCAGCAGCGTCAGGTCGTACGGCGCGTTCATCACCACCACCGGCCGTCCGGCCCGGGCCTGTTCGGCCAGCGCGGCGGCGACCTCGGCCACCACCACCGGCGCCGGCCGGCCGAAGGCCCGCACCCTCGCGTCGTCGATCCCGTGCACCGCGCGGGCGCCGTCGGGTATCGGCACGCCCGGGTCGGCGAGCCAGGAGGTCGCCACCGGGGCCGCGCCCGGGACGGGTTGGACGACCAGGGCGGCCGAGACGATGCGGTCGGTCTCGACGTCCACGCCGGTGGTCTCGGTGTCGAAGGAGGCGAGCGGGCCGGTGAACCAGTGCTGCTGCATGACTGCCCCTCGAAAACAGCGCGTTCCCGACCCGGTGATACCCGCCCCTGACGCCCTCTCAACCGTTTGGCGGGACACCGGCCGGGCACCCTGCCCACGGGTGGCCGTGTTCGAATCCGGACCGGCCCGGGGGCGGGGGAGGACGGACGGTCATGGCGCTGACGCAGCCGCAGCCCGAGGGGGCGGCGGCCGTCCTGCGGGGCGATCTGGCGGTCACGGCCTGCATGGAGACCCTGCAGGTCGGCTACCTCCACGCGGTCGTCGCCGCGGCCGGCTGCTCGCTCTCCCAGCCGTTCCCCGACAACGGCATCGACTGGCAGGTCAGCCACGGCTCGCGCAGCCACGAGGTCGACGACGAGGTCACCGTCAAGATCCAGCTGAAGGCCACCCAGCAGATCGCGCCCGATCCGCGCGGCGCGTTCTTCTCCTTCACCCTGGACAACGACCACCTGCGCAAGCTCGCCCGCCCCCGGGTCGCCGTGCCCCGGATCCTGGTCGTGATGCTGCTGCCCCGCCGGGTCGACCGCTGGCTCGCCGCCCGGCCCGACGCCCTGGAGCTGCGGCACTGCTGCTACTGGGTCAACCTGGCCGGCCACCCCGTCACCGGGCAGCGCCGGACCAACGTCCGTGTCCCCACCGCGAAGGTCTTCGACGACCGCGCCCTCTGCGCGATCATGGCCCGGGTCGGCGCGGGCGGCAGCCCGTGACGGCCCGGCCCCCGGCCGGGAGGAGCCCCGCCCCATGACACTGCCCCACGGGCCGACGCCGGACCGCCCCCCGGGCCCGGTGCTCGGCGGAGCGCCGCAGCCCGGGCCGCTGCCCGACCCGGCCGCCGTCGACCCGGCGGTGCTCGCCACCCTGCTCGCGCGGCACGGCTGGGTCCGGCGCGGCGGACCCTCCGCCCGCTACGGGCGCTGGACGCCCCCCGAGGGCACCGACCCCGGCGTCAGTCTGCTCGTCCCGGCCGGCGACGGCTTCGACGACGCGGTCGACCTGCTCGCCGACGCCGTCACCGCGCTCTCCCGCTCCGCCAGCCCCTCCGCCCGCGCCATCCTGCTCGCCCTCGCCGTCCCCGGCGACGAGCTCCAGTGGCACCGGGACCCGGCCGGACCGCCCGGCACCGCCGCCCCCGGCGCCACGCCCTGGGAGGACGCCGAGCGGCTGCGGCTCGCCGCCCGCGCCATGCTCGCCGCCGGCGCCAAGGCCGGCCGCGTCCGCGCCGCCTACTTCGGCGCCCGGCTGGACGCCTGGGCCGGCGACTTCCTGGACCGCGTCCTGGTGGTCGCCGACGGCCCCGGACTCACCGCCCACAGCCCCGCCCCGGAGGGCCGGGCGGCGGTCACCACCCTGGTCCGCGCCCTGGAGGCGCTGCGCGACGCCGTCGACTACCGGCGGGTCAGCGGCGGCGCCGAGGCCTTCGAGAACGCCGTCCAGTCCGGCGTCAGCCGCGAGCTGGTCGACTCGGTCCGGGCCCTCGTCCGCGGCGCCACCGCCGGCCGGTTCGCCGTCGCCTGGTCGGCCGCCGCCGGCACCCCCGGCGGCTTCGGCGACCGCCGGATCGCCGTCGAGTTCTCGCCCGGCGACCTGCCCGCCCTCACCGAGGCCGCCGAGCTGCTGGAACGCCTCGAACCCGCCGTCGCCGTCACCGTCGTCGGCCTGGTCGTCCGCCTCAAGCGCGCCGACCCCACCGGGCCCGGCAGCGTGCGGCTGCGGGTGCTCGGCGGCGCCGAGGTCGACGAGGTCAAGGTCCGGCTGCCCGACGCCGCCTACCGGCTCGCCGCCGAGGCCCACCTGGCCGGCACCCCCGTGCGGGTCAGCGGCCGGCTGGAACGGCGCGGCGGCTTCCGCCGGCTCACCCGGCCGACCGGTCTGGAGCCCTGCGGACTGGAGGACGCCGAGCGGGACCGGCTGCTGAAGACCCTGGGCGAGGGGCGGGAGCCGTAGGAGGGGTACGGAGGTGACGTTGGGGCCACCGGTCTCGGTACCATCGTCAGGCGCAGCGCAGTGCTGCGTCCTCTGAATCCAGCACGTCAGGAGAGACCGGTGACGGACGTCCGGGTAATCATCAACCGCGAACCCGATCGGGAAGAGCGCGTGGTGACCACGGGCACGACGGCCGCCGAGCTCTTCGCGGACGATCGCTCGATCATCGCGGCCAAGGTCGCGGGCCAGCTCAAGGACCTCGCCTACGCCGTCCAGGACGGCGACGAGGTCGAGCCGGTCGTGATCGGCAGCCCCGACGGGCTCGACATCCTGCGCCACTCGACCGCGCACGTGATGGCCCAGGCCGTGCAGCAGCTCTTCCCGGAGGCCAAGCTCGGCATCGGCCCGCCGGTCAAGGACGGCTTCTACTACGACTTCGACGTCGAGAAGCCGTTCCACCCCGATGACCTCAAGGCCATCGAGAAGAAGATGCAGGAGATCATCAAGAAGGGCCAGCGCTTCTCGCGCCGCGTCGTCACCGACGAGGCCGCCCGCGAGGAGCTGGCCGGCGAGCCGTACAAGCTGGAGCTGATCGGCCTCAAGGGCTCCGCCGCCACCGCCGGCGAGGGCGCCGACGTCGAGGTCGGCGCGGGCGAGCTCACCATCTACGACAACCTGGACGCCAAGAGCGGCGAGCTGTGCTGGGGCGACCTCTGCCGCGGCCCGCACCTGCCCAGCACCCGGATGATCCCGGCGTTCAAGATCATGCGCTCGGCCGCCGCCTACTGGCGCGGCAGCGAGAAGAACCCGATGCTCCAGCGCCTCTACGGGACCGCCTGGCCGAGCAAGGACGAGCTCAAGGCGCACCTGGAGTTCCTGGAGGAGGCCGCCAAGCGCGACCACCGCAAGCTCGGCAACGAGCTCGACCTCTTCTCCGTCCCCGAGGAGATCGGCTCCGGCCTGGCCGTCTTCCACCCCAAGGGCGGCATCATCCGCCGCGCCATGGAGGACTACTCGCGCCGCCGGCACGAGGAGGAGGGCTACGAGTTCGTCTACACCCCGCACGCCACCAAGGGGAAGCTGTTCGAGAAGAGCGGCCACCTGGACTGGTACGCGGACGGTATGTACCCGCCCATGCAGCTCGACGAGGGCGTGGACTACTACCTCAAGCCGATGAACTGCCCGATGCACAACCTGATCTTCGACGCGCGCGGCCGTTCGTACCGTGAACTGCCGCTGCGCCTGTTCGAGTTCGGCACCGTGTACCGGTACGAGAAGTCCGGCGTGGTGCACGGCCTGACCCGCGCCCGCGGCTTCACCCAGGACGACGCGCACATCTACTGCACCCGCGAGCAGATGGCGGACGAGCTCGACTCGACCCTCACCTTCGTGCTCAACCTGCTGCGCGACTACGGTCTGACCGACTTCTACCTGGAGCTGTCCACCAAGGACCCGGAGAAGTTCGTCGGCAGCGACGACGCGTGGGAGGAGGCCACCGCCGTCCTCGCCGCCGTGGCCGAGAAGCAGGGCCTGCCGCTGGTCCCGGACCCGGGCGGCGCGGCCTTCTACGGCCCGAAGATCTCGGTGCAGGCCCGCGACGCCATCGGCCGCACCTGGCAGATGAGTACGATTCAGCTCGATTTCAACCTCCCCGAGCGTTTCGACCTGGAGTACACGGCGGCGGACGGCTCGCGCCAGCGGCCGGTCATGATCCACCGTGCGCTGTTCGGCTCGATCGAGCGCTTCTTCGCGGTGCTGCTGGAGCACTACGCCGGCGCCATGCCGCCGTGGCTGGCCCCGGTCACCGTGACCGGCATCCCGATCACCGACGAGCACGTGCCGTACCTGCTGGAGGTCGCGGCCGAGCTGAAGAAGCGCGGGATCCGCGTCGAGGTGGACACCTCGGACGACCGGATGCAGAAGAAGATCCGCAACGCCCAGAAGACCAAGGTCCCGTTCATGCTGATCGCCGGCAACGACGACGTCGAGGCGGGCGCGGTCTCCTTCCGCTACCGCAACGGCGAGCAGAAGAACGGCGTCCCGGTGGCCGACGCGGTCGCCGAGATCGTGGACGCGGTGGAGCGCCGGATCCAGGTCTGACGCCGTCGGGGTGCATGGTCGCGGGGCGGGCTCCTTCGGGAGTCCGCCCCGCGCGGCTTTGCATCCACGGCCGGGCGAATATGCTGATCAGCATGACGACTGAGCCGGAACTGCAGCGGGGCGTCGGGGAGCCGGACGGCTTCCGCCGCCTGTGGACCCCCCATCGGATGGCCTACATCCAGGGCGAGAACAAGCCGACCGGCCCGGCTCCCGACGACTGTCCGTTCTGCTCGATCCCGTCGCTGAGCGACGAGGACGGGCTGGTCGTCGCGCGCGGGAGCGCCGTGTACGCGGTGCTCAACCTGTACCCGTACAACGGCGGTCACCTCATGGTGGTCCCGTACCGGCACGCGGCGGACTACACCGAGCTGGACGAGGCGGAGACGGCCGAGCTGGCGGTGTTCACCAAGAAGGCGATGACGGCGCTGCGCGCCGCCTCGGGTGCGCACGGCTTCAACATCGGCATGAACCAGGGTGCGGCGGCCGGGGCCGGTATCGCGGCGCACCTGCACCAGCACGTGGTGCCGCGCTGGGGCGGGGACACCAACTTCATGCCGGTGGTCGGCCACACCAAGGTGCTGCCGCAACTGCTGGCGGACACCCGGAAGATGCTGTCCGAGGCCTGGCCGGAGGGCTGAGGCCGGGGCGTCCGGAAGGACGACGCCGGAGGCCCCCGTCGACGCTCGCGTCGGCGGGGGCCTCCTCGTGCCGGGTGTCCGGGTCAGGCGTCGTAGTGGTCGACCTTGAACGGCCGGTTGCCCTGGGCCTCGGCCTTGAGGCCGGCGGCGCGGCCCTTGAAGGCGCGCTCGGTGTCGAGGTCGTGCTCGGCGAGGAACTCCAGGGTGGCGGTGTGGACGGCGCCGAGCACCGGGTGGGAGACGTTGAGCGCGTTGTCGGCCATGGTGCGGGTGCCCCAGGGCGCACCGGCCCAGATGTGCCGCAGGCCGAAGGGCTCGGGCAGGCCGAGGCCGCCGCCGAGCCAGGACAGCAGGCCCGGCATCCGGTAGAAGGGGGCGCGGACGGCCTGCCGGACGACCTCGTCGTTGTCGATCAGCGGGAGCTTGACCGTGCGCTCCTCCCAGAACCGCACGGTCTTGGAGACCGACTTCTCCTTGTCCTTGGGCTTGTCGAAGAAGTAGCCGTTGATCGGGCCGAGCGCGAAGGCCGCGACGGTGACGTTGAGCGTGTTGGCGAGCAGGGCGACGGTGACGGTGAAGGTCAGCACGAGCTTGCCGTCGTGGGTGATGAACTGGGTGGCGAGGTAGTGGCGGGGGCCGCCGGTGAAGGTCTGCTTGTCGGCGATGGCCTGGACGGCGAAGTCGCGCATGTGGTCGCCGTCCATGTCGGCGCTGCCGGGGCGGCTGATCTCGTCGGCGCTCTCGCCGACCTCGAAGACGACCCACTGCTTGACCCGGACGTCGGGGATGCCGCTGTTGGCGACCTCGCTGATGCCGAGGGCCTTGAGGTGGCCGGAGATCTTGCGGACGAGGTCCCAGGGGTGGAACTGGCGGAAGTCGATCTGCCCCTCGGCGGGGCGGAGGGTGTCGACGAGCTTCCACTCGCCCCAGCGGCGGCCGGCGCCGAGGATGCCCTTGGGACCGGCGTAGTGCTGGACGTTGGTCTCCTGCTCGGACTCCAGCCGGCCGAGTTTGGCGCGCAGGTCGGCGGCCTTCTTGTCGAGGTCGTCGCGGGGGACGGCCATCGGGACGGTCGCGGCGACGGCGTTGCCCTCGACGAGTTGCAGCCAGCGGCCGCGCAGGTCGACGGCGGTGCGTTCGACGATGCGCTTGGCGAGGTACCAGCCGATGACCGGGGCGAGCATGACGACCCGCAGGTAGAGGCCGAGGACGCCGCCGGCCGGGGGCTTGATCGCGAGCAGGACGGCGAGGGCGGCGGCGAGGGCGAGGACGACGGTCCCGTAGGCGCCGGCGTTCTTGGGGTTGTCGCGCTTGAGCCAGGCGCGGAGCTGGAAGGCGCCGAGCCAGACCAGGGTGCCGGGCAGGCAGAGCAGGCCGGTGACGACGGAGATGGTGGAGAGCTGCCGGTCGCGGCCCCGCCGGACCTCCTCGGCGGCGAGGCAGTGCTCGACGACCTGGCGGGTGTCGACGCCGAAGGCGGGCACGAGGGGCTTCCGGTCGCCGCCGAGCGTGCGGGAGATGAGCGCCTTGCTGAAGGCCTCGCCGAAGTTGGGGGCGAAGAGGGCGAAGCGGCCCTTCTTCGCGGTGGCCCCGTCGAGCTTGGCGGCGTCCTCCGCGAGTTTGCCGTCGCGGTACGCGGCCGAGGAGAGCGCCTGGGTGCCGGCGGTCTGCGGGCCGGCGTCGGTCCGGGGTATCTGCGCACCCGGGGTCATGTCGAGTGTGGTCACGGTGGCGTCCCCTCCTCCCCTTGTCCTGCGGCAGGGTACCGCGCCGGGGTACCGGCGCGCGGATGATCGTCTGAAGTGCCGTCACGAACGGGCCACGCCGGGCCTGTGGGGCATGATGCCCACGTTTCGGCTGTTCGACGCGCCCCGGGGGCGGTCGGCCGGGCCGGATGGGGCACGATGGGCGGCATGGAGAGCGATGCGCTGACGGATCCGGTTCTGGTCTTCGACGGGGACTGCGCGTTCTGCACGACGTGCGCGACCTGGGCGGAGCGGTTCCTGCGGCAGACGCTGGCGTCGGGCGGCTGGGAGGCGGTGCCGTTCCAGTTCGCCGACCTGACGGGGCTGGATGCGGTGGCCGGGGGGCGCGGAGAGGTGTCCTGGGAGCGCGCGGAGCGGGAACTGCTCTGGGTGACGCCGTCGGGCCGGGTGTACGGCGGGGCGCAGGCGGTGGCGCGGCTGTTGATGCGGTCGGGCGGGGCGTGGGCGTACCTGGGCGGGGTGCTGGCGCTGGCGCCGGTGCGGCCGGTGGCGGCGCTGGCGTACCGGTGGGTGGCGCGCAACCGGCACCGGATGCCGGGCGGCACGCCGGCCTGCGCGCTGCCGCAGCGCTGACGGCCGCGGGAGGGCGGTACGGGAGGGCCGCTACTCCTGCGCGGCGTAGCGGGCGGCGACGGCGGCGGGCATGGGTTCGTGACGCAGGTGGGCGCGGCTGAACTCGGCGGTGCCGTGGGTGAGCGAGCGCAGGTCGACGGGGTAGCGGGCGAGTTCGAGTTCGGGGACCTCGGCGCGCAGCAGGGTGAGCCCGGTGCCGGCGGTCTCGGTGCCGAGGACGCGGCCGCGGCGGGCGGAGAGGTCGCCGAGGACGGCGCCGAGGTAGTCGTCGGGGAGCAGGACGCTGACGGCGGCGACGGGTTCGAGCAGCCGGATGACGGCGTGTTCGGCGGCGTCCCGCAGGGCGAGGGCGGCGGCGTTCTGGAAGGCGGAGTCGGAGGAGTCGACGGAGTGCGCCTTGCCGTCGGTGAGGGTGACCCGGATGTCGACGAGCGGGTGGCCGGTGGAGACGCCCTTGGCGAGCTGGGCGCGGACGCCCTTCTCGACGGAGGGGATGAAGTGCTTGGGGACGGCGCCGCCGACGACGTGCTCCTGGAACTCGAAGCCGGAGCCGGCGGGGAGGGGTTCGACCTCCAGGTCGCAGATGGCGTACTGGCCGTGGCCGCCGGACTGTTTGACGAGGCGTCCGTGGCCGGCGGCGGCGGTGCCGAAGGTCTCGCGCAGGGCGACCTTGTGCGGGACGGTGTCGACGTGGACGCCGTGCCGGTTGCGGAGCCGGTCGAGGACGGCGTCGGCGTGGGCCTCGCCGGTGCACCAGAGGACCAGCTGGTGGGTGTCGGCGTTCTGTTCGAGGCGCAGCGCCGGGTCCTCGGCGGCGAGCCGGGCGAGGGCCTGGGAGAGCTTGTCGTCGTCGGCCTTGCTGTGGGCCTCGACGGCGATCGGCAGGAGGGGTTCGGGGAGGGTCCAGGTGTCGAGTTCGACGGGGTGGCCGGGTTCCTGGACGGTGTCGCCGGCGCGGGCGCTGGTGAGTTTGGCGGCGCAGACGAGGTCGCCGGCGACGGCGTGCGGGACGGGGCGCTGGAGTTTGCCGAAGGGGCTGGTGAGGGCGGTGACGCGTTCCTCGGCGTCCTGGTCGGCGGGGTGGTCGGGGCCGGTGAGGCGGATGCGGGTGTCGGGGCGCAGGGTGCCGGCGTAGACGCGCAGCAGGCTGACGCGGCCGACGTAGGCGTCGCCGGTGACGCGGACGACCTGGGCGGCGAGGGGGGCGTCGGGGTCGCAGGCGGGGGCGGGGCGGGTGCGTTCGGTGGGGTCGGGGAAGGTGGTGGTGATGAGGTCGAGGAGTTCGGTGGCGCCGAGGCCGTGTTCGCTGGTGGGGACGGCGGGGTGGAGGGTGCAGGCGAGGACTTCGCGGCGCATGCCGGCTTCGAGGGAGTCGGTGTCGGGGTCCTCGCCGGTCAGGTACTGCTCCATGAGGGTGTCGTCCTGGCCGGCGATGGCTTCGACGAGGCTCTCGCGGGCGGCCCCGGTGTCGGGGAGGGGCTCGGCCCGGCCGTAGGTGTGGCCGGTGAGGAGGTCGACGCTGCCGTCGGGGCGCCCGTCGTGGTGGACGGGGAGGAAGAGCGGCCGGAGGGTGTCGGGGCCGAGGTCGAAGGCGTCGTGGCAGGCGGTGAGGATGTCGTCGAGGCTGCCGCGGGCGATGTCGAGCTTGGCGACGGCGATGGCGCGGGGGATGTTCTCGGCGGCGCACTCGCGCCACAGGGCGCGGGTGGGGGCGGTGACGGGGTCGGTGGCGGAGACCACGAAGACGGCGGCGTCGGCGGCGTGCAGGGCGGCGCGCAGGTCGGCGGCGAAGTCGGGGTGGCCGGGCGGGTCGATCAGATTGATCTTGACGCCGTGCCATTCGAGGGGGAGCACGGACAGCTGGACGGAGCGCTGCTGCTGGTGCTCGACGGCCTCGTGGTCGGAGACGGTGGTGCCGTCGGCGACCTTGCCGGGGCGGCCGACGGCGCCGGCGGCGAGGGCGAGGGATTCGGCGAGGGTGGTCTTCCCCACGCCGGCGCAGCCGACGAGGACGACGTTGCGCAGGTCGCGCGGTCCGGCGACGGTGGGGGCCTGGCCGGCCCGTGCGGTGCTGCGGTCGGGCATCGGGGTCTCCTCCCGTGGCGCCGAGGCTGTCGGTGAAAGTCTAGGGCTGGGCCACCGGACTCGCCCTGGGTGCGAGGCGTCGGGGGGCGCGCGGGCCGCGGTCGGGTGGTGCGTGGGCGGGGAGTGTCGGCGGGCGTGGCTACGATGGGTGCGCCGGATGGGCTGATCCGTCCGGTCGTCTGCCGCGCTCCGTGCCGCAGGCGGGTACCAGGGAGATCGGAGCGGTCGGGAAGGCCATGCTCAACAAATACGCGCGTGCCTTCTTCACACGTGTCCTGACCCCGTTCGCCGCGTTCCTGATCCGGCTGGGTGTGAGCCCGGACACCGTGACGCTGGTCGGCACGGCCGGTTCGGTGGCGGGTGCGCTGGTGTTCTTCCCGCGCGGGGAGTTCTTCTGGGGCACCATCACGATCACGCTGTTCATCTTCTCGGACCTGGTGGACGGGAACATGGCGCGGCAGCTGGGTCGGACCAGCAAGTGGGGCGCGTTCCTGGACTCCACGCTGGACCGGGTCGCGGACGCGGCGATCTTCGGCGGCCTGGCGATGTGGTACGCCGGCAAGGGTGACAACAACCTGCTGTGCGCCGTGGCGGTGTTCTGCCTGGCGAGCGGGCTGGTGGTGTCGTACACCAAGGCGCGGGCCGAGAGCCAGGGGCTGCCGTGCGACGTGTCGGGGCTGGTGGAGCGGGCCGAGCGGCTGGTGATCAGCCTGGTGGCGGCCGGTGTGGCGGGTCTGGCCACGTTCGGCGTGCCGTACGTGGAGTGGCTGCTGCCGGTGGCGCTGTGGCTGGTGGCGGCCGGAAGTCTGGTGACGGTGGTCCAGCGGATGCTGACGGTGCGCCGTGAGGCGTTCGAGGCGGACCGCGTGGCGGCCGGGAGCTGAAGGGGGCGGTTCCGCAGGTGAAGGACCGACGGATGGACCGGGTGGTGGACCGGCTGGTGTACTCGGCGTACGCGACGGGCTGGGCGGTGCTCAAGCACCTGCCCGAGCCGGCGGCGCGGGCGCTGTTCGACCGGCTGGCGGACTCGGCGTGGCGGCGGCGCGGCAAGCGGGTGCTGCAGTTGGAGGCGAATCTGCTGCGGGTGTGCCCGGAGGCGGACGAGGCCCGGCTGCGGGAGCTGTCGCGGGCCGGCATGCGTTCGTACATGCGGTACTGGCAGGAGTCGTTCCGGTTGCCGGTGTGGGGTCGCGCGCGGGTGCTGCGGGACGTCCGGGTGGACGGGTTCGAGCAGCTGCGGGAGGCCCTGGACTCCGGGCGGGGCGCGGTGATAGCGCTGCCGCACATGGGCAACTGGGACTTGGCGGGGGCCTGGGTGGCCTCCCAGGGGTACCCGTTCACGACGGTGGCGGAGCGGTTGAAGCCGGAGCGGCTGTTCGACCGGTTCGTGGCGTTCCGCGAGGGCCTGGGCATGGAGGTGCTGGCGCTGACCGGCGGCTCGGTGAACGTGGTGGGCACGCTGGCGCGGCGGCTGCGGGCGGGGAAGCTGGTCTGCCTGGTGGGGGACCGCGACCTCTCGGAGGCGGGCATCGGGGTGTCGTTCTTCGGCGAGGCGACGCGGATGCCGGCCGGTCCGGCGGCGCTGTGCCAGCGGACCGGGGCGGCGCTGCTGCCGGTGTCGCTCTGGTACGAGGGCCGGGTCCTGCGGGGCCGGATCCATGCCGAGGTGACGGTGCCGGCGGAGGGCGACCGGGCGGAGAAGACCCGGGCGATGACGCAGGCGATGGCCTCGGTGTGGGAGGAGGCGATCCGGGAGCACCCGGAGGACTGGCACATGCTGCAGCGCTTCTGGCTGGCCGACCTCCCGGTCCGTGAGACGGTGGAGGCGGGGCCGGCCCGCTCCGGGAGCGCCGCGGGGCCGGTCGCGGGGGAGTCCGCGGCCAGGTCGGCGGAGGCGGCCGGGGAGCCGGCGGCCGAGGCCTCGGGGGCCTGAGTCCGGGCCCGGCGGACCGCCGGGACCTCGCGCGGGGCCGTGCTCCGCACGCCCCCCGCCCGCGCCGCCGGTACCGCCGCCCGCACCGCCCACGTCCGTCGCCCCCACGCACCGTCCGTACCGCCGCCCGCACCGCCGCTCGCACCGTCCGCAGGATTTCGAGGAGACCCGTGAAGATCGGCATCGTCTGCCCGTACGACTGGGACGTCCCCGGCGGCGTGCAGTTCCACATCCGGGACCTCGCCGAGCACCTGATCGGCCTGGGCCACGCGGTGTCGGTGCTGGCCCCGGCCGAGGACGACGAGGCGCTGCCGCCGTACGTGGTCTCGGCGGGCCGGGCGGTGGCGGTGCCGTACAACGGCTCGGTGGCGCGGCTGAGCTTCGGGATCCTGTCGGCGGCCCGGGTTCGGCGGTGGCTGAACGACGGGCGCTTCGACATCCTGCACGTGCACGAGCCGGCCTCGCCGAGCCTGTCGATGCTGGCGGCCTGGTCGGCCTCCGGGCCGATGGTGGGCACCTTCCACACCTCGAACCCGCGTTCGCGGGCGATGATCGCGGCCTCGCCGATCCTCCAGCCGGGGCTGGAGAAGATGCGGGCGCGGATCGCGGTGAGCGAGTACGCCCGGCGCACCCTGGTGGAGCACCTGGGCGGCGACGCGGTGGTGATTCCGAACGGCGTGGACGTGGGCTTCTTCGCGGAGGCCGAGGCGGACGAGCGCTGGACCGGCGGGGCGGCCGAGGGCCGGCCGGGGACGATCGGCTTCATCGGGCGGATCAACGAGCCGCGCAAGGGGCTGCCGACGCTGCTGGCGGCGCTGCCGCGGATCCTGGCCGAGCGCCCCGGGGTGCGGCTGCTGGTGGCGGGCAAGGGCGACGAGGAGGAGGCGGTCGCCGGTCTGGCGCCGGAGGTCCGCGCGCAGGTGGAGTTCCTCGGCATGGTGAGCGACCGGGACAAGGCCCGGCTGCTGCGCAGCGTGGACCTGTACGTGGCCCCGAACACCGGGGGCGAGAGCTTCGGGATCATCCTGGTCGAGGCGATGTCGGCGGGCGCCCCGGTGCTGGCGAGCGACCTGGACGCGTTCAAGCAGGTGCTGGACGGCGGGGACGCGGGGGAGCTGTTCCCGGTGGAGGACGCGGACGCGCTGGCGCGGACGGCACTGCGGCTGCTGGGGGACCCGGCGCGGCTGGAGGAGCTGCGGAAGGCGGCCTCACGGCATGTGCGGCGGTTCGACTGGTCGACGGTGGGCGCGGACATCCTGGCCGTGTACGAGACGGTGACGGCGGGTGCGGCGGCGGTGGTCGAGGAGGACGAGCGCAGCGGCCGGCGGGGCCGGTTCGGCCTGGCCCGGGACTGACCGGGCGGGTCGGCGCGGTCGAGGCGCGGTTAGGGTCGGACGGTTCTCGGCGTCCGGACGGTCTCCCCGTTCGACGTCCCGTGTCCCGACCGTGTCACCTGGAGGCCCCGATGCCGCAGATCTCCGTCGACTACTCGCCGAGCCTGGCCGGCTCCTTCGACCGCCGTGAGCTGGGCGTGGCGATCAATCGGCTGGCGGTGGAGACCATCGACGCCACGCCGGAGGGCTGCAAGACGGTCTTCCGGCAGACCGATCCCGAGGTCGTGGTGGGCTTCGGCGAGCGCTCCGAGGCGCAGCTGTTCGTCCAGTTCCAGATCTTCCCGGGGCGCACCCCGGAGGCGAAGGCGGCGCTCACCGAGGGGGTGCTGGCGCTGCTGGCCGAGCGGGTGAAGCCGGCCCCGGGGGAGCGGCTGCAGCTGGCGGTGGACGTCCGCGACATCGACCGCGCGTCGTACCGGAACACGGCGGTCGAGGGGTGACCCCGGGGCACCCGGTAGCGTAGCGCCCCGTGACTACGTGGATCTGGGCCGGCGTGGCCGTGGTGCTGTTCGGTATGTACCTGAGCTGGACGGCCGGAAGGCTGGACCGGCTGCACGCCCGGATCGACGCCGCCCGTGCGGCGCTGGACGCGCAGCTGGTCCGTCGGGCGTCGGTGGCGATGGAGCTGGCGACGTCCTCGCTGCTGGACCCGGCGGCGTCGTTGCTGCTGCTGGACGCGGCGCACGCGGCGCGGCAGGCGGAGGACGAGCAGCGCGAGGTGGCCGAGAGCCAGCTGAGCCTGGCGCTGCGGGCGGTGTTCGCGGAGCCGGAGCAGGTGGCGGTGCTGGTGGCGGAGCCGGGCGGCGAGGAGGCGGTGCGGGACCTCACGGCGGCGGTGCGGCGGGTGCCGATGGCGCGGCGGTTCCACAACGACGCGGTGCGGGCGGCGCGGGCGGTGCGGGAGCACCGGCTGGTGCGGTACTTCCGGCTGGCGGGCAAGGCGCCGTTCCCGATGGCCTTCGAGATGGACGACGCGCCGCCGCCGGCGCTCACTCCGGAGGGCGCGCCCGCGTAGCGTGGGCGGGGGCCCGAGGGCGGGCGGTGTGCGGCTCGTGTGCACGCGGTGGGTGGGTCCGGATCCGGCCTGTTTGTCGTATCCCGTCACACGCGCTGGACTTGATGGCGCATGGAGGGGCCGTTTCTTCCGCCTACCATAGGGCGATAGCACTGGTTCATCTTCGAGTGAGGTCTCACGTGTCCACCACCCCCACCACCGCAGACCAGCCGCAGATCGGTACCGCCCGGGTCAAGCGCGGCATGGCCGAGCAGCTCAAGGGCGGTGTGATCATGGACGTGGTCAACGCCGAGCAGGCGAAGATCGCCGAGGACGCCGGCGCTGTGGCCGTCATGGCCCTGGAGCGCGTGCCGGCCGACATCCGCAAGGACGGCGGCGTGGCCCGCATGTCGGACCCGAACATGATCGAGGAGATCATCGCCGCGGTCTCGATCCCGGTCATGGCGAAGTCCCGGATCGGCCACTTCGTCGAGGCCCAGGTCCTGCAGTCGCTGGGCGTCGACTACATCGACGAGTCCGAGGTGCTGACCCCGGCCGACGAGGTCAACCACTCCGACAAGTTCGCGTTCACCACCCCCTTCGTCTGCGGTGCCACCAACCTGGGCGAGGCCCTGCGCCGCATCGCCGAGGGCGCGGCCATGATCCGTTCCAAGGGCGAGGCCGGCACCGGCAACGTCGTCGAGGCGGTCCGCCACCTGCGTCAGATCAAGAACGAGATCGCCAAGCTGCGCGGCTTCGACAACAACGAGCTGTACGCGGCCGCCAAGGAGCTGCGCGCCCCCTACGAGCTGGTCAAGGAGGTCGCCGAGCTCGGCAAGCTGCCGGTCGTGCTGTTCTCCGCCGGTGGCGTGGCCACCCCGGCCGACGCCGCGCTGATGCGTCAGCTGGGTGCCGAGGGCGTCTTCGTCGGCTCGGGCATCTTCAAGTCGGGCGACCCGGCCAAGCGTGCCGCCGCGATCGTCAAGGCCACCACCTTCTTCGACGACCCGAAGATCATCGCCGACGCCTCCCGCAACCTGGGCGAGGCCATGGTCGGCATCAACTGCGACACCCTGCCGGAGACCGAGCGCTACGCCAACCGCGGCTGGTAATACGCGTCCGTCGGCCCGCCGCGCGGTGTGATCATCGTCGCGGCGGGCCGCTGCGCGTCGTCCGTTCGAGAGTCAAGAGGTACGAGAAGTGTCCACTCCAGTCATCGGCGTCCTCGCCCTTCAGGGCGACGTCCGCGAGCACCTGGTCGCGCTGGCCGAGGCCGACGCGCTGGCCCGTCCGGTCCGCCGGGTGGAGGAGCTGGCCGAGGTCGACGCGCTGGTGATCCCCGGCGGGGAGTCCACCACGATGTCCAAGCTGGCCCTGCTGTTCGGCGTGATGGACCCGCTGCGCGCGCGGGTGGCCGCCGGCATGCCGGTGTACGGGACCTGCGCCGGCATGATCATGCTGGCGGACAAGATCCTGGACGGGCGCGACGACCAGGAGACGGTGGGCGGCATCGACATGACCGTGCGCCGCAACGCCTTCGGTCGGCAGAACGAGTCCTTCGAGTCCGGCATCGCCTTCGCGGGCATGGACGACGCGCCGGTGCACGGCGTGTTCATCCGCGCCCCGTGGGTGGAGGCGGTCGGTGCGGGTGTCGAGGTGCTGGCCGAGCTGCCGGCCGCCGACGGCCCGGACAGCCGGATCGTCGCGGTGCGCCAGGGCAACCTGCTGGCCACCTCGTTCCACCCGGAACTCACCGGCGACCACCGGGTGCACGCCTACTTCGTGCGGATGGTCGAGGAGCACCTCGCCGCCGCGTGACGGTGCGCGAACGACCGTGTGCGGGCGAGCGTCGGCCGCACCGGTAAGATCTCATCTGTTCATTTCCCATTGGCGACGTAAAGGAGCTGGCGATGTCCGGCCACTCTAAGTGGGCTACCACCAAGCACAAGAAGGCCGTGATCGACGCCAAGCGCGGCAAGCTCTTCGCCAAGATGATCAAGAACATCGAGGTGGCGGCGCGCACCGGAGGCGGCGACCCGGCCGGCAACCCGACCCTCTACGACGCCATCCAGAAGGCGAAGAAGAGCTCGGTCCCGATCGACAACATCAACCGCGCCGTCAAGCGCGGCTCGGGCGCCGAGGCCGGCGGGGCCGACTACTCGACGATCATGTACGAGGGCTACGGCCCGAACGGCGTCGCGGTGCTCATCGAGTGCCTCACCGACAACCGCAACCGTGCCGCCTCGGACGTGCGCGTCGCGATGACCCGCAACGGCGGCTCGATGGCCGACCCGGGCTCGGTCTCGTACCTGTTCAACCGCAAGGGCGTGGTGATCGTCCCCAAGGCCGACGGCGTGGACGAGGACAAGCTCTTCGAGGTCGTCCTCGACCAGGAGCCCGAGGAGATCAACGACCTCGGCGAGTCCTTCGAGATCGTCTCCGAGGCCTCCAAGATGGTCGCCGTCCGCACCGCCCTGGTGGACGCCGGCATCGACTACGACTCGGCCGAGGCCAACTTCCTCCCGAGCATGCAGGTCGAGCTGGACGTCGACGGCGCCCGCAAGATCTTCAAGCTGATCGACGCCCTGGAGGACAGCGACGACGTGCAGAACGTCTTCGCCAACTTCGACATCAGCGACGAGGTCGGTGCGCAGCTCGACGCCGAGTGATCCTGCCGCTTCCCGGCCCGGCGGTCCCCAGGACCGCCGGGCCGGTGTCGTTGGGGGCGCTGTCGGAGGCGGGCGGTAGCCTTCGCAGGTCGGACGGCAGAGCGGACGGCGGATCGGACTGCTGGTCGCGGGTGACGGAGGGGCGGGAGCCGTGGTGCGGGTGCTGGGGGTCGACCCGGGGCTGACCAGGTGCGGGGTCGGCGTGGTCGACGGCGCGCCGGGCCGGCCGTTGCGGATGGTCGGGGTCGGCGTGGTGCGCACCCCCGCCGAGGCGGAGATCGGGCAGCGGCTGCTGCTGGTCGAGCAGGGCATCGAGGCCTGGCTGGACGAGCACCGGCCCGACCTGGTCGCCGTCGAGCGGGTCTTCGCCCAGCACAACGTGCGCACCGTGATGGGGACCGCGCAGGCCAGCGCGGTCGCGATGCTCTGCGCCACCCGGCGCGGCATACCGGTCACCCTGCACACCCCCAGCGAGGTCAAGGCCGCCGTCACCGGCTCCGGCCGGGCCGACAAGGCGCAGGTCACCGCCATGGTGCAGCGGCTGCTGCGGCTCGACGCGCCGCCGAAGCCGGCCGACGCGGCCGACGCGCTGGCACTGGCCATCTGCCACATCTGGCGCGGCGGCGCCACCAACCGCCTGGAGGCCGCGATCAAGGCGGCCGCCCGCACCACCTCCCCGCCCGCCCCGAAAGGAACCCTCCGATGATCGCCTTCGTGCAAGGACCCGTGGCGGCGCTCTCCGCCGGCCTGGCGGTGGTCGAGGTCGGCGGGGTCGGCATGGCCGTGCAGTGCACGCCGACCACGCTGGCCGGTCTGCGGCTGGGGGAGCCGGTCCGGCTGGCCACCTCGCTGGTGGTCCGGGAGGACTCGCTGACCCTGTTCGGCTTCGCGGACGACGACGAGCGCGCCGTCTTCGAGATCCTCCAGGCCGCGCCCGGGGTCGGGCCCAAGCTGGCGCAGGCGATCCTCGGGGTGCACAGTCCGGACGCGCTGCGCGCCGCGGTGGCGAACGGCGACGAGAAGGCGCTGGTGGCGGTGCCCGGCATCGGCAAGGCCAAGGCGGCCAAGCTGCTGCTGGAGTACAAGGACAAGCTGGGCGCGCCGCACGGCGCGGTGCCGGCGCAGAAGCCGGTCGCGCGCGGGCCGGCGCCGTGGGGCGAGCAGCTGCACGCCGCGCTGGTCGGTCTCGGCTACGCGCCCCGCGAGGCGGACGAGGCGGTCACCACCGTCGCCCCCGAGGCCGAGGCCCAGGCGACGCCGGACGTCGGCGCGCTGCTGCGGCTCGCGCTGCGCAGCCTCAACCGTTCTCGCTGAAGCCACCTGACGACCTGTCACTTTGTCGACACCGATGTGGGAGCCGCCTCCGATGAGCCCGTACGACTCCGAGTCCGCCGACCGGCTGGTGACCGCCGCCGCCGACGGCGAGGACCAGGCCGTCGAGGCGGCGCTGCGCCCGCGGCTGCTCGACGAGTTCATCGGCCAGGAGCGGGTGCGCGAGCAGCTGTCGCTGGTGCTCCAGGCGGCCCGCCAGCGCGGCACCGCCCCCGACCACGTGCTGCTCAGCGGTCCGCCGGGGCTCGGCAAGACCACCCTGTCGATGATCATCGCGGCCGAGCTGGGCGCCCCGATCCGGATCACCTCCGGCCCGGCGATCCAGCACGCGGGCGACCTCGCGGCGATCCTCTCCTCGCTCGCCGAGGGCGAGGTGCTCTTCCTCGACGAGATCCACCGGATGTCCCGGCCCGCCGAGGAGATGCTCTACATGGCGATGGAGGACTTCCGGGTCGACGTGATCGTCGGCAAGGGGCCCGGCGCGACCGCCATCCCGCTGGAGCTGCCGCCGTTCACCCTGGTCGGCGCGACCACCCGGGCCGGCCTGCTGCCGCCGCCGCTGCGCGACCGCTTCGGGTTCACCGGTCACATGGAGTTCTACGCCCCCGCCGAACTGCAGCGGGTGGTGCACCGCTCGGCCGCGCTGCTGGACGTGCGGATCGACCCGGCGGCCGCGGGCGAGATCGCCGGCCGCTCCCGGGGGACGCCGCGGATCGCCAACCGGCTGCTGCGCCGGGTCCGCGACTACGCGCAGGTGCGGCACGACGGCGTGGTCACCGCCGAGATCGCCGCCCGGGCGCTGGACGTCTACGAGGTGGACGCCCGAGGTCTGGACCGGTTGGACCGCGCGGTGCTGGACGCCCTGCTGCGGCTGTTCGGCGGCGGCCCGGTCGGGCTGTCGACCCTGGCGGTCGCGGTCGGCGAGGAGGCCGAGACGGTCGAGGAGGTCGCCGAGCCGTTCCTGGTCCGGGAGGGCCTGCTGGCCCGCACCCCGCGCGGGCGGATCGCCACCGCCGCGGCCTGGCACCACCTCGGCCTCGTCCCCCCGGCGCAGCCCGGCCGCGGCGCGGTGCCCGCCCAGCCCGAGCTCTTCGGCCCCGACGGCGCCCGGACCGCGGAGGCCTGAGCGGCCCCCGGTCGCGGGGGCCGAACGGGTGAGGGCGGAGCGTGTGCGGAGCATGTGCGCCCGCGGTGGGGGCACCCGGAGGAGCCGGGGGAGAAGTCCCGGGAAACTGTGCAGGCGGAGGGTCGCCACTTTCGGCGGCAGGATGCGATGCTTGGCGTTGTCCGATCAGTTCGGGGTCGCCTAGACTCCGCCGGACCGCCCCTCTCACCCGACGGGACGACCATTACCACACAGGCCGCCGGCCGGCGGCCCGTAAAGGACCCTGGCTGCAGTGAACCTCATCATCCTTCTCCTCCCGATCCTCGCGATCGTGCTCATGTTCCGGTCGCAGAAGAAGCGCCAGCAGCAGATGCAGCAGATGCAGACGGCACTGGAGCCCGGGGCGGGAGTGCGGACCATCGGCGGTCTGTACGCGCAGGTGAAGGCGGTCAACGACGAGACCGTCGAGCTGGAGATCGCGCCGGGCGTGGTCAGCTACTTCACCAAGAGCGCGATCGCGGCGGTCCTCGAGCCCGCGGAGTACGACGCGATCATCAACGGCCGTCCCGCCGAGGACGAGCCGGTCGACGCCGAGGACGCGGACTCCGACGCGGAGAGCGTGACGGCCGCCGCCGAGCCGCTGTCGTTCAGCAAGGACGACGCCGACAAGGGCGACGCGAAGGCCGAGGGCGGGGCTCCCGCGAGCAAGTAGTACGGTCGGGCAACCGCACGGCCGCGCGGCGCAACGCCGCGAGCCCACAGGACTCAGGGCCGCAGTTCCGCCACACCCCGTCCAGCCACGAGCCGGGCGGGGTCCGGTGGGGGGAAGTGGCATGGACAGGGAGAAACGAGCAAGGTGGCAACACCCAAGTCGCGCCCGCGCGACGGCTACCCAGGGCGGGCGCTGGCCCTCATCCTGGTCGTGACCGTCGGACTGGTCGCCCTCATGTTCGGGACGGGCAACACCAAGCCCCGCCTCGGGATCGACCTCGCCGGCGGCACCAGCATCACGCTGAGCGCGAAGTCGAGCGACCCCAAGGCGATCAACAAGTCCAACATGGACATCGCCACCGGGATCATCGAGCAGCGGGTCAACGGGATGGGCGTCTCCGAAGCGGAGGTCCAGACCCAGGGCGACCGCAACATCATCGTGAACATCCCCAAGGGCGGTGACAAGCAGAGCGCGGCCGACCAGGTCGGCACCACCGCGCAGCTGTACTTCCGCCCGGTCCTCGCCCTCGCCCCGAGCGGCATCCAGGCCCCGGCCCCGAGCGCGACCCCGTCGGCGGGCGCGACCGGCACCCCCGGTGCCACCAGCACCCCGAGCGCTTCCGCGACCGGTGCCCCGAGCGCCTCCGCCCCGGCCGCCGCGACCGGCACGCCGAGCGCGAGCGCCACCAAGCAGGGCCGCCCGGCCGGTGAGGCCCTCGCGGCCGACACCACCCCGTCGCCGGTCGCCACCACCGGCGCCGCGGCCTCCGGCACCCCGTCGGCCGCCGCGACCGGCACGCCGTCCGCCGCGGCCACCGCCCCCGTCACCCCGGACCTCTCGGCCGCGATGACCTCGGGCACCGTGCCGCCGGAGCTGGCCGCCCAGTTCGCCGCGCTGGACTGCACCAAGCCGGACCAGCGGAACAAGAACTACCAGACCGCCGAGGGCGCGCCGACCGTCGCCTGCACGCAGAAGGACGAGAACGGCGCCTTCTACAAGCTGGCGCTCGGCCCGGTCGCGGTCTACGGCAAGAACGTCTCCAAGGCGCAGGCCAGCATCGACACCCAGCAGGGCGGCGGCTGGCAGGTCCAGCTGCAGTTCGACAACAAGGGCACCGACGCCTTCACGGCCGTCACCGGCCAGCTGGCCACCCAGCCCGACCCGACCAACCAGTTCGCCATCGTGCTGGACGGCCAGGTCGTCTCCCACCCGTACGTCCGCAACGCCATCCCCGGCGGCTCGGCCGTGATCTCCGGCAACTTCGGTCAGACCGAGGCGCAGAACCTCGCCAACGTGCTGAGCTTCGGCGCGCTGCCGCTGGAGTTCACCACCAGCGACGTCACCACCGTCTCCCCGCAGCTCGGTGGCGACCAGCTGAAGGCCGGCCTGATCGCCGGTCTGATCGGCATGATCCTGGTGGTCCTCTACTCGCTGGTGTACTACCGCGGCCTGGGCCTGGTCTCGATCGCCGGTCTGCTCGTCTCGGCGGCGCTGACCTACTCGATCATGAGCCTGCTCGGCGGCGGGATCGGCTTCGCGCTGAACCTGCCGGCGGTCTGCGGCGCCATCGTCGCGATCGGCATCACCGCCGACTCCTTCATCGTGTACTTCGAGCGCATCCGTGACGAGGTCCGCGAGGGCGCCCCGCTGCGCCCGGCCGTCCAGCGCGCCTGGCCGCGCGCCCGGCGCACCATCCTGGTGTCGGACTTCGTCTCCTTCCTCTGTGCCGCCGTGCTCTACGTGGTGTCGGTCGGCAAGGTGCAGGGCTTCGCGTTCACGCTGGGCCTGACCACGGCGCTCGACGTCGTGGTGATCTTCCTCTTCACCAAGCCGCTGATCACGCTGCTGGCCCGCCGGAAGTTCTTCTCCGACGGTCACCCGTGGTCCGGCCTGGACCCGAAGCGCCTGGGCGCCCGCCCGCCGCTGCGCAGCACCCGTCGTCGTACCCCTTCGTCCTCCGCCGCCGTGAAGGGGGCCTGACACCGTGTCGCGCTTCTCCAATCTGGGCCACAAGCTCTACCAGGGCGAGGTCAGCTTCGACTTCGTCGGCCGCCGCAAGCTCTGGTACAGCATCTCCGGGGTGATCGTCCTGGTCGCCGCGATCGGCCTGGCGATGGGCCTGCACCTGGGCATCGAGTTCAAGGGCGGCTCGGTCTACACCGTGGCCAAGCCCGGGCTGTCGGTGTCGCAGGCCCAGGACGCGGTCGACAAGATCGTCTCCTCGCACCCGCTGGTGCAGTCGACCGACAACGGCAAGATCCGCATCCAGGTCTCCTCGGAGGACAAGACCACCTCCTCGGAGTTCACCGGGAAGCTGTCCCAGGAGATCGGCGTCCCGGTCGCCGAGATCGACACCCAGGTGATCGGTCCCAGCTGGGGTGAGCAGATCTCCAACAAGGCGCTCACCGGTCTGATCATCTTCATGATCCTGGTGACGATCTACCTGGCGATCGCCTTCGAGTGGCGGATGGCGGTGGCCGCCCTGGTCGCCCTCATCCACGACCTCCTGATCACCATCGGCGTCTACGCCCTGGTGGGCTTCGAGGTCACCCCGGGTACCGTGATCGGCTTCCTGACCATCCTCGGGTACTCCCTCTACGACACGGTCGTCGTCTTCGACACCGTGAAGGAGAACGCCAAGGACCTCACCAAGCAGAACAAGCTCACCTACAGCGACGCGGCCAACGCGGGTCTCAACCAGACCCTGGTCCGCTCGCTCAACACCACGGTGGTCGCCCTGCTCCCGGTGGCGGCGCTGCTGTTCATCGGTGGCGGTCTGCTCGGTGCCGGCACCCTGAACGACATCTCGCTGGCCCTGTTCATCGGTCTCGCCGCCGGTGCCTACTCCTCGATCTGCGTCGCCACCCCGCTGCTCGCGCAGCTCAAGGAGGAGCAGCCGGAGATGAAGGCGCTGGCCAAGCGGGTCGCCCAGCGCCGGGCCGCCGAGGCCAGGGCCGCCGCGGCCAAGGAGGCCGGCGACGGCGAGGAGATCGCGGACGAGGACCTGCCGGCGGGTATGGTCGGTCAGCGCGGCCGAGCGGCCGGCACCACGCGTGCCAAGGGCCGTCCGTCCACCAAGCGCTGATCCCCGTCGACCGTTAGGACCCTTCGTGACCACCGCCGACACTTCCCTGGCCGAGCTGCTCACCAGCCGGATCCGGGACGTCCAGGACTACCCGAAGCCGGGCGTGCTGTTCAAGGACATCGCGCCGCTGCTCGCCGACGCCGAGGCCTTCGCCGCGCTCACCCGGGCGCTGGCGGAGCGGGCGCGGGCGCTCGGGGCGACCAAGGTGGTGGGCCTGGAGGCGCGCGGCTTCGTGCTGGCCGCCCCGGCGGCCTTCGCGGCCGGGCTCGGCTTCGTGCCGATCCGCAAGCAGGGCAAGCTGCCCGGCGAGGTGTTCCGGCGCTCCTACGAGCTGGAGTACGGCTCGGCGACGCTGGAGGTGCAGTGCGACGCCTTCGCGCCCGGTGAGCGGGTGCTGGTGGTGGACGACGTGCTGGCCACCGGCGGGACCATCGGTGCCTCGCTGGACCTCGTCAAGGAGGCCGGTGCCGAGCTGGTGGGCGTCGTGGTGCTGATGGAGCTGGGCTTCCTGGACGGGCGCGGGCGACTGGCCCCGCACCTGGGCGCGGCCCCGCTGGAGACGCTGGTCACGGTCTGAGGCGAAGAGCGGCAACCGGGCCCGGTACGGGTCCGTTCGGGCGGCGGTCGGAATCATCCGGCCGCCGCCCGCTGCCGTCCGGGACGGGTCCGCGAGGTGTCCGCGGGGTGTCCGGTCGGTGTGCGGGCCCGGCCGACCGAACGCCCCGGCGCCGGGCTCGGTACCATGAAGGTTCATCCCCTCCCGGTTGCGTGAGGCGCGGCCCCGGCCGCGTGGTGCCCGCGGGGGGGCAGGCCGAGCGCCCTGAGGAGTGTCCTTGCCCGACGAGGTTGTGCCCACGGCCGCTGCGGCCGCCCCCGAGAACCGGCCCACGCCCTCGGGGGCCACCCCGGCACGTCCGGCGCAGACCCCGTCCCGCCCGCCCGCCCCGGCCGGCCGGGCCTCCACCGCCGGCGGCATGCGCGCCCGGCTCGCCCGACTGGGCGGCCAGCGCTCCAGCGTCCTCAATCCGGTGCTGGAGCCGCTGTTCCGGTCGATCCGGGCCAACGACCCCAAGGCCGACCCGGCGCTGCTGCGGGACATCGAGAAGGCCTACGCGGTCGCCGAGAAGTGGCACCGCGGGCAGAAGCGCAAGAGCGGCGACCCGTACATCACCCACCCGCTGGCGGTCGCGACCATCCTCGCCGAGCTGGGCATGGACGCCGCGACCCTGATGGCCGGGCTGCTGCACGACACCGTCGAGGACACCGACTACGGCCTGGAGACCCTGCGCAAGGACTTCGGCGACTCGGTGGCCCTGCTGGTGGACGGCGTCACCAAGCTGGACCGGGTGAAGTTCGGCGAGGCCGCGCAGGCCGAGACGGTCCGCAAGATGGTCGTCGCGATGGCCAAGGACCCGCGGGTCCTGGTGATCAAGCTGGCCGACCGCCTGCACAACATGCGCACCATGCGCTACCTCAAGCGGGAGAAGCAGGAGAAGAAGGCCCGCGAGACGCTGGAGATCTACGCCCCGCTGGCGCACCGGCTGGGCATGAACACCATCAAGTGGGAGCTGGAGGACCTCGCCTTCGCGATCCTCTACCCCAAGATGTACGACGAGATCGTCCGGCTGGTCGCCGAGCGCGCTCCCAAGCGGGACGAGTACCTGGCGACCGTCATCGACCAGGTCCAGGGCGACCTGCGCGGCGCCCGGATCACCGCCTCCGTCACCGGCCGGCCGAAGCACTACTACTCGGTCTACCAGAAGATGATCGTCCGGGGCCGGGACTTCGCCGAGATCTACGACCTGGTGGGCATCCGGGTCCTGGTCGACACCGTCCGCGACTGCTACGCGGCGCTGGGCACCATCCACGCGCGGTGGAACCCGGTGCCGGGGCGGTTCAAGGACTACATCGCGATGCCCAAGTTCAACATGTACCAGTCGCTGCACACCACGGTGATCGGTCCCGGGGGCAAGCCCGTCGAGCTGCAGATCCGCACCTTCGACATGCACCGCCGGGCCGAGTACGGCATCGCCGCGCACTGGAAGTACAAGCAGCGCGCGGTGGCCGGCGCGTCCAAGGTGCGCACCGACACCCCGACCCAGACCCGCAAGGACGACAAGGCCGGCGCCGTCAACGAGATGGCCTGGCTGCGGCAGCTGCTCGACTGGCAGAAGGAGACCGCCGACCCCAGCGAGTTCCTGGAGTCGCTCCGCTTCGACCTGGCCAGCAACGAGGTCTTCGTCTTCACGCCCAAGGGCGACGTCATAGCACTCCCGGCCGGCGCCACCCCGGTGGACTTCGCCTTCGCGGTGCACACCGAGGTCGGCTACCGCACCATAGGGGCCCGGGTGAACGGGCGGCTGGTGCCGCTGGAGTCGACCCTGGAGAACGGCGACACCGTCGAGGTCTTCACCTCCAAGGCGGAGAACGCCGGACCCTCCCGGGACTGGCTGGGCTTCGTCAAGTCGCCGCGCGCCCGCAACAAGATCCGTGCCTGGTTCTCCAAGGAGCGCCGCGAGGAGGCGATCGAGCAGGGCAAGGAGGCCATCGCCCGGGCGATGCGCAAGCAGGGCCTGCCGATCCAGCGGATCCTCACCGGCGACTCGCTGGTCACCCTGGCCCACGAGATGCGCTACCCGGACATCTCCTCGCTGTACGCGGCGATCGGCGAGGGCCACGTCGCCGCGCAGAACATCGTCCAGAAGCTGGTGCAGGCGCTGGGCGGCGAGGAGGGCGCCACCGAGGACCTCGCCGAGACGGCCACCCCGACGCACGACAACCGCCGGGCGGTGCGCCGCCGGGCCAAGGGCGACCCCGGGGTGATCGTCAAGGGCGTCGAGGACGTCTGGGTGAAGCTGTCGCGCTGCTGCACCCCGGTGCCGGGCGACACCATCGTCGGCTTCATCACCCGCGGCAACGGCGTCTCGGTGCACCGCGCCGACTGCGTCAACGTCGAGGCGCTCAACCAGCAGCCCGAGCGGATGATCGACGTCGAGTGGGCGGCCACCCAGTCCTCGGTCTTCCTGGTGGCGATCCAGGTCGAGGCGCTGGACCGCTCCCGGCTGCTCTCGGACGTCACCCGGGTGCTCTCGGACCAGCACGTCAACATCCTGTCCGCGGCGGTGCAGACCTCCCGCGACCGGGTGGCGATGAGCCGGTTCACCTTCGAGATGGGCGACCCCAAGCACCTGGGCCACGTGCTCAAGGCGGTGCGCGGCGTGGAGGGCGTCTACGACGTCTACCGGGTCACCTCGGCCCGCAAGTAGCGGCGGCCGGCGCACGACGCCCGAAGGGCCCCCGGGGATCGCTCCCCGGGGGCCCTTCGGCGTCACGCAGGTCGTGCAGGTCACGCAGGTGGTGCGGGGCGGCCGGTCAGCCGCTGAACTCCTCCTGGCTGCGGTGCGCCTGCTCCAGCAGCTCCTGGACGCCGGCCAGCTCGGACTCCAGCTTCGCCGTCCGCGACGCGTTGCCGGCCGCGCGGGCCTTGTCGAGGTCGGCGCGCAGCTTGTCGGCCTTGGCCTGGAACAGGCCCACCATGCCGGCCGCGCGGGCCTTGGCCTCCGGGTTGGAGCGCTTCCACTCGCTGTCCTCGGCCTCGCGGATCGCCCGCTCGACCGCGTTCAGCCGGCCGTCCAGCTTCGGACGGACGTCGCGCGGCACGTGGCCGATGGCCTCCCAGCGCTCGTTGATCTCGCGCAGGGCCGCCTTGGCCGCCTTGAGGTCGGTGATCGGCAGGATCGTCTCGGCCTCGGTCGCCAGCGCTTCCTTGAGCTTCTGGTTGGCGACCTGCTCGGCGTCACGCTCGCTGAACACCGCGGAGCGCGCCTGGAAGAAGACGTCCTGGGCGCCGCGGAACCGCGCCCACAGCTCGTCCTCGACGTCGCGCTGGGCGCGGCCGGCGGCCTTCCAGCGCGCCATCAGGTCGCGGTAGCTCGCCGCGGTGTCGCCCCACTCGGTCGAGGAGGAGAGCGCCTCGGCCTCGGCGACCAGCTGCTCCTTGGTGACCCGGGCCTGCTCGCGCTCGGCGTCCAGCGCCGCGAAGTGCGACTTGCGGTGCTTGGAGAAGACCGAGCGGGCGTGCGAGAAGCGGTGCCACAGCTCGTCGTCGCTCTTGCGGTCCAGCCGGGGCAGGCCCTTCCAGGTGTCCACCAGGGCGCGCAGCCGGTCGCCGGCCTCCCGCCACTGGGTGGACTCGGCGAGCTGCTCGGCCTCGGCGACCAGCGCCTCCTTGGCGGAACGGGTCTCGTCCTGGGCCTTGGCCCGGGCGGCCTTGCGCTCCTCACGACGGCTGTCGATCTCGCCGGTGAGCGTGTCCAGGCGCTGGGCCAGCGCCGCCAGGTCGCCCACCGCGTGCGCCTCGGTGACCTGCTCGCGCAGGTGCTCCAGCGCGGTCTGGGCGTCCTTCGCGGCCAGGTCGGTGGTGCGCACCCGCTTCTCCAGCAGGCCGATCTCCACCTCGATGCCCTGGTACTTGCGCTCGAAGTAGGCGAGCGCCTCCTCGGGCGAGCCGGCCTGCCAGGAGCCGACGACGCGTTCGCCGTCGGCGGTCCTGACGTAGACCGTGCCCTGCTCGTCGACACGGCCCCACGGGTCGCTGCTCATAGCGCGTCCTCCACATGACGTCGCGCCCGCGCCGGGGCGGCACGCGTTCGTCGTCCACAGTTGATGTGCGGCGGACCGATGAGTCCGCCGTCCCCGTCCGCCGTGTTCTGCTGCCGAGGGTGACGGCCGGCGGGTCTGGGCACCCTATACAACGCCAACATAGGCGACCAGGCCCGGTGCTGTCCGCATCCGGGCCGGGCGATTTCGGGCCGGGGCCGCCCGGGGCGCCGTGACCGGCGGCGCCGGGAGGCCCCGGGGCGGGTCAACCCTTGGCGGCCGTCACCGAGTTGAGGGTGACGTCGGCCATCGGGTGGCCGTCGGTGCGGCCCTCCAGGGTGCCCGCGGCGGCGATCTTCTGGAGCGCGTCCAGACCGCCGGTGATCTTGCCGAAGGGGGTGTAGCTCGGCGGCAGCTGGGTGTCCTTGTAGACCAGGAAGAACTGGCTGCCGTTGGTGTCCGGGCCGGAGTTGGCCATCGCCAGGGTGCCGGCCGGGTAGGTCGCGCCGGTGAGGTTCTCGTCGGCGAACTTGTAGCCGGGGCCGCCGGTGCCGCCGGGGGCGGTCGCGCTGGCGGTCGGGTCGCCGCACTGGAGCACGAAGATGCCGCCGGTGGTGAGGCGGTGGCACTTGGTGTGGTCGAAGTACTGCTCGCCGGCCAGGAACGCGAAGGAGTTCACCGTGTGCGGGGCCTTGGCGGCGTCCAGCGAGACCGTCACCTTGCCGCAGTTGGTGTCCAGGGTCGCGGTGTAGGCGGCCTTGGTGTCGACCGTCATGGCCGGCTCGGCCTGCCACTGCTTGCCGTTCGGGGCGCCCGGGGCGGGGTCGACGCAGCCCTCGACCGCCTTGCGGGTCGGCACGGTGGGCTCGGTCGGGGTGGGCGCGGCCTGGGCGGTGCTGTCCTTCTTGTCGGCCTTGTCGTCCGAGTCGAAGGCGCCGGTGGCGAACAGGGTCCCGCCACCGGCCAGGACGACCACCGCGAGGGCGGCGCCGAGGACCGTGTTGCGGCGCTTGCGCGCCGTGGCCGCGGCGGCCCGGCGCTCGGCCTGGCGCTCGTACTTCTCCCGGGCGAGCTGCCGCCGCCGCTGTTCGCTGCTGACCACCGGCTCTGTCTCCTACGGATGTGCTGATCGCGGATGTCTGGGCTTCGTGTGTGTGCGATGCCGATGCGGATCATCGCATCCATCGGCGGCCAAGTGTAGGGACCGCGACCGTAAGAACGGGGTGAACCTGTCAGGTCGAGGTGAACCTGTCACGCGGATCTGGTTCGCAACCGGACCCGGACCGCCGGTAGGCTGCCACTGCATCCACCGTTCGTAGCAGCAGCCGGAGCCGCCCGGGAGACCGACGGCCACGACCCGAGACCGACCCCGAAGGACGCGCGTGTTCATCGCCGGATTCCCCGCTGGAGCCTGGGGCACCAACTGCTACCTGGTCGCGCCGGGGCCGGGCGAGGAGTGCGTCATCGTCGACCCGGGCCACCAGGCCGCGGCCGGCGTCGAGGAACTGGTCCGCGAGCACCGGCTGAAGCCGGTCGCCGTGCTGCTCACCCACGGCCACATCGACCACGTCGCCTCCGTGGTCCCGGTCTGCGGCGCCAAGGGCGTCCCGGCGTGGATCCACCCCGAGGACCGCTACATGATGAGCGACCCGGAGAAGGCGCTCGGCCGCTCGCTGGGCACCCAGCTGATGGGCGAGCTGACCGTCGGCGAGCCCGACGACGTCCGTGAACTCACCGACGGCAGCGTGCTGGAGCTGGCCGGTCTCTCGCTCACCGTCGACCACGCCCCCGGCCATACCAGGGGGTCGGTGACGTTCCGGACGCCCGGTGCCGAGGACCTCCCCCCGGTGCTCTTCTCGGGCGACCTGCTCTTCGCCGGCTCCATAGGGCGAACCGACCTCCCGGGCGGGGACGGCGAGGCGATCATGAGCTCGCTGGCCCGGGTGTGCCTGCCCCTCGACGACGCCACCGTGGTCCTCTCCGGCCACGGCGGACAGACCACCATCGGCCGCGAGCGCGCCACCAACCCCTACCTCCGACAGGCAGCGGGGGCGGTCGGCGCCCCGGCTTTCCCGCGACGAGGAATGTGACGGAAGAGAAGTTGAGCACCTTCACCGCCCCCAAGGGCACCTACGACCTGCTGCCGCCCGGCTCCGCGACCTTCCTGGCGATCCGCGAGGCGATCGCCGCCCCCGCCCGCCGGGCCGGCTACGGGTACATCGAGACCCCGGTGTTCGAGGACGTCAAGCTGTTCTCCCGCGGTGTCGGCGAGTCCACCGACATCGTCACCAAGGAGATGTACACCCTCACCACCAAGGGCGGCGACGAGCTCGCGCTGCGCCCCGAGGGCACCGCCTCCGTGCTGCGCGCCGCGCTCCAGGCCAACCTGCACAAGCAGGGCAACCTGCCGGTCAAGCTCTGGTACTCCGGCTCGTACTACCGCTACGAGCGCGCCCAGAAGGGCCGCTACCGCCAGTTCTCGCAGGTCGGCGCCGAGGCGATCGGCGCGGAGGACCCGGCGCTGGACGCCGAGCTGATCATCCTGGCCGACGACGCCTTCCGCGCGCTCGGCCTCAGCGACTACCGCCTGCTGCTCAACAGCCTCGGCGACCAGCAGTGCCGCCCGGTCTACCGGGCCGCCCTGGTCGAGTTCCTGGCCGGCCTGGACCTCGACGAGGACACCCGCCGCCGTGCGGAGATCAACCCGCTGCGCGTCCTGGACGACAAGCGCGAGTCGGTGCAGGCCCAGCTCGGCGGCGCCCCGATGCTGCGCGACTACCTCTGCGAGGACTGCAAGGCCTACGACGGGAAGGTCCGCGAGCTGCTCACCGCGAACGGCGTCGCCTTCGTCGACGACCCGAAGCTGGTCCGCGGGCTGGACTACTACACCCGCACCACCTTCGAGTTCGTGCACGACGGCCTCGGCGCGCAGTCCGCGATCGGCGGCGGCGGCCGCTACGACGGCCTGTCCGAGATGATCGGCGGCCCGGCGCTGCCCTCGGTCGGCTGGGCGCTCGGCGTGGACCGCACCTTCCTGGCCCTGGAGGCCGAGGGCGTCACCCTCGACCTGCCGGCCGCCACCTCCGTCTACGCCGTCGCGCTCGGCGAGGAGGCCAAGAACGTCCTGTTCGCCAAGGTGGTCGAGCTGCGCCGGGCCGGCGTCGCCACCGACCTCGCCTTCGGCGTCAAGAGCATCAAGAACGCCATGAAGTCCGCCGACCGTTCCGGCGCCCGCTTCGCCCTCGTCGCCGGGGACCGGGACCTCGCCGAAGGCGTCGTCCAGCTCAAGGACCTCACCACCGGCGAGCAGAACCCCGTCGCCCTCGACGCACTCGTCACCACCCTGAAGGAGAAGCAGCTGTGATCCGCACGCACGACGCGGGCACGCTCCGCCCGGAGCACGCAGGCACCACCGTCACCCTGGCCGGCTGGGTCGCCCGCCGCCGCGACCACGGCGGCGTGGCCTTCATCGACCTGCGCGACGCCTCCGGCACCGTGCAGATCGTGGTCCGCGACCTCGACTCGGTGCACGGCCTGCGCGCCGAGTACTGCGTCAAGGTGGTCGGCGACGTCCGGGTGCGGCCCGAGGGCAACGAGAACCCGGACATCCCGACCGGCGCCGTCGAGGTCGTCGTCAGCGACATCGAGGTCCTCTCCGAGGCCGCGCCGCTGCCGTTCCCGGTCGCCGAGTACGAGCCCGGCACGGTCAACGAGGAGGTCCGCCTCCGCTACCGCTACCTCGACCTGCGCCGCGAGGGCCCGGCCAAGGGCCTGCGCCTGCGCTCCAAGGTCAACAACATCATCCGCCGGGTGATGGAGGAGAACGACTACCTCGACATCGAGACGCCGTACCTCACCCGCTCCACCCCCGAGGGCGCCCGCGACTTCCTCGTCCCGGTCCGCCTGCAGCCCGGCCACTGGTACGCCCTGCCGCAGTCGCCCCAGCTGTTCAAGCAGCTGCTGATGGTGGCCGGCATGGAGCGCTACTACCAGATCGCCCGCTGCTTCCGCGACGAGGACTTCCGCGCCGACCGGCAGCCGGAGTTCACCCAGCTGGACATCGAGGCCTCCTTCGTCGACCAGGAGGACGTCCTGGCCCTCGGCGAGAAGATCATCGGTGCGATCTGGCGCGAGGTCCACGGCTACGAGGTCCCGAACCCGCTGCCGCGGATGACCTACGCGGACGCCATGGGCCGCTACGGCTCGGACAAGCCGGACGTCCGCTTCGGCCAGGAGCTCACCGAGCTCACCGAGTACTTCAAGGGCACCGAGTTCCGGGTCTTCCAGGCCCCGTACGTCGGCGCCGTGGTCATGCCCGGCGGTGCCTCGCAGCCGCGCAAGCAGCTCGACGCCTGGCAGGACTGGGCCAAGGCGCGCGGCGCCAAGGGCCTCGCCTACGTGCTCATCGACGCCGAGACCGGCGAGCTGCGCGGCCCGGTCGCCAAGAACCTCTCCGAGGAGCACCTGGCCGGCCTCGCCGCCGCCGCCGGGGCCAAGAACGGCGACGCGATCTTCTTCGCGGCCGGCAAGGAGCGCCCCTCCCAGGAGCTGCTCGGCGCCGCCCGTCTGGAGATCGGCCGCCGTTGCGAGCTCATCGACGAGTCCCGGTGGGCCTTCCTCTGGGTCGTCGACTTCCCGATGTTCGAGCCGATCGAGGACGACAAGGGCGCGTTCCAGGGCTGGCACGCCGTGCACCACCCCTTCACCGCCCCCACCGCCGAGTCGCTGGCGACCTTCGACACCGACCCGGGCAGCGCCCTGTCCAACGCCTACGACCTCGTGCTCAACGGCTCGGAGCTGGGCGGCGGTTCGATCCGTATCCACCAGCGGGACGTGCAGAAGCGGGCGTTCGACGCGATCGGCCTCTCCGAGGAGGAGGCCGCCTCGCAGTTCGGCTTCCTGCTGGACGCCTTCAACTACGGCCCGCCGCCGCACGGCGGTGTCGCCTTCGGCCTCGACCGGATCGTCACCCTGCTCGGCGGGTACGACACCATCCGGGACGTCATCGCCTTCCCGAAGACGTCCACCGGCGGCGACCCGCTGACCGGCGCCCCCACCCCGATCACCCCGGCGCAGCGCCGCGAGGCCGGCGTGGACGCCCAGCCGAAGGTCCGCGAGGACGCCAAGTCCGACGCCAAGTCCGAGGCCCAGCCCAAGGGCTGACGTTCCGTCGGCCGGCATCGGCTAACCTTTCACGGCCCCGGACGGCACCTCGCCGTCCGGGGCCGGTCCACAACGGCGTGCGGCAGAGAGAGGGTTCCCCCGTGAAGGTCAGCACCAGAATCGAGTGTCCCGAGGACGCTCCCGCCACCAGACGCGTCCACATGGCCGCGTTCCCCGGCCCCGACGAGGCCGACCTGGTCGACGCGCTGCGCCGCGACCCGGCCTGGCTGCCGGAGCTCTCGGTGGTCGCCGTGGAGGACTCCGGACTGGTGGTCGGCCACGCGCTGCTCACCCGGCTGCGGGTCGGCGAGGGCACCGCGCTGGCGCTCGCGCCGGTCGCCGTCGCGCCCGAGTGGCAGCGCAAGGGCGTCGGCGAGCTGGTGGTCCGGGCCGCGCTGACGGCCGCCGAGGAGGCCGGCGAGAAGCTCGTCGTCGTGCTCGGCGACCCGGGCTACTACGGCCGCTTCGGCTTCACCCCGGCCCAACAGCACGAGGTGAGCGGCCCGTTCGAGGTGCCCGAGGGGTACTTCCAGACGCTCGCCCTGTCCGCGTACGACGGCTCCCCGCGGGGCCGGTGCCAGTACCCGGAGCCCTTCGAAGCCGTGTAGTCCCCGCCTTCGGACAGGACCTGGGCCCGATCAGGTCCGATCCGGCGCCAGGCCCGCTCCGAGGTCCCCACCCGGGTCCCCGGCGTGCTCCAGGACCCTCCGCCCGAGACCCACCGTGGCCCGGCAGCTGCGGACGAACGCGGTCATGGCAGGGGTCGGCGTCCGGTCCTTCGGCCAGTACAGCCCGACCTGGCTCGGGCTCAACCCCCGCACCGGCCGGTACGCGACATCCTCGCGCGGTGCCAGCCGGCTCATCGTCTCCGGGGCGAAACCGACGCCCTGGCCGCACACCACGGCGGCCAGCCACTCGTCGGTGTTGTGCGCCACCGCGCCGATCCGCACCGGTCGCCCGCCCCGCTCCCGGACCGCCAGCCAGTAGTCCCGCCAGTGCCCGGACTCGTGCGGGATCGCCACGAAGGGCTCGTCGAGCAGCTCCTCGAAGTCGATCACCGCACGGCCGGCCAGCCGGTGTCCGGCCGGCAGCGCCGCGCAGCGCGGCTCCTCGCCCAGCACGGCCACGTTGTACCGCCGGGACATCGACGGCGGCGCGTGCCAGAGCGTCAGGTCGATCTCCCCGGTGGCCAGGCCCGAGGTCGGGTCGAACCAGTTGTTCTGCCGCAGTTCCACCTGCCAGCCCGGCATCCGCCGGGCGAAGTCCGCCACCGTGCGCCGGGTCATCAGGTTGACGATGCCGCCCTCGAACCCCACCCGCAGCGTCGAGCCGTGCTCCGCCGCGGCGGCCCGGGTGGCGCGCAGCGCCTCCTCCCAGCCGGACATCAGCGCACCGGTGTGCGCGGCCAGGGCCAGACCGGCCCGGGTCGGTGCCATGCCGCGCCGCGAGCGTTCGAACAGCTCGACCCCGAGCAGGGTCTCCAGCTGGCGGATCTGCTTGGTCAGCGTCGGCTGGGAGACGAACAGCCGGGCCGCCGCCGCGGTCAGCTGCCCCTCCTCGCAGACCGCGGAGAAGCTGCGCAGCAGGCGGGTGTCGACATCCATGCCCCCAGGTTATGGAACCGGAAATTGGACCGGTTCGGCGGGTCTGGGTCATGGTTGATCGTTCGGTCCTCGGACCGTCCGACGGGGGAGCCCGGCAGCGGCGGTTCAGGGGGCCGCCGCTGCCCGGCCGGAACCCCCCGGAGCGCCCCGGACCTGCGCCGACCCGGCCCAGGACGTACGGTGAGGGATCATCAGCACCCCGCCGAACGGAGGCACCAGGTGGCGGCCAAGGCCCAGCGCGAGCAGAGCGGACCGGACGGGCGGAGCGGCCCGGGCGGGCGGCTGGCGAGGAAGCCGTACGAGCGCGAGATGCTGCGGCTCCAGCACGAACTGGTGAAGCTCCAGGAGTGGGTGCGCGCCGAGGGCGCCCGGCTGGTGGTGGTCTTCGAGGGACGCGACGCGGCCGGCAAGGGCGGCGCGATCAAGCGGGTGACGGAGTATCTGAACCCGCGCATCGCCCGGGTCGCGGCCCTCCCCGCGCCCACCGAACGCCAGCGCACCCAGTGGTACTTCCAGCGGTACGTCGAGCACCTGCCGGCCGCGGGGGAGATCGTGCTGTTCGACCGCAGCTGGTACAACCGCGCCGGGGTGGAGAAGGTGATGGGCTTCTGCACCGAGGAGGAGTACTGGCAGTTCCTGCAGCAGTGCCCGACCTTCGAGCGGATGCTCACCGAGTCCGGCCTGCTGCTGCGCAAGTACTGGTTCTCGGTCAGCGACACCGAGCAGCAGCGGCGCTTCCGGGAGCGGCTGGAGGACCCGATGAAGCGCTGGAAGCTGTCGCCGATGGACGTCGAGTCGATCACCCGCTGGGAGGACTACTCGCGGGCCAAGGACGAGATGTTCCTCCACACCGACACCCCGGACTCGCCCTGGCACGTGGTGGAGAGCGACGACAAGCGGCGGGCCCGCATCAACATGGTCGCCCACCTGCTCTCCACCGTCCCGTACCGCGAGGTGAGCCCGCGCCGGATCGAGCTGCCGGAACGTCCGGCCTCCCGGGGTTACCGGCGCCCGCCGAAGGACCTGCAGAAGTACGTCCCGGACCACGCGGCGGGGCTCGAGGCGTAGGCCGTGTCTTTCGGATCACGCCGGGCGGTCGGGCCGTCCTCCGAACGGACCCCGCGGCCTTGCCGGGGGCGCCGGCGGGCCGTGCGATGGAGGGGCTCGGAACGGCACCGGCGCGCCCCGGGGCGGCCGGACGAGGTCAGGAGTCCGCCCATGTTCGTTCGCACCGGCTACTTCACCGGCGATCCGGCGCTCGTCGACGCGGCCCTGGACGGGCTGCGCGCCGAGGCGGTCGGACTGCTGTCCGAACAGCCCGGCTACGTGGGCTACGGGCTGTTCGCCGACCGGCAGCTCGGCATCATCACCATGGGCTCGTGGTGGACGACCCGGCAGGCCGAGCGGGACAGCGACCGGCAGCTGCGCGGGCGGCGCGACGAGTTGCTGGCCCCGTTCGCCGGGACGGCGACCGTCGACGCCTGGGAGGCCGCCGAGGTCGCCCAGGCGCCGGCGGTCGCACCGGGGTCGTGGTTCCGGATCGTGCGGTTCGACTTCCCGGGGGCTGACGCCGAGCGGATCGCCGCCCGCTTCCGGGAGGACGGCCTGCCGGCGCAGCAGCGGATCGACGGCTGCCTCGGCGGTTCGATGCTGCTCAGCACCGAGGACGAGCGCGGCGCGGTGGGGGTCCTGTTCGTCGACCGGGCCGCCCTGATCGCCTCGCGCGGACCGGCCGCGGAGATCCGCGCCCGGGGCATGAGGGCCGGCGGGCTGACCCTGCGCTCGCTGGAGGAGTTCGAGACGGTGCTGCTGGACGTCCGGGAGCCTTAGGTCCTCCCTTCCGGACCCGGGCGGGTCCGGCGGTCCCCGGGAAGCTGTCGGTGGGCTCGCATAGGCTTCCGGTGTGGACGAACCGGACCTCTTCACCGCCGCCGCCGAGGAACGCCAGGCCAAGGAGCCCGGCCGGGCACCGCTCGCCGTGCGGATGCGCCCGCGCACCCTCGACGAGGTGGCCGGCCAGCGGAAGCTGCTCAAGGACGGCTCCCCGCTGCGCCGGCTGGTCGCGGGGTCGCGCGGCCCGGCGGCGACCAGCTCGGTGATCCTCTGGGGCCCGCCCGGCACCGGGAAGACCACGCTCGCGCACGTGATCAGCCAGGCCGTCGAGGGCCGCTTCGTCGAGCTGTCCGCGATCACCGCCGGGGTCAAGGAGGTCCGGGCGGTCATCGACGGCGCCCGGCGCGCGGTCGGCATGACCGGCCGGGAGACGGTGCTCTTCCTCGACGAGATCCACCGCTTCTCCAAGGCCCAGCAGGACTCCCTGCTCCCCGCCGTGGAGAACCGCTGGGTCACCCTGATCGCCGCGACCACCGAGAACCCGTACTTCTCGGTGATCTCCCCGCTGCTCTCCCGCTCGCTGCTGCTCACCCTGGAGTCGCTGACCGACGAGGACGTCCGGGCGCTGCTGCGCCGCGCGGTGGCCGACGAGCGCGGTCTGGAGGGGGCCGTGGAGCTGACCACCGAGGCGGAGGACCACCTGGTCCGGCTGGCCGGCGGCGACGCCCGCAAGGCGCTCACCACGCTGGAGGCGGCGGCCGGCGCGGCCCTCGAGCAGGGCGAGCCGAGCATCACCCTGGCCACCACCGAGACCGCCGTCAACCAGGCCGCCGTCCGCTACGACCGGGACGGCGACCAGCACTACGACGTGGCGAGCGCGCTGATCAAGTCGATCCGGGGCAGTGACGTGGACGCCACGCTGCACTACCTGGCCCGGATGATCGAGGCGGGGGAGGACCCGCGGTTCATCGCCCGGCGGCTGATGATCTCGGCCAGCGAGGACATCGGGCTGGCCGACCCGACGGCGTTGTCGACGGCGGTGGCGGCGGCCCAGGCGGTCGCGCTGATCGGCTTCCCGGAGGCGCGGATCATCCTCTCCCAGGCGGCCATCGCGCTGGCCCTGGCGCCCAAGTCCAACGCCGCCTACCTGGCGATCGACGCGGCCCTCGCGGACGTCCGGCAGGGGCTGGCCGGGGCGGTCCCGCCGCACCTGCGGGACGCGCACTACGGCGGCGCCGGGAAGCTGGGGCACGGCAAGGGCTACCAGTACCCGCACGACCTGCCGGAGGGCATCGCGGCCCAGCAGTACGCGCCGGACGCGGTGCACGGCAAGGCGTACTACCGGCCGACCCGGCACGGTGGCGAGGCCCGCTACGCGGACGTCGTGGAGTGGACCCGGGGGCGGCTGCGCGGCGAGCCCAAGGGCGCGGCCCGGAGCGGGGGCAAGGACAAGGGCGGGGACAAGAGCGGGGACAAGGGCGGGTCGAAGGGTGCCGCCGAGGGCGGGGACCAGGCCGGGTCAAAGGCGGAGTGATCTGCCGGTATACTCGGTCGGAGTGCCATGTCCCGGGACGGCGGCGGGGGAAACCCGGCCGACCGGCCTCACCAGCGGGACCATGGCCGTCGGCCTCCTCCGGGAGGTCCGCACCAGGAGCGTCGTGCACCGTTTCGGTGTCGCGGGCGACCGGTTTCCCGGTTCGACCGTGTGACCAGCACATTTCGTGCCCGGCTCCGGAGAGCGGCTGATCGCACTGCCCCCGGGCGGTGGGGTTTTCTCCGGGCCGCGACATGCGACCTCCGTCAACACCTGGTGAAGCCGTATTCGTGAGCAAGGAAGGTTTGGTTCATGGCGAACCAGAAGCGCCCCAAGGTCAAGATCGCGCGTGCGCTCGGCGTGCCGCTGACCCCGAAGTCCGTCAAGTACTTCGAGGCCCGCCCGTACCCGCCCGGCCAGCACGGCCGTGGCCGCAAGCAGAACTCGGACTACAAGGTCCGTCTGGTCGAGAAGCAGCGTCTGCGCGCTCAGTACGACCTGAGCGAGAAGCAGATGGCGCGCGCGTTCGACCGCGCGAAGAAGGCCGAGGGCAAGACCGGTGAGGCGCTCGTCGCCGAGCTGGAGACCCGCCTCGACTCCCTGGTCCTGCGTTCGGGCATCGCCCGCACCATCTACCAGGCCCGTCAGATGGTCGTCCACGGCCACATCGAGGTCAACGGCGGCAAGGTCAACAAGCCGTCGTACCAGATGAAGCCGGGCTTCGTGGTGACTGTGCGCGAGCGCAGCAAGGAGAAGGTCCCGTTCCAGGTCGCCCGTGAGGGTGGCAACGCGGGCGAGGGCCAGACCCCGAAGTACCTCGAGGTCAACCTGAAGGCCCTGGCCTTCCGCCTGGACCGTGCGCCGCAGCGCAAGGAGGTCCCGGTGATCTGTGACGAGCAGCTCGTGGTCGAGTACTACTCGCGCTGACCCGCGAGCGGTACGCCTGCAGTACCCAGCGAGCCCCCGTCGCCCTCGTGGCGACGGGGGCTCGCCCCTTTTCCCGGCGGCTCGCGGCCGGTGCGGGGAGGGGTCAGAGCTCCTCGCCGGTCATCGCGGCGACCAGCCGGAGGTGCGGTCGGGCCTCCTCGTGGCGGCCCTGGCGCTCCAGGGTGCGGCCGAGCATCAGCCGCGCGTAGTCCTCGGTCGGGTCGGCGTCCAGCACCCGGCGCAGTTCGGCCTCGGCCTTGCCGAGCCGGGCGGAGTGGAAGTAGCTGCGGGCCAGCAGCAGCCGGACCGACAGGTTGGCCGGCTCCTCGGCGAGCACCCCCTCCAGCATCCGGGCGGCGTCGGTGTAGGCCTTGGAGTCGAAGTAGAAGTTCGCCATGCGGTACTCGTCGGCGATGTGGGCGGCCACGGGGTGCTCCTTCCGTACGGGCCGGTCGGTTCTGACCCCTCCAGCAAAGGACAAGTTTCAACTATTCCCGGGGTGGTTCCGAGCGGCGTGCGGCAGCGACGTGGGCGCGCGGTGGGGGGCGCGCCGGTGGGGGGCGTGCGGCGTCACCGGCCCACCGGTGAGGGGTGCGGGGCCGGCGGCAGCGGGCCGGGCCCGGGCCGCGGGTCCGGCCCCTCCGGGTGCTCGCCGCCGCCCAGCGCCCGGTGCACGGCGGCGTCCAGGTCGAGCCGGGTGCCGGTGGTGAAGAAGTCGGCGTACTCCTGCTCGGTCAGTCCGGCGACGGCGCGCTCCGCGCAGGCCCGGTGCGGGCCGTTGAAGGTGCGCGAGCCGAAGAACGGCTTGCCGACCGCCCGCCAGATCCGGTGCGCGGCGCCCTGCAGCACCCGGGCCTCGCGCAGGTCGCCCGGTTCGCCGGGCCCGGTCGGCTCGGTCGCCAGCAGCGCCAGCAGGTCGATCGCCAGCACGATGCCCAGCAGGTCGTTGAAGAGGTGGTTGAGCCGGACGCTCTCCCGGGCCAGCGTCCGGGCCGGCCGGACCTCGCCGTTCAACCAGTGCGAGTACGCCAGCGCGTAGAGCCCGTACGCGTACGCCCACTGCTCGCCGTGCTCCTCGCACAGCTCGCGGACCTGGCCGAGCCACAGCTCGCCGCTCTCCTGCTCGCCCTGGAACAGGTAGGCGATGCCCAGCTCGAACATCGCCATCAGCACGTTGCTGTTGAGCTCGCCGATGGTTCTGTAGTGCCAGAGCGCCTCCTCGAACAGCTCGGCGGCCCGGGCCGGCTCGTCGCCGATCAGTGCCGCGCAGCCCTGCCGGTGCACGGCGTAGGCGAGCGCCCGGTCGTCGCCGGTGGCGAGCGCCTGGCGGCGGCACTCCTCCAGCGCGGGCCGGGCGGCCACCAGGTCACCCTGGAGGGTGGCCATGTAGCCGGTCACCCAGAGCGCCTTGGCCCGGGCCTCGGTGGGCTCCGGGTCCAGGGCCAGCGCCCGGTCCAGCCAGTGCCTCCCCTCGCCGAGGTGGCCGCAGCCCACCCAGTAGAACCAGAGCGTGCCGGCCATCAGCAGGCCGATCTGCTCCTCGCCCGGTTCGGCCAGGCAGAACTCCAGGGCGGCCCGCAGATTGGCGTGCGCCAGCTCGGTGCGTTCGGCCGTCTCCGCCTGCCGGGGGCCGAACCACTCGACCTCGCCCCAGGTGGCCACCCCCAGGTACCAGTCGCGGTGCCGGCAGAGCAGCCGGTGCTCCTCGCCGGCCGCGCGCAGCCACTGCCGGCCGTACTCGCGCAGGGTGTCCAGCAGCCGGAAGCGGACCCCGAAGGGGCTGTCCTCGCGCAGCACCACGGACTTGGCGACCAGCTCGGTGAGCAGGTCCAGCAGCTCGTCCGGATCGACGCCCTCGCTGCCGCACACGTACTCGGCGGCGTCCAGGTCGAAGCCGCCCGCGAAGACCGAGAGGCGGGCCCAGAGTAAACGTTCCTGCACTGTGCAGAGCTCGTGACTCCACCCGATCGTCGTGCGCAGCGTCCGATGGCGCGGCAGGGCCGCCGGATCACCGCCGGTCAGCAGCCTGAACCGGTCGTCCAGCCGCGCGCCGATCTGCTCCACCGACAGCGCCCGCAGCCGCCCGGCGGCCAGCTCCACCGCGAGCGGGATGCCGTCCAGCCGACGGCACAGCTGGGCGATCCCCTCGGCGTTCCCGGCGGTGACCGCGAACGACGGCAGCACCGCCCGGGCGCGGTCCGCGAACAGCACCACCGCGTCCGGCGGCGCCCCCGGGAGGATCGCCCCGGCCGTGCCGACCGGCAGCGGCGCCAGGTTCAGCAGGTGCTCCCCGGCCGTCCGCAGCGCCACCCGGCTGGTCGCCAGCACCCGCAGGCCGGGCAGTGCCCGCAGCAGGGCGACGGCCAGCTCGGCGCAGTCCGCCACGAGGTGCTCGCAGCCGTCCAGCACCAGCAGCAGCCGCCGCCCGGCGAGCTGCTCGGTGAGCACCTCCAGCGGGGTCCGCGCGGTGCCGTCGGTCAGCCGCAGCGCCTCCAGCACGGCGTGGCCGAGCAGCCGGCCGTCCTGCACCGGGGCCACCTCGACCAGCCAGGTGCCGTCCGGGAAGGCCCCGGCCGCCCGGGCCGCGCCCCGCAGCGCCAGTCGGCTCTTGCCGACCCCGCCCGGGCCGGTGACCGTCACCAGTCGCCGGTCGGCCAGCAGCAGGGCCAGCTCGGTCAGCTCGCCCTGCCGGCCGACGAAGCTGGTGACCTCCGCCGGGAGCCGCCCCGGCACCGGCCGGTCCGGCCGTGGTGTGGAATCCCGATCCAACGCCCTGCTCCCCGCTTCGCGGCCCGGGCCAGGTCGGCCCGGGCGTCCGTCTCGGCCGCGTGGGTGGCGGCCCGCCTGGCAGAACGAGGTGACCGGCGGGTAGGTTACGCGCGCCGATCGCACACCCGGTCGGTTCGCCGCGCGCCCCGCTGGGGAAACCCGGTCCGGAAACCCGGTGCGGTCGCGATAGGGTTCCCCTGGGAAACAGCAAGGCGAGGGAGCGCGCAAAGGTGTCCGTGGGAGAGCTGGCCGGTCTGCTCGTCGCCGTGTTCTGGGCGGTCCTGGTCACGCTGCTCGCCGTCGTCCTGGTCCGGCTCTCGCGGGTGCTCAAGGAGGCCACCGTCCTGGTCGCCGCCGTCACCGAGCAGGCCGTGCCGCTGCTGACCGACGCCGGAGCCGCCGTGCGCAGCGCCAACGAGCAGCTGGAGCGGGTGGACGAGATCACCGCCAACGTGCAGGACGCCGCGGCCAACGCCAACGCGCTCTCCTCCACCGTCGCGGCCACCCTCGGCGGCCCGCTGGTCAAGGTCGCGGCGTTCAGCTACGGCGTGCGCAAGGCGGTCGCCAAGCAGCAGGGCACCCTGACGGTGCCCACCCAGCCGACCGAGCGCGAGGAGCTGGCCCGGCTGATCCGGGCCGAGGTGCGCGCCGCGACCGCGCCCAGGGGCGGTCTGCTCGCCAGGGTCCGGCGCGCGGTGAGGGGCTGACGACATGGTGCGACGCATCTTCTGGATGGCGGTCGGCGCCGGCGCCACCGTCTGGGCCATGAACAAGGCCAACGACGCGGTGCACCGGCTCACCCCGGACAGCCTCTCCGGCACCGCCGCGCGCGGCGCGCTGCACCTGGGCGACCTGGCCAAGCAGTTCGCCCAGGACGTGCGGGCCGGCATGACCGAGCGCGAGGAGCAGCTGCGCGAGGACCTCGGACTGGACGGCACCGCCGTCGTCGAACCGCGCCGCCCCCGAGTCCTGCGCGGAGAGCCCCAGTACCGAGCTATCTCGGCGGCGCCCGGTAGCCCGGCCGCCGCCCTGCCTCCGCCCAGCCGTGCCCGCGCCTCCACCGACGGTGCCGGCACCACCCCCCAAGCCATCGAGAAAACGCCCCGGCGCGCGCTTCCGCCGCGGGGCGGTACCAACCGGAAGGACCACTAATGGAGTCGGCAGAGATCCGCCGCCGCTGGCTGCGCTTCTTCGAGGAGCGCGGCCACACCGTCGTTCCGTCGGCGTCCCTGGTCGCCGACGACCCCACCCTGCTGCTGGTCAACGCCGGCATGGTGCCCTTCAAGCCGTACTTCCTGGGCGAGGTCAAGCCGCAGTTCTCGCGTGCGACCAGCGTCCAGAAGTGCGTGCGCACCCTGGACATCGAGGAGGTCGGGAAGACCACCCGGCACGGCTCCTTCTTCCAGATGTGCGGCAACTTCTCCTTCGGCGACTACTTCAAGGAAGGAGCCATCAAGTTCGCCTGGGAGCTGCTCACCACTCCCGTCGCGGACGGTGGCTACGGCCTGGAGAAGGAGAAGCTCTGGATCACCGTCTACAAGGACGACGACGAGGCCGAGCAGATCTGGCGCGACGTCATCGGCGTCCCGTCGGAGCGCATCCAGCGCCTGGGCATGAAGGACAACTTCTGGTCGATGGGCGTGCCCGGCCCGTGCGGCCCGTGCTCGGAGATCAACTACGACCGCGGCCCCGCCTACGGCGAGGAGGGCGGCCCGGCCGTCAACGGCGAGCGCTACCTGGAGATCTGGAACCTGGTCTTCATGCAGTACGAGCGCGGCCACGGCGACGGCAAGGACGGCTTCGAGATCCTCGGCGACCTGCCGAGCAAGAACATCGACACCGGCCTCGGCCTGGAGCGTCTGGCCGCCATCCTGCAGGGCGTCGACAACCTCTTCGAGATCGACACCAGCCGGATGATCCTGGACCGCGCCGCCGAGCTCACCGGCCACACCTACGGCGCCGACCACCGGTCGGACGTCTCGCTGCGCGTGGTCACCGACCACATCCGCACCGCGCTGATGCTGATCGGCGACGGCGTCACCCCGGGCAACGAGGGCCGCGGCTACGTGCTGCGCCGCATCCTGCGCCGCGCCATCCGCAACATGCGCCTGCTGGGCGCCACCGGTGTGGTCGCCAAGGACCTCACCGACGTCGCGATCAAGGCGATGGCCCCGCAGTACCCGGAGCTGGAGACCGACCGCAAGCGCATCGAGACGGTCGTCGTCGGCGAGGAGGCGGCCTTCCTGCAGACGCTGAAGGCCGGCACCAGCCTGCTCGACGCCGCGGTCACCGAGACCAAGCAGGCCGGCGGCGCGGTGCTCTCCGGCGACCAGGCGTTCAAGCTGCACGACACGTACGGCTTCCCGATCGACCTGACCCTGGAGATGGCCGAGGAGCAGGGCCTCCAGGTCGACGAGGCCGGCTTCCGCCGCCTGATGCAGGAGCAGCGGGACCGCGCCAAGGCGGACGCCAAGGCCAAGAAGATGGGCCACGCCGACGTCGCCGCGTACCGCGAGGTCGCCGACAAGTCCGGCGCCAGCGTCTTCACCGGCTACTCCCTCACCGAGGGCGAGGCCACCGTGGTCGGCCTGCTGGTGGACGGCGTCCCGGCGCCGGCCGCCTCGGAGGGCGACGAGGTCGAGATCATCCTCGACCGCACCCCGTTCTACGCCGAGGGCGGCGGCCAGCTCGCCGACCACGGCCGGATCCGGCTGGACTCCGGCGCGGTCGTCGAGATCCGCGACGTGCAGCAGCCGGTCCCGGGTGTGGTCGTGCACTCCGGCGGCGTGCTGTTCGGCGAGGTCGTGCTCGGCGCCGCCGCCTACGCCACCATCGACGTGGACCGCCGTCGGGCGATCGCCCGCGCCCACTCGGCCACCCACCTGACCCACCAGGCGCTGCGCGACGCGCTCGGCCCGACGGCCGCCCAGGCCGGTTCGGAGAACGCCCCGGGCCGCTTCCGCTTCGACTTCGGCTCGCCCGCCGCCGTGCCCGGCAGCGTGCTGACCGACGTCGAGCAGAAGATCAACGACGTGCTGACCCGCGAGCTGGAGGTCACCGCCGAGGTCATGACGATGGACCAGGCCCGCAAGGCCGGCGCCATCGCGATGTTCGGCGAGAAGTACGGCGACGAGGTCCGGGTCGTCACCATCGGCGACTTCTCCAAGGAGCTGTGCGGTGGCACGCACGTCGGCAACACCGCCCAGCTGGGCCTGGTGAAGCTGCTCGGCGAGTCCTCGATCGGCTCCGGCGTGCGCCGGGTGGAGGCGCTGGTCGGCGCCGACGCGTACCGGTTCCTGGCCCGTGAGCACACGGTGGTCGCCCAGCTGACCGAGCTGGTCAAGGGCCGCCCGGAGGAGCTGCCGGAGAAGATCTCCGGGATGCTCAGCAAGCTCAAGGACGCCGAGAAGGAGATCGAGCGCTTCCGCGCCGAGAAGGTGCTCGCGGCCGCCGCGGGTCTCGCCGACTCCGCCGAGGACGTGCACGGCATCGCCGTGGTGGCCGCCCGGGTCGCCGACGGCACCGGCGCGGACGAGCTGCGCAAGCTGGTCCTGGACGTGCGCGGCCGGCTCGGCTCGCGCCCGGCCGTGGTCGCCGCCTTCACCGTGGCCAACGACCGCCCGCTGACCGTGATCGCCACCAACGAGGACGCCCGCGGCCGCGGCATCAAGGCCGGCGAGCTGGTCCGCACCGCGGCCAAGACCCTCGGCGGCGGCGGTGGCGGCAAGGACGACGTCGCCCAGGGCGGCGGCACCAACCCGGCCGCGATCGACGAGGCCCTCGCCGCGGTGCGTGGCCTGGTCGCGGAGCGCGCTTCCTGATGGGGTCGTCGTTCTGATGGAGTTCGAGGAGAAGCCCTTCCGACGTGGCCGGCGGATCGCCGTCGACGTCGGGGACGCCCGGATCGGGGTCGCGTCCTGCGACCCCGACGGGGTGCTCGCCACCCCGGTGGAGACCGTGCCGGCCGGGGTGAAGTCTCAGGCCCGGATCGCCGCGATCGTCGAGGAGTACGGCGCGATCGAGGTGATCGTCGGCCTGCCGCGCTCGCTCAGCGGCAAGGAGGGCCCGGCGGCGGAGAAGGTCCGCGGCTACGCGGCCCGGCTGGCCACCCGGCTCTGGCCGGTCCCGGTCCGGCTGGTCGACGAGCGGATGTCGACGGTCACCGCGACCCACGGGCTGCGCGCCTCGGGGGTCAAGGCCAAGAAGGGCCGCTCGGTGGTCGACCAGGCCGCCGCGGTGGTGATCCTGCAGACCGCCCTTGAGTCCGAACGGGTGAGCGGACGCCCGCCCGGTGAGAGCGTCGAGGCCGCGGGCCGACCGGCCTGATCTAACGTCCCGGTGAGGGGTCCGTGCGGACGCGTCCGCACGGACCCCTCTGCCGTTGCCGTCGTGCCGCACGCCGTGCGGACCGCCGAGGGGGCGTTGTGACCGACCTGGACCTCACACCCGGCCTCAGTCCCGGCCACCTCGGTGCGCCGGTGGTCGAACCGGAGGGTCGCCCGCCGGGCCCGCCCGCCCCGCGCCCCGACGCGCCGGACCCGCACCGGCGGCGCACCGGGCTGGCCTGTCTGCTGACCGCCCTGTCGCTGGTCGTGGTGTTCGGCGGGATCGGGCTGGCCGGGTTCAGCTGGATCCAGGGCCAGCGCAAGCCGCCGGCCGCCGCCGACTACGCGGGCGGCGGGTCCGGTTCGGTGCAGGTGTCGGTGCCGGACGGCGCCGGCCTCAGCCAGATCGCCTCGGCCCTGGTGCGCAACGGCGTGGTCGCCAGTTCGCTGGCGTTCACCCGGGCCGCCAAGGGCAGCGCGGCGGCGGCCGGGCGGATCCAGCCCGGCACGTACACCCTGCGGCTGCGGATGTCGGCGGCCGCGGCGCTCGCCGTGCTGATCGACCCGGCCAACGCCAACGGCCTGACCATCCCCGAGGGCTGGCGCGGCAGCCAGATCTACGCGGCGATCGACAAGAAGCTCCAGCTGGCGGCGGGCACCACCGAGCAGACGGTCAAGGACCAGGCCTCCGAACTGGGCCTGCCGGAGATCGCCAACGGCAGCCCCGAGGGCTACCTGTTCCCCGCGACGTACAGCGTCACCGCGGACACCACCGCCTCCGACCTGCTGAAGCAGATGGTGGACCGGGCCGGCAAGGAGTTCGCCCGGGACGACGCGGAGGTCGTCGCGACCAACCTCGGGCAGAGCCTGTACGGGCTGGTGACCATCGCCAGCATGGTCCAGGGGGAGGCCGACAACTCCGAGGACATGGCCAAGGTCGCGCGGGTCATCTACAACCGGCTGGCCAAGAACATGCCGCTCCAGCTGGACTCCACGATCAACTACGCGCTCGGCCGCTCCACGCTCAACACCAGCGTCACCGACACCCGGCTGGACTCCCCGTACAACACCTACAAGCACTCCGGTCTGCCGCCGACGCCGATCTCCAACCCCGGCCGGCAGGCGATCATGGCGGCGGTGGACCCGGCGCCGGGGGACTGGCTCTACTTCGTGACCGTGAAGCCCGGGGACACCCGGTTCACCGACAGCTTCGAGGTGCAGCAGAAGAACGTCGCCGAGTTCAACGCCAACCGGTCGGCGAGCGCCTCCGCGTCGGCCTCCGCCCCGGCCGCGGCGTCCTCCCCGGCGTCCCCGGCGGCGGGGGCGCCGTCGGGCCCGGCCGGTCACTGAGGGCGGCGGGCTACGGCCCGCCCCCTCGGCGGACTGCGGTACGGTAGCGTCTCCGTCCAGGTGTTGCGCTAGCACGCCGGTTCGACAAGCAGCCGGGACGCCGTCCCGGGCGACCGGGCCGATCCTCCGGTCGTCTCCGTCGGTATAAGGGGATCAATGACCGATCTGGGTCGGGGCTACGGCCCCCAGGGCTCCGAGCCGTGGCATCCGGGTGACCCCGGGTACGGCGGTCAGCAGCCGGTCCCCGGCCAGCAGGACGGGCAGTGGCAGCAGCACCCCCAGCAGCAGTACGGCGACGGCCAGGGCATGGGTCAGCAGCAGGGGTACCCGCAGGGCGACCAGGGTCAGCAGCAGTACGGCGGTCAGCAGGGCTATCCCCAGCAGCAGGGCATGGGCCAGCAGCAGGGGATGGGCGGCCAGCAGGGGTATCCGCAGGGCGACCAGGGTCAGCAGCAGTACGGCGGTCAGCAGGGCTACCCCCAGCAGCAGGGCATGGGCCAGCAGCAGATGCCGCAGCAGGGCTACCCCCAGCAGCAGACGGGTTACCCGCAGCAGGGCATGGGCCAGCCGGGCCTGGGGGGTCAGCAGGGCTATCCCCAGCAGCAGGGCATGGGTCAGCAGCAGGGGATGGGCGGCCAGCAGGGGTATTCGCAGGGCGACCAGGGTCAGCAGCAGTACGGCGGTCAGCAGGGCTACCCCCAGCAGCAGGGCATGGGCCAGCAGCAGGGCGGTCAGCAGCAGATGCACCCGCAGGGCGGTCCCCAGCAGGGTGGGCAGCAGCAGGGCGGTCCGCAGCAGGGACGGCAGGGCGTCCCCGCCCAGGGTGCTCCCGCGCCGCAGCAGAAGCAGCCGGCCGTGCAGCCCGCCGGCCCCGGGCCGGACGGCATCGACTGGGAGGCCGAGGCCGCCGCGCTGGAGGCCGGCGCCGACCCGGTCGGAGCGGGCGGCGGAGCCGAGCGCGCCGAGGACGAGTGGGACGGTGCCGACGCCGAGTACGCCGAGGACGAGCACCACGCGGACGGCGGCGACGACGACGGGCAGAACGGCTTCCTCGGCGAGGAGGACCAGTCCCGCGAGGCCAAGAAGAAGCGCAAGGAGAAGGGCAAGAAGTCGGGTCGGCGCAACGGCGGCGCCTGCCTGGTGGTCGCCCTGGTGCTGCTCGGCGTGATGGGCGGCGCCGGCTGGTGGGGCTACGGCTTCTACAAGGACCACTTCGGCCCGCCGCCGGACTTCGCCGGTCCGGGCACCGGCTCGGTCAAGGTGGAGATCAAGCAGGGCGCGGTCGGCAGCCAGATGGGTCTGGCGCTGAAGCAGGCCGGCGTGGTCAAGAGCGTCGACGCCTTCAGCAACGCCTGCGAGAAGAACGTCAAGTGCACCACCATCCAGCCCGGCACCTACAGCATGCCGACGGAGATGTCGGCCGAGGGCGCCGTGCAGTTCCTGGTGGAGGCCAACGGCGGTGAGAAGCTGATCGTCCAGGAGGGCCTGACGGCGGCCGCCACCTACGTCAAGATCGACGAGAAGCTGAAGCTCGCCAAGGGCACCACCGCGGGCGTCGCCAAGGAGCAGGTGGCCAGCCTGGGCCTGCCCCCGTACGCCAACGGCAACATCGAGGGCTTCCTCTGGCCGACCCGCTACTCGATCACCGAGGGCATGAAGCCCGAGGACCTGCTCAAGCAGATGGTCAAGAACGCCGTCGACCGCTACGCGAGCCTGGACGCGGACGCCGCGAAGATCGGTCTGAAGACCGGCTACGAGGTGGTCATCGAGGCCAGCATCCTGCAGGCCGAGGGCAACAACCCCGAGGACTTCGCCAAGATGGCCCGGACCATCCAGAACCGCCTGGCGGACAAGGGCAAGGTCAACGGCAAGCTCGGCATGGACACCACGCTGCAGTACGCGCTGGGCCGCAAGACGCTGGACCGCAAGGACATCAACGACGCGTCCAACAAGTACAACACCTACTACAACGCCGGTCTGCCGCCGACGCCGATCTCCAACCCCGGGGACGCCGCGCTCAAGGCGACGCTGAACCCGGCGGACGGCAAGTGGCTGTACTTCATCGCGATGTCGCCCACCCACACCCTGTTCGCCGAGACGGACGCGGAGCACGCCAAGAACGTCGAGTCGTACTGCACGGCGGCCGGCCAGAAGTTCGACGCGGCCTCCGTCCACTGCACCACCAAGTGACGGCCGCCGACCGGGCGCGGAGGGAGACACCAGCGTGACCAGCAAGCACCGGGCGGCCGTCCTCGGCTCGCCGATCGCCCACTCGCTGTCGCCCGTCCTGCACCGGGCCGCCTTCGCGGCGCTCGGCCTGGACGGCTGGCGCTACGACCGCTTCGAGGTCGACGAGGCCGGTCTGCCGGGCTTCGTCGCCGGACTGGACGAGGCCGAGTGGGCGGGCTGCTCGCTGACCATGCCGCTCAAGCGCGCGGTCGTCCCGCTGCTCGACGAGGTGAGCGACACCGCCCGGACCGTCGACGCGGTGAACACCCTGGTGTTCACCGCCGACGGGCGGCGCGAGGGCCACAACACGGACGTGCCCGGCCTGGTCAACGCGCTGCGCGAGCGCGGCATCACCGAGCTGTCGACCGCCGCCGTTCTCGGCGCCGGGGCCACCGCCTCCTCGGCACTGGCCGCGCTGGCCCGGCTCGGCGCCCGCGAGGTGACCGTCTACGTCCGCACCGCCGGGCGGGCCCGGGAGATGGCCGAGCTGGGCGAGCGGCTGGGGGTGACCGTGCGGACCGCCGACTGGGCGCGCGGCGCCGAGGCGCTGACCCACCCGCTCACCGTGGCCACCACCCCGGCCGGGGCGACCGACGCCTTCGCCGCGGAGCTGCCCGCCGGACCGGGCGCGCTGTTCGACGTGCTCTACCACCCCTGGCCGACCGGACTGGCCGCGGCGTGCGCGGAGCGCGGGGCGACCGTGCTGGGCGGGCTGGACCTGCTGGTGCACCAGGCGGTGCTGCAGAGCGAGCTCTTCACCGGGCGCGCCCCCGGCCCGCTCGCGGCGATCCGCGCCGCCGGCGAGGCCGCGCTCGCGGCCGGCTGACCGCCGGGCGGTCGGGGCCCGCGAGGGCCGCCCGACGGCCGGCCGGGACCGGTGGCGTACGGACGGGACCTCCGCCGGGCGGCCGCTGCGTACCCGTGCGATGTCCGCCGCGTGTCCGGGACGCGCTCGCGCGGTGGCCGCGATGTGGTGGGGGAGCGGCGCAGGAGCCGGGACGGCGCGGGGACGGCGTGGGGACGGCGTGGGGACCGGCCAAACCCGTCCGCCGGTCGGCCGAATGCTGTCCGGTGATCGGACTCCAGGGCCGGTGGGCCGTCCGGCATGAAAGGATTCGGGGAGAAGGCACGCCCGGACGGGTGCGGCAGTACCGCGCCGGTCCGCTGATGAAGGAGCTCCGTTGGGTACGTTGCGCTGGCTGACGGCGGGGGAGTCGCACGGCCCCGCACTCGTCGCGACGCTGGAGGGCCTGCCCGCCGGTGTACCGGTCACCACCGCCGTGGTGGCCGACGCGCTGGCGCGCCGCCGGCTCGGTTACGGTCGCGGCGCACGGATGAAGTTCGAGCAGGACGAGGTGACCTTCCTCGGCGGTGTCCGGCACGGGCTCACCATGGGCAGCCCGGTCGCCGTCATGGTCGGCAACACCGAGTGGCCGAAGTGGGAGCAGGTCATGTCGGCCGACCCGGTCGACCCCGAGGTGCTGGCCGGTCTCGGCCGCAACGAGGCGCTCACCCGCCCCCGCCCCGGCCACGCCGACCTGGCCGGCATGCAGAAGTACTCGATCGACGAGGCCCGCCCGATCCTGGAGCGCGCCAGCGCCCGGGAGACCGCCGCCCGGGTCGCGCTCGGCGCCGTCGCCCGCTCCTACCTCAAGGAGACCTGCGGCATCGAGATCGTCAGCCACGTGGTCGAGCTGGCCGCCGCCAAGGCCCCGGCCGGCGTGCTGCCGCTGCCGTCCGACGAGGCCGCGCTGGACGCCGACCCGGTGCGCTGCCTGGACGCCGACGCCTCGAAGGCGATGGTCGCCGAGATCGACCAGGCCCACAAGGACGGCGACACGCTCGGCGGCGTCGTCGAGGTGCTCGCCTACGGCGTCCCGGTCGGCCTCGGCTCGCACGTCCACTGGGACCGCCGGCTGGACGCCCGGCTGGCCGCCGCGCTGATGGGCATCCAGGCGATCAAGGGGGTCGAGGTCGGCGACGGCTTCGACCTGGCGCGGGTGCCCGGCTCCCAGGCGCACGACGAGATCGTGCCGGGCCCCGAGGGCGCCAAGCGCGTCTCCGGCCGCTCCGGCGGCACCGAGGGCGGCCTGTCCACCGGTGAGCTGCTCCGGGTGCGGGCCGCGATGAAGCCGATCGCGACCGTCCCGCGCGCGCTGCGCACCGTGGACGTCCGCACCGGCGAGCCGGCCAAGGCGCACCACCAGCGCTCCGACGTCTGCGCGGTGCCGGCGGCCGGGATCGTCGCCGAGGCGATGGTAGCCCTGGTGCTCGCCGACGCGGTGAGCGAGAAGTTCGGTGGCGACCACGTGTCGGAGACCAAGCGGAACGTGCAGAGCTACCTCGACCACCTGATCGTCCGATGACCACTCCGGTCGTCGTGCTGGTCGGCCCGCCCGGCAGTGGCAAGTCCACGGTCGGGCGGGCCGTCGCGGAGCGGCTCGGCGTCGGCTTCCGCGACACCGACGCGGACATCGAGCAGCAGGCCGGCAAGCCGATCCCGGACATCTTCGTCGACGAGGGCGAGCCGCACTTCCGCGCGCTGGAGGTCGCGGCCGTGCGCGGCGCTGCCGCCGCCCACCCCGGGGTGCTGGCGCTCGGCGGCGGCGCGGTGATGGCCGAGGAGACCCGCGCGCTGCTGCGCGAGCTGCCGGTGGTGTTCCTGGAGGTCCCGCTGGCCGACGCGGTCAAGCGGGTCGGCCTGGACGCCCCGCGCCCGCTGCTGGCGGTCAACCCGCGGGCCCGCTGGCGCGAGCTGATGGAGGCCCGCCGCCCCCTCTACCTGGAGGTGGCCACCGCCGTCGTCGACACCGCCGGCCGCACCCCCGAGCAGGTCGCGGACGCCGTACTGGAAGCACTGGAGCTGAAGACCCCCCATGAGTGACATCGTCAGGATTCCCGTCGGCGGCAGCGCCGGCCACGACCCGTACGACGTGCTGATCGGCCACCAGCTGCTCGGCGAGCTGCCGCCGTTGATCGGCACCCGGGCCAAGCGGGTGGCGATCATCCACCCGGAGGCGCTGTCCGCCACCGCCGACGCGATCCGCGAGGACCTGGTCGGCGAGGGCTACGAGGCGATCGCCCTCCAGGTGCCCAACGCCGAGGAGGCGAAGAGCGCCGAGGTCGCCGCGTACTGCTGGTCGGTGCTCGGTCAGACCGGCTTCACCCGCAGCGACGTGGTGGTCGGCCTCGGTGGCGGGGCCACCACCGACCTGGCCGGCTTCGTGGCCGCCACCTGGCTGCGCGGCGTGCGCTGGGTCTCCATGCCCACCACGCTGCTCGGCATGGTCGACGCGGCGGTCGGCGGCAAGACCGGCATCAACATCGCCGAGGGCAAGAACATGGTCGGCGCCTTCCACCCGCCGGTGGGCGTGCTGGCCGACCTCTCGACCCTGGAGACCGTGCCCCTGCACGACTACGTCTCCGGTCTCGCCGAGGTGATCAAGTGCGGCTTCATCGCCGACCCGGCGATCCTCGACCTGATCGAGGCCGACCCGGAGGCCGCCAGGACCCCGGCCGGGCCGCACACCGTCGAGCTGATCCGTCGGGCGATCCAGGTCAAGGCCGACGTCGTCTCCGGAGACCTCAAGGAGTCCGGCCGGCGGGAGATCCTCAACTACGGCCACACCCTGGGCCACGCCATCGAGCGCAACGAACGCTACAAGTGGCGGCACGGCGCGGCGATCTCCATCGGCATGGTGTTCGCCGCCGAGCTGGGCCGCCTCGCCGGGCGGCTGGACGACGAGACCGCCGACCGGCACCGCTCGGTGCTCGCCTCGGTGGGCCTGCCGCTCAGCTACCGCGCGGACGCCTGGCCCAAGCTGCTGGACGCCATGAAGATCGACAAGAAGTCGCGCGGTGACCTGATCCGCTTCATCGTGCTGGACGGCCTCGGCAAGACCTCCGTCCTGGAGGGCCCCGACCCGTCGCTGCTGGTGGCCGCCTACGCGGAGGTGTCCTCGTGACCCGGGTGATGGTGCTCAACGGCCCCAACCTGGGCCGCCTCGGCAGCCGCGAGCCCGACGTCTACGGCTCGACCTCGTACGCCGGACTGGTCGAGCGCTGCACCGCGCTCGGCAAGGAGCTGGGCTTCGAGGTCGAGGTCCACGAGACCAACTCCGAGCAGCGGATGGTCGAGTGGCTGCACGAGGCCGCCGACGGCCGGGTGCCGGTGGTGATCAACCCCGGCGCGTTCACCCACTACTCGTACGCGATGCGGGACGCCGCCGCGCAGCGCACCGCGCCGCTGGTCGAGGTGCACATCTCCAACCCGTACGCCCGGGAGACCTTCCGGCACACCTCGGTGATCTCCGCGGTGGCCTCCGGCACGATCGCCGGGTTCGGGATCGGCTCGTACGAGCTGGCCCTGCGCGCGCTCGCCGAGCAGCTCGCCACGGGCTGACGGGCCGCCCGGGCCCGGGCCCGCGCGGCCCGGGCCGGTGACCAGCGGCGGTGCGGCGGCGGACTGTGTCCACCGCCGCACCGCCGTGTAGTGTCCCCGCTGAAGGAAGTCGGGAGGTGACCGTGACGCAGTACACCGGGGGTGGACCCGTCCCCCCACGTCCCGTCGCCCCGCCGGTTCCGGCGTACCCGGCGGCCGCGGGCGGTCCTGGTCCGGGGCCCGTGCCGGTGCCGGTGACGGTGCCCGTTTCCGGGCCCGCTCCCGCGCCCGTCGCCTCGTCCGGGCCGCCGACCGTTCCGGTGCCGGTGGTCCAGCCCGACCGGCCGCGTCCGCCCGGCCCGGCGCCCGTCCCCGCGCCGGCCCCGGCCGCCGTCCCGGTCGCGCCGCCCGGGACGCCGCCGGCGCCCGCGGGCTCCACCGGGCACTTCCTGCTGCCCTCCGGGGCACCCGTCCAGCTGCCCGCCCGCGCACCGCAGCAGCACGCGCCCGCCGGACCGATCGCGGTGCTGCTGATCGGCCCGGCCGGCGCCGGAAAGACCACGGTCGCCCGCCACTGGGCCGAGCGGCGCCCCACCCCGACCGCGCACATCAGCCTCGACGACGTCCGCGAGTGGGTGCAGTCCGGCTTCGCCAACCCGCAGTCCGGCTGGAACAACGCCTCCGAGGCGCAGTACCGGCTGGCCCGGCGGACCTGCGGGTTCGCCTGCCGCAACTACCTCGCCAACGGCATCTCCTGCATCATCGACGACGCCGTCTTCCCCGACCGCCCGGCGATCGGCCTCGGCGGCTGGAAGCGCCACATCGGCCCCGGCATGATCCCGGTGGTGCTGCTGCCCAGCCTGGACTCGGTGCTGGGCCGCAACGCCCGGCGCAGCGGCAACCGCCGGCTCGGGGACGAGGAGGTGGCCCGGATCCACGGCCGGATGGCCGGCTGGTACAACTCCGGGCTGCCGATCATCGACAACTCCCACCTCGACGTGGCCGCCACCGCCGCCGAGCTGGACCGGGTGATCCTGGCCCGGCTGATGGGCATCCCGGTGCGCTGAGCGGCCCTAGCCTCTCTTTCGGACCCAGGCGGCCGGGCCCGGCCTTGTCGGTGCCGGCTGCGATGATGGACGCGTCCTGAACGAACCACCGGGGGGAGCCGCGCCCGTGCCGGAAGGCCACATCATCCACCGCCTCGCCGCCGAGAACCACCGGGCCTTCGGCGGCCGGGCGGTCCGCGCCAGCAGCCCGCAGGGGCGGTTCGCGGACGGTGCCAAGCTGATCGACGGGCGGGAGCTGGTGGCGGCGGAGGCCACCGGCAAGCACCTGTTCCTCGGCTTCGGCGAGGACGCCTGGGTGCACGTCCACCTCGGTCTGTACGGCGGCTTCACCTTCGGCGAGATCGGGGACGGCCCGGTGCCCGAGCCGGTCGGCCTGGTCCGGCTGCGCCTGGAGAACGACGAGCACGTCGCCGATCTGCGCGGTCCCAACACCTGTGCGCTGATCACCGGCGCGGAGAAGGCCGCGGTGGCCGCCCGGCTGGGGCCGGACCCGTTGCGCGCCGACGCCGACCCGGACGCCGCCTGGCGACGGATCACCGGCAGCCGGACGACGATCGCCGCCCTGCTGATGGACCAGAAGGTGCTGGCCGGTGTGGGGAACGTCTACCGCGCCGAGGTGCTGTTCCGGCACGGCATCGATCCGCACCGGACCGGGCGTGAGCTGCGCCGCGCCGAGTGGGACGTGATCTGGGCCGACCTGGTCGCGCTGATGCGGGAGGGGGTCGGCGCCGGCCGCATCGACACCGTCCGGCCCGGGCACACGCCCGAGGCGATGGGCCGCCCGCCGCGCGTCGACGACCACGGCGGCGAGGTGTACGTCTACCGGCGGGCCGGTCTGCCGTGCCTGGTCTGCGCCACCGAGGTCAGGACGGAGGAGCACGCCTCCCGCAACCTGTTCTGGTGCCCGTCCTGTCAGCCGGCCGGTGTGCCCGGCTGAGAACGGTCCCGTTCCGCGGCGGTCGGCGGGTCAGCCGGCCGCCGCGGCGTTTTCCGGGCGCTCCGGCCCGCCCGTGTGTTCCGGGTGCTCGCCGTGCTCCGTGACCGGGGAACCGACGGCGCACTCGTCGAGGAGGGGGCGCAGAGCGGCGTCCACGAGCCGGTAGCGCACCACACGTCCTTCCTTGTCCCCGGTGACCGCTCCGGCCGTCCGGAGCAGGCGCAGCGCCTGCGAGACGGCGGGGTCGCGCATGCCGGTGGCGACCGCGAGGTCGGAGACGGCGAGCGGTCCGGTGCGGTGCAGGGCGAGCAGCAGCGCGAGCCGGCCGGGGTCGGCGAGCAGCGAGAAGCGGTCGGCCCAGGACCGGACGTGCGCGCTGTCGCCGATCGCGGCGATGGCCTCGCAGACCCGGTGGCCGTCGATGGTGCGGTGGCCCGCGCGGTCGGCCGGTACGAGATGCATGTGGCTCATTCTCGCAGGTCGCGGAGTGTGATCCTGGACACCTGCGCAGGTGCGCAGCCTTGCAAGGGTCGTCCGCCGCGCCCTACGGTGTTCCCCGCCGTGGTGCTCGGGAAGACCGGTGACGGACCCTCAGGGGTCCCAGTCCGGAGCGGCCCTCGCCACTGTGATCGGGGGGAAGTCGTCCGTACCCACGTCGCCACTGGGCGCCTCGCGCGCCTGGGAAGGCGGGTTCGGGAGCCCCGTCAGCCAGGAGACCGGCCGCGGCATCTCACGAAGTCTTTCCACGAGGTGCTGGAGCGTGATCCCAGGATGACCCTGCCCGAAACCGTCGCCGCCCCGGCGGCGCCCACCCCCCTGCCCACCTTCCGCTGGCGGCGCGAGGACACCGTCCGTACCGCCGGTCTGATGGGCGTGATCCTCGCCATGCACGTGGTGGCGTTCGGGACGCTGATCTTCCTGGTCGCCCCCGAGAAGTACGAGGTCGGCACCCAGGTCTTCGGGGTGGGCCTGGGCATCACCGCGTACACCCTCGGGATGCGGCACGCCTTCGACGCCGACCACATCGCGGTGATCGACAACACCACCCGCAAGCTGATGGCGGACGGCAAGCGCCCGGTCTCGGTGGGCTTCTGGTTCGCGCTGGGGCACTCCTCGATGGTGGTGCTGATGGCCGCCCTGGTGGCGGGCGGCGCCCAGCTGGCCAACACCCTGATGGACGACGACTCCGCCACCCACCAGTGGCTGGGCATGGTCGGCACCTCGGCCTCCGGGGCCTTCCTCTACCTGATCGGCGCGCTCAACCTGGTCGCGCTGTTCGGCATCCTCAAGGTGTTCCGTTCGATGCGGGCGGGCCGGTTCGACGAGGCCGAGCTGGAGGAGCACCTCAACGCGCGGGGCCTGCTGGCCCGGGTCCTGAACCGGGCGACCCGCTCGATCACCCGCCCCGGGCAGATGTTCCCGGTCGGCATGGTGCTGGGCCTGGGCTTCGACACGGCGACCGAGGTCACCCTGATGGTGATGGCCGGCTCCGGCGCGGCCTCCGGCCTGCCCTGGTACGCCATCGTCTGCCTGCCGTTGCTGTTCGCGGCCGGCATGAGCCTGTTCGACACCCTGGACGGCACCTTCATGAACTTCGCCTACCAGTGGGCGTTCTCCAACCCGGTGCGCAAGGTGTACTACAACCTGACCATCACCGGGCTTTCCATCGCGGTGGCCTTCGTCATCGGCACCATCGAACTGGTCAACGTCCTGCACGAGAAGCTGGACCTCACCGACCCGGTGACCGGCTGGATCGCGGACATCTCCCTGGACAACGTCGGCTACGCGATCGTCGGCCTCTTCGTGGTGGTCTGGGCCGCCGCCATCGCCTACTGGCGGCTCGCCGGCGTCGAGAAGAAGTGGGCCCCGACCCCGGCCGGGGGCGCCGACTAGCGCCCCGGGTCGCTCCTCGGGCCGCGCCCCCGGTGCCCGGGCCCAGCCCGGGTGGGGGCGTTCGGCGGGCGGATCGGGGGTGGGGTTCGTAGGCTCGACCCATGGCTGATGCGTACGCGGGCCGGCGGGAGCGGTTGCGGGAGCACTGCGGTGCGGCCGGTGCCGACGCTGCGCTGATCACCCGGGCGGCGAACGTGCGGTACCTGACCGGGTGCCCGCCGTGCGGGGCGACCCTGCTGCTGACCCGGGACCGGGTGCTGCTGGCGCTGCCCGACGACCTCCCGCCGGACGACACCGGTGAGCACCTGATCGCCCCCGACGTGGCCCAGCTGCCGGTGGCGGCCGGTGCGGACACCGCGCTGGCCGCGGCCGCCGCCGCGGCGCGGCTGCGGGTGGCCGGGCTGGCGGTGGAGGAGCACGACCTGACGGTCACCCGCCACCGGGCGGTGGCCGGGCTGGTCGAGGGCGCCCGGCTGGCGGACGTCGGACAGGCGGTCGAGCGGCTGCGGGTGGTCAAGGACGAGCACGAGATCGCCGACCTCAGGATCGCCGCCGAGATCGCCGACCAGGCGCTCGGCGAGCTGCTGGAGTCGATCCTGGTCGGCCGGACGGAGCGGCACCTGGCGATGGAGCTGGAACGCCGGATGATCGACCACGGCGCGGACCGCGCGGCCTTCCCGGTCTCGGTCGGCACCGGCAGCCACTCCGGCCAGCCGGCGCACCAGCCCACCGACCGGCGGGTGGAGGAGGGCGACTTCCTCACCGTGGTGCTCGGTGCGCAGTACCGCGGGTACGGGGTCTCCACCGCGCGGACCTTCGTGATCGGGGCGGCCCCGGCGCCCTGGCAGGTCGAGCTGCACCGGCTGGTGTTCCGGGCCCAGCGGGCCGGTCGGGAGGCGCTCGGGCCGGGTGTCGAGCAGCACGTGCCGGACCAGGCCGCGCGGGAGATCCTGCAGTCCGCCGGGCACACGGAGGGCTCTCCGCACCCGATCGGCCACGGGATCGGTCTGGAGATCCGGGAGGCACCGCGCCTCGGCCCGACGGACATGGGTAAACTGGACAGCCGCGTGCCGGTCACCGTCGGCCCGGGGGTCCACCTCCCGGGACGGGGCGGGGTCCGGATCGAGGACACGCTCGTCGTGCGCCCTCTGGAAGAGGGCGGGCCCGAGCTGCTCACCATCACCACCAAGGAGCTCCTCGCGCTGTGACGCAGCTGCGGCACAGGGACGCGTCCCTTGGTTCCTTGACAGCTATATCCAGGAGTAAGTGCGCCCGTGGCTTCCACGAACGATCTCAAGAACGGCATGGTCCTCAAGCTGGAGGGCGGCAAGCTCTGGTCCGTCGTCGAGTTCCAGCACGTCAAGCCCGGCAAGGGTCCGGCCTTCGTGCGCACCAAGCTCAAGGAGGTCCTGACGGGCAAGGTCGTCGACAAGACCTTCAACGCGGGCACCAAGGTCGAGACCGCCAACGTCGACAAGCGCGGCATGCAGTTCTCGTACAAGGACGGCGAGAACTTCGTGTTCATGGACATGGACACCTACGACCAGCTGACCGTCGAGCCGAACGTGGTCGGCGACGCCGCCAAGTACCTGCTGGAGGGCTTCGAGGCCCTGGTCGCGACCAACGAGGGCGCGGTCCTGTACATCGAGCTCCCGGCCGCGGTCGAGCTCGTCATCGCCGAGACCGAGCCGGGCGTCCAGGGCGACCGCTCCACCGGTGGCACCAAGCCGGCCACCCTGGAGACCGGTGCCGAGATCCAGGTGCCGCTCTTCATCACCACCGGCGAGAAGGTCAAGGTCGACACCCGCGACGGCAGCTACCTCGGCCGGGTGAAGTAAGTCCGTGTCGTCCGCACGCACCAAGGCCCGCACGCGAGCCTTCCAGATCCTGTTCGAGGCCGACCACCGCGGGGTCGACCCGCTGACGGTCCTCGCCGACTGGGTGGCCCGGGCCCGGGAGCCCAAGCCGGACGAGGGCACCCCGCAGGTCGGTGAGTACACCATGGAGCTGGTCGAGGGGTACGTCCAGTACGCCCGCCGGATCGACGAGCTGATCTCGCAGTACGCCGTCGGCTGGACCCTCGACCGCATGCCGATCGCGGACCGCAACGTCCTGCGACTCGGCGCGTACGAGCTGATCTGGGAGGACGGCGTCCCGGACGCGGTCGTCGTCGACGAGGCGGTGGAGATCGCCAAGGAGTTCTCCACCGACGACTCCCCGGCGTTCGTCAACGGACTGCTGGCCCGCTTCATGGAGCTCAAGCCGAGCATCCGCCGCTGAGGCGCGCACCGCGCCCGGCTGAACCGCGCCGCATCGAACGGCCGTCGGACCACAATGGTCCGACGGCCGTTCCGCATGGTCACCGAGCCGCGTAAGGTGGGCCCTACTCGCCAGTAACCTGGTGCGCCGGCGGCCCCGTGCCCGCCGGCGACCCCGCAGCGAAGGGCAGGCCACCCCCCATGACCACGGCGATCCGCAGCGAGTTCGACCAGGGCATCGCCCTCACCCCGCACCCGGACGAGCCCGGCCGGTACGACGGCGAACTCGGCGCTGGCTGGCAGATCGGCGGAGGCGTCAACGGCGGACTGCTGCTGGCCGTCGCCGGCCACGCGCTCTCGCTCGCGCACACCGCCCGGCCGGAGAGCGCGGGCCACGCCGACCCGGTCTCGATCAGCGGCTACTACCTCTCCGCGGCCACCCCCGGCCCCGCCACCGTGCGCACCGACGTGGTCCGCACCGGCCGCACGCTCTCCACCGGCACCGCCGCGCTCAGCCAGGACGGCGTGGAGCGGCTGAGAGTGCTGGCCACCCACGGCGACCTCGCCACCCACGACGGCGACGTGCGCACCAGCGCCGTCCCGCCGCAGCTGCCGCCGCCGGACCAGTGCATCGGCGTCGAGCACGCGCCCAAGGAGCTGATCGCGCAGGCCGCGCTGCTGGAGCGGTTCGACATGCGGCTCGACCCGGCCACCATCGGCTGGGCGCTCGGGCAGCCCTCCGGCACCGGCCGGATCCAGGGCTGGTTCCGGCTCGCGGACGGCCGCGAGCCCGACCCGCTGCTGCTCCTGCTGGTCGCCGACGCGCTGCCGCCGGTCACCTTCGACCTCGGGATGCCCGGCTGGGCGCCCACCGTCGAGCTGACCGTGCACCTGCGGGCCAAGCCCGCCCCGGGCTGGCTGCGGGTCGTCCACGCCACCCGGAACCTGGCCGGCGGGTACTTCGAGGAGGATGCCGAGGTCTGGGACGAGACCGGCCGCCTGGTCGCCCAGTCCCGCCAGCTCGCCCGGGTGCCCAGGTAGTTCGCCCGCCCGCCGGGCTCGGGGCTCGAGGCGGGAGTCGCCCGCTCGCCGGGGCGCGCGGGGGCGGTCGTGCGCCGTCGTGCGCGGGCGGGGTGGCCGGATCGGTGTGAGCGGGTGGGCACGGGCTGTGACGGCCGCGCCTCGCGCGGGGCGGATGCGCGGGGCGCGACCGGGCGGGCGCACAACCGTGCGTGACTCCAAACATCCGATTCACCCTCGGTTACAGTCCTGTGACACGTCGTACGTGTGCGCCACGCGGGGCGGGGGAGGACAAGGGCGGCGGTGCCACCCGCCGCCGCCCCGCCCGCCCCGCCCGAGGAGCCCCGATGAGCCGCAACGGCCGCGCCCGCCGCACCCCCGACTGCACCGCCGCCGGTCCGCGCCCCCGGGTCCGTCCGCGCGCCGCCGCCGAGCGCGCCGAGGGCTGCGAGCGGCAGCGGTCCGAGGGGGCCGGCCAGGCCTTCGTGATCGGCGTGCTGACCAGCGCCGCCGACTTCGAGGCGGCCCGCGCCTGGCAGCTCTCCGACGCCCCGGACCACGAGCGCTACCTGGTGGAGACGGCCGAGCTGCTCGCCGACGCCCGCCGCCGGTTCGACACCGTCCGGGCGCGGATGTTCCACCCGCAGGACTTCGCCGAGTTCTGCCTGCTGCACGGCCTCGACCCGGCCGAGCCGGCCGCTCGCGAGCGCTACCTGGTCAACCCGCCGCTGCGCACCCAGCTGCTCGCCTACCAGGGCGAGGAGCTGGCCGACGACTTCCTGCCCCGGCTGGTGCGGGCCCGCGAGAACGGTCTGACCCTGCGCCACGCCGACCTGCTGCTCGACGGCCGGCTGTACGGGGAGCGCGACGACACGGTGCGCGGTGCCTACGAGCGCGGCGCCGAGGTGTTCCGCCGGATGCTGCTCGGGGCCGGCAGCGGCGTCTACGAGCTGCGCCTGGCGGTGGACGCGCCCGGCGGGCGGCTGGCCGCGGCGGCCCGGGTGCTGCAGTGGGAGGACGGCGTGGTCCGGATCAACGACGAGGACCTCGAACTGCTCTGCGCGGTGCTCTGCGCCGGGCTGGTCCGTGAGCTGCCCGGCCTCGCGGTGCTGCACGGCGCCCAGGGGTCGGCGGCGTCCTGCGGGGAGTACCGGCAGACGGCCTGGGCCTGGGCCGGGGAGGGCCGGGTGTGGACGCCGACGGCCGGCCCGGTCCGGCTGGACGGCGTGGCCGCCGAGCCGGGCTACCGGCTGGAGACGGTCTGCTGACCGCCCGCGGGAACGCCGCGGCGCGGCACCCCCTGGGGGCCGCGCCGTGACGTTTCTGCTGGTGCTCGCCGTTCCCGCAGCCCGGAACGGCGGAGGCGGGAGTCAGCCCGTCTCCTCCTCGCGCACCGCACGGCGCGCGTCGGGGTTGAGGACGCCCCAGGAGATGAGCTGCTCGGTGAGGATCGACGGCGACTGGTCGTAGATCACGGCCAGGGTGCGCAGGTCGTCCTGGCGGATCGACAGCACCTTGCCGTTGTAGTCGCCCCGCTGGCTCTGGATGGTCGCCGCGTAGCGCTGCAGCGGACCGGCCTTCTCGGACGGGACCTGGGTCAGTCTCTCCAGGTCGAGCACCAGGCGCGGCGGCGGCTCGGCCGCGCCGCCGGGGGTGCCGCCGGGCAGGAGCTCCTGCACCGGGACCCCGTAGAACTCGGCCAGTTCCGCCAGCCGCTGCACGGTGACCGCACGGTCGCCACGCTCGTAAGAGCCGACGACGACTGCCTTCCAGCGCCCCTGGGACTTCTCCTCGACACCGTGCAGGGAGAGACCCTGCTGAGTGCGGATGGCTCGGAGCTTGCCTCCGAGCTGCTTCGCGTAGTCGCTGGACATTGATCTCCCCGGACGAGATTGCTTCGCGTTCAGTGGTGGGTCACGGGCGATGCCGACGCCGTTACCGGTGGGTTCGACGTCAGTCTCGTAACTCACTGTGAGGTTACGTAGAGTGAGGTAGTTGCGTCAAGCCGAATGGGGCAGTCGTGCGAATGGGCCGCATCAGGGGTGCGTCCGCCACGTGAACCGGGGGAAGCGGAACGATGGCCGTCGGTTGGCCGCAGCATCACGCTGGTAGGATGACCGGAGCCCGCGCCGCAGGTCGGCGGGGGTCTCCCGACATCCTTTAAGACCCGTCCCGTGAGGCGGGGAAGGAGGTCCGCTTCGGCATGACCGCACACCAGGAAACCGCTCCGCGACCGCCGCACCAAGTGCTGGACGGCACGGACATCGCCCGGGTCATCACCCGGATAGCGCACGAGATCGTCGAACGCGCCAAGGGCGCCGAGGACGTCGTGCTGCTCGGCATCCACACCAGGGGCGTCCACCTCGCCCGGCGGCTGCACACCAGGCTCGCCCAGATCACCGGCCAGGACATTCCGCTCGGCACCCTGGACATCACCATGTACCGGGACGACCTGCGGCTGAAGCCCGCCCGTGCCCTGGAGCACACCGAGATCCCGCCCGGCGGCATCGACGGCCGGCTGGTCGTCCTCGTCGACGACGTGCTCTTCTCCGGCCGCACCATCCGGGCCGCGCTCGACGCCCTGAACGACATCGGCCGTCCGCGCGCCGTCCAGCTCGCCGTCCTCGTCGACCGGGGCCACCGCGAGCTGCCCATCCGCGCCGACTACGTGGGCAAGAACCTCCCCACCTCGCTGCGCGAGGCCGTCCAGGTGCGCCTCTCCGACCGTGACGGCGTGGACGCCGTGCTCGTCGGCGACCGCGACTTCGCGGCGCGCTCCTCCCAGGCCATGGCCGCCCAGGCCACCGAATCGCACCTCCCGGAGTAACCCGCGTGAAGCGCCATCTCGTGTCCGCCGCCGATCTCACCCGCGACGACGCGCTGCTCATCCTGGACACCGCCGAGGAACTCGCCCAGCTCTCCGGCCGGGCCGTCAAGAAGCTCCCCACCCTCCGCGGCCGCACCGTGGTCAACCTGTTCTTCGAGGACTCGACCCGCACCAAGACCTCCTTCGAGGTCGCCGAGAAGCGCCTGTCCGCGGACGTCATCAACTTCTCCGCCAAGGGTTCCTCGGTCTCCAAGGGCGAGAGCCTCAAGGACACCGCCCTCACCCTCCAGGCGATGGGCGCCGACGCGGTCGTCATCCGCCACCACGCCTCCGGCGCGCCGGCCCGCCTCGCCCAGTCCGACTGGCTGCACGGCAGCGTCATCAACGCCGGTGACGGCACCCACGAGCACCCCACCCAGGCGCTGCTCGACGCCTTCACCATGCGCCGCCACCTCAACCCGGGAGCGGGTCACGACCTCGCCGGGCGGCGGGTGACCATCGTCGGCGACATCCTGCACAGCCGGGTCGCCCGCTCCAACGTGCACCTGCTCACCACCCTCGGCGCCCAGGTCACCTTCGTCGCCCCGCCGACCCTGCTGCCGATCGGCATCGAGAACTGGCCCTGCGAGGTCAGCTACGACCTGGAGAGCGTGCTCCCCAAGACGGACGCGCTGATGATGCTCCGGGTCCAGCGCGAGCGGATGAACGCCGCGTTCTTCCCCACCGAGCGCGAGTACACCCGCCGCTACGGCGTGGACGGCCCCCGGATGGCCCAGCTGCCCGAGCACGCCATCGTCCTGCACCCCGGCCCGATGGTCCGCGGCATGGAGATCACCGCCGAGGTCGCCGACTCGCCGCGCTGCACCGTGGTCGAGCAGGTCGCCAACGGCGTCTCGGTCCGGATGGCCGTGCTCTACCTGCTGCTCGGCGGCGCCACCCTCACCGACACCCCCCGTACCGAATCCGGCGAGACCGCCCAGTGAACGAGCGAAGCGAGCGAACCAACACCATGGTCACCTACCTGATCCGCAACGCCCAGATCCTCGGCGGCGCTCCGCAGGACCTCCACCTCGTCGACGGTGCGATCGCGGCGATCGGCGCCGGCCTGGTCGCCGAGGCCGACATCGAGATCGACGCCACCGGGCTGATCGTCCTGCCCGGCCTGGTCGACCTGCACACCCACCTGCGCGAGCCCGGCCGGGAGGACGCCGAGACCGTCCTCACCGGTACCCGCGCCGCCGCCATGGGCGGCTTCACCGCCGTCCACGCCATGGCCAACACCTTCCCGGTGGCCGACACCGCCGGTGTGGTCGAGCAGGTCTGGCGGCTCGGCCAGGAGTCCGGCTACTGCGACGTCCAGCCGGTCGGCGCCGTCACGGTCGGCCTGGAGGGCAAGAAGCTCGCCGAGCTGGGCGCCATGCACGAGTCCGCCGCCGGCGTCCGGGTCTTCTCCGACGACGGCAAGTGCGTCGACGACGCGGTGATCATGCGCCGCGCGCTGGAGTACGTGAAGGCCTTCGACGGTGTCGTCGCCCAGCACGCGCAGGAGCCGCGGCTGACCGAGGGCGCCCAGATGAACGAGGGCCAGGTCTCCGGCGAGCTCGGCCTGGGCGGCTGGCCGGCCGTCGCCGAGGAGGCGATCATCGCCCGCGACGTGCTGCTCGCCGCGCACGTCGGCTCCCGGCTGCACGTCTGCCACGTCTCCACCGCCGGCTCGGTCGAGATCATCCGCTGGGCCAAGGCCAAGGGCTGGGACGTCACCGCCGAGGTCACCCCGCACCACCTGCTGCTGACCGACGAGCTGGTCCGCTCCTACGACCCGGTCTACAAGGTCAACCCGCCGCTGCGCACCGCCGAGGACGTCCAGGCGCTGCGCAAGGCGCTGGCCGACGGCACTATCGACGCCGTCGCCACCGACCACGCGCCGCACCCCGCGGAGGACAAGGACTGCGAGTGGGCCGTGGCCGCGATGGGCATGGTCGGCCTGGAGACCGCGCTCTCCGTGGTGCAGCAGACCATGGTCGACACCGGCCTGCTGAACTGGGAGGGCGTCGCCGACCGGATGTCGCACCGCCCGGCCCGGATCGGCCGTCTCGCCGGGCACGGCCGGCCGATCTCGGTGGGTGAGCCGGCGAACCTGGTGCTCTTCGATCCCGCGTACCGTGGTGCCGTGAACCCCGAAAGCTTCGCCAGCCGCTCCCGCAACACCCCTTACCGGGGCCTCGACCTGCCCGGTCGGGTGCACGCCACCTTCCTGCGCGGCACCGCCACGGTGCTGGCCGGCGAGCTGGTCGAGCAGGGCGGTCTCGCGTGAGCTCCGCGGTCCTGCTGGCCCAGGAGCAGGCCCGGGTCGCCAACTGGCCCGGGTACATCGGCTGGACGGTCGGCCTGCTGCTGATCATCGGCCTGGTCTACTGGCTGATGCGCCAGGGCTGGAACTGGCGCCGCACCCTGCAGTCCGGCATCCCCCCGCTGCCCGCCGTGCCGGAGCGCGCCGGACGGACCATCCTGGAGACCAGCGGGCGGTACCACGGCACCACCACCGCCGGGAACTGGCTCGACCGGGTCGTCGCGCACGGCCTGGGCACCCGCAGCCGCGCCGATCTGACCCTCGGCGAGCACGGCCTGCTGGTGCGGCGCCCCGGCGACGTCGACTTCTGGATCCCCGCCGAGCACCTGACCGGTGCCCGGACGGACTCCGGAATCGCCGGCAAGGTCGTCCCGGCCGGAATCCTCGTCGTCACCTGGACGCTGCCCGGCCACCCGGCCGGGGAGACCTCCGGGAGGACCGACCTGGACTCCGGGTTCCGGCTCGACCACCCCGACGAGCACACCGCCTGGGTCGAGGCGATCGCTCGATTCGCACCACGTACGACGACGAAGAAGACGGAAGAGGCCGCGTCATGACCGCACCTGCCCCCACCACGCAGCGCCAACGGCGGGAACGCGTCCCCGCCGTGCTCGTCCTGGAGGACGGCCGGACCTTCCGGGGCCAGGCCTACGGCGCGACCGGCGAGACCTTCGGCGAGGCGGTCTTCAACACCGGCATGTCCGGCTACCAGGAGACCCTCACCGACCCGTCGTACCACCGCCAGGTGGTCGTGATGACCGCCCCGCAGATCGGCAACACCGGCTGGAACGACGAGGACGACGAGTCCGCGCGGATCTGGGTCGCCGGGTACGTCGTCCGCGACCCCGCCCGGGTCGCCTCCAACTGGCGCTCGCGCCGCTCGCTGGACGAGGCACTGGTCGACCAGGGCATCGTCGGCATCAGCGGCATCGACACCCGGGCGCTCACCCGCCACCTGCGCGAGCGCGGCGCGATGCGCTGCGGCATCTTCTCCGGCGAGGCCCTGGCCGACCCGGCCGCGCTGCTCGCCAAGGTGCAGTCCTCGCCCGAGATGAAGGGCGCCGACCTCTGCGCCGAGGTCGCCACCACCGAGCCGTACGTGGTGCCCGCGATCGGTGAGAAGAAGTTCACCGTCGCCGCCCTGGACCTCGGCATCAAGGCGATGACCCCGCAGCGGATGGCCGAGCGCGGCATCGAGGTGCACGTGCTGCCGGCGAACTCCACCCTGGAGGACGTCTACGCGGTCAACCCGGACGGCGTCTTCTTCTCCAACGGTCCGGGCGACCCGGCCACCGCCGACCACCAGGTCGCCGTGGCGCAGGGCGTGCTGGAGCGCGGGACCCCGTTCTTCGGGATCTGCTTCGGCAACCAGATCCTCGGCCGCGCGCTGGGCTTCGGCACCTACAAGCTCAAGTACGGCCACCGCGGCATCAACCAGCCGGTGCAGGACCGCACCACCGGCAAGGTCGAGGTGACCGCCCACAACCACGGCTTCGCCGTGAACGCGCCGCTGGACCGGGTCAGCGACACCCCCTACGGGCGGGTCGAGGTCTCCCACGTCTGCCTCAACGACGACGTGGTCGAGGGCCTCCAGGCGCTCGACGTGCCCGCCTTCAGCGTGCAGTACCACCCCGAAGCGGCAGCCGGTCCGCACGACGCGGCCTACCTCTTCGACCGTTTCGTGAGCCTTCTGGAGGGCCAGCGTGCCTAAGCGCACCGACATCAAGTCCGTCCTGGTCATCGGCTCCGGTCCGATCGTGATCGGCCAGGCCGCGGAGTTCGACTACTCCGGGACCCAGGCCTGCCGGGTGCTCAAGGCCGAGGGCCTGCGGGTCGTCCTGGTGAACTCCAACCCGGCGACGATCATGACCGACCCGGAGATCGCCGACGCCACCTACGTCGAGCCGATCACCCCGGAGTTCGTCGAGAAGATCATCGCCAAGGAGCGCCCCGACGCGCTGCTGCCCACCCTGGGCGGCCAGACCGCGCTCAACACCGCGATCTCCCTGCACGCGGCCGGGACGCTGGAGAAGTACGGCGTCGAGCTGATCGGCGCCGACGTCGAGGCGATCAACAAGGGCGAGGACCGCGAGCTCTTCAAGGGCGTCGTCGAGGCGGTCAACGCCAAGATCGGCCACGGCGAGTCCGCCCGCTCGGTCATCTGCCACACCATGGACGAGGTGCTCGCCGGGGTCGACACCCTGGGCGGCTACCCGGTCGTCGTCCGCCCCTCCTTCACCATGGGCGGCGCCGGCTCCGGCTTCGCCCACCACGAGGAGGACCTGCGCCGCATCGCCGGCCAGGGCCTGACGCTCTCCCCGACCACCGAGGTGCTCCTGGAGGAGTCCATCCTCGGCTGGAAGGAGTACGAGCTGGAGCTGATGCGCGACAAGAGCGACAACGTCGTGGTCGTCTGCTCCATCGAGAACTTCGACCCGATGGGCGTGCACACCGGTGACTCGATCACCGTCGCCCCGGCGATGACGCTCACCGACCGCGAGTACCAGATCCTCCGCGACATCGGCATCGCCGTGATCCGCGAGGTCGGTGTCGACACCGGCGGCTGCAACATCCAGTTCGCCGTCAACCCCGACGACGGCCGGGTCATCGTCATCGAGATGAACCCGCGGGTGTCGCGCTCCTCGGCGCTGGCCTCCAAGGCCACCGGCTTCCCGATCGCCAAGATCGCCGCCAAGCTGGCCGTCGGCTACACCCTGGACGAGATCTCCAACGACATCACCGAGGAGACCCCGGCCTCCTTCGAGCCGACCCTCGACTACGTCGTGGTCAAGGTGCCGCGGTTCGCGTTCGAGAAGTTCCCGAGCGCCGACGCCACCCTCACCACCACCATGAAGTCGGTCGGCGAGGCGATGGCCCTGGGCCGCAACTTCCCCGAGGCGCTGCAGAAGGCGCTGCGCTCGCTGGAGAAGAAGGGCTCCCAGTTCAGCTGGGTCGGCCCGGTCGGCGACAAGGCCGAGCTGCTGGCCAAGGCGGTCGTGCCGACCGACGGCCGGATCAACACCGTGATGCAGGCCATCCGGGCCGGGGCCACCCCGGACGAGGTGTTCGAGTTCACCAGGATCGACCCGTGGTTCGTCGACCAGCTCTTCCTGCTCGACGAGATCGCCGGCGAGCTGGCCGAGGCCCCCGAGCTCACCCCCGAGCTGCTGCGCCACGCCAAGCGGCACGGCTTCTCCGACCAGCAGGTCGGCGAGATCCGCGGCCTGCGCCCGGACGTGGTCCGCGAGGTCCGGCACGCGCTGGGCATCCGCCCGGTGTTCAAGACCGTCGACACCTGCGCGGCCGAGTTCGCGGCGAAGACCCCGTACTTCTACTCGTCCTACGACGAGGAGAACGAGGTCGCCCCGCGCACCAAGCCCGCGGTGATCATCCTCGGCTCCGGCCCGAACCGCATCGGCCAGGGCATCGAGTTCGACTACTCCTGCGTGCACGCCTCCTTCGCGCTCGCCGACGCCGGGTACGAGACCGTCATGGTCAACTGCAACCCGGAGACCGTCTCCACCGACTACGACACCTCCGACCGGCTCTACTTCGAGCCGCTCACCCTGGAGGACGTGCTGGAGATCGTCCACGCCGAGCAGCAGGCCGGTCCGCTCGCCGGTGTGATCGTCCAGCTCGGCGGCCAGACCCCGCTCGGCCTGGCCCAGGCGCTCAAGGACAACGGCGTGCCGATCGTCGGCACCCAGCCCGAGGCCATCGACCTGGCCGAGGAGCGCGGCGCCTTCGGCCGCGTGCTGCGCGACGCGGGCCTGCCCGCCCCCAAGCACGGCACCGCCTTCTCCTTCGACGAGGCCAAGGCCATCGCCGACGAGATCGGCTACCCGGTGCTCGCCCGCCCGTCCTACGTGCTCGGCGGGCGCGGCATGGAGATCGTCTACGACGAGGAGTCGCTCGCCTCCTACCTGGAGCGGCACGCCGGTCTGATCTCCGAGCACCCGGTGCTGATCGACCGCTTCCTCGACGACGCGGTGGAGATCGACGTCGACGCCCTCTACGACGGCACCGAGCTGTACCTCGGCGGCGTCATGGAGCACATCGAGGAGGCCGGGATCCACTCCGGCGACTCCGCCTGCGCCCTGCCGCCGATCACCCTCGGCGGGTACGACATCAAGCGGCTGCGCGCCTCCACCGAGGCGATCGCCCGCGGCGTCGGGGTGCGCGGTCTGATCAACATCCAGTTCGCGCTCTCCGGGGACATCCTGTACGTCCTGGAGGCCAACCCGCGCGCCTCGCGGACCGTGCCGTTCACCTCCAAGGCGACCGCGGTGCCGCTGGCCAAGGCCGCCGCCCGGGTCTCGCTCGGCGCCACCATCGCCGAGCTGCGCGCCGAGGGCATGCTCCCGGCCGAGGGCGACGGCGGCACCCTGCCGGCCGACGCCCCGATCGCGGTCAAGGAGGCCGTGATGCCGTGGAGCCGCTTCCGCGACGTCCACGGCCGCGGGGTGGACACCGTCCTCGGCCCGGAGATGCGCTCCACCGGCGAGGTCATGGGCCTGGACCGGGTGTTCGGCACCGCCTACGCCAAGGCCCAGGCCGGTGCGTACGGCGCCCTCCCGACCAAGGGCAAGGTCTTCGTCTCGGTGGCCAACCGGGACAAGCGCAACCTGGTCTTCCCGGCCCGCGCGCTGGTCAGCCTCGGCTTCGAGGTGCTCGCCACCGCCGGCACCGCCGAGGTGCTCCAGCGCGGCGGCATCCCGTCCACGCTGGTGCGCAAGCACAGCGAGGGCGAGGGCCCGAACGGCGAGCGGACCATCGTCCAGCTGATCCACGACGGTGAGGTCGACCTCATCATCAACACGCCGTACGGCACCGGTGGCCGCCTCGACGGCTACGAGATCCGCACCGCCGCCGTCGCCCGCGCGGTGCCCTGCCTGACCACCGTGCAGGCCATGGGCGCCGCCGTCCAGGGCATCGACCGGCTGCTGCGCGACGAGGTCGGCGTGATGTCGCTCCAGGAGCACGCCGAGCTGATCAACGCCGGCCGCGCCAAGTAGCACCACTTCAGTGGGGGGCACCAGTACCGCCGGGTGCCCCCCACTTCCATGCCCTGGGAGGATCTCGTGTACAAGCTGCTGTTCGACCTCGTCTTCAAGAAGATGGACCCCGAGAAGGCCCACCACCTGGCCTTCTTCTGGATCCGGCTGGCCTCCTCGGTGCCCGGCCTGCGCGGCCTCGTCCGGCTGGTGCTCGCCCCCCGCGACCGGGCGCTGCGCACCGACGCCCTCGGGCTCGCCCTGCCCGGCCCGTTCGGCCTGGCGGCCGGCTTCGACAAGAACGGCGTCGGCATCGACGGCCTGTCGATGCTCGGCTTCGACTACGTCGAGATCGGCACCGTCACCGGCGAGGCGCAGCCGGGCAACCCGCAGCCGCGGCTCTTCCGGCTGGTCGAGGACCGCGCGCTGATCAACCGGATGGGCTTCAACAACCAGGGCTCGGCCCGGGTCGCCGCCCGGCTCGCGGCGCGTCCGCACACCACCTCGACCCCGGTCGTCGGCGTCAACATCGGCAAGACCAAGCTGGTCGAGGAGGCCGACGCGGTCGCCGACTACGTGAAGTCCACCGAGCGGCTGGCCCGCTACGCCGACTACCTGGTGGTCAACGTCAGCTCGCCGAACACCCCCGGGCTGCGCAACCTGCAGGCCGTCGAGCACCTGCGCCCGCTGCTGAGCGCGGTGCGCGAGGCCGCCGACCGGACCACCCCGCACCACGTGCCGCTGCTCGTCAAGATCGCCCCCGACCTGGCCGACGAGGACATCGACGGGGTCGCCGACCTGGCCCTGGAGCTGGGTCTGGACGGCATCATCGCGACCAACACCACGATCGGCCGCGAGGGCCTGCGCAGCGACGCCGCCCGGGTGAAGGAGATCGGCCCGGGCGGCCTCTCCGGCGCCCCGCTGAAGGAGCGCGCGCTGGAGGTCCTCCAGCGGCTGCGCGCCCGCACCGGCGGCCGGCTGGTCCTGGTCTCGGTCGGCGGCATCGAGACGGCCGAGGACGCCTGGCAGCGGATCGTCCACGGCGCCGACCTCGTCCAGGGCTACAGCGCCTTCATCTACGAGGGCCCGCTCTGGTGCCGGCGGATCCACCGGGGCCTGTCCGCCCGCGTCCGGGCCGGCGGCTTCCGCAGCCTGGCCGCGGCCGTCGGCAGCGCCGTCGACGACCGCCCGGCCGCCTGAACCCCTCCCCCCACGCCCCTCGGAAGGACGTCATGACCCTCGCCCCCTTCGGCGCCCGGCTGCGCCACGCCCTCGACACCCGCGGTCAGCTCTGCGTGGGCATCGACCCGCACGCCTCCCTGTTGGCCGCCTGGGGCCTGGAGGACACCGTCGCGGGCCTGGAGACCTTCAGCCGCACCGTGGTCGAGGCGCTGGCCGGCCGGGTGGCCGTGCTCAAGCCGCAGGCCGCCTTCTTCGAGCGCTTCGGCTCCCGGGGCGTCGCCGTCCTGGAGAAGTCCGTGGCGGAGGCCAGGGCGGCCGGCGCGCTCGTCCTGATGGACGCCAAGCGCGGCGACATCGGCTCCACCATGGCCGCCTACGCCGAGGCCTTCCTGTCGCCCGGCAGCCCGCTCTTCTCGGACGCCGTCACGGTCAGCCCGTACCTGGGCTTCGGCTCGCTGCGCCCGGCGCTCGACCTCGCGGCGGCCAACGGCGCGGGCGTGTTCGCGCTGGCGCTCACCTCCAACCCGGAGGGCGCCGAGGTGCAGCGCGCGCTCGGCGCGGACGGCGAGCCGGTCGCGGCCTCGGTGCTGCGGCAGCTGGCCGCCGAGAACGCCGGGGCCGAGCCGCTGGGATCGTTCGGCGCGGTGGTCGGCGCGACCCTGGCCGACGCCGGCGTGGACCTGGCGATCAACGGCCCGCTGCTCGCCCCCGGCATCGGCGCCCAGGGCGCGACGATGGCCGACCTGCCGCGGGTGTTCGGCGCCTCGGTGCGCAACGTGGTCCCGAGCGTCAGCCGGGACGTGCTCAAGCACGGCCCCTCGGTGGAGGCGCTGAGCGCCGCCGCCGACCGTTTTGTCCAGGAGTACGCCGACGCGGTCAAGTAGCGGACGGCACGGAGGGGTTCGTCCCGGCGGACGCTCCGCAGTGCCGCTGTGACGGGTTGCGACGCGGGCGAGGTGGCGGGGTCGGACGTGAGCGCCGTCACATCGGTACCGCCAAAGGTTCGCAATCACGGTCATTTTGCCCGGGAAAGTCCTGGTCGGCCTTGGCTGACCAGGACTTTTCGTGTTCTTTTCCTGACGCGGCGCCGCAATCCGGGTAGTGTCCGGCGATAGGTCATCGAGGAGCCGTGAATCCCGCTGCTCCCGCAGGTCAGGGGCGGCGAGTTCGCTCTCCGACCGGTGTCCTGGGAAGCACAACAGTCAGAGTTCAATCCCTTCCATCCACACCTGAGGTGAACGGCGTGGCTCTTCCGCCCCTTACCCCTGAACAGCGCACTGCCGCGCTCGCCAAGGCCGCCGAGGCTCGCCGGGAGCGCGCCGAGGTCAAGAACCGGCTCAAGCACTCCGGCGCCTCCCTGCACGAGGTGATCAAGGCCGGCAAGGCCGACAACGACGTGATCGGCAAGATGAAGGTCTCCGCCCTGCTGGAGTCCCTGCCGGGCGTGGGCAAGGTCCGTGCCAAGCAGATCATGGAGCGGCTCGGCATCTCCGAGAGCCGTCGTGTCCGTGGTCTCGGAACGAACCAGATCGCCTCCCTGGAGCGGGAGTTCGGCGGCGGTGCCGCCTGACCGTGCCCCCGTGGTCCCGGGATCGCCCGCGATCCGGGATAATCGGTGCATGAGTGAGCGTCCGCGGCTGACCGTGCTCTCCGGCCCCTCGGGGGTCGGCAAGAGCACGGTCGTCGCTCATATGAGGAAGCAGCACCCCGAGGTCTGGCTCTCGGTGTCGGCGACGACCCGCCACCCGAGGCCGGGCGAGCAGCACGGGGTCCAGTACCACTTCGTCGACAACGACGAGTTCGACAAGCTGATCGCCAACGGTGAGCTGCTGGAGTGGGCCGTGTTCGCGGGCAACCGCTACGGCACCCCCCGGGCAGCGGTCCAGGAGAAGCTGGAGCGCGGCGAGCCCGTGCTGCTGGAGATCGACCTGCAGGGCGCCCGCCAGGTGCGCGAGTCCATGCCGGAGGCGCAGCTGGTCTTCCTGGCTCCGCCGAGCTGGGACGAGCTGGTCCGCCGGCTCACCGGCCGGGGCACCGAGCCGCAGGACGTGATCGAGAAGCGTCTGGAGGCCGCGAAGGTCGAGCTGGCGGCCGAGCCGGAGTTCGACACCACCCTGGTCAACACCTCCGTCGAGCAGGTGGCGAGCGAACTGCTAGCCTTGCTCGGTGTAGGCTGACCTGTTGTCTTTTCCACCCTTTCGGAAGGTTTTCGCGTGTCCTCTTCCATGACCGCGCCCGAGGGCATCATCAACCCGCCGATCGACGAGCTGCTTGAGGCCACCGACTCCAAGTACAGCCTGGTCATCTACGCGGCCAAGCGTGCGCGTCAGATCAACGCGTACTACTCCCAGCTCGGCGAGGGCCTGCTGGAGTACGTCGGCCCGCTGGTCGACACCCACGTGCACGAGAAGCCGCTGTCGATCGCGCTGCGCGAGATCAACGCCGGCATGCTGACCGCCGAGGCGATCGAGGCCGCCTGAGGCGTCCACCCGCCTGGAAGGGCCCGTCGGAGTTCGCTCCGGCGGGCCCTTCGCCGTTCCCGCGGGCAAGGCGGACGGCTCCGGGAGTGCTGCGCGGGGTGCCGGGGGACCGCCGTGGGGGGTGCCGCGGTCCCGGTGATCGTCGGCGGGCCGTAGGGTTGGCAGGCACCTGAGGAGCGCCGAGAAGAGAGCTGGGGACCATGAGCGGCAGCACGGAGCGGGCGGGCGCACCACGCGTCGTCCTCGGCGTCAGCGGCGGCATCGCCGCGTACAAGGCGTGCGAGCTGCTGCGGCGGTTCACCGAGTCCGGCCACCAGGTCACCGTGGTGCCCACCGCGGCGGCCCTGCACTTCGTCGGCGAGGCCACCTGGGCGGCCCTCTCCGGCCGGCCGGCGGCCACCGAGACCTGGGAGAACGTGCACGAGGTGCCGCACGTGCGGATCGGGCAGAACGCCGACCTGGTGGTGGTCGCCCCGGCCACCGCCGACCTCATGGCCAAGGCCGCCCACGGGCTCGCCGACGACCTGCTGACCAACACCCTGCTCACCGCCCGCTGCCCGGTCGTCCTGGCGCCCGCGATGCACACCGAGATGTGGGAGCACCCGGCCACCCGGGAGAACGTCGCCACGCTGCGCCGCCGGGGCGTGATCGTGCTGGAGCCCGCCAGCGGGCGGCTGACCGGCAAGGACACCGGCAAGGGCCGGCTGCCCGAGCCGTCCGCGATCTTCGACGCCTGCCGGGCCGTGCTCCGGTACGACGGCGTGCGGACCGACCTGGCCGGCCGGCACGTGGTGGTCTCGGCCGGCGGCACCCGCGAGCCGCTCGACCCGGTCCGCTTCCTCGGCAACCGCTCCTCCGGCAAGCAGGGCTACGCGCTCGCCGCGACCGCGGCCGCCCGGGGCGCCCGTGTGACGTTGATCTCGGCCAACGCGGCGCTGCCCGACCCGGCCGGGGTGGACGTGGTCCGGGTGGCCACCGCGCTGGAGCTGCGGGACGCCGCGCTGAAGGCGGCCGAGGACGCGGACGCCGTGGTCATGGCCGCGGCGGTCGCCGACTTCCGGCCCGCGGTCTACGCCGCCGGCAAGATCAAGAAGGTCGAGGGCGTCGAACCGGCGCCGGTCGCGCTCGTCCGCAATCCCGACGTGCTCGCCGAGCTCTCCGCCCACCGCACCCGTTCGGGCCAACTGGTGGTGGGTTTCGCGGCGGAGACCGACGACGTGCTCGCCCACGGCCGCGCCAAGCTCGCGCGCAAGGGCTGCGACCTGCTGGTGGTCAACGAGGTGGGGGACGGCAAGGCCTTTGGCCAGGACGTCAACGAGGCCGTGGTCCTGGGCGCGGACGGCACCGAGACCCCCGTTCCGGTGGGCCCGAAAGAGGCCCTCGCGGACGTCGTCTGGGACTTGGTCGCGGAACGGCTGGATGTGCTCGCCGACTGATCTCGAGGGGTGGGCGGACGGTCTCCAATTGCGGAATCGCGTGACGTTTCTCGGTAGCTGACCGTTACACTCCAGGAATCAAGTCTTTCCGGAAGTCCCCGGTTCCGACCGGGGCCTTTCAGTCAGCAGCCGCTGCAACCCCAGGGAGCGCTGTGTCTCGCCGCCTGTTCACCTCGGAGTCCGTCACCGAGGGCCACCCCGACAAGATCGCTGACCAGATCAGCGACACCATCCTTGACGCGCTCCTCCGCGAGGACCCGACCTCCCGGGTCGCGGTGGAGACGCTCATCACCACCGGCCAGGTGCACGTGGCCGGCGAGGTGACCACCAAGGCGTACGCGCCGATCGCGCAGCTCGTCCGGGACAAGATCCTGGAGATCGGTTACGACAGCTCCAAGAAGGGCTTCGACGGCGCCTCCTGCGGCGTTTCCGTCTCGATCGGCGCCCAGTCGCCGGACATCGCCCAGGGCGTCGACACCGCGTACGAGGCTCGGGTCGAGGGTGACGAGGACGACCTGGACCGGCAGGGCGCCGGCGACCAGGGCCTGATGTTCGGCTACGCGTCCGACGAGACGCCCGAGCTCATGCCGCTGCCGATCACGCTGGCCCACCGGCTCTCGCGCCGCCTCACCGAGGTCCGCAAGAACGGGACCATCCCCTACCTGCGCCCCGACGGCAAGACCCAGGTCACCATCGAGTACGACGGCGACAAGGCCGTCCGCCTCGACACCGTGGTCGTCTCCACCCAGCACGCCAGTGACATCGACCTCGAGTCGCTGCTCACCCCGGACGTCCGCGAGTTCGTCGTGGAGCCGGAGCTGAAGGCGCTGGCCGAGCAGGGCATCAAGCTCGTCACCGAGGGCTACCGGCTGCTGGTCAACCCGACCGGCCGCTTCGAGATCGGCGGCCCGATGGGCGACGCCGGCCTCACCGGCCGCAAGATCATCATCGACACCTACGGCGGCATGGCCCGCCACGGCGGCGGCGCCTTCTCCGGCAAGGACCCGTCCAAGGTGGACCGCTCGGCCGCGTACGCGATGCGCTGGGTGGCGAAGAACATCGTCGCCGCCGGCCTCGCCCGCCGTGCCGAGGTGCAGGTCGCGTACGCGATCGGCAAGGCCGAGCCGGTCGGCCTGTTCGTGGAGACCTTCGGCACCGAGACCGTCCCGGTCCTGGCCATCCAGAAGGCCGTCACCGACGTCTTCGACCTGCGTCCGGCCGCGATCATCCGCGACCTGGACCTGCTGCGCCCGATCTACTCGCAGACCGCCGCGTACGGCCACTTCGGCCGTGAGCTGCCGGACTTCACCTGGGAGCGGACCGACCGCGTCGAGCAGCTGAAGAAGGCCGTCGAGGCCTGATCGGCCGATCTGATCGTTTGACCGCAGGTGGTGGCCGCCCGGATCGCCGGGCGGCCACCACCTGCCGTTTTGTCGGTGGGACCTGGTAGTACTGAGGACGATGAGCAGCACGCAGGGGAGTGACGAGGGCGGGGCGCGGGGCGACGAGGGCGCGGCGCGGAGTGACGACGGCGGGGCGCCGGAGCAGTTGGCGTTCATCCGGGAGACGGTCCGCCGGGCCAAGCCGCGGACCTGGCGCGGCGCCAAGCGGGCCGAGCGGTTGCCGGTCGCCCGGGTGGTCGTCGACAAGGGCGTGCTCACCATCGACAAGTTCTTCGACTACGAGGTGCCCGCCGCCATGGCGGAGGAGGCGCAGCCCGGGGTGCGGGTGCGGGTGCGTTTCGGGGCGCGCGTGGTCAAGGGCCAGCGCGAGGGGGGGGAACTGCACGACGGCTTCATCGTCGCCCGGCTGGAGAAGAGCGACTTCCCCGGGCCGCTCGCCCCGCTCGCGCAGGTGCTCTCGCCCGAACCGGTGCTCACCCCGCCGCTGCTGCGGCTCTGCCGGACCGTCGCCGACCGGTACGCGGGCACCCTCGCCGATGTGCTGCAGCTCGCCGTCCCGCCCCGGCACGCCAAGGCGGAGGCCGAGGCCTCGCCGCCGCCGCTGCCCCGCCCGGAGGCGCCCGCGCCCGGCGGCTGGTCCCGCTATCCGGCCGGGCCGGAGTTCCTGGGCTCGCTGGCCGCCGGGGGGGCGCCGCGCGCGGTCTGGACGGCGCTGCCCGGCCCCGGCTGGCCGTACGAGATCGCCCGCGCCGTGGCGGCCACCCTGGCGAGCGGGCGCGGCGCGCTGGTCGTGGTGCCCGACGGTCGCTCGGTGGCCCGGGTCGACCGAGCGCTGACCGAACTGCTCGGCGAGGGCCGGCACGCCGTCCTGGCCGCCGACCTCGGCCCGCGCGAGCGCTACCGGCGGTGGCTCACGGTCAGCCGGGGCTCGGTGCACGCCGCCGTCGGCACCCGGGCGGCGATGTTCGCGCCGGTGCACGACCTCGGTCTGGTGGTCGTCTGGTCCGACGGCGACTCCAGCCACAGCGACCCGCGTGCCCCGCACCCGCACGTGCGCGAGGTCGCCCTGCTGCGCGCCGCCGAGGAGGGCGCGGCCGTGCTGCTCGGCGGGCACGTGGTCACCGTGGAGGGCGCCCAGCTGGTGCGCACCGGGTGGGCACGGGCGTTGACCGCCGACCGGGAGACGGTCCGCCGGACGGCGCCGCGGGTGCGCACCGTCACCGACCAGGACCAGCACCGGGACGCCGCCGCGCAGGCCGCCCGGCTGCCGTCGATCGCCTGGGAGGCGGCCCGTGAGGGCCTGGCGGCCGGCGGGCCGGTGCTCATCCAGGTGCCCCGGCGCGGCTACGTCCCCCGGTTGGCGTGCGGGCGCTGTCGCACGCCCGCGCGCTGCCGGCGCTGCGAGGGCCCGCTGGAGGCGGCCGGCGCGGACGCGCCGCTGCACTGCGGGTGGTGCGGGGAGGACGAACGGGACTGGCACTGCCCCGAGTGCGGGTCGTTCCGGCTGCGGGCGCAGGTGGTGGGGGCCCGGCGGACGGCCGAGGAGCTCGGCAAGGCGTTCCCCCGGGTGACGGTCCGCACCTCCGGGCGGGACGCGGTGCTGGCCACCGTGCCGGACGAGCCCGCGCTGGTGATCTCCACGCCCGGTGCCGAGCCGGTGGTCGACGGCGGCGGCGGGTACGCGGCGGCGCTGCTGCTGGACGGCTGGGCGCTGCTGAGCCGCCCCGACCTGCGGTCCGGGGAGGAGGCGCTGCGGCTCTGGCTGGCCGCGGCCGCGCTGGTCCGGCCGGCCGCTGAGGGCGGGACGGTGGTGGTGGTCGCCGAGCCGACCGCGCGGCCGGTGCAGGCGCTGGTGCGCTGGGACCCGCTCGGGCACGCCGGGCTGGAGCTGGACGAGCGGGCCCAGCTGCACTTCCCGCCGGTGGCCCGGATGGCCTCGGTGACCGGGAGCCCGGCGGCCGTGACGGACCTGCTGAACCTGGTCCGGCTGCCGCAGGACGCGGACGTGCTCGGTCCGGTGCCGGTGGCGGCGCTGCGCGGGGAGGAGCAGGAGCGCGCACTGCTGCGGGTGCCGCCCGGGCAGGGCGCGGCGCTGGCGGCGGCGCTGAAGGCGGCGCAGATCGCGCGGATCGCGCTGCGGACGCCGGAGGCGGTGAAGGTGCGGATCGATCCGACGGACATCGGCTGAGCGCCGTCCGGCGGTGCGGGTGGATCAGTGCGGTGCGGGTGGTGCGGGTGGTGCGGGTGTTCCGGTGCGGTGGTCCGGCGGGGCCGGACGGCCGGTGAGGGCGCGGTGCTGGTACCCGCGGCCCTCACCCGGCGTCCGGATGGTGCGTCAGCTGCGCAGCGGGACGCCGGAGCGGTCCAGCGCGGTGCGGTCGAGGGTGCCGCGGTCGAGCGCGCTGCGGTCGAGGCCGCCCTGGCGGGCGGCCGGGACGGTCGTGGCGAGGCCGGTCGGGGCGGGGGAGCGGTCGCGCTCCGGCGCGTGGGCCGGCCCGTGGGCGGGCGTGTGGGCGGGTGTGTGGGCCGCGGCGGGCAGCGGCGGCGTGTGGGCCGCGGGGTGCGCGGCCGGATGGGCCCCGGGGTGGCCGGGGAGCTCCTCGGAGCGGTCCGGGCGGGTCGGGTTCGGCACCGCGCCGCCCGCCGCCAGCAGCTCGCTGGTCGGCCGGCGCATCCCGTACCGGCGGTGCACCGCCTGCTTGGTGACCCCGAGGGCCGAGCCCACCGAGTCCCAGGAGAAGCCCAGCGCGCGGTCGAACTCGACCGCCGCCGCCACCAGCGTCTCGACGCTCTCCCGCAGCTCCTGCGCCAGCCGCACCGTGGGCGCGGGCGCCCGCCCGTACACCACGAAGCCCGCCGAGGTGCTGGGGCGACGCGGCCGGTAGACGTTGCCCAACTGGGCGGTGAGCGTCCGCAGCGCATCGACCTGGCGCCTCACCCGCTCGATGTCCCGCACCAGCAGGTGCAGGCTCGCCCGCGCCCGGGCGTCGTGGTTGATCTGCTCGGCCATGGCCTACGTGCCACCTTCCGTACGGTTGGCTCGGCCGGAACGCCCTTCCCGCGCGCTCCGGCCCCGGTCAATCCCCCTTGACCAACGCCGGACCGGCGCCGGGGTCACGCAGGCAGCGGTGCGGGATGTGCCAGAACCCCGGGCGAGTGGATTGCATAGACTTGCCGACGGCCGTGCGCCCGCCGCCCGGTCCGCCCGTTTCCAGCAGCCCGCACCCCGACGGACAGGAGCCCGATCCCGTGGCGATCCAGCCGATCCGCATCTTCGGAGACCCCGTCCTGCGCGCCACCGCCCAGCCCGTCACCACCTTCGACAAGGAGCTCCGCGCCCTCGTCGCGGACCTCACCGAGACCATGATCGACGCCCCCGGCGCCGGGCTGGCCGCGCCCCAACTCGGCGTCTCCCTGCGGGTGTTCACCTACCACGTGGACGGCGTCACCGGGCACCTGATCAACCCGGACCTGTCGCTCAGCGAGGAGGAGCAGGAGGGCCCCGAGGGCTGCCTGTCGCTGCCGGGCCTGCGCTACGACACCCGGCGCGCGTACGGCGTGGTCGCCAAGGGCTTCAACATGTACGGCGACCCGGTCACCGTCGAGGGCACCCAACTGCTCGCCCGCTGCATCCAGCACGAGACCGACCACCTCGACGGCATCATCTTCATCGACCGCCTCGACACCGCGCAGCGCAAGGCCGCGCTCAAGGCGATCCGGGAGTCGGACTGGGGTTCGGGTCCCGCGCCGGTGGTCAAGGTCTCCCCGCACAGCACCTTCGGCTCGGCCCGCTGAGCGCCCCGCCGTTCCGCGTCCGCTCGCCGTTCCGGGTCGACCCCGCACCCCGGTTCGACTCCGTAATCCCCGCCAACTCCGCACTGCAGAAAGGCACTTGATGCGCCTCGTGTTCGCCGGCACCCCCGAGGTCGCCGTTCCCGCCCTGGACGCCCTGCTCGCCTCCGACCGGCACGAGGTCGTCGCGGTGGTCACCCGCCCCGACGCCCCCTCCGGCCGCGGTCGCAAGCTCGTCGCCAGCCCCGTCGCCCAGCGCGCCGAGGAGGCCGGGATCGAGGTCCTCAAGCCGGCGAAGCCGAGCGACCCCGACTTCGTCGCCCGGCTCACCGAGCTCGCCCCCGACTGCTGCCCGGTCGTCGCCTACGGCGCGCTGCTGCGCCCCGGCACCCTGGAGATCCCGAAGCACGGCTGGGTCAACCTGCACTTCTCGCTGCTCCCCGCCTGGCGCGGCGCCGCCCCCGTCCAGCACGCGGTGATGGCGGGTGACGAGGTCACCGGCGCGTCGACCTTCCTCATCGAGCAGGGCCTCGACTCCGGCCCGGTCTACGGCGTGATCACCGAGGAGGTCCGCCCCGCCGACACCAGCGGGGACCTGCTCGACCGGCTCGCCCGCTCCGGGGCCCGGCTGCTCGCCGCCACCATGGACGGCATCGCCGACGGCAGCCTGCACGCCGTCCCGCAGCCCGCCGAGGGCATCACCCTCGCCCCGAAGATCAGCGTCGAGGACGCCCGGATCGACTGGACCGCGCCCGCGCTGCGGGTCGACCGGGTGGTGCGCGGCTGCGCGCCCGCCCCCGGCGCCTGGACCGAGTTCCGCGGCGAGCGGCTCAAGATCACCGGGCCGGTCACCCTGCTGCCGGACTCCGCCGGGCTCGCGCCGGGCGAGCTGGCCGTCGGCAAGAACAGCGTCCGGGTCGGCACCGGCAGCCACGAGGTCGAGCTGGGTGAGGTGCGGCCGCAGGGCAAGAAGGCCATGCGGGCGGCGGACTGGGCGCGCGGCGCGCGCATCGAGTCCGGCGAGCGCCTGGGCGAGCGCCCCGACGCGAGCTGAGCGCCGTCGCGTTTCGCGTTACTGTTCGAGAGATCCAGAAATAACCCCCGCAGCACTTTGAGGCACATCCCATGAGCACGCCCAGCAGTACCCACGGTCCGTCCGCCGGCTCCGGCAACTCCGGCGGTCCCGGCGGCAAGCGCGCGCCGCGACCGCACCGGCGCCCGAAGAAGGACCCCGCCCGGATCGTCGCCTTCCGCGCCCTGCGGGCCGTCGACGAGCGCGACGCCTACGCCAACCTCATCCTGCCCTCGCTGCTCCGCGAGGCCGAGCAGAAGGGCATGGACCGGCGCGACGCCGCGCTGGCCACCGAGCTGGTCTACGGCACCCTCCGGCTCCAGGGCACCTACGACGCGGTCATCGCCGCCTGCATCGACCGCCCGCTCAGCAAGGTCGACCCGCCGGTCCTCGACGTCCTCTCGCTCGGCGCGCACCAGCTGCTCACCACCCGCATCCCCAGCCACGCCGCCGTCTCGGCCACCGTCGAACTCGCCCGGGTCGTGCTCGGCGACGGCAAGGCCAAGTTCGTCAACGCCGTGCTGCGCCGGATCAGCGCCCACGACCTGGACACGTGGATCGAGCGGGTCGCCCCGCCGTACGAGAAGGACGCCGAGGACCACCTCGCCGTCGTGCACTCCCACCCCCGCTGGGTGGTTGCCGCGCTCTGGGACTCGCTCGGCCGCTGGCAGCCCGACGCCGCCGGCCGTGCCGCCGTCGAGGAGCTGCTCCGCGCCGACAACGAGCGCCCCGAGGTCACCCTGATCGCGCGCCCCGGCCGGGCCACCGTCGGCGAGCTGGCGCAGGCCCTGCCGGAGGCCGAACCGGGCCGCTGGTCCCCGTTCGCCCTGCGGCTCGCCGAGGGCGGCGACCCGGGCTCCGTCGCCGCGGTGCAGGAGAACCGGGCCGGCGTCCAGGACGAGGGCAGCCAGCTGGTCGCCCTCGCGCTCGCCGCCGCGCCGCTGGACGGCCCCGACCGGCTGTGGCTGGACGGCTGCGCCGGCCCCGGCGGCAAGGCCGCGCTGCTCGCCGCGCTCGCCGCGGAGCGCGGCGCGGCGCTGGTCGCCAGCGAGAAGCAGCCGCACCGGGCCCGGCTGGTCGCCCGCGCGCTGGAGGGCAACCCCGGCCCGTACACCGTGATCGCCGCCGACGGCACCAGGCCCGCCTGGAAGTCCGGCGGCTTCGACCGGGTGCTCGTCGACGTGCCGTGCTCCGGGCTCGGCGCCCTGCGCCGCCGGCCCGAGGCCCGCTGGCGCCGCCGGCCCCAGGACGTCGCCGCGTTCGGGCCGCTCCAGCGGGACCTGCTGCGCTCGGCCGTCGAGGCCACCCGGATCGGCGGCGTGGTCGGCTACGCGACCTGTTCGCCGCACCTCGCGGAGACCCGTGCGGTGGTGGACGACGTGCTGCGGACGGAGGGCGGCCGCCTCGAGTGGATCGACGCGCGGCCGCTGCTGCCCGGGGTGCCGTCCCTCGGCGACGGCCCGGATGTCCAGCTCTGGCCCCACCTCCACGGGACGGACGCGATGTACCTGGCCCTGCTGCGCCGCACGGCGTAGCTCGGCAGTCCCCTGGCTCCCCGTGGCTCCCCGTGGCGGGGGTGCGAGGGCGAGGGCGGGGGCGGACGGCGAGGGTCCGGGCCGCCGGGGCGTGATGCTCCGGCGGCCCGCCGCGTGTCGGGCTGCTGGGCTGTCGGGGGCGGCAGGCTGTCGGGGCAGGGGCGTTGAGGGAGCCCGCCCCGGTGGTCAATAGGCGCTCAGGACGGGGTGGTTGGAGGCCGGCAGCGACTCGGCCGGGAACAGGGCCGACAGGGCGGACTTGCCGGCGCGGGCGGCGACGACGCCCCGGACCAGCTCGCGCAGCCAGCGATGACCCGCGTCCTGGTCGTTGCGCGGGTGCCAGGCCATGCTCAGTACCACCTCGGGCAGGTTCACCGGGAGGGGGAAGGTGCTCAGGCCGAGTGCCTCGGCCGCCGGCGTGCCGAGCCGGGCCGGGGCCAGGCCCACCAACTCGCTGTCGCGCAGCAGGAAGAGGGCCGCCGGGTAGCTCGGCACGCTGGCCACCACCCGTCGGGAGAGGCCGAGATCGGCGAGCCGCTGGTCGACCGGCCCGGGGCCGCGGCCGTGGCGGGAGACCGCGAGGTGGTCGGCGGCGGCGAACTGCTCTGCGGTGGGCGGCGCTCCGTTCGTCAGCGGGTGCCCGGTGCGGGCGATGCCCACCAGGCCGGTGGTGGTGAGCGGTTCGGTGCGGGTCTCGGGATCGAGGTGGTCCGTCACCCCGACCTCCAGGTCGATCACACCGTCGCGCATCGCACTGGTGCCCTCCAGGTGGTCGCCGAGGAAGCGCAGGGTGACGGCCGGCGCCTGGGAGCGGACCGTCTCGACCAGCGTCGCGCCGATGGTGGTCAGCAGCACGTCACCGGTCTGCAGGGTGAACCGGCGGTTGAGCTCGGCGGGTTCGGCGGCGGCGCGCGGCACCAGCAGCGCCTGACCCCGGCTGACCAGCGCCCGGACTTCCGCCCGCAGTTCGACGGCGCGCGGGGTGGGGACCAGGCCGCGGCCTGCCCTGACCAGGAGCGGATCGCCGAGTACCCGGCGCAGTCGCCCCAGCGTGCGGCTCATCGCCGGGGCCGAGGTGTGCAGCCGCTCGGCGGCACCTGTCACGCTGCCCTCCTCCAGCAGGGCGTCCAGGGCGACGAGCAGGTTGAGATCGAGGTCCGGCATGGAGTTCTCCGCTGGTGGTCGGTCGGCTGGGTGGGGGTGGTGGGGGGCGTGGATGACCAGAAGTGGAAGTGGTGCTGACCAGGGTTTCGTGGGAGCGCATGACGACTCGGCATCTACCGTCGATCGTGACAACTCCCCTTTGGAGTGAAGGATCTGACGTGATGATTGACAATGACATGTCGGTGCTGGCCTGCCAAGGAGGCCGTGTGCCGACCTTTCGTCCGAGGGGCGGTGCGCGCCGGCTCGACGGGCTGCTGAGGGCGCCCGAGCTGCCACTGTCGCGCCCCGGCGCGGCCCGCCGGTCGGGCGCCCGGGGCGCGGAAGTGGTGCCGGTGGATCCGGATCACCGGGCGGTGGTACAGACCATTGGGCCTGCGCCGGAGCGCGCCCGGCGGGGGCGGGGGATCCGTACTCGCGTTCGTGGTGCGGATGGCTGTCCGTGTCGGCTCGCCGCCGGCGCTCCCGCCGGGGCGGGCGGATCGGTACGTCAGGACATCGGTACGTCAGTGCATCAGTACGTCGTCATGTCGGTATTCCGGTGGGGCGAACGGTCGAACGGTCCGGAAGGTCGACACATCGGAACGTCGGCACGTCGGCAGGTCGGTAGGTCGGTAGGTCGGTAGGTCGACAGGGCGGTAGGCCCGGTGCGGAGTGGTGGTGCCGGTGTCGGGTCACGAGGTTCGCGGGGCCGCTTCGTCGACGGTGTCCCAGGCACGGAGGGTGAGCAGGGCCTGGAGGGTGACGCCGGGTCGGGCCTCCGACTCGGTGGACGCGGACCAGCGGACCCAGTGGATCGGCCAGCCGCCGTCCGGCTGCTGCTCGGTGGCGAGGTGGTCGAGGCTGCGCGCGAGTTCGGCGTCGGTGAACCAGGCCCGGGCCAGGCTGTCCGGTCGGCGGGCGTAGTCGTGCGGCAGGTGGTACTCGCCCGGCGCGTAGCCCGGGGAGAGCCGGGCGTCCTCCGGCCGGGCCGGGTCGAGCAGCACGATCCGCTGCTCGCGGACCAGTTCACCCAGCCGGGCCGCCGCCCGCCGGGCCCAGGCGGTGTCCGGTGCGGCGTCGAGGAAGCGGACCGCGGCGCCCGCCTCGTACGGGTGGGTGTCGCCGAGGTTCTCGACGGCGGTGCGGCAGAAGGCGGTGGCGGCGGTGAGCCACGGGTGTTCGATGCCCCGGCGGAGCAGCGGGGCGACGATCTGGCCGGTGGACAGCAGGGCACCGACCGGCTGCTCGCCCTCCTCCGGCACCGGGACGAACGGCGGCCGCGGGTAGGGCCGCAGGCTCGGCAGGACGACGGGCACGCCGCCGTCGGGTGCGGCGACCGTCGCCAGCCAGTCGCAGACGCTCCGGGCGCGGGCGTCGTCCAGCGCTCCGGCCTCCTCCAGGGTGAGCAGCGCGGTCGGCACGGCGATGGGCTGGCCGGCCGGCCCGCGCACGTCCGGTTCGAGGCCGAAGGCGTAGCCGCCGTCGGTGGAGCGGTGCGCCTCCAGGGCGGCGAGGACGCCGACGGGGTCTCCGTCTCCGCCGAACAGGTGGGCGAAGCGGCGTTGTTCGAGGACGCGGCCGGAGGTCCGGAGGAACCGGGCGGCGTCGTCGAGCCGGCTGTCGGTGAGACGTGCGGTGCGGGTCATGGGTCGACCGTAGGCGCCCTGCGGCGGTGGTTCCGATCGATCCGGACACCGCCGCGGGGGTGTCGCGCGGCGGTGTCCGGAGTCCGTGGCGGCGGGTTCAGAGTTCGCGGGCGGCGGCCTGGCGCTGGCGCTTGCCGAGCGGGGCCTGGGAGAGGTCCTCGGCCTGCGAGCGGAGGTTCTTGTAGCCGTAGCCGCGCGCGTCGAGCCAGTCGCGCGCGGACTGCTCGGCACGTTCGGTGGCGTCGAGGATGTCCTCCTCGGCCTCGCCGGAGTCCTGGTAGCGGAAGGTGAAGACCGCACGGGCGTTCAGGTCGTAGCTGAGGTGGCCCTCGGGGGTGAAGGCGGCGAAGAGGATGTCGTGCTCGGCCGCCCGGGACTGCAACTCGGCGTGCTGCTCGGGGGTGAGGCCGTCGAAGACGCCGCGGACGGTGATGCGGAAGGTGCGCATGCTCATCCGGCGAGCGTAGTTCGTGGGGCGGTCGTGGGGCGAAGGGTTTTGCGGCGGTGGCCGGGGCCGGGGTGGCACGGCGACGGCCCGGCCCCGCGGGACGGTCGCGGTGGCCGGGCCGGGGGCGGGGGCCGGTCAGGCCTCGCGCAGGGTGGCGTCGGCGGGTGCGGGTGCGGGTGGGGGTGTCTTGTCGGACGCCGGGTCCGCGTCGAGGGTGGGCCAGGCGATCCGGGTGGCGCAGAGCGCGACGACCAGCGCCGAGACCGCGACCACGCCCATGCCCCAGACCAGGCTGGTGGCGTTGGCGACGAAGCCGATCACGGCCGGGCCGGCGAGCAGGCCGGTGGTGCCGGTGGCGGCGACCAGCGCGAGCGCGTCGGAGCCCTGGCGGGCGGCGGCGACGTAGACGCAAGGGGTGACGGCGGCGACGCCCAGGCCGACGCAGGCGAAGCCGATCAGCGCCGGGACGACCCCGCCGACCAGCAGGGCGAGCGCCAGGCCGAGCCCGGCCACGGTGCTGCCGACGCGGACGATCCGGCCGTCGCCGAAGCGGGTCCGCCAGCCGTCGGCGAACAGCCGGGCGAGCACCATCATCACCGAGATGACGGCGATGCCCATCGGGGCCAGCTGGGGCGAGGCGTGGACGACGTCCTTCAGGTAGAGGGCGGACCAGTCGTTCATGGCGCCCTCGGTGATGGTGCCGAACACCATCGCGAGGCCCATCCAGACGGTGATCCGGGAGGGGAGCGGGATGCCGCGGCGCTTCGTCGGCCGCCCGGCCTCGGCGTCGGGTGCGTCGGCGTCGGGCGCGTCGGCGGCGGTGGCGGCGGCCTGCGGCTCGTCCGCCAGCATGCCGGTCTGGGCGAGCAGGAGCAGCAGCGCGAGAACACCGGCCGCAACGGCGAAGTGCGCGGACAGCGCGGTGGTGACGACGTTCACGCCGGAGGCGAGCAGGGCGGCCAGACCCAGGCCGGCGCTGAACGTGGCGTGCAGCCTGGACATCGCGGTGCGCCGGAAGCGGACCTCCAGCGCGGCGCCCTGGGCGTTCATCGCGACGTTCAGGAAGCCGACCGCGACACCGTCGAGCGCGGCCACCAGCAGCAGGACGGGGAAGTTCGGGGCGAGGGTGAAGCCGGCCAGGACGAGGCCGAGGACGAGCGCGGAGACCGTGGCGAGGGTGCGCGAGCCGTACCGCTTCATCATCGAGGCGACGAGCGGGAAGGAGGCGGCGGCCCCGATGCCGGAGGCCATCAGCAGCAGGCCGATCCGGCCGTCGCTCAGCTCGAACCGGGTCTTCAGGGTGGGCAGGCGGGAGATCCAGGTCGCGTACTGGAAGCCGAGGAAGCAGAACAGCGCTGCGATGGCCAGGTGCGCCCGCAGGAAGTCGTCGCGCACGCGGAGCATGTGCATCAGCCCGATTCATTGGTGGGGGAGGAAGGGGGAAAGGGCGTCGGGGAATTGGCGTCGGGGAGTGGCTTCGGAGGGGTGGCGCCGAGGTGGCGGCGTCAGGGGCGCAGGGACATCGCCATGTAGACGGCCTGCTCGCCGTAGCTCGCGGGGAGCCGCACCTCGGGGTGGGAGCGGTAGCCGAGCGGGGCCCAGAGGACCTCGCTGCCGCGGACGGCGACCAGGGAGACGGTGGCGTAGCCGCGGGCGCGGGCGGTGTCGGCGAGGAAGGTCAGCAGCCGGGGGGCCAGGCCGCGGCCGCGCAGCCGCTCGGTGACGACCAGGTCGTGGGCGTGCAGGTTGGTGGTGGTGCGGCCGTGCGGGTCCTCGGCGCGGCTGAGGTCGGGGCAGTGGCCGAGCGGGTAGGGCAGGGCGAGCAGGTAGCCGCCGAACCCGCCCTCGTGCTCGAACACGAAGCAGCAGTCGGGCGCGGCCCGGTGGCGCGAGCGCAGGGCCTCGCCGCCCTCGGAGAGGCCGCTCTCGGCGTAGGCGCGGGCCTCCAGGGGCACCACCTCGGCCCAGTCGTGCTCGGCGAGGGGGCGGACGAGGAGGCCGTCGTCGAGGAGCGCCTCGCCGGGGAGGGCGGGGCGCGGCGCGGTGGTGTCGGGGCGCGGTGCGGTGGTGTCGGGGCGCGGTGCGGTGGGGCGCGGTGCGGTGTCGGAACGCGGTGCGGCGGTGGGTCGGCCCGCGGTGGTGGGGTGCGCGGACATCTACTGCGGTGCTCCCTCGGGGCCCGGTCCGCCGGACGGACGGTCCGCCCGGACACAGCTGTAGGGGAGCGGCGGGAAGCCGTTGAACCCCCGGGTGGTGTAGGCGGTGGCGTAGGCGCCGCAGGAGAGGATCCAGACCGGGTCGCCCGAGGCCGCGTCCCGGGGGACGGGCACGCCGGCGCCCTCGTCGGCGAAGGCGTCGTCGCTGTCGCAGGTGGGACCGGCGACCACGGCGGGTACCGTCACGGCGTCGGGGTGGGTGGGGAACTCCAGCCGGTAGCGCAGCTCGTCCATCTCGTACAGGCCGTTGAACTTGCCGCAGCTCAGGTAGAGCCAGTACGCCCGCTCGCCGTCCAGCTGCTGGCGGTCGGTCAGGCGCGTGACGTGGGCGCGGATCGCGCCGTGGTCGGCGATCAGGTGGCGACCCGGCTCCAGCAGGAAGCCGAGCGGTACGGCGGAGAGTTCGCGCAGGCGCTGCATGCCCTCCCGGATCACCGCGAACATCTTGTCGACCGGCGGGTGCAGCGGCACTCCGCGCCGGTCCAGGACACCGAGCGCGGGCAGGCCGCCGCCGAGGTTGACGTGGTCCAGCAGGATGCCGCGCCGGTTGGCCTCCTCGATCACCGAGCCGAGCGTCTCCAGGGCGTTCTGCCAGGCCTCGGAGGTGAGTTGCTGGGAGCCCACGTGCACCGACAGGCCGGCCGGGACCAGTCCCGCGTCCCGCGCCGCGTCGAGCACCCGCAGGGCGTCCTCGGGTGAGCAGCCGAACTTCCGGCTCAGACCCCAGAGGGCGCCCTCGCCGGTGGTCGCGAGGCGGCAGAACACCCGGGCTCCCGGGGCGTGTTCGGCGAGCGCGGCGACGTCGGCCAGGCTGTCGGTGGCGAAGTCGCGCACCCCGAGCCGGTACGCCTCGGCGATCTGGTGGTCGGACTTGATGGTGTTGCCGTAGTGGATCCGCTCGACCGGCACTCCGGTGCGCAGCGCCTGGACGATCTCCTGCGGGCCGGCCGCGTCGAAGCCGGCGCCCCGGGCGGCCAGGCCGTCGAGCACCTCGTCCACCGGGCAGGCCTTCATGGCGAACCGGACGTCGATGCCCGGGAGTTCGCGCAGCAGCGCGTCGTACTGGGCCTCGATGCCGTCGAGGTCGTAGATGATCCGGTCGTCCTCGGCGGCGGCCAGGGCGGTGCGCAGGCGGTCGTGGTCAGGCATGGTCGGATCTCCGGCCGGCGGGCTGGTCGGGTGTGTCGGACGGGGCCGGGGCCGGTGCGGGCGTCGGCGGGGTGGTGCGGGCGGCGCGGACCAGCGGTCCCCAGGCGTCGACGAGCAGCGCGAAGGCCTCGATGTCGGCCTGCGCCTCGTCCAGGAGTCGCTCCCGCAGCGGCCGCAGGTGATCGGCGAACCCGGCGTAGCGGCCGCCGAGTCGGCGGTAGGCGCGGTCGACGACGTCCAGCCGACGGTGGTTCTCCGTCCGGTCCGCGCCGGCCGCGTCGCGGGCGAACCCGGCGACCAGGGCGGGGCGGAGGTGGTGGTCCGCGTCGAGCAGCGCCCCGCCGGCGGCCTCCAGCGCGTCGTACACCGGGCGGAGGTACAGCATCGACAGCAGGAACTTGGTGAACCGCAGCTGGTAGGCCAGGAACCCGGCGTCGGTACGCCGTTCGGGCGTGTAGTGGTTGACGATGTTGCGGTTGTGGGTGACCCCGGGCAGCTCGGCGTTGAGCACCAGGTGGTGCAGGAAGTAGTCGCTGCCGATGGTGTCGTTGGCCGGTGGCAGCGGCACCCGCTCGTACACCTCGCGGTCCAGGGCGATGTTGCACATGTCGATCCGCCAGATGTCGGGCAGGTCGAGCACCGCGCGGTCCCGGGTGAACGGCTCGGTGCCGTTGCCGACGAAGGAGTCCGCGACGAGCTCGCGGCGCTGCTCGGCGGTGAAGTCGGCGGGCCCCCACAGACCCACCACCTCCTCGTAGACCGCCGGGTCCAGGGCGCGCATCTCCCCGAGGTCGACGGAGAGTTCGCCGATGAAGGAGCTGCCGACCAGGGCGACCGGCTTCTGCGCGTGCGCCGGGTCCAGGGTGTGGTGGGTGACGCCGGACGCGGCCTCGGCCGCCCGCCGGCCGATCGACCGCAGCTCGTGGTGGATCGGGAACACCGGTTCGCCGTCCAGCAGTTGGTAGGTGCTGTCGGAGTCGCGGCGGTGCACGGAGGAGCAGCCGAGCGCGGCGGCGAGCAGGAACGCCCGGTCGGTGCAGGCGCCGTAGGAGACGGCGTCCGGCAGCAGCAGGTCGAGGAGCCGGTCGGCCGACGCGGCCGGGAGGTCGGCGCGCGCCCGGTCGATCACCGTGCGCAGGAAGGCGCGCTGGTGTTCCTCGTCGAGGTGGTGGACCAGGACGCCGGGGGTGCCGGGCAGGTCGGCGACGGCCTTGGCGTGCTCCTCGCGGGTCGCGGCGTCGGCCGAGTCCAGGATCAGCAGGTGCACCTGGACGCCGAACTCCCGGGCCGCCCAGGCGGCTTCGGCGGCGACGTCGGCGATGGCGGGGACGCAGGCCCGGTTGGTGGGCAGGGCGAGGCAGACGCCGTGCGCGGCGTGGTCCGTGGTCATGCCTCGCCGTCCGGGGTGCCGGTGCTGTCGTCGGCCGGATGCCAGGACTCCAGGCCGAGCAGTCGGGCGCCGAGGTCGGTGAGTTCGGCCGGGCCGTAGCGCAGCGATTCGTGCCGACGGTGGTCGCCGACCAGGGTCCTGTTCCAGGTCGGGGTGGAGAGGTGGCGCCAGGAGTGCACGCGCGACTCGCGGAGCTCCGTGTGTTCCTCGAGCGCGGGCATCATCGACAGGTACTGGACGGAGCGCACGCCGTTCGCCGAGGTGTTGGCGGCCACGCCGTGGGCCAGCATGCCGTTCCAGATCAGCAGGTCACCGGCCTTCAACTCCGGTCGGACGACCGGGAACTCGGCGCGGTCGACGGCCGGGCGGATCGGGTCGCGGTCGGCCGGCTGGGCGGCCTGCCAGGTGTTGAACCGGCGGAACAGCTCCGGGTTGCACTGGAAGCCGCCGTGGTCGGGCTCGGTGTCGGAGAGCGCGATGATCCCCTGGACGCGCTGCGGCAGCATCCCGGCGGTGGAGTCGACGTCCCAGTGCAGCTCGATGTCGAAGCCCTCGTCGGTGGGGTCGATCAGCGCGCGGTCGCGGTTCTTCACGTTCGGCGGGTTGAGGTTGAGCCGGTCGAGGGTGACCCAGAGCTCCTCGCAGTCCCAGACGTCGACGAAGGCGTCGTAGACCCGGCGGGCCTGTCGGCTGTCCCACAGGAGCTGGTGCTGGTAGGCCTCGACGAAGCCGTAGATGTGCAGGTGCTGGTCCAGCTCGTCCCGGAACTCCCGCTCCTGGTACCAGGTTTCGGGACGATCGCGGTCGAGCCCCTGGAACTCCCAGGCGAAGTCGAGCAGCGCGCGGGCGGCGTCGGCGGAGATCGCCTCCGGCACGACGACATAGCCGTAGGTCTGCCAGAAGGCGAACTGCTCCTCGGACAGCACGCGCAGCGGGCGCCGCTTGTCGAGGTCCCTCAGCGCGGTGGCGGCGAGGTAGGACTCGCCGTCGTTGCTGAAGTAGGGGCGCTCCGAAGCGGCTCGATACAGGTACCCGTCGGGCTTCGGCATCACGTCACTCCAAGGTCGGGTCGGGACGTCGGGTCGGTCGGTGGCCGGTGCCCGGGCGGAGGAGGGGGTCGCGAGGCGTGGCCGGACGGGGCCCGGAGGCCCTGGTGGGGAGTGAGGAGAGGGTGGGTTTCTCGTCCGACAAGGAGTGCCGACAGCTGTTCCGGCCTCGTCAAACGCGTGTGCCCCTACGGTGGACTAGACCAACTTCCGGTGTCAACCCTCGTCCCGCCGAGGTCGGCCGGCGGCCCGTCGGTCGGTGCGCGACCGGTCATGACCTGCGGGGGAGCCCGGGGTCGGCGGGTCACGACCGGTCGGCGCGGTCGTCCACCGGCCCGGGCGCGCGGGCGCCCGTTCGGGCCGCCGGTGCTGCCCGAAAGGGCATCCACGGGTGGATCTTGACGGTTTGACGGGCTGCGGGCCACGGGTCCGCGCCGTGGTGAATTCGGGGGTGCTGTGCAGGTTGGGTGCGATCCGTACCTGACGGCGCACGCCTGTGCGACCATCTGCCCGCTGGAGCCGATCGTCGCGCGCAAGGAGCACACCCCCATGGCAGGAGTCCGGGCCTCACGGTGGAAGGCGGCCCTCGCCGCCCTGGCCGCCGCCTGTACCGCGGTGCTGGCCGGACCGGCCACGGCCCCCGCGGCCGCCGTCGACGCGCCCGTGGTCCGGCCGCTCACCCCCGGCGCGGACCAGTTCCGGCTGACCGACACCGACTACACGGCGGCCACCACCAACCTCCACAACCGGTACCTCACCCAGCACGCCGACCTGACGGACGTCGTCACCACCGACTACTCCGTCAACTCGGCCGGTCAGGACGACGGTTGGCTGAAGCTGCGGCAGATGCGCGCCTGCGCCGGCCTGGAGCCCGCCGGTCTGCCGCCCGCCGACGTGGAGAAGAAGACCGCCTGGTGCTGGTCCAGCGCCTACGGCGACGACACCACCCAGCACTGGTTCCCGCAGGGCCTCAGCACCACCGGCACGGCCGACGGCGGCGACGGCGCGATCCAGGGCCGCAGTGTCACCGCGGTCGCCTGGCACTACACCACGTACGACGACGACCCGGTCACCACCGGTTGCAGGACCAACAACCTGCTCAAGCTCACCCTGATCGACCGGACCACCCAGAAGTACCGGCACGTCCTGCTGACCGAACCCACCAGCACCTCCGGCGCGGCCGCCGACTTCACCTACGTCACCGGGCACGGCGGCGGCATCGCCTGGTACGCCAACTACCTGTACGTCACCGACACCGCCAACGGCATCCGGGTCTTCGACCTCAACAAGCTCGCCAAGGTCGACACCTACGGTTCCGGCGTCACCACCGTCGGCATGAACGGCGGGAAGTCCAGCGCCTGCGGCTACCCGTACGTGCTGCCCGAGACCCACCGCTACTTCCAGGCGAAGAAGGCACCGAGCTGCGCCGCCGACGCGCCGCTCGACCCGGCCTCGCTCTGCTTCTCCTGGCTCGCCCTGGACAAGACCGGCGGCGGCTCCACCTTCAAGCTGGTCACCGGCGAGTGGTACGGCGAGACCTACGGCTCCCGGGTGGTCCGCTATCGCCTCAACCCGGCGAGCTCGGCCACCGACCCAGGGCTGCTCACCACCACCGCGGACCGCACTGTCGTCCAGGACGCCTTCACCACTCCCGGCTACCGGGGCCTCCAGGGCGGTATGACCTGGACCGACGCCCAGGGCGTGGTCAACTTCGCGTTCTCCAAGGGCTGCGGCACCAAGCCGGCCGTGCTCTCGCACACCTGGGCCGGCGACACCCGCCCGGTCACCGGCTGCGGCAGCGAGACCGCCTGGGGCGGCAACTGGGGGGCCGGCTCGCCCCAGGCGCTCAGCTACTGGCCCAAGCTGGGGGCCGACCAGGTCGACGAGCTGTGGGGCCTGACGGAGGGCATCTGTCGGGCCAGGGGTGACAAGCACTTCACCGTCGGTGCCGACGACTCGGGCGTCTGCAAGAACTACGGCGGGAGCACGACGGCCTCGTTGCGTACGGTGTTCGCGGTCGGGTTCACCGATCCGGCGGTGCAGAATCGGCACTGAGCCGCCGAGTCCCTGAGCCTCCGAGCCCCCGAGTCCCGCGCCCCCGGGTCCGGCTCGGGGGCTGCGTCGTTGTTCCCGGATCGGGCATAGGTTCGCTCTATGACCTCATAGATCGACACCGCCTACAGTGGCAAGGTCCGGCAGGGTTGGGTGGACCTGGGTCACCCTCGCCCGTCCGCCCTGTTGGGTGCTGCTCCGCCCTGCTCCGCCCCGTTTCGTTCGTCCACGTCCGGAGGATCGCCCGACATGACCCGCCCGATCCGCGTCGCGATCGTCGGCGCCGGCCCCGCCGGCATATACGCCGCCGATGCCCTGCTGAAGTCCGAGGCCGCCCAGCAGCCCGGTGTCTCCATCGACGTCTTCGAGCGGATGCCCGCGCCGTTCGGGCTGATCCGCTACGGCGTCGCGCCCGACCACCCGCGGATCAAGGGCATCGTCACCGCGCTCCACAAGGTGCTGGACAAGCCGCAGGTCCGGCTGTTCGGCAACGTCGACTACCCCGGCGACATCACCCTGGACGACCTGCACCGGTTCTACGACGCCGTGGTCTTCTCCACCGGCGCGATGGCCGACCGCGCGCTCGACGTCCCCGGCATCGGCCTCGAAGGCTCGTACGGCGCCGCCGACTTCGTCTCCTGGTACGACGGCCACCCCGACGTGCCGCGCACCTGGCCGCTGGAGGCCGAGAAGGTCGCCGTGCTCGGCGCCGGGAACGTCGCCCTCGACGTGGCCCGGATCCTCGCCAAGACCGCCGACGAGCTGCTGCCCACCGAGATCCCGCCGAACGTCTACGAGGGCCTCAAGCGCAACCGCGCGCTGGAGGTGCACGTCTTCGCCCGCCGCGGCCCCGCTCAGGCCAAGTTCAGCCCGATGGAGCTGCGCGAGCTCGACCACTCGCCGAACATCGAGGTGATCGTCGCCCCCGAGGACATCGACTACGACGACGGCTCGATCGCCGAGCGGCGCGCCGCCAAGCACGTCGACATGGTCGCCTCGACCATCGAGAACTGGGCCATCCGGGACGTCGGCGACCGCCCGCACCGCCTCTACCTGCACTTCTTCGAGTCCCCGGTGGAGGTGCTCGGCGAGGACGGCAAGGTGAGCGGCCTGCGCACCGAGCGCACCGAGCTCGACGGCACCGGCAACGTCCGCGGCACCGGGCAGTTCACCGACTGGGACGTCCGGTCGATCTACCGGGCGATCGGCTACTACTCGGACGAGCTGCCCAAGCTGCCGTTCGACCCGGTCTCCGGCACCGTGCCGAACGCGGCCGGCCGGGTGCTCGCCGCGGACGGCTCGCACCAGGACGCGGTGTACGTGACCGGCTGGATCAAGCGCGGACCGGTCGGCCTCATCGGCCACACCAAGGGCGACGCCAACGAGACCGTCGCCTGCCTGCTCGCCGACCACACCGAGGGCCGGCTGCCCGGCGCCGTCGAGCCCGACCCGGAGGCGGTCGTCGGCCACCTGCGGGAGCGCGGGGTGCGGTTCACCACCTGGCAGGGCTGGTACGAACTCGACGCCCACGAGCGTGCGTTGGGCGAGGCGGAGGGGCGCGAGCGGGTCAAGGTGGTGGAGCGGGAGGACATGCTCCGGCACAGTGGGGCGTAGCACGGAACGAGGCCGGCCCGGATCTGCATGCGGATCCGGGCCGGCACCGGCCTACTTGGGCATCTCGTTCCAGAGCTGGTCGGCGGTCCTGCCGGTGAGCTGGACCCAGATCTGGCCGGAGCCGTAGTCCCTGGTGTTCAGCAGGTACGGCAGGTCGGGCCGCCGGTAGGCCTTCGCGACGTAGTCGATGAACCGGGCGGTGGCGCTGTAGCCGCTGTCGTACCGGTCGTCCGGGGCGAGCGGGTGCACGGTGCCGGGCTGGAAGTTGTAGTAGCGCACCCAGTCCGCGAGACCCTCCTCCAGCCAGTCGGGGCGGCCCGGGTGGCCGAAGAACGCCACGTGCGCGGCCTCGTGCAGCAGGAAGCCGGTGTCGTTCCGGTTGTTGCGGGTGTAGGCGATGTTGACGTGGATCTCGGGCACGGCACCGGGCCGCGCCTCGGCGGGGTAGTCGGTGATCTGCGGGTCGAGGACGATCCGGAACCGCGGGGCGGCGGTCCACGCGCCCTTGGTGACCAGGTTGGAGATCGTCGCGTAGTAGTCCGCGACGGTCCGCTTCTGCTGCTCCAGCCACGGGCCGAGGTCGGGGGCCCGCGAGTAGTCCAGGTCGATGACCGGGCGGCCGGGGGACGGCGGGGTGGTGCCGGTGGCCCGGTCGAGGTTCCAGTTCTGCGCCGGGTCACCGGTGTTGCAGGTGGCCACCTTGGCGTTCAGGTCCGTGTCGCGGGCGAGGCAGAGGCGCGGGTCCGAGACGTTGCGCAGCAGCCAGCCCCTGCCGTCGCCCAGCGTGGTGTTGTGCAGGCTCCACCGCTGGTTGTCCGCGCCCACGTAGTTCCAGGCGCCGACGGTGTTCCGGCCCGTGTCGCGGTCGATCGCGTTGTTGGTGCCCGGCACCTTCACCGACCAGGTGCCGGCGCCCTCGTCCCTGATCGTCCAGACCTGCTGGGCGGACGCCTCGTTCCAGTCGCGGACCACCACGGTGGACCCGCTGTCGCGGCTGTCCCACTGGAGGGCGCCGCCAGCCTTGCTGGAGAGGCGGTAATCGGCGCCGCTGACCGGTAGCGGCAGGTCGGTCGTGCTCGCGCTCGCGGTCCCGGCCCCCAGGACCGTCCCTGACACCGCGGTCGCGGCGACCAGGACCGCGGCTGCGGCCGTACGGCGGTTGATCATGTCGGGTTCCCCTCCCGGCCGGCTCCCCGGTGGAGCCCGGCCTCCCGCCATGTCACCGCGTCGCCGATGACAGCGAGTTGACGGCCCGTTGACGAGGGGGTCGGTCGGGGTGCCGTACAGGGGGCCGGCCGGGGGTGCCGTACGGCCGTACGGCACCCCCGGCCGACCACGGGCCGTCGGGCTCAGCCCTCGGGGGGCGGCGGCGGGGCGAGCACGACCGGCCAGGCGTCCTCCGCGGCCAGCACCTCGTCCAGCGCCAGCCCCGGGCCGGCCGTGAACACGGCGGTCGCGGCGCCGGCCCGGGCGTACAGCGCCGGGTCGACCGCGGCCTCCGCGTGCAGCACCAGCGCCGCCTCGGGGACGGCGGGCGAGCGGTCCGGGAACGCCGCCGGGTCCGCGCCGATCTGCTCCAGCGCGAACGGGTACGCGGCCACCGCGACCGTCAGCCGGTCCCCGTCGAGGGCGTGCTCCGCCCAGCCGTCGGTGGGGAGCAGGAAGGACGCGCCGTCCCCCTCGTATCCGTACCAGCCCAGTTTCGCGACGGCCCGCTCGCCGGGCGGTCCGTCCGGATCGACGAGCAGCGCCACCACGGGCGCGCCAGGATCGTCGGGGTTGATGCCGCTGCGGACGTAGATCCGAGCCACGGGCGACCTCCGGTCGGGGGACGGGCGGATGGGCCGGGAGATGTGCAGGGGGATGTGCAGGGGTGTGCAGGGGTGTGCGGGCGGGGCGACGGGCGCCCTCAAGCTCTTGTCATGGACGCGACTGTAACGGCCGGATCGTGCGCCCGACAGGAGAAGCGCGCGCTCCGGATCGACGGTACGCCGGATCGGGCCGTACCGGATCGGCCGTACCTGACCGGTCCTCAGGGAGTGCGCTCGCGCCTCCGCTCGCCCTGTCGGTCGTTCTGCGGCAGGCCTTGCGGCCGGTGCTGCGGCCGGTGCTGTGGCCGGCATGCCGCGAGGAGGTGACGGGTCAGCCCCAGGCCGGTGAGCAGGGCGAGCAGGGTGCAGACGCCCGGCCAGCCCGCCAGGGCGTGGGCGCGCAGGCCGAGCCAGGACCCGACGCTGCCGCCGAGGTAGCCGAAGGTCATGTAGGCGGTGTTGAGACGGCCCCGGGCGTCGGCGCGCAGATCGTAGACCCGCGTCTTGTTGGCGATCATGCCGGACTGCATCGCGACGTCCAGCAGCAGGATGCCGGCCACCAGGACGACCAGGCCCGCCGTGCCGCCCCCGCCGCCGGCCGCCAGGACGGCCGCCGAGGCGAGGGCGCCCAGCAGGCCCGCCAGGTTGACCGGGTCGGCGCCCCGGCGGTCCACCACGCGTCCGGCGAACGGCGTGCAGACCATCGTGGCCGCCCCGACCAGCGCGACCAGCCCGACCGCGTGGGCGCTCAGCCCGTAGCCGGGCCCGGTGAGCAGCAGCGGCAGGCAGGTCCAGACGGCGCAGAACCCGCCGAAGACCATCGCCTGGTAGAAGCCCGAGCGGCGCAACTGCGGTTCGTCGCGCAGCAGTCGGAGCGGTTCGACCAGCAGGGACCCGTACGACGGCCGGACGGCCGGGGCGGCGGCGGTGACGTCCGGCAGGGCGCGGGTCAGGACGGCCGCGAGCAGCAGCGTCAGCAGGCCCGCCGCCAGGTACGGGGCGCGCCAGCCCAGCCAGTCGCCGAGCGAGCCGCTGAACGTCCGCGCCAGCAGCATGCCGCCCGTCGCCCCGCTCAGCAGCGTGCCCATCACTGCCCCGCGCCGGTCGGCGGGCACCAGCCCGGCCGCCATCGGCGACACCACCTGGGCGGCGACCGTGGTGATGCCGATGGCGACGCTCGCGACGAGCAGCACCGGCAGGGTCGGCGCGCAGCCCGCCGCGAGGAGTTCGAGGCCGGTCAGGCCCAGCAGGGTGGTCAGCAGGCGGCGGTTGGGTATCCGGTCGCCGAGCGGCACGATGAGGAAGATGCCGATGGAGTAGCCGATCTGAGTGAACGTCACCGCCAGGGCGGCGGAGCTCTCGGAGGTGTCGAGGCCGGCGGCGATCAGCGTGGTGATCGCCTGTGGGAAGTAGATGGTGCCCACACCCACGGCACAGGTGAGGGTGAGCAGCAGGAGCAGGCGGCGAGTCATACCGGGAGGTTGGCCGACCGTGGCGCCGCTGCCAATCGATGTAGCGTGGGGCTTCATGGTCATCACCTTCGAGCTGGGCGTCGAGGACCTCGCCGACACCCGCTTCGCGCTCTCGCCGCTGTACGAGACCGTGCTCAGCCTGCGCGTCCTGCAGGATCCCGGCCTGTCGGCCCTGCACCTGCCGTGGCGGCGCTCCGTCCTCCGGTCGCTCGGTGAACTCGACGACTTCGACAGCGGGTTGCTGCTCTCCCTGGTCGCCGAGCGGCGGACCCTGCCGGACTTCCTCACCCCCCGTCCGGCGACCTTCGCGCCCACCTTCGAGGAGGAGCTGGCCGCCGTCCGCCGCACCGCCCCCGAGGCGGTCCGGCGCGACCTGCTCGACACCCACCTGCCGGACCCGCCGCCCGAGCCGCTGCGCACCGCCCTCGCCCGCGCCGACCACGAGGCCGTCGCCCGGCTGCGCGACGGCCTCTGCGAACTCCTGCGGCGGTACTGGGAGATCGCCGTCCGGCCGGAGTGGCCGAGGATGAGGCTGCTCCTGGAGGCCGACATGACGTACCGGGCCCGCCGGCTCGCCGTCGGCGGCGCCCGGCTGCTCTTCGCCGACATGCACCCGTTCCTGCGCTGGCACCGGGGCGTCCTGCACATCGCCGACATGCTCAACCGGCACCACGTGGCGGCCGCCGGGCGGGGCCTGCTGCTCGTCCCGTCGGTGTTCGCCCACAAGCCGGCGCCGCCGCTCAGCCCCGACAGCGCGCCCTCCGTGGCATACCCCTGCCGGGGCGTGGCGACGCTCTGGTCCGCCCCGCCCGCCGTGGACGCCCCCGCGCTCACCGCGCTGGTGGGCGCGTCCAAGGCCCGGTTGCTCGCGATGCTCGACGAGCCGCTGGCCACCGTCGAACTCGCCCGCCGCCTGCGGGTCACGCCGAGCGCCGTCTCCCAGCACCTGCGGGTGCTGCACGCCACCGGGTTGGTCGCCCGGGCCCGGGACGGCCGCCAGGTGCTGTACCGGCGGTCGTCGCTGGGGGACGGGCTGGCGGGCGGGGCGGGGGAGTAGGCGGGTTCGGGGAGTAGGCG
>JOHN01000002.1 GCA_000719695.1 Streptomyces sp. NRRL F-6131
CCCCGGTCCCCCACCCCCCATGCTCACGCCCCGCCTGCCCGCGCGCACGCGCGGTGGGCCGCCCGGTCAGTCCCAGAGCGCGCCGAACTCCCGCAGTTCGTCCCGGTGCTCGATCCGCTCCACCCACGCCGCCGGCCACGCGTCGGCGCCCAGGTGCGCCCCGGCGAAGGCACCGGTCAGACAGGCGATCGAGTCGGAGTCCCCGGAGGAGTACGCGGCCCGGCGGACGGCGGCCACCGGATCCTCCGGGAGCAGCAGGAAGCAGAGCAGCCCGGTGGCGAGTGCCTCCTCGGCGACCCAGCCCTCGCCGGTGGCCAGGCACGGATCGGCCTCGACGTCCGGTGCGGCGAGCGCGGCGTCGAGCAGGTCGAGCACCGCCAGGCACTCGTCCCAGCCGCGGGTGGCGAAGGCCTCGGTCGTGCGGTCCTGGGCGTGCTCGGCGAGGTCGCCCAGCCAGTGGGCGTCGTAGTGGCCGCGGCGGGCGAGCGCGTACGCCCGCAGCGCGGCGGGCAGGCCGGCCGGCGGCAGACCCCCGGCGAGCTCGCGGACGGCGTGGGCGGTGAGCTCGCTCGCGGCGAGCGCGGTCGGGTGGCCGTGGGTGAGCCCGGACTGCAGCTGGGCCGCGCCGGCCAGCTGCGCCGCGGTCAGCTCGCGGACCAGGCCGAGCGGGGCGACCCGCATGTTGGCACCGCACCCCTTGGAGCCGACGTCGCTCGCGAGTTGCCACCGGACCCCGGGCGAGGCGAGCCGGTCGCAGGACCGCAGGCAGGTCATGCCGGGTGCGCGGTTGTTCTGCGGCGAGTACGCCCACGCGACGAACTCCGCGCGCAGCGGCGGCTCCAGGCCCTGCGGGGTGAGCGGCCCGCCGGCCAGGGCGGTGCGCAGGGCGCGGGCCAGGGCGAGGGTCATCTGGGTGTCGTCGGTGACCAGCCCCTCGTCCGGCAGGGGCAGCCGGCGCCAGTCGGGCCACTGCCACGCGATCAGCTCGACCTCCGAGAACTCGGTGACCTTGCCCAGCGCGTCCCCGATCGCCAGCCCCAGCAGCGCCCCTGTCGCCCGGTCGCCCATCGGCCCGTCCCCCTTCGTCGTCACAGTTCGACCAGTAGTTCTTCCAGTCCTCGGATCACGTAGCCGGGGCGCCAGTCGGGTTCGCGGGTCAGGCGGAGGGTGGGGGCGCGGCGGAGGAGGGTGCCGTAGGACTCGGTGAGTTCCAGTCTGGCGAGCGGGGCGCCCAGGCAGAAGTGGATTCCGGCGCCGAAGGTGATGTGCGGGTTGTCGGTGCGGGCGAGGTCGAGGCGGTCGGGGGCGGGGAAGCGGGCGGGGTCGCGGTTGGCGGAGCCGAAGAGCAGGGCGATCTCGGAGCCGCGGGGGACGGTCACGCCGCCGATCTCGATGTCCTCCAGCACCCAGCGCTCGAACATCTGCAGCGGGGTGTCCCAGCGCATCAGTTCCTCGACGGCGGTGGGGAGCAGGCCGTCCACGTCGGCGCGCAGCCGGGCCAGTTCGGCGGGGTTGCGGAACAGCGCCCACCAGCCGTTGCCGGTGGTGTTGACGGTCGCCTCGTGGCCGGCGTTGAGCAGCAGCACGCAGGTGGAGATCATCTCCTGCTCGCTGAGCGCGTCCGAGCCCTCCTGGGCCTGGATCAGCGCGCTGATCAGGTCGCCGCCGGGGGCGGCCCGGCGTTCGCGGATCAGCGCGCGCAGGTAGTCGGAGAACTCGGTGCTCGCGGTGACGGCCCGGCGGGCGGCCTCCTCGGTCGGGTTGAGTTCGAACATCCCGGTGATGTCGGCCGACCAGGGGCGCAGCAGGTGCCGGTCGGACTCCGGGACGCCGAGCATCTCGGCGATCACCGCGACCGGCAGCGGCTCGGCGACGGCGGCGATCAGGTCGCCGCCGCCGTCCGCGAGCAGTCCGTCGACGAGTTCGTCGGCCAGGCGCCGCACGGTGGGGCGCAGGCCCTCGACCATCCGCGGGGTGAAGGCCTTGGAGACCAGGCGGCGGATCCGGGTGTGGTCCGGGGCCTCCAGGTCGAGCAGGCCGTTGTCGTTGAGGGTGTGGAAGGGCTCGTGCGCCGGGTCGGGTTCGGGGCGGCCGAACTCCTGGTGGCTGAACCGGTGGGTGTAGGTGCGGCCGAGGCGGCGGTCCCGCAGCAGTGCGGCGACGTCCGCGTAGCGGGGGACCAGCCACTGGTCGGTGGCCTCGAAGTACGTCACCGGGCCCCGGGCGCGCAGTTCGGCGTACGCGTCGTAGGGGTGGGCCACGAACGCCGCCGACCAGGGGTCGAACTTCACCGTCGTCGTCATCGGTCGATCACTCCAGGCCGTGAGGGGGAGCCGGAAGGATCATCGTACGCACGCGGTCCGTCCGACCCCCGGGGGCCGACGACCCGGCCGCCGGGACCACCCCGGTCCGGTCGCTCAGTCCGGCCGCTGCAGCCGGATGCTGCCCCGGGGCGCCCGGCCGTCGAACAGCCGGGCGTCCACCGGCCGGGCCGGTCGCGGCACCGGTGGGCCGCCCGGCGCGAGCGGGATGCTGCCCCGGCCGCCGAGCGCCAGCAGCCAGGCGGTCTGGTCCGGCCTGGTCCCGTACGGGCCGCCGGCCTGCTCCCAGACCCGGCGGACCAGCCCCAGCTGCCGCTCCGTCAGCACCCCGGGCAGCGGATCCAGCGGTGCGCCCGGCGCCACGTACGGGTCCTGCGCCAGGGTCCGGCCGATCAGCAGCGCCGCCTTGTAGCGGTCGCTGTCCAGCGAGGCGGCGCTGCCGTGCGGGGAGAGCGGGTCCGACCAGTTGGGGGTGTCGGCCTGCTCCAGCACCGGCGCCGCGCCGACCCGGCGGATGCCGTCGCAGTCCAGCAGGTGCACCGCCGGTTCGGGCCGCACCGACCAGAGCACGTTGGCGTGCGAGAGGTCGCCGATCACCAGCCCCCGGCGGTGCAGCCGGTCGACGAGGCCCACCAGCTCCAGCACGAGGGCCAACCGCTGCTCCGGGCGCGGGCGGACGACGCCCTGGGTGGCGGGCTTCTCCGGGTAGAGCAGGTACTGGGCCTCGGTGAGCTTGACGGCCCCGCCGGCGGTCCGCCAGGTCATCGACGACGGCGCCTCCCGCATCAGGAAGCCGACGCAGCGCGGGCCGTCCACCACCCGGCAGAGCGGCCAGGCGGCCTGCGCGTCCAGCCGGTCCCGGTCGGCCGGCGGCAGCGCGTGCCGCAGGCCGACGAGTTCGACCAGCGCCGGCCCGTGGACCCGGGCGGGATCCAGGTAGCGCTTGAACAGCAGGCCGGGGTGGCCGTCCAGCCGCTGCACCACGCCCTGGCCGCCCCGACCGGCCTCGGGGCCGAGGGGGAGCAGCGCCAGTTCGACGTCCGCACCGTCGGCCGACGCGCTCGCGAGGTCCGGGGCGGTCATGCCACCGCCTCCCAGAGGCATACCACCGAGCGGTCGTCGTCGTAGCTGCGCACCCGGACCTGGGCCTGCCAGAGGAACTCGGCCAGGCCGGGCACCTCGCGGCCCCAGCGTCCGCCGAGGAACGCGCGCAGCTCGGGCTCCTTGACCAGGGGGAGCGCGAGCCCGTCGGTGCAGAGCACCAGCAGGTCACCGGGACGGGTGTCGGTGATCAGCCTGGTCCGGGCGAGTTCGTACGCCTCGGGCAGGCAGTCCGTGCGGGTGCTGATCAGCGGGTCGTCGCCGTCCTCGTCGGTGTCCAGGTTGTCCCAGCCGCCCGCGCGCAGGCGCAGCAGACCGCCGTCGCCGACCGAGACGAAGCCCCGGGCCCGGATCTCCGGGTCGGCCGGCACCAGCAGGGCCCGCAGGGTCGTCGACCAGGACTTCGGCGGGTGCCCGGACCGTTCGGCCTCCCCGGCGAGTTCGTCGGCCGCCGCCGCGACGAGCCGGCTCATCAGGCCGGCGAAGTCCGCGGCGCCGCCGGCCCGCAGGACGCTCAGCAGGGTCTCCGCCTTCGGGGCGACCTGCTTGGCCAGCAGCCGGACGATGCCGTTGGAGCCGCGGTGGGAGTGCGGCTGGGAGCCGACGCCGTCGGCCACCGCGACCAGCAGCAGGTCGCCGGTGCGGACGACCAGTGAGGCGTCCTGGCGGCACTCGGCGGCGTAGCGGTGCGCGTCGCCGCGGACGGAGGCGGCGCGGACGGTGACCGGGCCGAACCGCCCGCCGTCCACCACGGTGTCGGGCAGCAGGGCGCCGTAGAGGTCGCCGCCCCGGAGGTCGGGGACGTCGGTCGGCTCGGCGGGGTAGGCCGGGGGCTTGCGGCCGACGTGGGGGAGCGGGCCGGGCTCCCGGAACGAGGCCGGCCGCACCACCGTTCCGGCCTCCGCGGTGAGAACGGCGGGACCGGCGGGACCGGTGGCATCGGGGGCCTCGGTGGCATCGGTGGGCGCGGCCGGTTCGACCGGGCCGCCGACCGGCGACACCGGGTCCTGCCGCGGCCCGTGCACGGCGGCCGGGCCCGGGCCGATCGGCCGCGGCGGGGACTCCTCGGGCGCCACCGGCCCGGGGTGGACGGGCGGTGCCGCGGCGGCGCCCGGGGCGTGGACCACCGGTTCCGGGTCCCAGCCGTGCTCGTAGACCGAGGCGGCGAGGTCGATCGGGTCGCCCTTGCGGGTCGGTGCGTGGTCCGGCCCGGGCTCGGGCACCCGGCCGGCCGGCGGTGGGTTGTCGTACGGGTTCATCCGGCGGCCCGGCTCAGAGCTTGTCGAGCGACACGGCGGTGAAGCCGGGCACGTGGTCGTCGACCTGGAGGCTCATGCCCGCGCCGGCGGCGGTCGCCCCGCTCACCGAGCGGACGATCGAGCGGGTCAGGCTGGCCGCGAACTCCCGCAGCGCGGGGGCCACGTCGGCGTTCCCGTCCGCCTGCATGAAGGCCTTGAACGTGGCGACGTGCGCGATCACGGCCCGGTCGGCCCCCTCGGTGATGCCGAAGGCGATGATGTGCGGCCGGAAGGCGGAGGCGAGCAGCTCCTGGTAGGGCTGCTCCCAGTCGGAGTCGGTCGGCTCGCCGTCGGAGAGGAAGAAGACCACCGGCCGGTAGACGTCGTGGCCCTCCGCCTTCAGGCCCTGGACGTCCCGGTCGATGGCCTGGCGGAGCAGGCTGAACGCCTTGCCGTACGAGGTCAGTCCGGAGGCGTCGAGGGCCGGGAGCTCTTCGAGGTCGCTCAGGTCGACCAGCGGCTGGAGCTCGTGCGCGTCGGTGGAGAAGCCGATCAGCCCGAACCGGGTCTTGTCGGCGATGGTCGGGTTGGTGCTGATCTCCTGGTGGAGGGCGAACAGGGCCTTGTTGAGGGTGTCGATGTGCAAGGTCATCGACGACGACTCGTCGCAGACGGCGTAGAACGGGAGGATCTGCACGGCACTTCTCCTTCGATGGGCAGGGCGTTGGCGGTCAGCCGGTGTAGAAGTAGATCTCCAGCGAGGCGTGCCGGGGGTTGTCCGCGAGCGAGAGGAAGTCCCGGGTGGTGGTGCCCCGGAACATCTCCGGGCGGGCCTGGGCGAGCAGGCCGTTGACGGCGTGGGCGTAGGCCTGGCCGATGCCCGGGTCACGGTTGCTGCCGAAGGTGAGGACCACGGCGGCCTGTCGTCCGGCGTACGGCTCGGTGGCCGCGCGGATCTGCGCGGTCAGGCCCGCGGTGTCCGAGGAGTCCCCGGTCACGTCGACGGTGACCGGGTCGTGCTCGACGCCGCGGGGGCCGGTCGGGGTGGGTGCGGGGGCGGGGGCGGCGCTGGTGGTGGCGCTCGCGCTCGGGGTGGCGGTGGGTGCGGCGGCGGCCCGTTCGGCGGCGACCGGGTCGCCCTGGTCGCCCATCGCGACCAGGGCGAGCACCAGCAGCATGTCGGCGAAGAGCCAGCCGGCCAGGTGCACGCCGCGGGGCCTGGGCCGGGTGCTCCGGAAGCGGCCCCTCATCGGCCCTGCCCGTGCACCGGCACCTCGTCCAGCTCCAGCAGCGTGCGGTCGTCCACGTCGGCGGGGGCGGTCGCCCCGGCGGTCGCCCCGGCGGTGGTGGCGGTGTTCCGGGACCGGGCGGTGCCGGTGTCGGGGCCGGGCCCGGACGCGGTCTTCACCCTGACGATCCCCGGTGCCGCGTCGGTGGGCCCGGCGGCACCGCCGGGCCGGGCCGGGTCCGGTCGGGACGCGTCGGCTGCGTCCCGTCGGGCCGCGTCGAGCCGGGCCGCGTCGAGCCGGGCCGCGTCGAGCCGGGCCGCCGCCGCGGTGGCCGCCGAGGCCGCGGCGGCCACCCGGTCCGCCATCGCCACGACCTCCCGGGCCAGCCCGTCGAGCCGCTCCAGCACCTGCCCGCCGACGTCCGCGACGGTCTCCGCGCCGGTGGTGAAGCCGCGCTGGGCGACCGCGAGGTCCCGTACCGCGTCCTCCACCCGTTCGCCGGCGTCCATGAGTCCGGTGCCGACCCGGTCGGTGGCCAGCCGCACCAGCTCGACCGCGTCGGCCGCCTGCTTCCCGCTCCGGTGGACGAGGCTGTCGGTGGCCGCCGCGCCGTCCCGCACGGTCTCGGCGAGCCGGTCCCCGCTGTCCCGGACCGCCCGGCCGACGCCGTCGACGGCCTTGCCGATGCCGTCGACCGCCTGCTCCACACCGTCGACGGCCCGGCGCAGCGGGTCGACCGCCGCGCCCGCCTCGGCCAGCCGCTCCTCGGCCCCGGCGACCGAGCGTTCGACGGCCAGCGCCGCGGCGCTCAGGTCGCGCTGGGTGTCGGCGGCCTGCCGGCCGAGCCGCTCCAGGGTCTCCGCCGCGCCGGTGAGCTCGGCCACGAAGCGCTGCGGGGTCGAGCGGCGGCGCTCGTTCAGCACCAGTTGGGCCCGGGTGAGCAGCGGCGCCAGCTCCGCCAGCAGGTCCTCGGCCCCGGCCTCGGCCGCCGCCTCGCGGCGCTCGGTGCCGGCCCGGCGCACGCCGTGCGCGACGGACAGCGCCAGCAGCAGCGCGATGAACAGGGTGGCGGACAGGGCGACGTCACCGAAAGTGGCCCAGCCCGGCAGCCGGCCCTCGAAGCCGGTCTGCCAGAGCTGGAGGAAGGGGCGCGCGGCCTGCCGGGCGTCCGCGCCGATCAGTGCCCGGTAGGCGCTGGTGGCCTGCATCAGCCCGGCCCAGGTGACCAGCAGCGGGACGAACACCAGGGCGCCGAGCGCCACTTCGACCCAGGACCAGAACCTCGGTTCCGCCGGGGGACGCACCGCGGACCGCACGCTCTCCGGCCGCACGAAGCTGTGCACCAGGTCGAGTTCGGCCCACCGGTCGAGATCGCCGGTGCCGGAGAGGGCCAGGCCCAGCTCCCGGAGCTCCTCCTGACGGTGCGCCAGTCCCGGCCGGTCGGCCAGCTCGCGCAGCTCGCCCCCGATCGCGGAGCGGTCCAGCAGCAGGCCTGAGGTCATGAGGGCTCCTTCGTACGCGCCGCCGCGGAGCGGGAAAGGCCCGTGGCCGGTGCGACGCGCAGGGCGGAGCCGCCCGCGCGGCCTCCCCCCGTGGCCGGAACCCGACCACGCCGCTCCGCGCGGCAGCGTAGCGCAGAACGGACCACCGGGACCTGGCAGTTCGGAACGCCGCTACCGCTTCGTCACCGGATCCGCTTCGTCACCGGATCCGCTTCGTGACCGAATCCCGCGCGAGGTCAGGCGTACTGGGCGACCAGCCGCCGGACCAGGGCCGGCAGGGCGGTCGAGATCGGCTCCCGGACGACCTCCTCGGCGGCCTCGTCGAACGGGGTCGGCTCGCCGTTCACCACGATCAGCCGGGCGCCGCCGGTGACCGCGTCGTACGGCAACGAGGCCACCGGGTAGACCTGGAGGCTGGTGCCGACGGCGATGAACAGCTCGCAGGCCCTGCTGATCGCGTCCGCCTGCCGGAGCACTTCCGGGTCCAGCTGCTCGCCGAACATCACGGTGCGCGGGCGCAGGATCCCGCCGCAGGCCCGGCAGGGCGGATCGGGCTCGCCCGCCGCGACGCGCTCCAGCACCTGCGTCGTCGGGCCGGTCGCCCGGCAGTCGACGCACTGCACCTCCCGTGCGGTGCCGTGGAGTTCGAGCACCTTGCGGGGGTTCTGGCCGGCCCGCTGGTGCAGCCCGTCGACGTTCTGGGTGAGCACCCGCAGCGGCAGCCCGGAGCGCTCCAGCTCGACCAGCGCCCGGTGCCCGGCGTTCGGTTCGGCGGCGAGCGCGCCCGTCCCGGCCCGCATCCGCCAGGCCTTCCGGCGGACCTCCGGGTCGTTCAGGTAGGGGCCGAGGGTGACCAGCCGCTGCGCGTCCGGGTCGCGCTGCCAGAGGCCGTTCGGGCCCCGGTAGTCGGGGATGCCGGAATCGGTCGAGATCCCGGCGCCGGTGAGCACGGCGATCAGCGGGCGCTTGGCGTTCATGCCCGGGACGCTACGGTCCGCACCGCCCGCCCGCCACCGAAAAAAGCGCCCCGGCGGCGGGCCCGGGCGGCGACGACCGCCCCGGCCCGCCGCCGGGAGCGGACCTCAGCGTTCGACGGCCTTGGCGAGGATCTCCGGCAGGCGCTCCAGCAGCCGCCCGGCGGCGAGGCGCAGACCGGCGGCGGCGACGGCGGCGCCGTAGACCGGCCCCACGAGGAGGACCGGCCAGGTGGCGGCGTCGGTCGCCAGCGCCCAGCCCAGGTAGGCGACGACCGGCGCGGCGACGACGACGCTGCCGAACATCGAGCCGAAGCTGTTGAGCATCACCAGCCCGCCCTGGCCCGGGGCGGCGTTGCGCATCGGGTTGTTGTCGGCGGGCATGGTGTACGGCGCGAGCACGCTGAGGACGGCGCCGATCGCGAGGCCGCTGCCGAGCAGCGCGAACGCGACGCCGACGGCGGAGGGCAGGCCGGACCAGTCACCGGTGGCGGCGGCCAGCACGACCGCGAGCACCAGGGTGACCGGGACGGCGTAGGACAGCACCGCGAACGCGCGCCCGCGCAGCTCGTCCCGGGCGTCGGCCGGGGTGAGCACGGTGGCCGCGACCATCCAGAACGCCGAGCCGTCCATGCCGAACAGGTTGAGCATCTGCAGACCGAGGAACATCCCGGTCATCGCCACCAGGTAGACGGTCGACCAGCCCTGGACGATCGACAGCACGCAGATCACCAGCGTCATCCCGATGCTGGTGAACACGGCGGCCTTGGCCCGCGGCTCGCGCCAGGCGTAGCGCAGGTGGCGCTGCATCACCGCGCCGACCCGGCCCTCCGGCAGGAACCGCCAGCCGCGCCGGGAGTCCTGGACGCCGCGCACGACCTCCAGGGTCGAGGCGTCCGCGGTGACCATCAGCTGCTGCAGGCTGGAGCGCCACCAGCGCAGCAGCAGGGCGAGCAGCGCGGCGGTGCCGGCGAGCTGGAGCAGGGCGAGCGGCCAGTGGCCCTCGCCCGCGGTCCGGGCCGCGTCGACGGCGCCGACCGGCGGGACCCAGCGCAGCACGGAGGCGATCGGGGCCAGCGGGCCGAGGTCGACGCCGTTCTCGCCGGCCTTGCCGAAGACGCTCTGCGAGCCGACGTTGGCGATCTGCACCAGCAGCGCGAACAGCAGGCCGCCGAAGATGGCGAAGTCCTTGCCCCGCCGGCTGGAGAGCAGCCGGGCGTTGCCGGCGGCGACCGCGCGGGAGAGCGTCACCACGGTGAGCACCGCGAGCGGCACGCCGACCGCGCCGGCCACCGCCGAGGCGGCGCCGTTCGCGCCGGACAGCGCGGCGCCGGTGAGCAGCACCAGGCTGATCAGCGGCCCGGGGCCGAGCAGCGCGGCCAGCGCCGAGCCGCGCAGCAGCGGGCCGGGCCGCAGCGGCAGCATGGTGAGCCGGGTGGGGTCGGCGCTCTCGTCGCTGCTGAAGAGGAACAGCGGGATCGCGGCCCAGCCGACGGTGAGCGCGCCGGTCATGACGACGCCCGCGTCCCCGGCGGCGCCGTGCTCGACGTGGTCGCCGACCACCGCCAGCACCGCGGCCATCAGGGCCGCGAACAGCACGCCGACGACGGCGCCGAGCACGTACAGGACGGCGCGGCCGCGGCTGCGGCGCAGACCGTTGCGGAGCAGCCGGAGCTTGAGCGAGACGAGGGTGCGCACGACCGTCCGGTCGTCGGGCAGCCCGGTCGCGCGGAGCGTGGTGGGGGAGGAGCTCACCGCTCGCCCCCGCCGAGCCAGCCGAGCGACCGGCCGTCGTCCTCGCGGACGCCGATCAGCTCCAGGAACGCCTCGTGCAGGCTGCGCCCGCCGCGGACGGCGTCCAGCGGGCCCTGCGCGACGACCCGGCCGGCGTTGACCACGGCGACCCAGTCGCAGAGCTGCTCGACGAGCTCCATGACGTGGCTGGAGAAGACGACGGTGGAGCCGGCCGCCGCGTACCGCTTGAGCACGCCGCGGATGGTCTGGGCGGAGACCGGGTCGACGCCCTCGAAGGGCTCGTCCAGGAAGAGCACGTCCGGGTTGTGCAGCAGGGCGGCGGCGAGGCCGATCTTCTTGCGCATGCCGGTGGAGTAGTCGGCGACCAGCTTGTCGGCGTCGCCGGCCAGGTCGAGGACGGCGAGGAGCTCCTCGGTGCGGCGGTCGACCTCGGCGCCCGGCAGGCCGCGCAGCCGGCCGTTGTACTGGAGCAGCTCGCGGCCGCTGAGCCGCTCGAACATCCGCAGGCCCTCGGGGAGGATGCCGATCCGGGCCTTGACGGCGACCGGGTCGGCCCAGACGTCGGCGCCGTGCACGAGCACGGTGCCCTGGTCGGGCCGGAGCAGGCCGGTGACCATCGACAGGGTGGTGGTCTTGCCGGCGCCGTTCGGGCCGACGAGTCCGACGAAGGCGCCGGTCGGCAGCTCCAGGCTGAGCCCGGCGACGGCGGCCTGGCTCCCGAAGTGCTTCCACAGACCCTGGATGGACACGGCCGAGGGGGCGGGGGCGGTCGGGGCGGGGGACGGCGGCGGCGCCGATGCCTGCATGGCGGCTCTCTCTGCTGGTGGTCTGACCGGTCGGGCCGGTGATCATTCCATGATCGACAAGGACCCGTCGACAGCCTGCCACCGCCCGGCCCGGCCTGTCTCCCGGGGCGATGCCCCGGGTGTGTCCGGGCCAAACGGGTGAACGGTGTGACGGAGAGGGGCGGGTGACGTCGAGGGTGAGTCGGATCGTGAGAATCGGCAACTACTCAGCGCCCCCGTTCGTCCTGCACTATGAGAGTCCGACGAGCGGGCAGACACCGTGGTCGCGCGGGGGTACCGGGAGGTGGCGGATGGCCGTTCAGCCGTGGGGTGAGCAGGACTTCGGGGCGGCGAAGCCGCCGGCGTCCACCCCGCACGCCCCGGTGGCGCCCCCGCCCACGATGCCGTACGGGATGCCGGTCGCGATGCCGCAGGCCGGGATGCCCCAGGCCGGGATGCCGCAGTCGGCGATGCGCGCGGCCACCGCGGACCGCGAGCGCACGGTGGACGTGCTGAAGGCCGCGTTCGCGGAGGGCCGGCTCAGTGCCGCCGAGTACGGCGAGCGCTTCGAGGCGGCGAGCACCGCGCAGACCTACGGTCAGCTCGCCCGGCTGGTCGCCGACCTGCCGGCCGGGCCGATGGTGGCGCCCCAGATGGTGGCGCCGCAGCTGACCGGGCCGGTCGTCGTCCCGGTGCCGCCGACCTTCCTGGCCCCGCCGCCGCCGCGGCGGACCAACGGCGTCGCGGTGGCCTCGCTGGTCCTCGGCCTGCTCTGCGTGCCGACCGGCGGCCTGCTGGGGGTGCCGGCCGTGATCACCGGCCACATCGGGCGCCGGCAGACCGCGGAGCGGAACGAGGAGGGTGACGGCATGGCCATCACCGGGATCGTCTTCGGCTGGATGTCGATCGCCTTCTGGGGTCTGCTCTTCCTGCTCGCGGTGGCGTCCGGCTGACGGCGCCCGGGCCGGACGAGTTGCGGAGCGCGCGCCGGGGGAGTGTGCTATAAGCAGCGGACGTGGTGCCGGGGACCCCCGGCACCGCCGCCGCGACCTGCGACGTTCCATTTGTTTTGACCGAGCCGGATGCGCTAGGTACGCTCTGACCTTGTGCCTGGGGTGTCCCCGGGTCCTTGTGCGTGCATGCACACCGGTCGCCGCGCCGAGCCGGAGCGCCTTCACGGCGCGCCGCGCGTAGAGCGCCGTCGCTGTACATCAGCTCATGGGATTCCGTGCCGGAATAAACCCAACACACCCGACCGCGTGGGTCGACCACGGGGCCGTGTGCGAGGGAATCACCGCAGGTTAGTTCCACCAAGCCTTGGCACACAGAAAACGGAGAAACGGTGCCTACGATCCAGCAGCTGGTCCGAAAGGGCCGGCAGGACAAGGTCGAGAAGAACAAGACTCCCGCGCTGAAGGGCTCCCCGCAGCGCCGTGGGGTCTGCACGCGTGTGTACACGACCACCCCGAAGAAGCCGAACTCGGCCCTTCGTAAGGTCGCCCGTGTGCGCCTCACCAGCGGGATCGAGGTCACCGCTTACATCCCGGGCGAGGGCCACAACCTGCAGGAGCACTCCATCGTGCTGGTGCGCGGTGGTCGTGTGAAGGACCTTCCTGGTGTCCGCTACAAGATCATCCGCGGTTCGCTCGACACCCAGGGTGTCAAGAACCGCAAGCAGGCTCGCAGCCGCTACGGCGCCAAGAAGGAGAAGTAAGAATGCCTCGTAAGGGCCCCGCCCCGAAGCGCCCGGTCATCATCGACCCGGTCTACGGCTCCCCGGTCGTCACCCAGCTGGTCAACAAGATCCTGCTGCACGGCAAGCGCTCCACCGCCGAGCGGATCGTCTACGGCGCCCTCGAGGGCGTTCGTGAGAAGACCGGCTCCGACCCGGTCGTCACGCTGAAGCGCGCGCTGGAGAACGTCAAGCCGGCCCTCGAGGTCAAGTCCCGCCGTGTCGGTGGCGCGACCTACCAGGTTCCGGTCGAGGTCCGTCCGGGCCGCGCCAGCACCCTGGCGCTGCGCTGGATGGTCGGCTACTCGCGCGCCCGTCGCGAGAAGACCATGACCGAGCGCCTGATGAACGAGATCCTCGACGCCAGCAACGGCCTGGGCGCTTCCGTGAAGCGTCGCGAGGACACCCACAAGATGGCCGAGTCCAACAAGGCCTTCGCGCACTACCGCTGGTAGTCCGTACCCCGTCACTAGACAGAGAGAGAACGAGCCACCATGGCTGCAACCTCCCTTGACCTCGCCAAGGTCCGCAACATCGGGATCATGGCGCACATCGACGCGGGCAAGACCACCACCACCGAGCGGATCCTGTTCTACACCGGTGTCTCGTACAAGATCGGTGAGGTCCACGATGGCGCTGCCACCATGGACTGGATGGAGCAGGAGCAGGAGCGCGGCATCACGATCACGTCGGCCGCGACGACCTGTCACTGGACGGTCGACGACGCCGACCACACCATCAACATCATCGACACGCCGGGCCACGTCGACTTCACCGTCGAGGTGGAGCGTTCGCTGCGCGTGCTCGACGGTGCCGTGACGGTGTTCGACGGTGTCGCCGGTGTCGAGCCCCAGTCCGAGACCGTGTGGCGGCAGGCTGACCGCTACGGCGTCCCGCGCATCTGCTTCATCAACAAGCTGGACCGCACGGGCGCGAACTTCTTCTTCTGCGTCCAGACCATCGTGGACCGCCTCGGCGCCACCCCGCTGGTCATGCAGCTGCCGATCGGTGCCGAGTCGGACTTCCAGGGCGTCGTCGACCTGGTCCGCATGAAGGCGCTGGTCTGGTCCGCCGAGGCCGCCAAGGGCGAGATGTACGACATCGTCGACATCCCGGCCGAGCTGCAGGAGCAGGCCGCGGAGTACCGCGAGACCCTGATCGACACCGTGTCCAACCACAGCGACGAGATCATGGAGCTCGCCCTCGAGGGCGAGGACATCCCGGTCGAGCTGCTGCAGGACGCGATCCGCAAGGGCACGCTGAACTCGGACTTCACCCCGATCTTCTGCGGCACCGCGTTCAAGAACAAGGGCGTCCAGCCCCTGCTCGACGCCGTCGTCAAGTACCTGCCGTCCCCGCTGGACATCGAGTCCATCGAGGGCACCAAGCCGGGCGACGACACCGTCAAGATCTCCCGCAAGGCCTCGGACGACGAGCCGCTCGCCGCGCTCGCGTTCAAGATCATGTCGGACCCGCACCTCGGCAAGCTCACCTTCGTCCGGGTCTACTCGGGCCGCCTGGAGTCCGGCACCTCGGTGCTGAACGCCGTCAAGGGCAAGAAGGAGCGCATCGGCAAGATCTACCGCATGCACGCGAACAAGCGTGAGGAGATCGACTCGGTGGGCGCCGGCGACATCATCGCCGTCATGGGCCTGAAGCAGACCACCACCGGTGAGACGCTGTCCGACGAGAAGAACCCGGTCATCCTGGAGTCCATGGACTTCCCGGCCCCGGTCATCCGCGTCGCGATCGAGCCCAAGTCCAAGGGTGACCAGGAGAAGCTGGGTGTCGCCATCCAGCGTCTCGCCGAGGAGGACCCGTCCTTCCAGGTCAACACGGACGAGGAGACCGGCCAGACCATCATCGCGGGTATGGGCGAGCTGCACCTCGAGGTGCTCGTCGACCGTATGCGCCGTGAGTTCAAGGTCGAGGCCAACGTCGGCAAGCCGCAGGTCGCGTACCGCGAGACGATCCGTCAGGCCGTCGAGCGCATCGACTACACCCACAAGAAGCAGACCGGTGGTTCCGGTCAGTTCGCCAAGGTGCAGATCGCGATCGAGCCGCTCGAGCAGGCCGAGGGCTACGAGTTCGTCAACCTGGTCACCGGTGGCCGCGTCCCGCGCGAGTACATCCCGTCGGTCGACGCCGGTTGCCAGGAGGCCATGGAGTTCGGCATCCTCGCCGGCTACCCGCTCCAGGGTGTCCGCGTGAAGCTGCTCGACGGTGCCGCGCACGACGTCGACTCCTCCGAGCTCGCGTTCAAGATCGCCGGCTCGATGGCCTTCAAGGAAGGCGCCAGGAAGGCCAAGCCGGTCCTCCTGGAGCCGATGATGGCCGTCGAGGTCACCACGCCCGAGGACTACATGGGCGACGTGATCGGCGACATCAACTCTCGCCGTGGCCAGATCCGGTCCATGGACGAGCGTCACGGTGCCCGCGTCGTCACGGCGCTGGTGCCCCTCTCCGAGATGTTCGGCTACGTCGGTGACCTGCGCAGCAAGACCTCCGGTCGCGCGAGCTACTCGATGCAGTTCGACTCGTACGCCGAGGTTCCGAGGAACGTCGCGGACGACATCATCGCGAAGGCCAAGGGCGAGTGACGTCCCGACTTTCGGGACGATAACCACCCCTTAGGCTATTGGGAGGCAACTCGGGAGGATCCGGTCGGATCCTCCCGGGGCCTCCTGCCCCCCACCAGCGGGACGGCACGGGGTGTCCTCCGGACAACCCGCACCAAAACCGATCAAAGACCAACTGACGTCACCACGGCGTACAGAACTGTCCTCAGGAGGACTCAGTGGCGAAGGCGAAGTTCGAGCGGACGAAGCCCCACGTCAACATCGGCACCATCGGTCACATCGACCACGGTAAGACCACGCTGACCGCGGCCATTACCAAGGTGCTGCACGACGCGTACCCGGAGATCAACCCCTTCACGCCGTTCGACCAGATCGACAAGGCGCCGGAGGAGCGGCAGCGCGGTATCACCATCTCCATCGCGCACGTCGAGTACCAGACCGAGGCGCGTCACTACGCCCACGTCGACTGCCCGGGTCACGCGGACTACATCAAGAACATGATCACCGGTGCCGCCCAGATGGACGGCGCCATCCTGGTGGTCGCCGCCACCGACGGCCCGATGCCGCAGACCAAGGAGCACGTCCTCCTGGCCCGCCAGGTCGGCGTCCCCTACATCGTCGTCGCCCTGAACAAGGCCGACATGGTGGACGACGAGGAGATCCTGGAGCTCGTCGAGCTCGAGGTCCGCGAGCTGCTCTCCGAGTACGAGTTCCCGGGCGACGACCTGCCGGTCGTCCGCGTCTCCGCGCTGAAGGCCCTCGAGGGCGACGCCGAGTGGGGCCAGAAGCTCCTCGGCCTGATGCACGCCGTCGACGAGAACATCCCGACCCCGGCCCGCGCCGTGGACCAGCCGTTCCTGATGCCGATCGAGGACGTCTTCACGATCACCGGTCGTGGCACCGTCGTCACCGGTCGCATCGAGCGCGGCATCCTCAAGGTCAACGAGACCGTCGACATCATCGGCATCAAGACCGAGAAGACCACCACCACGGTCACCGGCATCGAGATGTTCCGCAAGCTGCTCGACGAGGGCCAGGCCGGTGAGAACGTCGGTCTGCTGCTTCGTGGCATCAAGCGCGAGGACGTCGAGCGCGGCCAGGTCATCATCAAGCCGGGTTCGGTCACGCCGCACACCGACTTCGAGGCCCAGGCCTACATCCTGTCGAAGGACGAGGGTGGCCGCCACACCCCGTTCTTCAACAACTACCGCCCGCAGTTCTACTTCCGTACCACGGACGTGACCGGCGTCGTGACCCTCCCCGAGGGCACCGAGATGGTCATGCCGGGCGACAACACCGGCATGACGGTCGCGCTGATCCAGCCGATCGCCATGGAGGAGGGCCTGAAGTTCGCCATCCGTGAGGGTGGTCGTACCGTCGGCGCCGGCCAGGTCACCAAGATCATCAAGTAATTGGTGCTCTGACGCTTGACCTCTGGTCAGGATGGGCTTGGTGAGGATCCCAGGATCCTCACCAAGCCCTCTGTCATTGGGCCCGGAACAGTCGGTCGGAGGCTTCCGGCCGAGGAACGCCGTGGTCGTCAAGCTGGCGACGTCCGGTGTCACCCGTGGGACCGCGGGTTCCCCGGGACCTGGTCCGGCCGACCCGGGGCATCGGGTCGGCGGTCGTTCGGCGCGGGGCGCCGCCCTTTCGGGGGCGGCGCCCCGTCGGCGTTCCGGCGTCGTCCGCCCCGGCCGCCGTCACCGGCCGCCGTCACCGGCCGGTGAGTCTCATCAGTGGCTCATCACCGGCTGCTATTGTCGGCGGCGATCGACCCCCACCAGCGGAAAGCGGGATCAACTCATGACGACGGCGCCCGAGTTGTCGGTAGTCATGCCGATCTTCAACGAGCAGGACGCGCTTCCGCTGACGGTCGAGCGGCTGCGGCCCATCCTCGACGGGTTGGGAGTCGGCTACGAGGTGGTCGGTGTCGACGACGGCAGCACCGACGCCACGCCGCTGCTGATGCAGAAGATCCGCCAGGACTGGCCCGAGTTCCGGATCGTCCGCTTCTCCCGCAACTCCGGCCACCAGGCGGCGCTCAAGGCCGGGCTGCACCGGGCCTTCGGCGACTACGTGGTGAGCATCGACGCCGACCTGCAGGACCCGCCGGAGAAGATCCCCGAGATGCTGGAGCTCGCCCGCGAGCGGAACCTCGACATCGTCTACGGCGTGCGCGGCGACCGCGGTACGGACAGCTTCTTCAAGCGCCGCACGGCGGGCGGCTACTACTGGCTGATGCGCAAGCTCGTCGGCAAGCGCATGCCCAACCAGGCCGGCGACTACCGGCTGCTCAGCCGGGCCGCGGTGGACGCGCTGAAGGCGCTGCCCGAGCACCAGCCGGTCTACCGGCTGCTGGTGCCGTGGCTCGGCTTCCCCAGCGGCGAGGTGGTCTACGCCCGTGAGGAGCGGGTGGCCGGGGCGACGCACTACCCGCTGGGCAAGATGGTCCGGCTGGCCCTGGACAGCGTCACCAACTTCTCCGCGGCGCCGCTGCGGCTGGCGACCTGGCTCGGCCTGTTCAGCTTCCTGGTCTGCCTGGTGCTCGGCGCCTACACCGCGATCGAACACGCGATCGGCAACACCGTTCCGGGGTGGTCGTCGTTGTTCATCGGAATGCTGTTCATCGGCGCCGTCCAACTGATCTGCGTCGGCCTGCTCGGCGAGTACGTCGGCCGGATCTACTCGGCGGTCCAGGCCAGGCCCGCCTACTTCGTCGGCTACGACTCGGCCGAGGAGAGCGCCGCGGTGGGGGCGGAGAAGCTGTCCGACTGCGTCCGCTAGCGCGCCGGCGGCGGCCCGGCACGTGCGAGGAGGCAGTACGGTGGACGGCTCCCAGACAACCGAGGCGGACCGCGGGGCCGGTCCGGCGCCGGACGGCCCGGTCGGGGCCACGGCCCCCGGAACCGGCGGACCCGGCGCGGTGAGGCTGCTCCCCCCGGCGGCGGCCCTGGTCGCGGTGGTGGCCGTCCTGCTCGTCCACGGCACGCCCCCCGCGGACGTCGCCCGCTACGCCGGCTACGCCCTCTGGGCCGTCCTCGTCCCCGGCACGCTGGTCTTCCGCTCGCTGCGCCGACGCCCGCACACCCTGCTCGAGGACCTGGTGCTGGGTGCCGTCACCGGTCTGGTCCTGGAACTCGCCGCCTGGGCGGTGCTCGTCCGGCTCGGCCTGCAGTCGGTGGCCGCGCTCTGGCCGCTGGTCGTGGTCGTCCCGTTCGCCCTGGTGCCCGGGCTGCGTCGGCACTGGCGTCCGCGCGGGTACGTCCGGCCGCCGCTGAGCTGGTCCTGGACGGTCGCGGGGCTGGTCGCGCTGACCGCGACCTACTTCGGCGAGGTCTTCCTGGCACGCTTCCCGATCCTGCCGACGGGCGAGTCCAGCCGGATCTACGGGGACCTCCCGTACCTCATCTCGCTCGCCGGGAACGCCAAGCACCAGATGCCCCCGACCTTCCCGCAGGCGGCGGGGGAACCCCTGCACTACCACTGGTTCACCTTCGCCCACATGGCGATGTCCTCCCTGGTGGGCGGCATCGACCTGCCGGTGGTCGCGATGCGGCTGATGGTGCCCGCGCTGAGCGTGCTCACGGTGCTCGCCCTCGCGGTGGCCGCGCACCGGCTGAGCGGCCGGCTCTGGGCCGGCCCCGCGGCGGTCGTGCTGTTCATGGGCGTGGGCGCGTTCACAGCGGCCTACCCCAATCCCGTCGACACCTGGCCGTTCGGCGCACCGGCGGTGGGACTGCTGTCCTGGGCGAGCCTCTCGCTCACCTACAGCCAGCCGCTGCTGATCGGGTTGGCCACCGCGGTCGGCGAGGTCCTGCGCGGGTGCGGTGGCGACCCCGACCGTCGCGGGGTGTTCCCGCTCGGGCGGGGGGCCGTCGTCCTGGCGGGCCTGTTCGCGCTGGCCTCCAGCGCCGCCAAGGCCAGCACCCTGCCGGTCACCCTGGGCGGGCTGGCGGTGGCCGGCCTCGCGCTGGCCGTCACCAGCAGGAGGATCCCCCGGGCGGTCCTGGTGCTCGGCGTGATCCTGTTCGGGGCGCAGGTGTTCGCCACGGCGCTGGTCTTCGACTTCCAGAGCTACGGGCTGCAACTCGGCCTGTTCGGGAACGTCCGGAAGTACTGGGCCGACCCGCAGCTCGGCCCAGCCCCGGTCCGGGCGGCGTTCGCGCTGATGACACTGGCGGCGTTCCTGCTCAACCACCAGGTGCGACTGCTGGGTGCGGTGCCGCTGCTGTGGCAGCGGCGGATGCGTCTGGAGCCGGTGCAGTGGTTCCTGTTCGGGGCGGCGCTCGCCGGTCCGGCGGCCTACCTGCTGGTCGGCGGCTTCAACGCGAGCTACTTCACCATCGCCTCCGCCCCCTTCGCCGCGCTGCTGTCTGCCTGGGGCTGGTGCGAGCTGGCCGAGCGGGCGGCACTGCCGCGCCCGGCCGCGGCCGGGCTGGTGGTCGGGGCGGTGTCGGCGGGCGCCGCGCTCACCTGGCTGACCCACCGGTTCTCGGACCGCTGGGCCGACTTCTCGGTGCGTCTGCTGGGTCGGGGCACCGGGAGCCGCGCGTACTGGCCGTTGCTGCCGATGCTGGCCGCCGCCGTGGCGGTCGCGGTCGTGGCCCTCCTCGGTGTGCTGGTCTGGCGGAGCGCCGGCCGGTCGCGGCCGGCGCTGCGCGGCCGCGGCGGCCCCGTGCTGCTGACCGGCCTGTGCGCGCTGGCGCTCCCGGCGCTGCCGCTCGACGTCCTCCAGGGCCGGGAGTACGGCTGGGACTTCTCGTGGGCGCTGGCCGGACGACAGGTCGAGGCGGCCCGCTGGGTCCGGGCGCACAGCCGGCCCTCGGACGTCATCGCCACCAACAGCCACTGTTGGCAGTACGACGACTACGCGTACGGCCGCGAGTGCGACAACTCGCGCTCGCAGTGGCTCAGCGCGTACTCCGAGCGCTCCGTGCTGGTGGAGGGGTGGGCGTACGCGCCGCGGCTGGTGGCCCGCTCCGAGGGCGGGGTGGTCGCCCGCGATCCCTTCTGGGACCAACGCCTGTTCAGGCTCAACGAGGACGCGGTGTACCGTCCTACCGCAGAGCTGATCGAGCGGCTGCGGCACGAGCACCGGGTGCGGTTCCTGGTGGTCGACCGGCAGGCAGGCGCCGAATCGCCCCGGCTGCGGGAGTTCACCGAGCCGGTCTTCGACAACGGACGGGTCGCCGGGTACCGGCTGCCCTGACCGGACGGAACGGACGGGTACTCCGCGATGCTTTCGACGGACGACAGGAGCGGGCGGCCGCAGGCCGACGGGCGGCCGGTGCGCGGACAGCTGCCCTCGTTCCTGGTGATCGGCGTCCTCAGCACCCTCTTCTACCTGGGGCTGTTCGTGCTGGCGCGGCAGTTCACCGAGAAGCAGGCGGCCAATCTGTTCGCGCTGGCGGTCAGCGCGGTCGCCAACACCGCGGCGAACCGGCGGTTCACCTTCGGGATCACCGGCTCGGAGGGGGCGGTGCGCCACCAGCTCCAGGGCGCCGTGGCGTTCCTGATCGGCCTGGGGCTCAGCGTGGGCGTCCTGGAGCTGCTGGACCTCGCCGTTCCGGGCGCCTCGCGCGCGGTCGAGGTCGCCGGGCTGGTCGTCGCCAACGGCCTGGCCACGGTGGCCCGCTTCCTGCTGATGAAGGTCTGGGTGTTCCGCGGGCGCTGAGCCGCACGGCGCCGAAACGCGCGGCGCCCGTCCGGAGGACCGGACGGGCGCCGCGCGTGCTGTACGTGACCGGGTGCGACCGGCTGGAGGTCAGGCGGACACCCTGGGTGTCTGCCCGGCGGGAGCCACCTGCCCCGACTCCGGCGCCTGCGCCGTGAGCGGGTCGGCCGCGAGCCGGGCGGCGCCGCGCTCCTTGAGCTTGCGCACCGGCCACGGCGCCCAGTTCTTGGCCTTCATCAGCGGCGACTCCAGCAGGTGCCAGGAGAGCGCGGCCAGCACCACGGTGCCGGCCATGGCGAGGGCCAGGTAGACCGGCTTGCCGTGCTTGGCGTAGCCCAGCATCGCCAGCGCCTGCTCGACGGTGAAGCCGTAGATGTAGATGCCGTAGGAGTAGTCGCGCTTGCGGCCGATCTTCTGGAACGGGCGCGGCAGCCGGATGGCCAGCCAGAGCAGCAGGTAGGCGAAGGCCGGGTAGCCGAAGACGAACAGACCGCCGACCCACAGGCTGAGGCCGAGCACGACCGCGCTGAGCACCGCCAGGCCGTCGTGGATGACCAGCCGCTCGCGGTAGAGCTGGAAGGTCGCGCCGATCATGAAGATGAAGACCAGGTGGATGATGAAGTGCATCGACATCGCGCCGAGGAACGGCACGTAGACGACGGAGTTCATCTCGCCCGGGATGCCGCGCAGGGTGGGCATGTTCACCCAGTCGCGCAGGATGAGCACCCACAGGCCCAGCGCCAGCAGCGGCACGAACTTGCGGGCGCGCTGGAGCACGCCGCCCGCGGCCATCAGTCCGATGATGATGTAGCAGAGGATCTCGTACTTCAGCGACCACAGGGCGCCGTTGACGCCGATGTCGAAGTTGGTGCCCCGGTTGCGGCCCTCGGCGATCACCCCGGAGATGTCCCAGCCGGTGCTGATCGAGGTGTTCCAGGTGCCCTTCAGGTAGTTCACCGGGCCCTGCGGGTGGTTCCAGTACCCGTCGAAGGTGCCGTGCTGCCAGTGCCACAGCAGCGGGACGATGACGAGCGCGGAGACCAGCAGCGAGCCCCACAGGCCGGGCAGGATGCGCAGCGCGCGGTGCCAGGAGTAGCGCCCGATGGTCGACCGGGCGCCACTGGCGCTGATCATGAAGCCGGAGAGCACGAAGAACCCGACGACCGCCATCTTGCCGAGGTCGGTCTGCTCCCCGCTCTTGATCCAGAGCGGGTCGAGGTGCCCCCACGCGATGGGGTACATGTGCGAGACGACCACCGAGGACGCGAGCAGCAGCCGCAGCAGACCGAAGCTGTTGGCCCGGCCCGAGTACAGCTCGGCGAGGGTCCCGCGCCGGCCGGGCAGCACGGACAGCCACCCGCCGGGTCGGTTGCCGCGGGACGGGGGCGTACCCGGCGAGGAGAGCCTGCGAGACATGGGAAGGATCATGCTTTCCTGGAAGTGGTGCCCAGGCGAGGGCCTGGTGCACAGGCCCGATCGGGTCCTTGTCGGATCCTACCGAGCCCCGCCGTCGGTCATCTGTGCGCTGATCGAATCGTTAGGCGGCGGAGCCGGCGGCGTCGGCCGAGGCGGCTCGCCACAGCTCGGTGACGGCCGAGCGCAGGCTGCGCCGCGGCTGCCAGCCGAGCGCCTTGCCGGCGGCGGTGACGTCGAGCTGCTGCCACTCGGTCTCCGGGCCGGTGCCGTCGGGCGCCGGGACCTCGGTGATCTCCACCGGGACACCGCTGACCTCGATCAGCAGCTCGACCAGCTCGCGCGCCGAACTCGCCTTGCCGAGGCCGACGTTGAGCACGGCGGGGGAGGCCGGGTTGCTCGGGACGGCGGCGATGATCGCGTCCACCGTGTCCTGCAGGTCGACGAAGTCGCGCTGGGCGGTGAGCGGCTGGAGCGCGAGTTCGGCGGTGGTGCCGGCCGCCCGGGCCGCCACGAGCTTGCCGGCCATCACGCCGAGCAGGCTGTGACCGGGCTGGTGGGCGCCGACCACGTTGCCGAGCCGGAGCACCACGGCGTCCAGGCCCTCGGTGCGCACCGCGTCCTCGATCAGCCGGGTCGCCTGCAGCTTCAGCTGTCCGTAGACCATGGACGGGTTCGGCTCGGAGTCCTCGGCCAGGCTGACGCCGATCGGGCAGAGGCCGTACTCGTGCACGGTGCCGAGGTGGACCAGGCGGGGGGCGGCGGGCATGCTCCGCAGCGTCTCCAGCAGCCGGCCGACCATGCCGACGTTGGCGCCGACCATCTGCTCGTCGGTGAGGCCCCACATGCCGCCGGCCGCGTTGATCACCACGTCGATCCGGTGCTCGGTGAGCAGCGCGGCGAGCTCCGCGGAGGCGCCCTCGGTGAGGTCGAGCCGGGCGAACTCGCCGGGCAGCGGCTCGGCGGGCGCCTTGCGGGCGATGGTGAGCAGGTGGTGGCCCCGCTCGTCCAGGGCGCCCAGGATGGTGCGCCCGATGAAGCCGGTGCCGCCGAGGACGGCGATCCGGGGAAGGTCTGAGCTGCTCACGGCCATGGTCTCTGGTTCCGGTCTCGGTCGGATGGATCGCCGGGGTGTCGTCCCGGCGGGGGAGCGGAGGGCCCCGGTGACGGTCGCCGCGGCCGCGTCAGTAGCGGTCGTTGCCGGCGACGTGCCGCATCAGGGTCTTGGCGCCCTGGCCGTTCCGGTTCTTCACCGCGCCGGGGACCATGGTCAGCGCGTGGATCCGGGACGAGAGGTGCAGCCGGGAGGCCTTGGCGGCGTTCGGCCAGCCGTGCGCGTCCAGGCGGTCGGCGACGTCACGGAAGAAGCGGTTGGCCTCCTCGAAGCGGACGCCGGTGAAGGCCTGCGCCGAGGAGATGCTGACGGCGTGCCGCCGGTACTGGAAGCACAGCGTGTCGCTGATCATCATCTGCTCGCCGGCCTGCAGCAGGTCGATGACCAGCGCGAGGTCCTGGGTGACCTCCAGGTTGTCCCGGAAGCCGACCGCCTGGACGGCCTCGGTGCGCCAGCAGATCGACGGGAAGAACAGCCAGTTGCCGCGCAGCAGGCTGGTGGCGAGCTCCTCGCCGCCCATCAGCTTGCGACCGTTGACCTTCGGCGCGTAGATGCGCTTCTTGGCCTGGTCGGCGAGGCCCTCGGTGGGCTTGCCGTTGCCGTCGATGACCTGGACGCCCGGCTGGACCATGCCGATGTCCGGGTTGTCCTTGAGCACGCCCCGGACCGTCGCGACGTAGTCGGGCAGCATGATGTCGTCGGTGCCCATCATGACGAAGTTCTCCTCGCGCACCAGGCCGAGGCACTTGCGGTAGTTGCCCGTCACGCCGAGGTTCTGCTCGTTGCGCCGGTAGGAGACCCGGTCGTCCCCGAGCTGGGCGAACCAGCCGGGGACGTCCGGCTCCTTGCCGTCGTCCACCACGGTGAGCCGCCAGTTGGGGTCGCTCTGGGCCAGGATGCTGCGCACGGCGGCCTGCATCAGCGCGACGTTGCCGTAGTAGGGCAGCATGATGTCAAGAGTTGTCATGGACGGCGCACCAGGTTCCGGGGTAGTGGGGACGGCAAGAAGGCTACTGGCCGCTGAGCGACCGGCGGAACCGCAGGCACTCCTCGTAGTCCGGCAGCAGGCCGGTCTCCAGGGCCTGGGCCAGCGACGGGGCGGCGGCGTCGCGCGCGGACAGCTGCGGCACGTCGGCCGGCCAGTCGATCGCGAGGTCCGGGTCCAGCGGGTGCACCGCGTGCTCGCCGGTCGGGTTGTACGTCTCCGAGCAGACGTAGGAGAGCGTGGCGTCGTCGCTCAGGGCGCAGAAGCCGTGGCCGAGGCCCTCGGAGATGTACACCGAGCGGCGGTCCGTCTCGTCGAGCCGGACGAACTCCGAGCGACCGAAGGTGGGGGAGCCCACCCGGAGGTCGACGATCACGTCGAGCACCGCGCCGCGCACGCAGCTGACGTACTTGGCCTGCCCCGGCGGGACGTCGGCGAAGTGGATGCCGCGCACCACGTCCTTGGCGGAGACGGACAGGTTGCCCTGGGCCATCCGCAGCGGGTGGCCGACCACCTCGGCGAGCCGGTCGAAGCGGTACCACTCCATGAACAGGCCGCGGGGGTCGCCGTGCTGCTGCGGGGTGATCTCCCAGGCGCCCTCGATGGACAGCTCGCGGAACTTCATCGCGCGGCCTCCTCGTCGAGGAGGTTCACCAGGTACTGGCCGTAGCCGCTCTTCAGCAGCGGCTGGGCGAGCTCCCGCAGCTGCTCGGAGGTGAGGAACCCGGCGCGCCAGGCGGCCTCCTCGACGCAGCCGATCTTGAAGCCCTGACGCTCCTCGATGACCCGGACGAACTCCGAGGCTTGGACCATCGAGACGAAGGTCCCGGTGTCCAGCCAGGCGGTGCCGCGGTCCAGGACGGTGACCTGCAGCTCCCCTTCCTTCAGGTACGCCTCGTTGACGGCGGTGATCTCCAGCTCGCCGCGGGCGCTCGGGGTGATGGTGCGGGCGATCTCCACCACGCGGTTGTCGTAGAAGTAGAGGCCCGGCACCGCGTAGCGGGACTTGGGGCTCTCCGGCTTCTCCTCGATCGAGATGACCTGGCCGGCCTCGTCGAACTCCACCACGCCGTACGCCGTCGGATCGGCCACCGGGTAGGCGAACACCATGCCGCCCTTGGGGTCGGTGCGCTGGGCGAGCCGGGTGCCGAGGCCACTGCCGTGGAAGATGTTGTCGCCGAGGATCAGCGCGACGGGCTCGTCGCCGATGAAGTCCGCGCCGAGGACGAAGGCCTGGGCGATGCCCTCGGGCCGCTCCTGCACCGCGTACTGCAGGTCGAGGCCGAGCTGCGAGCCGTCGCCGAGGAGCCGCTCGAACTGCTCGCGGTCCTGCGGAGTGGTGATGATCAGAATCTCGCGGATCCCCGCCATGATGAGCGTGGAAAGCGGGTAGTAGATCATCGGCTTGTCGAAGACCGGGAGAAGCTGCTTGGAAACGGCCCGGGTCAGGGGCCAGAGGCGGGAACCGGTGCCGCCCGCAAGAAGAATGCCGCGCATGGCGCACACCTTACGTGGCCCGGGGAACCGGGCGGCAACCAGGCGGCGCGGGGCCGTGCGGCCCCGGGCACCTGGTGCGATGAGCCCTGCGCGCGCGCACTATACTCAGCCGCATTATGCGCATCCTCGTCACCGGCGGCGCCGGATTCATCGGTTCCCAGTTCGTGCGCGCGCTGCTGGCGGGGGATCCCGCGGCTCGCGTCACCGTTTTCGACAAGCTGACCTACTCGGGCGTCGAGGAGAACCTCGCGCCGGTGGCCGGCCACCCCGGCTACTCCTTCGTCCGCGGTGACATCTGCGACGTCGACGACGTCGACGCCGCGATGCCCGGCCACGACGTGGTGGTGCACTTCGCCGCCGAGTCGCACGTGGACCGCTCGATCGCGGGTGCCGGCCCCTTCGTCATGACCAACGTGGTGGGCACCCAGGTGCTGCTGGACGCCGCCCGCAAGCACGGTGTCGGCCGCTTCGTCCACGTCTCCACCGACGAGGTCTACGGCTCCATCAGCGAGGGCTCCTGGACCGAGGAGTGGCCGCTCTCGCCGAACTCCCCGTACTCCTCCTCGAAGGCCGCTTCGGACCTCCTGGCGCTCGCGTACCACCGCACCCACGGCATGGACGTCGTGGTCACCCGCTGCTCCAACAACTACGGGCCGTACCAGTTCCCCGAGAAGGTCATCCCGCTCTTCACCACGAACCTGATCGACGGCAAGAAGGTTCCGCTGTACGGCGACGGCGGCAACGTCCGCGACTGGCTGCACGTCTCGGACCACTGCCGGGGCATCGACCTGGTCATGCGCAACGGCCGCGCCGGTGAGGTCTACAACATCGGCGGCGGCACCGAGGCCACCAACAAGGAGCTCACCGGGCTGCTGCTGGAGGCCGCCGGGGTGGGCTGGGAGATGGTCGACTACGTCGCCGACCGCAAGGGCCACGACCTGCGCTACTCGATCGACATCAGCAAGATCCGCGAGGAGCTCGGCTACGAGCCGCAGGTCCGCTTCGAGGACGGCCTCGCCGCGACGATCGCCTGGTACCGCGAGAACCGCGCCTGGTGGGAGCCGCTCAAGGTGAGGGCCGCGCAGCAGTCGTGAACGACCAGGGCAGCAAGGCGCCGGAGCGCCGTTCCGCGCTGGCCAAGGCCGTCGGCGCCCTCCCCCCGGGCACCCAGCTGGTGATCGGGGGGACGGTGCTGCTCGGCGCCGCCTCCTACGTCCATCTCATGGCGGCCGGCTACAGCCTCGGCAAGCCGCAGATGGCCTCCGTCTCGCTGCTCTGGACGATCCTGATGTCCGTCGGGCTGGGACTCTTCTTCCCGATCGAGCAGGAACTCACCCGGATCGTGGCCGCCCGCGTGGTCGGCGGCCAGGGCGCGGGTCCGGTCGTCCGGCGGATCCTGGTGATCACCGTCGGCGTCCTGGCGGTCCTGACGGTCGGCATGGGGGTCGCGGCCCGCCCGCTGGCGGACACCTTCTTCGACGGCCATCGCAGCATGGTCGCGGCGCTGGCCGCGTCCTTCGCCGCGATGGCCGCCGGCAACGTCAGCCGCGGTGTGCTCGCGGGCCTCAACCGGTTCGGCGCGTACGGCAGCCAGCTCGCCGTGGACGGCGCGCTGCGCATCGCGCTCGCCGTCGGCTGCGCGCTGGCCGGCGTCCGCTCGCCGCTGGCCTTCGCACTGATCCTGACCGTCGCGCCGCTGGTGGCCGTCGTGGCCACGCTCAAGCCGCTGCGCTCCGGTGTCCAGGCCGGGCCGGCGATCGGCTGGGGCGCGCTCGGCTCGGGCCTGGCCCCGCTGGTCGCGTCCACCCTGCTCTCGCAGGTCGTGGTCAACGCCGCCGTGGTCTCCACCCAGCTGCTCGCGCCGGACGACGCCGCGCTGGTCGCCGGTCTGCTGAACGCCGTGGTCCTGGCCCGGGTGCCGCTGTTCGTCTTCGGCTCGCTCCAGGCGTCGCTGCTGGCCGGGCTGGCGAGCGCCGCGGCCGCCGGCGACCGGGCGGGCTTCTCCAAGCTGCTGGTGCGCACCTGCGGCGTGGTCGTCGTCCTGGGCGTCGCCGGCGGCATCCCGGCCACGATCCTCGGCCCCTGGCTGATCCAGGTGCTGTTCAAGGCGGACGACGTCCTCGGTTCGCTGGACTTCCTCTGGATGTCCGCCGGAACGCTCTGTTACATGCTCGCCATGGTCCTCGGCCAGGCGCTGCTGGTCCTGCACCGGCACCGGCTCCAACTGCTCGGCTGGGCGTTGGGAACTGTTGCACTGGTCGTGACCACACTGGTACCTGGAGCCGTCGCTACCCGGGTGTGCCTCGCCTACACTATGGGTTCGTTGGCCGCGTGTGTGTGCATGGTCGCGGCGGTCTGGCTCACCTTCCTGCGTAAGCCGCCGCACGTCCGATCCCGGGCTGACGAGTTCGCCACCCCCTCAATGGTGGATTCGCTGTGACGACCTCCGGCAGGACGGCGCGCCGACGCCGGAGTTCGCGCCCTGCTTCCTCCCGCACCCTGAAACTCGCGGCCGTCGGCTGCGGCATGGAGTCTTGATGTCCGACTATGACGACGTGTGGCTGGTGATTCCCGCCTACAACGAGGGAACCGTCATCGCCGACGTGATCGAGAACGCCCGTAAGACCTTTCCGAACATCGTGGTCATCGATGACGGAAGCACGGACGACTCGGCCGAGACGATCATGACCACCGGTGCGCATCTGGTGCAGCACCCGGTCAACCTCGGTCAGGGCGCCGCCCTGCAGACCGGTCTCAAGTACGCGCTCAGGCAGCCCGGCGCCAAGTACTTCGCCACTTTCGACGCGGACGGTCAGCACCAGACCCACGACGTCGAGAAGATGGTCGCCCTACTGCGAGCCGACGAGGCCGACGTGGTGCTCGGCTCCCGGTTCATCGAGCAGACCGGCGAGGTGCCGTGGATCAAGCGGGTGGTCCTGCGGACCGCCGCCACGATCAGCCCGACCGCGCGCAAGCTCAACCTCACGGATTCGCACAACGGCCTGCGGGTGATCAACCGCACGGCCGCTTCCCAGCTCCGCATCACGATGAACGGCATGGCTCACGCCTCCGAGATCGTGGCCATGCTGGCCGCCTCGGACCTGCGGGTCATGGAGGTACCGGTGGACATCCTGTACACCGAGTACTCCCGCTCCAAGGGCCAGTCGCTGATCAACGGCGTCAACATCCTCTTCGACATCTCGCTCAGGGAGCGTGGCCGCAAGTGAAGTACATCTGGATCCAGTTGTTGCTCATGGTCGGCACGGGCGTCCTCGTGCTCGCCTTCGTCCGCCGCTGGGACGCCGCGCACACCCGGGCCTGGAAGCGGATGGCGTTCTTCGCGTTCGTGGTGGCCAACGTGTACGCGGTGCTGCGTCCCCAGGACGTCACCTGGATCGCCAACAAGCTCGGCGTGGGCCGCGGCACCGATCTGGTGCTCTACCTGCTCGTCGTCGGGATGGCCTTCATGACCCTCAACACCTTCATGCGGTTCCGCTCGCTGGAGAAGAAGCTGACCGATCTCGCCCGCACCGTAGCCGTCAACGACGGTCAGCGGGTCAACGACGACCGCTTCGCCGGCGAGGCGGAGCAGTTGCGGGCCGGGTCGGAGAAGGTCCTGCCGCGCTGAAGGGCCGGGGTCCCGGGGGGGCTTTGACGGATCCGTAGCGCCCGAGAGTCGGTTGGAGAACAAGGAGACATGTCAGTACAGGCCGACGGGCCTCGAATACGCCTGCCCAGAAGGCTGTTCCTCGCGGGCGTGGAGCTCGCCACGGGCGCGGTGGTCGCACTCGGGTTCACCCGGCTCTGCATGACGATCGACGTGAACCCGATGCAGAGAGTGGGGCAGGTCAGCGGTCTCGCCGGCCTCCAACTGCGCTTCATCGCGGTCTTCGTGGTCCTGGCACTGCTCTGGTGGGCGTTCAGCCGTCGGCTGTCCCGCCCGCTGGCACTCCGCCTGGCCTGCTGCTCACTGGCCGGTCTGGCCACCGGTCTGTACGCGGGCGGTGTCGCGGTCACCCTGCGCGGCACGGCCCTGCCACCGAACGGCGTGCTCGGTGACGCCGGCCAGCTCCAGCTCTGGGTGTCGGACGTCCAGCACGGCCGACCGATCTCGGGCGTCTACCCGCCGCTCTTCCCGCACGTCCTGACCTGGTGGACCGAGCTCTTCCACCCGGACCGGCCCGGTGCGGCCCTGAAGGTCCTGGGCCTGGTGCTGATCGCGCTGACCGGCCCCGCGGCCTACCTGGCCTGGCGGATGCTCCTGCCGCCGCTCTGGTCGCTCGGGATCGGCGTGGTCTCGGTCTTCCCGATCGTGCACGCCGCCAAACCGTACGTGGACATCATCCTGATCATGCTGATCCCGGTCCTCGCCAAGTTCATGGCGGGACTGCTGGGGGCACGGGCGATGACCACCCGGACCCTCCTGCTGACCGGAGCCGGGTACGGGCTGGGCTTCTCGGCCCTCTTCCTCTGGTACTCGGGCTGGTTCGTCTGGTCCGCACCCGGCGCGCTCGCCGCGCTGGCCCTGCTGCTCTTCCGGCTCGGCAAGGAGGGCCGCACCCCCCTGCTGAGGGCCGCCGCCATGCTCGGCACGACGGCGGCCGTCTTCCTCGCCCTGAGCGGCAGCTACCTGGTCCGGCTGCTCGGCAGTGCGGGAACCCCGGACGGGTACATGTACTTCGACACCTACGTCGACCCCGCCTACTTCGTGATGTGGCAGGGCGACCAGCCCGGACAGTTCGCCACGGCGGTCTGGCCGCTCCCGGGCGAGCTCGGCGGGGTCGGTGTCTTCGCGCTGCTGCTCGTGGTCGGCGTCGGCGTCGCCCTCTGGCTGGGACCGACGCTGCCGGTGGTCCAGGTGGCGGGCCTGTGCATGCTCGGCGCCTTCGGACTGCGCTACTGGTTCGCCTCCCACATGGAGCGGGACCAGCTCGTCCAGCTGTACCCGCGCACCTCGGCGGAGCTGCTGTACTGCGCGATCGTGCTGTGCGGGACGGCCGGGTACCTGGTCGGCCAGAAGCTCACCGGCCGCTCGCCGCTCGCTCTGATCGGGGCGCGCAAGGGGCCGGTTCCGGCGATGCGGACCAGTGGCGCGGTGCTCTGTGCGATGGCCTTCTTCTTCTCGATGGCGGGCTCGGCGACCGTGGACCGTTTCATGCCCCGGCAGGACGGCTCCTGGGGCTCCCTGACCTGGGTCGCCCAGACCACGGAGCAGCCCGACGGCGGGTGTCCGCGCTACGCGCCCGAGGGCAAGTGCACCCCGCTGCGGGAGGCCTGGGCCCGGCGGTAGACGCGGCGCCGGGCCGCGGGCCGGGACGTCTTCCCGGGGCGGGACCCGCCTACGGCGGAGCGGGCCGCGATCGTCACCGGGTACCTTGGCTTCGGAGAACGCACCGGAGACCCCCTCTTCGCCAACCGCTGCGGACCGGGTGCGCCCGCGGGCCGACTGCCTGACGGTGCCGTCTTCCGCTGAAAACACGTAGGAGAGACCCCCGTGGATCAGACCACAGCCGTCGCCGCAGAGGCCGGGACGGGCAACCCGCGGAGTCCGGTGTCCGCCGGCCCGGCCGACCGGGCGGCACACCCGGCCGTCGAGCGGCTGCGGGCGCTCACGGCACTGCGCTGGTTCTGGCCCGCGGCCCTGCTGGCGGGGTACCTCGCGCAGGTCGCGTTCCGGCTCTCCCTGTCGGTGCACAACTACTACCCGTCGGTCCACGCGGACGAGGACTCCTACCTCGTCATCGCACGTGTGCTCGCGGGCCACCCGACCACCGAGATGCCCGTCGGTGTGGTGATTCCCGGTGGTTACCCGCTGCTGCTCACTCCGGCACTGCTGATCGCGAACAGCGCGGCCACCGCCTACCACCTGATCATGGGGATCAACGCGCTGCTGAACGCGCTGGTGTTCCCGCTGGTCTTCCTGGCCGCCCGGCGCCTCGGCCTGGCGCGCGGGCTCTCGTTCGCGGCCGCCACCGCGGTGGCGCTCGTGCCGCCGGTGATCTTCTACTCCCAGTTCGTGATGTCGGACACCGTTCTCCCGGTGATCCTGCTCTGCTGGCTGCTCGCCATGCACGGCTGGCTCTCGCCGGGCACGCTCCGGCGCCAGGCCGCGTACGCGGCGGGAACGGGCCTCTCGGCCGGTTACGCGATGGCCACCCACGACCGCGGTGGGGTGGTCGTCGCGGTCACCGCCGCGGTGATGCTGGTCGTGCTGGCCTTCGGCTGGGTGAAGCGCCTCGCCTCGCTCGCGGGCCTGGGCGGCCTCGCCGTCGGCGTCGGTTTCGCCAAGGCGCTCGCGGCCTTCGTCGAGGGCAAGTTCAAGGAGGCGCCGAGCACGGTCGGCACCCAGGTGATCGACAACCTGACCAACGGCGACCTGATCGGCACCACCCTCACCCGCTTCTCCGGGCAGCTCTGGTACTTCATGACCTCCTCGTGGGGTTTCGGCGCGATCGCCTTCGTGCTCTGCGTGGTGGCGGTGTTCAGCCGCCGGTTCGCACTCGCCGACCGGGTGGTCGGGTTCTGCATGGTCGCCCTGCTGTGCGGTGTCGCGCTGGCCGCGGCGGCCGGCCTGCCGGCCTCGGACAACCGGGTCGACAACTGGGTGTACGCCCGCTACGTCGCGCCGCTCATCCCGATGTTCCTGGTGGTCGGGTTCGCCGCGCTGTACCGCTTCGCGGCGGGCCGGCTCGCCCGCCTGGCGGCGGGGGGCGCGGTCCTGACGCTCGCGCTGGGCCAGGTGGTCCTCGGCTACGCCGGGAGCGACCTCAAGCGCTACGTGATCCCGTGGGGCGTCCCGGACGCCCAGTTCCTCGCCTCCCAGTGGGACGGTCTGCACATGGGCCGGACCACGTTGGCGGCGCTCATGGTGCTCGGCGCCTGCCTCCTGCTGCGGCTCGCCGGCGGGCAGCGGGTGGTGTGGGCCGTGACGCTCTGCCTCGCGCTCTTCGCGACGTTCGCGACGCTCACGATCACCGACCAGATCGCCCAGCCGCACTACAAGTACCGGAAGTGGGAAGCGGTCGGGATCGTCAAGGACGCCGGGCTGAAGAAGACCGACAGCGTCATCATGGACTGGGACCTGGACTGGAGCATCCGGATGTCGCTCCCGTTCGAGATCTACGAGGGCCGGGTCTGGACCAACAACGTCAAGGCGGGCAACGAGCCGCAGGCCGCCGCGACCGCGGTGCTGCTCCGCCTCTTCAAGGACAAGGAGCCTGAGGAGAGTTGGCCGGCTCCGCCGGCCGGCTGGCACGTGGTGGACTACGACACCGACAAGGAATGGGTGCTCTGGCGCAAGGGCTGAGCGCCCGGAGACACAGCCCGGAGTCGGGGTCGGTGAGGGAGTCCTCACCGACCCCGATTGGCTTTCCGGCTCCCGCCTGTGGCAGTATGTCCAAGTTGCTCGGTTGAGTGCCGATGCTGCGCGCCTCCCGCCGGGAGGACCGGAAGCGAGTCCCACGTACTCGTCGTTCCCGTGATGGCCGTCAAGCGTGAGTGTTACGCCACGGCAGCTGCGGGGCGAAAGTACGGGAATCTTCCGGGAAGCGTGTGCGGGGTCTCGACCCGGCTCCCCCCTCCCCCGAAAGTTTGAAACCGACGATTCATTCGCCGGTTTTTTGCAAGCGCGAGTGCGACACGCCCGAGCGCGGGGGTCGGAAGGGGCCGTGAAGGAACCAGGACAAAGGACTACAAAGTAGCCATGGCGGGACAGAAGATCCGCATCCGGCTCAAGGCCTACGACCACGAGGTCATCGACTCTTCGGCGAAGAAGATCGTCGAGACGGTGATCCGTACTGGTGCGCAGGTCGCGGGCCCGGTGCCGCTGCCCACTGAGAAGAACGTGTACTGCGTCATCCGCTCGCCGCACAAGTACAAGGACTCGCGCGAGCACTTCGAGATGCGTACTCACAAGCGTCTGATCGACATCCTCGACCCCACGCCGAAGACGGTTGACTCGCTCATGCGTCTCGACCTGCCGGCTGGCGTCGACATCGAGATCAAGCTCTGAGAGGCGCACCGAAGATGGCTAAGCAGATTAAGGGCATCCTGGGCGAGAAGCTCGGCATGACCCAGGTCTGGGACGAGAACAACCGGATCGTTCCGGTGACCGTCGTCAAGGCTGGGCCCAATGTCGTGACCCAGGTCCACACCGCCGACAGCCCGGCCGGCTACGACGCCGTGCAGATCGGTTTCGGCGAGATCGACCCCCGCAAGGTGAACAAGCCCCTCGCGGGCCACTTCGCCAAGGCCGGTGTCACCCCGCGCCGCCACCTGGTCGAGCTCCGGACCTCGGACGCGTCCGAGTACACCCTGGGCCAGGAGATCACCGCCGAGCTGTTCGAGGCGGGTGTCAAGGTCGACGTGACCGGCACCTCCAAGGGCAAGGGCTTCGCCGGTGTCATGAAGCGCCACAACTTCCGTGGCCTCGGCGCCGGACACGGCACCCAGCGCAAGCACCGTTCGCCCGGCTCGATCGGTGGCTGCGCCACCCCGGGTCGCGTGTTCAAGGGCATGCGGATGGCCGGTCGGATGGGTCACGAGCGTGTGACCACCCAGAACCTGACCGTGCACGCGGTCGACGCGGAGAAGGGCCTGCTCCTCATCAAGGGTGCCGTCCCGGGCCCGAACGGCGGCCTCGTCCTCGTCCGCACCGCGGCGAAGGGGCTGTGAGGATATGAGCACCATTGACATCCTGTCGCCGGCTGGCGACAAGACCGGCAGCCTCGAGCTGCCGGCCGAGATCTTCGACGCGAAGGTCAGCGTTCCGCTGATGCACCAGGTCGTCGTGGCGCAGCTCGCTGCGGCCCGTCAGGGCACCCACAAGACCAAGACTCGTGGCGAGGTCCGCGGTGGCGGCAAGAAGCCGTACCGCCAGAAGGGCACCGGCCGCGCCCGTCAGGGCTCGACCCGTGCGCCGCAGTTCGCCGGCGGTGGCGTCGTGCACGGTCCCGTGCCGCGCGACTACTCGCAGCGGACCCCGAAGAAGATGATCGCCGCCGCCCTCCGCGGTGCGCTCACCGACCGGGCCCGCCACAACCGCATCCACGTCATCACCGACGTGACCGCGACCGAGGCGCCGTCGACCAAGGCCGCCAAGAGCCTGTTCGGCAAGATCACCGACCGCAAGAACGTCCTCCTGGTCGTCGAGCGTGCGGACGAGCTGGGCCTCAAGTCCGCTCGCAACCTGCCGAACGTGCACATCCTGGACGCCGGTCAGCTGAACACCTACGACGTGCTCGTCTCCGACGATGTGGTCTTCACCCAGGCCGCCTTCGAGCGTTTCGTGGCCGGTCCGGCCGCTTCCGCCAAGGCCGTTGCCGCTGAGGGCGAGCTCGAAGGGAGCGCCGCCTGATGAGCGACGTTACGAGCAAGACGTTCACGGACCCCCGTGACGTCCTGGTGAAGCCGGTTATCTCCGAGAAGAGCTACAGCCTTCTCGACGAGAACAAGTACACGTTCATCGTGTCGCCGGGCGCCAACAAGACCCAGATCAAGCAGGCCGTCGAGGCGGTCTTCTCGGTCAAGGTCGAGGCTGTCAACACGATCAACCGTCAGGGCAAGCGCAAGCGCTCCAAGACGGGTTTCGGCAAGCGCAAGGACACCAAGCGCGCCATCGTGACGCTGGCCGAGGGCAACCGCATCGACATCTTCGGTGGTCCGACCTCCTGACGGAGGCCGTGATCGTCGATCAAGACGAGGACGAAAATGGGTATCCGCAAGTACAAGCCGACTACGCCGGGCCGTCGTGGCTCGAGCGTGGCCGACTTCGTCGAAATCACGCGGTCCACGCCGGAGAAGTCGCTGGTTCGCCCGCTGCACAGCAAGGGCGGCCGTAACAACGCCGGTCGTGTCACTGCTCGCCACCAGGGTGGCGGTCACAAGCGCGCCTACCGTGTGATCGACTTCCGTCGTCACGACAAGGACGGCGTGCCGGCCAAGGTCGCGCACATCGAGTACGACCCGAACCGCACCGCGCGCATCGCGCTCCTGCACTACGCGGACGGCGAGAAGCGCTACATCATCGCGCCGCGCGGCATCGCGCAGGGTGACCGGATCGAGAACGGCGCTGGCGCCGACATCAAGCCGGGCAACAACCTGCCGCTGCGCAACATCCCGGTCGGTACCACCATCCACGCGGTGGAGCTGCGTCCCGGCGGCGGTGCCAAGCTGGCCCGCTCGGCCGGTTCCGGCATCCAGCTGCTGGCGCGTGAGGGCAAGATGGCGCACCTGCGCATGCCCTCCGGTGAGATCCGCCTGGTCGACGCGCGCTGCCGCGCGACGGTCGGCGAGGTCGGCAACGCCGAGCAGTCGAACATCAACTGGGGCAAGGCCGGCCGTATGCGCTGGAAGGGCGTCCGCCCGACCGTGCGTGGTGTGGCCATGAACCCGATCGACCACCCGCACGGTGGTGGTGAGGGTAAGACCTCCGGTGGTCGCCACCCGGTCTCGCCGTGGGGCAAGCCCGAGGGCCGTACCCGTCGCCCGAACAAGGCGTCGGACAAGCTCATCGTGCGCCGCCGCAAGACCAACAAGAAGCGCTAGGAGCAGGTCAGATGCCGCGCAGTCTTAAGAAGGGCCCCTTCATCGACGGCCACCTCATCAAGAAGGTGGATGTTCAGAACGAAGCGGGTACCCAGAACGTCATCAAGACCTGGTCCCGCCGCTCCGTGATCTCCCCGAGCATGCTCGGCCACACGATCGCGGTTCACGATGGTCGCAAGCACGTCCCGGTGTTCGTCACCGAGTCGATGGTCGGCCACAAGCTGGGCGAGTTCGCTCCGACCCGCACCTTCCGCGGCCACGTCAAGGACGACCGCAAGTCGAAGCGTCGCTAGTCGCCTGTGCCTGACAGCCAGACCGACTCAATGACTTACTCCATTAAGGGGACAACCATGGAAGCCAGGGCACAGGCGCGGTACATCCGCGTGACGCCCATGAAGGCCCGCCGCGTGGTGGACCTCATCCGTGGCCTTCCGGCCACGGAGGCCCAGGCCGTCCTGCGTTTCGCTCCGCAGGCCGCCACCGTGCCGGTCGGCAAGGTGCTCGACAGCGCCATTGCCAACGCCGCGCACAACTACAACCACTCCAACGTGGACGACCTCGTCATCAGCGAGGCGTACGTTGACGAGGGTCCGACCCTGAAGCGGTTCCGTCCGCGTGCCCAGGGCCGCGCCTACCGGATCCGCAAGCGGACCAGCCACATCACCGTGGTCGTCAGCAGCAAGGAAGGGACCCGGTAATGGGCCAGAAGGTTAACCCGCACGGGTTCCGCCTCGGCATCAGCACGGACTTCAAGTCCCGCTGGTACGCCGACAAGCTGTACAAGGACTACGTCAAGGAAGACGTTGCCATTCGTCGCATGATGACGAAGGGCATGGAGCGCGCCGGCATCTCCAAGGTCGAGATCGAGCGCACCCGCGACCGCGTCCGCGTCGACATCCACACCGCCCGCCCCGGCATCGTGATCGGCCGCCGCGGCACCGAGGCCGACCGCATCCGCGGCGACCTCGAGAAGCTGACCGGCAAGCAGGTCCAGCTGAACATCCTCGAGGTCAAGAACCCCGAGCTGGACGCCCAGCTCGTGGCTCAGGGCGTCGCGGAGCAGCTGTCCTCCCGCGTCTCCTTCCGCCGTGCCATGCGCAAGTCGATGCAGGGCACCATGAAGTCCGGCGCCAAGGGCATCAAGGTCCAGTGCTCCGGTCGTCTCGGCGGCGCCGAGATGAGCCGTTCGGAGTTCTACCGCGAGGGCCGTGTGCCGCTGCACACCCTGCGCGCGAACGTCGACTACGGCTTCTTCGAGGCCAAGACGACCTTCGGCCGCATCGGCGTGAAGGTCTGGATCTACAAGGGCGACGTCAAGAACATCGCCGAGGTCCGCGCTGAGAACGCCGCTGCCCGCTCGGGCAACCGCCCGGCCCGTCCCGAGGGTGGTCGTCCCGCCCGCGGTGGCGAGCGTCGCGGTGGCGAGCGCGGTGGCCGTGGCCGTCGTCCGGCTGCCGAGGCCCCCGCGGCCGCGGCCGCCGAGGCTCCGGCTGCCGAGAACACCGGAACGGAGGCCTGACCGCAATGCTGATCCCCCGTCGGGTCAAGCACCGCAAGCAGCACCACCCGAAGCGCCGTGGCGCTTCCAAGGGTGGCACCGAGCTGGCGTTCGGCCAGTTCGGCATCCAGGCCGTGACCCCGGCCTACGTGACGAACCGTCAGATCGAGTCCGCTCGTATCGCGATCACCCGTCACATCCGCCGTGGCGGCAAGGTCTGGATCAACATCTACCCGGACCGTCCGCTGACCAAGAAGCCGGCCGAGACCCGCATGGGTTCCGGTAAGGGTTCGCCGGAGTGGTGGATCGCGAACGTGCACCCGGGTCGGGTCATGTTCGAGCTGTCGTACCCGAACGAGAAGGTTGCTCGTGAGGCGCTCACCCGCGCTGCCCACAAGCTGCCGATGAAGTGCCGGATCGTCCGGCGCGAGGACGGTGAGAGCTGATGTCGGCCGCTACCAAGGCTGCTGACCTCCGCCAGCTGGACAACGAGGGTCTCGTTGCCAAGCTGCGCGAGGCCAAGGAGGAGCTGTTCAACCTCCGCTTCCAGGCGGCGACCGGGCAGCTCGACAACCACGGACGGCTCAAGCTCGTCCGTAAGGACATCGCGCGGATCTACACCCTGATGCGCGAGCGCGAGCTGGGCATCGAGACGGTGGAGAACGCCTGATGACTGAGAACACCAACGAGACGCGCGGTTTCCGCAAGACCCGTGAGGGTCTCGTCGTCAGCGACAAGATGGACAAGACCGTCGTCGTCGCCGTCGAGGACCGCGTCAAGCACGCTCTGTACGGCAAGGTCATCCGCCGTACGAACAAGCTGAAGGCGCACGACGAGGCCAACGCCTGCGGCATCGGCGACCGGGTCCTCCTCGCGGAGACCCGCCCGCTGTCCGCGACGAAGCGCTGGCGCGTCGTCGAGATCCTCGAGAAGGCCAAGTAACGAAGCCGATGAGGTACGGCCGTATGTGCAACGGGCCCCGCGCGGGCGCCGGTGTGAGCAGCGGCCGGCCCGTCGACTCTCGTTGACGATCAGGAGAAAGCTGTGATCCAGCAGGAGTCGCGACTGCGTGTCGCCGACAACACTGGTGCCAAGGAGATCCTTTGCATCCGTGTTCTCGGTGGCTCCGGTCGCCGCTACGCCGGCATCGGGGACGTCATCGTCGCGACCGTCAAGGACGCGATCCCCGGCGGTTCGGTGAAGAAGGGTGACGTCGTCAAGTGCGTCGTCGTCCGCACCGTCAAGGAGCGTCGTCGTCCGGATGGCTCGTACATCCGCTTCGACGAGAACGCCGCCGTGGTTCTGAAGAACACCGACGGTGACCCCCGTGGTACCCGCATCTTCGGCCCGGTGGGCCGCGAGCTGCGCGACAAGAAGTTCATGAAGATCATCTCGCTGGCGCCGGAGGTGCTCTGACCTATGGCAAACAGCATGAAGATCAAGAAGGGTGACCTGGTTCAGGTCATCACCGGCAAGGACAAGGGCAAGCAGGGCAAGGTCATCCAGGCCATGCCGGCTGAGAACAAGGTCCTGGTCGAGGGTGTGAACCGGGTCAAGAAGCACACCAAGCCGGGTCCGGGCACCCAGGGTGGCATTGTCACCGTTGAGGCCCCGGTGCACGTCTCCAACGTCCAGCTGGTCGTGGAGAAGGACGGCAAGAAGGTCGTCACCCGCGTTGGCTACCGCTTCGACGACGAGGGCAACAAGATCCGCGTTGCCAAGCGAACCGGTGAGGACATCTGATGTCTGAGACGTCTGTTGAGAAGGTGACCCCCCGTCTCAAGGAGCGTTACAACTCCGAGATCAAGGGTCAGCTGCAGGAGCAGTTCTCGTACGAGAACGTCATGCTGACGCCCGGCCTGGTCAAGGTCGTCGTCAACATGGGTGTCGGCGAGGCCGCCCGTGACAGCAAGCTGATCGAGGGCGCGATCCGCGACCTGACCGCGATCACCGGTCAGAAGCCGGCCGTGACCAAGGCCCGCAAGTCCATCGCGCAGTTCAAGCTGCGCGAGGGCCAGCCGATCGGCACCCACGTCACCCTCCGTGGTGACCGCATGTGGGAGTTCCTGGACCGTCTGGTGTCGCTGGCCCTGCCGCGCATCCGTGACTTCCGTGGTCTCTCCCCCAAGCAGTTCGACGGCCGTGGCAACTACACCTTCGGTCTGACCGAGCAGGTTATGTTCCACGAGATCGACCAGGACAAGGTCGACCGTCAGCGCGGTATGGACATCACCGTCGTGACCACCGCTCAGACCGACGACGAGGGCCGGGCGCTCCTGCGCGCTCTGGGCTTCCCGTTCAAGGAGGCGTGAGCCAATGGCGAAGAAGTCCCTCATCGCGAAGTCCGAGCGCAAGCCGAAGTTCGGCGTCCGGGCCTACACCCGGTGCCAGCGCTGCGGCCGTCCGCACTCGGTGTACCGCAAGTTCGGCCTGTGCCGTGTCTGCCTCCGTGAGATGGCGCACCGCGGCGAGCTGCCGGGCGTGACCAAGAGCTCCTGGTAACCCAGGGCTCCAGGTACACCACGCGAGCAGAGGTGCCCGACCCCACACCGCCCATTTTTGGGCTCCCGTACGGAATCCCGTAAGGTTGTGGGGTCGGGCCCCCGTCGCGGCCGTTCCATAGCGGTCGCCGATCCTCTTTCTGGAGGGCTCGCACCCAGTCTTACTACGTCGTAGGTCCCCTGCGCCTGTGCCCCGTACTCCACCGGAGTACGGGGGACCTTGCGCGGAGAAACCACGGCGAGAGAGGCCTGAGGCCATCATGACCATGACCGACCCCATCGCAGACATGCTCACGCGTCTGCGTAACGCTAACTCGGCGTACCACGACTCCGTGGCGATGCCGGCCAGCAAGATCAAGGCGCACGTCGCCGAGATGCTGCAGCAGGAGGGGTACATCTCCTCCTACAAGGTTGAGGAGCCCGCTGAGGGCGAGGTCGGCAAGAAGCTGACCATCGAGCTCAAGTTCGGCCCCAACCGTGAGCGCTCGATCGCTGGCATCAAGCGGATCAGCAAGCCGGGCCTGCGGGTCTACGCAAAGTCCACCAACCTGCCGAAGGTGCTCGGCGGCCTGGGCGTGGCGATCATCTCCACGTCCTCGGGTCTCCTCACCGACAAGCAGGCTGCCAAGAAGGGCGTAGGCGGAGAAGTTCTCGCCTACGTCTGGTAATTCGGGAAACGGAGGTACAGCAATGTCGCGCATTGGACGGCTGCCCATCCCGGTTCCCGCCGGCGTGGACGTCACCATCGATGGCCAGGCGGTCTCGGTGAAGGGCCCCAAGGGCACCCTCACCCACCACGTCGCCGCGCCGATCGAGATCGGCAAGGGCGAGGACGGCACTCTGGTCGTCACCCGCCCCAACGACGAGCGTCTGTCGAAGGCCCTGCACGGCCTTTCCCGCACGCTGGTGGCGAACATGATCACCGGCGTGACCGCGGGCTACCGCAAGTCGCTGGAGATCAGCGGTGTCGGCTACCGAGTCGCTGCGAAGGGCTCCGACATGGAGTTCCAGCTCGGCTACAGCCACCCGATCCTGGTCGAGGCCCCGGAGGGCATCTCCTTCGTGGTCGATTCGCCCACCAAGTTCCACGTGGACGGCATCGACAAGCAGAAGGTCGGCGAGGTCGCCGCGAAGATCCGCAAGCTGCGCAAGCCCGACCCGTACAAGGCCAAGGGCGTCAAGTACGCGGGCGAGGTCATCCGCCGCAAGGTCGGAAAGAGTGGTAAGTAAGCGATGAGCGTCTCTGTCAAGATCGGCAAGGGCAACGCCTACAAGAGCGCCGCTCGCAAGCGCCGCGCGATCCGCGTTCGCAAGCGCGTCGTCGGCACCGAGGTGCGTCCGCGCCTCGTTGTGACGCGCTCGAACCGCCACATGGTCGCCCAGGTCATCGACGACGCCAAGGGTCACACCCTGGCGTCGGCGTCCACCCTCGACGTGTCCATCAAGGGCGCCGAGGGCGACAAGACCGAGCTGGCCAAGAAGGTCGGGAGCCTGGTCGCCGAGCGCGCCAAGGCCGCCGGCATCGAGTCGGTCGTCTTCGACCGCGCGGGCAACCGGTACGCCGGCCGCATCGCCGCCCTGGCGGACGCGGCCCGTGAGGCCGGGCTCGACTTCTAAGCCGCTCGTCGGCTCAGTCGACGGACGTAATCGAGAGAGGTAATTCCAATGGCTGGACCCCAGCGCCGCGGTAGCGGCGCCGGCGGCGGCACCGGTGGCGAGCGGCGCGACCGTAAGCGTGACGACCGGGGCAACGCCCCCGCCGTCGAGAAGACTGCTTACGTCGAGCGCGTCGTCGCGATCAACCGCGTCGCCAAGGTTGTCAAGGGTGGTCGTCGTTTCTCCTTCACCGCGCTGGTCGTGGTGGGCGATGGCGACGGCACCGTGGGTGTGGGTTACGGGAAGGCGAAGGAGGTTCCGGCCGCCATCGCCAAGGGTGTTGAGGAGGCCAAGAAGAACTTCTTCAAGGTCCCCCGTATCCAGGGCACCATCGCGCACCCCGTTCAGGGCGAGAAGGCCGCCGGCGTCGTGCTGCTGAAGCCCGCCGCCCCCGGTACCGGTGTTATCGCCGGTGGCCCGGTGCGTGCCGTCCTGGAGTGCGCCGGCGTTCACGACATCCTGTCGAAGTCGCTCGGCTCGGACAACGCGATCAACATCGTGCACGCCACGGTTGCCGCGCTGAAGCAGATCCAGCGTCCCGAGGAGGTCGCGGCCCGCCGTGGCCTGCCGCTCGAGGACGTGGCTCCGGCCGGTCTGCTGCGGGCTCGGGCTGCTGCCGGGGTGAGCGTCTGATGGCTCGCCTGAAGATCACGCAGACCAAGTCCTACATCGGCAGCAAGCAGAACCACCGCGAGACGCTGCGCTCGCTGGGTCTGAAGCGCATGCACGATGTGGTCGTCAAGGAGGACCGTCCCGAGATCCGCGGGATGGCCCAGACCGTGCGTCACCTCGTCACGGTCGAGGAGGTGGACTGAGATGGCTGACTCGCCGATCAAGGTGCACAACCTGCGTCCCGCCCCGGGTGCCAAGACCGCCAAGACCCGTGTCGGTCGTGGTGAGGCGTCCAAGGGTAAGACCGCCGGTCGTGGCACCAAGGGCACCAAGGCCCGCTACCAGGTTCCGCAGCGCTTCGAGGGTGGCCAGATGCCGCTCCACATGCGCCTGCCGAAGCTGAAGGGCTTCAAGAACCCGTTCAAGATCACGTTCCAGGTCGTCAACCTCGACAAGCTGGCCGAGCTCTACCCGCAGGGTGGTTCGGTCACGGTCGAGGACCTGGTCGCCAAGGGCGCGGTTCGCAAGAACTCCCTCGTCAAGGTGCTCGGCACCGGCGAGATCTCGGTCGCCCTGCAGGTGACGGTGGACGCCGTCTCCGGCTCGGCCGCCGAGAAGATCACCGCCGCCGGCGGTACCGTCACCGAGCTCGTCTGAGCCCGCTGACTTCGCGAGCCCCGCGTTTCCCGTTCCGGGAAGCGCGGGGCTCGCGCCTTTTCCGGACTTTCCCGCACCGGGGCGGTCCGGATTCCGGTGATCGGGCCCTCGTTCTTTTGTGTGGCAAAACCGGGCATCCCGTACCCCGTGAGTGGGGGAGCGGGCGTACGCGCTTCTTTCGAGTGGCCGCGCACTGTTAGAGTCCGTGGAGTTCCCTTGTAGGCTGCGCGTAGGCTCGCCTGTGCCGTCTGTACGGGGGCCCGAACCGCAAACTCCCCATTCCAGGACCGACCCTCCCGCCGACGACGCGCGGGAGGCGCAGGAGGCACCGTGCTCAGTGCGTTCGCGCGGGCGTTCCAGACGCCCGACCTGCGCAAGAAGCTGCTGTTCACGCTGGGCATCATGGTGCTGTTCCGGCTGGGCTCGCACGTTCCCGTACCCGGGGTCGACTTCGAGGCGGTTCACGCCTGCATCAAGGAGACCAAGAACAACGGGCTCTTCGGCCTGGTGAACCTGTTCTCCGGCGGCGCTCTGCTCCAGCTGACGATCTTCGCCCTCGGCATCATGCCGTACATCACGGCGAGCATCATCCTCCAGCTCCTCACCGTCGTGATCCCGCGACTCGAGGCGCTGAAGAAGGAGGGACAGTCCGGCCAGGCGAAGATCACCCAGTACACCCGGTACCTGACCATCGCGCTGGCGGTGCTCCAGGGCACCGGCATCGTGGCGACCGCGTCCAGCGGCGCCCTGTTCTCGGGTTGCGTCTACGCCAACCAGATCGTCCCGGACACCGGCGTCTTCCGGATCGCGGTGATGGTCCTGACCATGACCGCCGGCACCACGGTGATCATGTGGCTCGGTGAGCTCATCACCGACCGGGGCATCGGCAACGGCATGTCGCTGCTGATCTTCACCTCGATCGCCGCCCAGTTCCCCACCTCGATGTGGGCGATCAAGCAGTCCGGCACCATCGGCGGCGGCTGGGTCGAGTTCCTCTCGGTCATCGCGATCGGCGTCATCGTTGTGATGCTCGTCATCTTCGTCGAGCAGGCGCAGCGCCGGATCCCGGTCCAGTACGCGAAGCGCATGATCGGCCGCCGGGCGTTCGGCGGCACCTCGACCTACATCCCGCTCAAGGTGAACCAGGCCGGTGTCATCCCGGTCATCTTCGCCTCGTCGCTGCTGTACATCCCGGCCCTGGTGGTCCAGCTGACCAACAGCCAGTCGAGCTGGGCGGTCTGGATCAGCAAGCACTTCGTACGCGGTGACCACCCGGTCTACATGGCCACGTACTTCCTGCTGATCGTCTTCTTCGCCTTCTTCTACGTCGCCATCTCCTTCAACCCCGAAGAAGTTGCCGACAACATGAAGAAGTATGGTGGGTTCATCCCGGGCATCCGGGCCGGCCGCCCGACGGCCGAGTACCTGAACTACGTGCTCACCCGCATCACGTGGCCGGGTTCGCTCTACCTGGGCCTGATCGCGTTGATCCCGATGATCGCCCTGGTCGCCTTCGGACAGCAGACCAACTTCCCGTTCGGCGGCACCAGCGTGCTCATCGTCGTCGGCGTCGGACTCGAAACTGTGAAGCAGATCGAGAGCCAGCTCCAGCAGCGCAATTACGAAGGGTTCCTCCGCTGATGCGTATCGTCCTCGTCGGACCCCCCGGGGCCGGGAAGGGTACTCAGGCGCACCTGCTCGCCAAGACCCTGTCCATCCCCCACATCTCGACCGGCGACCTGTTCCGCGCCAACATCGGCCAGGGCACCCCGCTGGGTGTCGAGGCCAAGAGCTACATGGACGCGGGCCGCCTGGTGCCCGACGAGGTCACCATCGGGATGGCCAAGGACCGCATGCTCCAGGAGGACGCCGCCAACGGCTTCCTGCTGGACGGCTTCCCGCGCAACCTGGGCCAGGCGAAGGCGCTGGACGAGTTCCTCGCCGAGCAGGGCATCGCGCTGGACGGCGTGCTGGACCTCGAGGTCCCCGAGGACGAGGTCGTCCGCCGCATCGCCGGTCGCCGGCTGTGCCGCAACGACGGTGGTCACGTGTTCCACGTGGACTACAACCCGCCGAAGGCCGAGGGCGTCTGCGACGAGTGCGGCGGCGAGCTGTACCAGCGCTCGGACGACACCGAGGACAAGGTGCGGACCCGGCTGGAGGTCTACCACACGGAGACCGAGCCGATCATCGACTACTACCGCCAGCAGGGCCTGATCGCCACGATCCCGGCCCTCGGCAAGGTGGACGAGGTCACCCGGCGCGCGATCGAGGCGCTGAAGCAGGACCGCTGATTTAACGGCGACGTACGTACGGTGGAACGAGTGCACGGCCGCCGGCAAGGACCGCGCGGGAACCCAAGGAAGGCGTGACCCAGATGGTGGAGATCAAGACCCCCGAGCAGATCGCGAAGATGCGAGCGGCCGGGCTGGTCGTCGCCGAGGCGCTCAAGGCGTGCCGCGAGGCGGTCGTCCCGGGCATCACCACCCAGGAGCTCAACGACATCGCGGACAAGGTCATCACCGACCACGGCGCCACCTCGAACTTCCGGGCCCACCACGGCGGCCTGTGGTTCCCGGGCGTGATCTGCGCCTCGGTGAACAACGAGGTCGTGCACGGCATCCCCGGTGACCGGGTGCTCCAGGAGGGCGACTTCATCTCGATCGACTGCGGCGCGATCCTGGACGGCTGGCACGGCGACGCGGCGATCTCCGTCGCGGTCGGCGAGGTCAGCCCGGAGGTGGCCATGCTGAGCAAGGTCACCGAGGGCTCGATGTGGGCCGGCATCGCCCAGATGAAGAAGGGCAACCGCCTGGTCGACGTCTCCAAGGCGATCGAGGGCTTCATCCGCCGTCAGCCGCTGCCGCCGAAGGGCAAGTGGGGCATCACCGAGGGGTACGGCGGCCACGGCATCGGCACCGCGATGCACATGGAGCCGCACGTGCTGAACTACGTCGAGCGCGGCCGCGGCAAGGGCCCGAAGCTCGTCCCGGGCACCGTGCTGGCGATCGAGCCGATGGTCTCGCTGGGAACCCCGCACACCACCGTGCTGGAGGACGACTGGACCGTGGTCACCAACGACGGCACCTGGGCCTCGCACTGGGAGCACTCGGTTGCGGTCACCGAGCAGGGCCCGCTGGTGCTGACCGCCTTCGACGGCGGCAAGGAGATGCTGGCCGCGCTGGGCGTGACGGCCGCGCCGGACCCGCTGGCGTAGCCCCGCGGCGGCCGGCTGTCGTCGCCGGCGAGGCATCGGAGCCCTGGAGGTTTGGACCTCCAGGGCTTTTGTCCTATTTTTATGCGCTGGCAGTGGCTTCCGTCAGGGCTTCAGGGCTTCAGGGCTTCGAGCGAGCAGGAGACAGCAGTGTTCAAGGGATTCCGCGACTTCATGATGCGCGGCAACGTCGTCGACATGGCGGTCGGTGTGGTCATCGGTGCCGCGTTCACCGCCGTGGTGACCGGCTTCGTGTCCGCGTTCCTCACCCCGCTGGTGGGTGTGGTGGTCGGCGCCGCCGGCGACTTCGGCTCGTACAAGGCCACCGTCGCCGGGGTGACCTTCCCGTACGGGCAGTTCCTCAACGTGCTGATCGCGTTCATCATGACCGCGGCCGTGCTCTACTTCTGCGTGGTGCTGCCCGTGACCAAGGCCACCGCGCGGTACCTGCCGAAGAAGCCGAAGACCCCGAAGCGTCCCTGCCCGGAGTGCCTGACCGAGATCCCCGAGGCCGCCCGCCGCTGCTCCGCCTGCACCGCCCACGTCGAGCCGCTGACCGTTCCGGCCGCCCGCTGACGGGGGGACCCCGTTTTGGTGCATCCCCCGCGCTGACGTAGGATGGACCGTCGGCTCACTCGTAGCGTGCTCCAGCACGCCCTCTTCCCCCTCGTCGGGGTCGGGGTGGACCCAGGTTCGCACGAGCGTTCCGCATACGGTAGCCGGTCCCGGAAGGTGGATCTCGCAGTTCATGGCTAAGAAGCAAGGCGCCATTGAGATCGAGGGCACCGTGATCGAGTCTCTTCCGAACGCGATGTTCAAGGTCGAGCTGCAGAACGGTCACAAGGTCCTCGCGCACATCAGTGGCAAGATGCGCATGCACTACATCCGCATCCTGCCGGACGACCGGGTCGTGGTGGAGCTCAGCCCCTACGACCTCACGCGCGGCCGGATCGTCTACCGCTACAAGTAAGCAACGCCAGATCTAGACCCGGAGAACCTGAAACATGAAGGTCAAGCCGAGCGTCAAGAAGATCTGCGACAAGTGCAAGGTGATCCGCCGTCACGGCCGGGTCATGGTGATCTGCGACAACCTGCGCCACAAGCAGCGCCAGGGCTGATCCTTCCCCAGCATTTCTCGTAGTACTTCGCGCGACGCGAAAAACGTCATAAGCGGGCCACCCGATCCGTCCCCGACGGACTGCCGCCCCCGGTAAGAGGCCGGGGCTCCCTCACCGTGAGGTGTCGGAGTAGGTGGCGCGCCAGACCTCTGAAGAAACACAGGAGCCTTGAATGGCACGCCTCGCCGGCGTTGATCTCCCCCGTGAGAAGCGGATCGAGATCGCCCTCACCTACGTGTACGGCATCGGCCGTACCCGCGCCCAGCAGACCCTCGCCGAGACCGGTGTGAACCCCGATGTCCGCGTTCGCGACATCGCCGAGGACGACCTGGTCAAGCTGAGCCAGTACATCGACGCCAACTTCACGGTCGAGGGTGACCTCCGCCGTGAGGTCGCCGCCGACATCCGCCGCAAGGTCGAGATCGGCTGCTACGAGGGTCTGCGTCACCGCCGGGGCCTGCCGGTCCGCGGCCAGCGCACCCACACCAACGCGCGTACCCGCAAGGGCCCGCGTCGCGCGATCGCCGGCAAGAAGAAGCCGGGCAAGAAGTAGTCCGTCCCGTCACCGGACATCCCTCCGGCCCGCGGGTCAGCGGACCGACCACCTCAGTAGGAGAACAGACTTATGCCCCCCAAGGGTCGTCAGGCTGCCGGCGCGAAGAAGATCCGCCGCAAGGAAAAGAAGAACGTCGCTCACGGCCACGCGCACATCAAGAGCACGTTCAACAACACCATCGTTTCGATCACCGACCCCTCGGGCAACGTGATCTCCTGGGCCTCCGCCGGCCACGTCGGCTTCAAGGGCTCGCGCAAGTCCACCCCGTTCGCCGCGCAGATGGCCGCCGAGGCCGCTGCCCGTCGCGCGCAGGAGCACGGCATGCGCAAGGTTGACGTCTTCGTGAAGGGTCCGGGCTCCGGCCGCGAGACCGCGATCCGTTCGCTCCAGGCCACCGGCCTGGAGGTCGGCTCGATCCAGGACGTCACCCCCACCCCGCACAACGGCTGCCGCCCGCCGAAGCGCCGCCGCGTCTGACGCGGGGCCTTCGGGCTCGCAGTACCTGCTGCACACCTCGTACGGGGTCCCGTTTCGGACGGGACCCCGTACGCTGGTTCTGTTCGGCATCAAATAGTGGGTGCCGAAATCCACTGGAGGATCTGAAAACATGCTGATCGCTCAGCGTCCCTCGCTGACCGAAGAGGTCGTCGACGAGTTCCGCTCGCGGTTCGTGATCGAGCCGCTCGAGCCGGGCTTCGGCTACACCCTCGGCAACTCTCTCCGCCGCACCCTCCTGTCGTCGATCCCGGGTGCCGCTGTCACCAGCATCCGCGTCGACGGCGTCCTGCACGAGTTCACCACCGTGCCGGGCGTCAAGGAGGACGTCACCGACCTCATCCTCAACATCAAGCAGCTGGTCGTCTCCTCGGAGCACGACGAGCCGGTCGTGATGTACCTGCGCAAGCAGGGTCCGGGTGTGGTCACCGCCGCCGACATCGCGCCGCCGGCCGGTGTCGAGGTGCACAACCCCGAGCTGGTCCTCGCCACGCTGAACGGCAAGGGCAAGCTGGAGATGGAGCTGACCGTCGAGCGCGGTCGCGGCTACGTCTCCGCCGTGCAGAACAAGGCTTCCGGCCAGGAGATCGGCCGCATCCCGGTCGACTCGATCTACAGCCCCGTGCTGAAGGTCACCTACAAGGTCGAGGCCACCCGTGTCGAGCAGCGGACCGACTTCGACAAGCTGATCGTCGACGTCGAGACCAAGCCCGCCATGCGTCCGCGCGACGCCATGGCCTCGGCCGGCAAGACCCTGGTGGAGCTGTTCGGCCTCGCCCGCGAGCTGAACATCGACGCCGAGGGCATCGACATGGGCCCGTCCCCGACGGACGCCGCCCTGGCCGCCGACCTGGCGCTGCCGATCGAGGAGCTGGAGCTCACGGTCCGCTCCTACAACTGCCTCAAGCGCGAGGGCATCCACACCGTGGGTGAGCTCGTCGCCCGCTCCGAGGCCGACCTGCTCGACATCCGCAACTTCGGTGCGAAGTCGATCGACGAGGTCAAGGCGAAGCTGGCCGGCATGGGCCTGGCCCTCAAGGACAGCCCGCCCGGGTTCGACCCGACCGCCGCCGCCGACGCCTTCGGCGCCGACGACCTGGACGACGCGGGTTACGCGGAGACCGAGCAGTACTGAGAGACTTGACCGCGGGGCGGTTCCCCGGAACCGCCCCGCTGTCGTGAAAGTCGTGCGGGCACCGTGCTCGTACGCCCGCTGCGGTACCTGGTACGGCCGCAGTCGGAGATTCGAGGAGTCATTCCATGCCGCGTCCCACCAAGGGTGCCCGCCTCGGCGGCGGCCCGCACCACGAGCCGCTGCTGCTCGCCGGTCTGTGCCGGGAGCTGTTCCAGTACGGCCGCATCACCACGACCGAGGCCAAGGCCCGTCGGATGCGCCCGCTGGCGGAGAAGCTGATCACCAAGGCGAAGAAGGGCGACATCCACAACCGTCGTCTGGTTCGCAAGACCATCACCGACGTCTCGGTGCTGCACACCCTCTTCACCGAGATCGCGCCGCGCTACGAGAACCGCCCGGGTGGCTACACCCGCATCACCAAGATCGGTCCCCGTCGTGGCGACAACGCCCCGATGGCCGTGATCGAGCTGGTCGAGGCGCTGACCGTCGCGCAGACCGCCGTCGGCGAGGCCGAGGCCGCCACCAAGCGCGCCGTCAAGGAGGCCGACGAGGCCAAGGTCGAGGAGACCAAGGCCGACGAGGCCGAGGCCGCCGAGCAGGCCTGACACCACTAGGTGTGTTGCGGGCCCGCTTCCCCATCCGTGGGGGAGCGGGCCCGTTCCTCATGTCCAGGGAGTGAAGAGCAGTGGTCAACGATTGCGCCGAGCAGCCGCCGGTGAAGGACGGCCCGGCCGACGGGTACGTCCGGGTCCGGCTGGACCTCGCCTACCACGGCGCCGAGTTCTCCGGCTGGGCCCGCCAGAAGGGCGGCCGCCGGACGGTCCAGGAGGAGATCGAGACCGCGCTGCAGATCGTCACCCGGAGCCCGGAGCTCTTCCCGCTCACGGTGGCCGGCCGCACCGACGCCGGTGTGCACGCCCGCGGCCAGGTCGCCCACGTGGACCTGCCGGCCGAGCTCTGGGAGGCGCACCGGGAGAAGCTGCTGCGCCGGCTCGCCGGCCGGCTCCCCGGTGACGTCCGGATCTACCGGGTGGGCGAGGCCCCGGCGGGCTTCGACGCCCGTTTCTCGGCCGTCTGGCGCCGCTACGCCTACCGGGTCGCCGACCACCCCGGCGGCGTCGACCCGCTGCTGCGCGGCCACGTGCTCTGGCACGACCGCCCGCTCGACCTGGACCGGATGAACGCCGCCGCGCGCCTGCTGCTGGGCGAGCACGACTTCGCCGCGTACTGCAAGAAGCGCGAGGGCGCGACCACCATCCGCACCCTGCTGGAGCTGCACTGGGACCGCGTGCCGGTGGACGGCTACGCCGCCCAGGAGGGTTCGCTCGCGGTCGCCACCGTCCGGGCCGACGCCTTCTGCCACAACATGGTGCGGGCCCTGGTCGGCGCGATGCTGCTGGTCGGCGACGGCCACCGGCCGGTGGAGTTCCCCGGCGAGGTGCTGGCCGGCGGGGTGCGCAACTCCGCCGTCAACGTGATCCGGCCCTACGGGCTGACGCTGGAGGAGGTCGGCTACCCGGCCGACGAGCTGCTCGCCGAGCGCAACCGCGCCGCCCGCCGGATGCGCACCCTGCCCGGCACCACGGCGCCCGTGACCGCCCCCGTGACCGCCCCTTCGGGCGCCCCGGAGCCCGCGGACGGTTAATCGGTTTTGGTCCGGGGCGACGGCTTGGGACAATCGCTCCCATGGGACACGTCGAGATTTCGCACCTGGAGTACTACCTGCCGGACGGGCGGGTGCTGTTCGACGACGCGTCCTTCCGGGTGGGCGAGGGCACGGCCGTCGCCCTGGTCGGCGCCAACGGCGCCGGCAAGACCACCCTGCTGCGCATGATCGCGGGCGACCTCCAGCCGCACGGCGGTTCGGTGACGATCAGCGGCGGGCTCGGCGTGATGCGCCAGTTCGTCGGCACCACCGGCCGCGAGGAGCAGAAGAAGGCCGGCGACGAGCACGGCGGCCCGGGCGCGCTGCCCGCCGACGCCTCGGTCCGCGACCTGCTGGTCTCCGTCGCCCCCGAGCGGATCGCCGTCGCCGCCCGCGCGGTCGACGCCGCCGAGCTGGCGATGATCGCCCAGGACGACGAGAAGACGCAGATGGCCTACGCCCAGGCGCTCTCCGACTGGGCCGACGTCGGTGGCTACGACTACGAGACCGACTGGGACGTCTGCACCACGGCGGCCCTCGGCATGCCCTTCGACAAGGCCCAGTGGCGCGGTCTGAACACGCTCTCCGGCGGTGAGCAGAAGCGGCTCGTCCTGGAGGCGCTGCTGCGCGGCCCCGAGGAGGTGCTGCTCCTCGACGAGCCGGACAACTACCTGGACGTCCCGGGCAAGCGCTGGCTGGAGGAGGCCATCAAGGCCACCCCGAAGACCGTGCTGTTCATCTCGCACGACCGCGAGCTGCTCTCCCGGACCGCCGAGAAGATCATCAGCGTCGAGTCCGGCGCGGCCGGCTCCAGCGTCTGGGTGCACGGCGGCGGCTTCGACTCCTTCCACGAGGCCCGCAAGGACCGCTTCGCCCGCTTCGAGGAGCTCGGACGCCGTTGGGACGAGGAGCACGCCAAGCTGAAGAAGCTGGTCGTCACCCTGCGCCAGGCCGCCTCCGTCAGCCATGCGCTGGCCACCCGCTACGCGGCCGCGCAGACCAGGCTCAAGAAGTTCGAGGAGGCGGGCCGTCCGGAGGAGCCGCCGCGCGAGCAGAGCATCACCATGCGGCTCAAGGGCGGCCGCACCGGTGTGCGCGCCTTCACCCTGGAGGGGCTGGAGCTCACCGGCCTCATGCTCCCCTTCGACCTGGAGGTCTTCTACGGCGAGCGGATCGGTGTGCTCGGCGCCAACGGCGCCGGCAAGTCGCACCTGCTGCGGCTGCTCGCGGGCGACGACACGGTGGCCCACAGCGGCAGCTGGAAGCTCGGCGCCCGGGTGGTGCCCGGCCACTTCCGGCAGACCCACGCGCACCCCGAACTGCTCGGCCGGACGGTCCGCTCGATCATCGAGGAGGAGCACGCGCTCAGCCGCGGCGCCGCGATGGGCGCGCTGCGCCGCTACGAGCTGGACCGCCAGGAGGAGCAGAAGTTCGAGTCGCTCTCCGGCGGTCAGCAGGCCCGGCTGATGATCCTCAAGCTGGAGCTGTCCGGCGTCACCGCGCTGCTGCTCGACGAGCCGACCGACAACCTGGACCTGGAGAGCGCCGAGGCGCTGCAGACCGGGCTGGAGGCCTTCGACGGCACGGTGCTGTGCGTCACCCACGACCGGTGGTTCGCCCGGACCTTCGACCGGTTCCTGGTGTTCGGCGCGGACGGCCGGGTCTACGAGTCGCCGGAGCCGGTCTGGGACGTCACCCGGGTCGAGCGGGACCGCTGATCGGCGGTCGCGCCGGCGGGCCCGGCGGGGAGGATTTTGACCCTCCCCGCCGGGCCCGGTAACCTGGGCGCTTGATGTGCGTATTGGCTCGCTCTATCTCACGTGAGAGGTCGGTACGCCGGAGACATCGGGTCGACGACCAGCGGCTCCCCCTTGAATTGCGTCCAAGGCGGCCAGGCTGATCCCTCCTCCAGGTGCTCCTGTCAGGACTCACTCACTGAAAAGCGAAGGCTACGACCGTGCGTACGTACAGCCCCAAGCCCGGCGACGTCCAGCGTCAGTGGCACGTCATCGACGCGACCGACGTCGTGCTCGGCCGCCTGGCCTCCCAGGCCGCCAACCTCCTCCGAGGCAAGCACAAGGCGATCTACGCGCCGCACGTTGACACGGGTGACTTTGTCATCATCATCAACGCGGACAAGGTGCACCTGTCGGGTAACAAGAAGACCCAGAAGCTGGCGTACCGCCACAGCGGTTTCCCGGGCGGTCTCCGCTCGGTCCGCTACGACGACCTCCTGGCCAACAACCCGGAGAAGGCCGTCGAGAAGGCCATCAAGGGCATGGTCCCCAAGAACAGCCTGGGCCGCCAGATGCTCTCGAAGCTGAAGGTCTACTCGGGCGACCAGCACCCGCACGCTGCCCAGCAGCCGGTGCCGTTCGAGATCACCCAGGTCGCGCAGTAACTCCGGCCACCTAGCCCCCCAACACTGAAAAGAGCTGAGGAACACCGTGGCCGAGACCACCGAAACCCTTGAGGTCGACTTCGACGAGACTGTCGTCGAGGGCGAGTACACCTCCGAGGAGAGCTACACCTCCGAGTCCCTTGCCGGCCGCTTCGGCGAGGCCGTCCCCGGCGCCGGCCTCGGCCGTCGCAAGGAGGCGATCGCCCGCGTGCGCATCGTCCCGGGCACCGGGCAGTGGAAGATCAACGGTCGCACCCTGGAGAACTACTTCCCCAACAAGGTGCACCAGCAGACCGTGAACGAGCCCTTCAAGCTCCTCGAGCTTGACGGCCGCTACGACGTCGTCGCCCGCATCACCGGCGGCGGCGTCTCCGGCCAGGCCTACGCGCTGCGCCTCGGCGTGGCCCGTGCCCTGAACGAGGCCGACGTGGACAACAACCGCGGCGCCCTCAAGAAGGCCGGCTTCCTGACCCGTGACGCCCGTGCCGTCGAGCGCAAGAAGGCCGGTCTGAAGAAGGCCCGCAAGGCGCCGCAGTACAGCAAGCGCTAACTGCGCCCCCGGGGGTGCGTACCGCCCTGGTGGTGCACGCCCCCGGATGCGCTCCACACGCCCCGGAGTACCTCGTGTACTCCGGGGCGTCGTGGTCCCCGGCCATTGTGCGGAGGGCGGGGATTCGATCGGATTCACTGCAAGGCATTGCGGCGATGGAGGACGGGACAATGGGACGACTCTTCGGTACGGACGGCGTACGCGGTGTGGCCAACGAGGGACTGACGGCGGAGCTGGCGCTCGGCCTGTCGGTCGCGGCGGCGCACGTGCTCGGTGAGGCGGGGGCCTTCGACGGCCACCGGCCGGTCGCGGTCGTCGGCCGCGATCCGCGCGCCTCGGGCGAGTTCCTGGAGGCCGCGGTCATCGCCGGCCTGGCCGGCGCGGGCGTCGACGTACTGCGGGTCGGCGTGCTGCCCACCCCGGCCGTGGCCTACCTCACCGGCGCGCTCGGCGCCGACTTCGGCGTGATGCTCTCCGCCAGCCACAACGCCATGCCGGACAACGGCATCAAGTTCCTCGCCCGCGGCGGCCACAAGCTGGACGACCGCATCGAGGACGCCATCGAGTCCCACTACCGCAAGCACGCCGCGGGCGGCGAGGACTGGAAGCGCCCGACCGGCGCGGCCGTCGGCCGGGTCCGCGAGTACACCGAGGGCTTCGACAAGTACGTCGCCCACCTCATCGGTGTCCTGCCCAACCGTCTGGACGGCATCCGGGTCGTCATCGACGGCGCGCACGGCGCGGCCGCGTACGTCGCCCCCGAGGCCTTCGCCCGGGCCGGCGCCGAGGTGGTGCACACCCTGGGTGCCGAGCCCACCGGCCTCAACATCAACGACGGTGTCGGCTCCACCCACCTGGACCGCCTGCAGACCGCCATGCGCGAGCACGCGGCCGACCTCGGCATCGCCCTCGACGGCGACGCCGACCGCTGCCTGGCCGCCGACGCGGACGGCAACGAGGTCGACGGCGACCAGATCATCGCGATCCTGGCCGTCGCCATGAAGGAGGCCGGCACGCTGCGCCGCAACACCGCGGTCGCCACCGTGATGTCCAACCTGGGCTTCAAGCTGGCCATGGAGCGCGAGGGCGTCGAGCTCGTCGAGACCGCGGTCGGCGACCGGTACGTGCTGGAGGCGATGAAGCAGCACGGCTTCGCGCTGGGCGGCGAGCAGTCCGGCCACGTCATCCTGCTGGACCACGCGACCACCGGCGACGGCACCCTGACCGGTCTGATGCTGGGCGCCCGACTGGCCGCCACCAAGCAGCCGCTGGCCGACCTGGCCGCCGTGATGACCCGCCTGCCGCAGGTGCTGATCAACGTCAAGGGCGTCGACAAGAGCCGGGTCGGCACCAGCGCGGAGCTGGCCGGCGCCGTCGCCGCGGCCGAGGCCGAGCTGGGCGCCACCGGCCGGGTCCTCCTGCGCCCCTCGGGCACCGAGCCGCTGGTCCGGGTGATGGTCGAGGCGGCCGACGAGGCGCAGGCGCAGACCGTCGCGGAGAAGCTCGCCGAGGTCGTGCGCAGCTCCCTGGGCTGACGGTCCGGCACCCGGGGCCGTAACCCAGGGCCGGAGCACAGGCCGGGAACACCGGTCCGGAAACGCCGGAAGGCCCCCGCCGCGGACGTCCGCGGCGGGGGCCTTCCGGCGTTCCGTCAGAGTTTGCGCAGCAGCGCCCGGCGGACCTTGTGGTCCCCGCCCTTCTGCAGGATCAGGGTGGCCCGGCCGCGGGTGGGCAGCACGTTCTCCAGCAGGTTCGGCCGGTTGATGGTGCGCCAGACCTGGCGGCCGTACTCCATCGCCTCCTCCTCCGGCACCTCGGTGAAGCGGCGGAAGTAGGAGTTCGGGTCCTGGAAGGCGGTCTGACGGAGCTTGCGGAACCGGTCCAGGTACCAGCTCTCGATGTCGTCGGTGCGGGCGTCGACGTAGATGGAGAAGTCGAAGTAGTCGGCGACCGCGAGGCGGGTGCGGCCGTCCGTGCCGGGCAGGGCCGGCTGGAGCACGTTCAGGCCCTCGACGATGAGGATGTCCGGGCGCTCCACGGTGAGCCGCCGGTCCGGCACGATGTCGTACACCAGGTGCGAGTAGACCGGCGCGGTCACCCGCTCCTTGCCGGCCTTCACGTCCGCGACGAAGCGCATCAGCGCCCGGCGGTCGTACGACTCGGGGAAGCCCTTGCGCGCCATCAGGCCGCGCCGGCGCAGCTCGGCGTTGGGCAGCAGGAAGCCGTCGGTGGTGACCAGCTCGACCCGGGGGTGCTCCGGCCAGCGGGCCAGCAGCGCCTGGAGCAGCCGGGCGGTGGTCGACTTGCCGACCGCGACCGAGCCGGCCACGCCGATGATGAACGGCGTGCGGGTGCGCTCGGTGTCCGGGGTGTCCAGGAAGGTGCCCAGTGCGCCGCGCAGCTCGTGCGTGGCGTGGATGTAGAGGTTCAGCAGCCGGGACAGCGGCAGGTAGACGTCACGGACCTCGTCGAGGTCCAGTGCGGTGCCGAGCCCGCGCAGCCGCTCCACCTCCTCGGCGGTCAGCGGCAGCGGCGTACGCTCGCGCAGCGCGCTCCACTCGGCCCGGCTGAGGTCGACGTAGGGGGACGGCGACGGGCCGGGCGTGGTGGCGCCCCGCGTACAGAGTTCGGTCAGCACATGCTCCATTGTGGGCCGTAGCGCCGTTCGTGGTGGTTGTGGTGTCGGTCACGGCCCGGGGGCGAACCGTGCGAATGGGGTGTCCGGAGCGCCCTTATGCTGGCACGCATGTGCGGAATTGTTGGATACGTGGGCGCCCAGCCCGCCCTTGATGTAGTAATCGCAGGCCTGCAGCGGCTGGAGTACCGGGGTTACGACTCCGCCGGTGTCGCGGTGCAGGTGCAGGGCTCCGACGGGCAGTGGAGCCTCGCCACCGACAAGCGGGCCGGCAAGCTCGCGAACCTGGAGAAGTCGCTCGCCGAGACCCCTCTTCCCGGCGGCACCACCGGCATCGGTCACACCCGCTGGGCCACCCACGGCGGCCCGACGGACGCCAACGCCCACCCCCACCTGGACGACGCCGCGAAGGTCGCGGTGGTCCACAACGGCATCATCGAGAACTTCGCCCAGCTCCGCGCCGAGCTGGCCGAGCGCGGCCACACGCTGCGCTCGGAGACCGACACCGAGGTCGTCGCGCACCTGCTCGGCGAGCTGTACGAGGGCGACCTGGCGGACGCCATGCGGGCGGTCTGCCGCCGCCTGGAGGGTGCCTTCACCCTCGTCGCGGTGCACGCCGACGCCCCGGACGTGGTGGTCGGCGCCCGCCGCAACTCGCCGCTGGTGGTCGGGCGCGGCGAGGGCGAGAACTTCCTCGCCTCCGACGTGGCCGCGTTCATCGCGCACACCCGCGAGGCGATCGAGCTGGGCCAGGACCAGGTCGTCGAGCTGCGCCGCGAGGGCGTGACGGTGACCAACTTCGACGGCACCCCGGCCGACGTGCGCGAGTACCACGTCGACTGGGACGCCTCGGCCGCCGAGAAGGGCGGCTACGACTACTTCATGCTGAAGGAGATCGCCGAGCAGCCGAAGGCCGTCGCCGACACCCTCCTCGGCCGGATCGGCACCGACGGCCGGCTCACCCTCGACGAGCTGCGGATCTCGGACGCCGACCTGCGCTCGGTCGACAAGGTCGTCATCGTCGCCTGCGGCACCGCCTTCCACGCGGGCATGATCGCCAAGTACGCGATCGAGCACTGGACCCGGATCCCCTGCGAGGTCGAGGTGGCCTCGGAGTTCCGCTACCGCGATCCGATCATGGGCCCGGGCACGCTGGTCATCGCCATCTCGCAGTCCGGCGAGACCATGGACACCCTGATGGCGCTGCGCCACGCGCGCGAGCAGGGCGCCAAGGTGCTGGCGATCTGCAACACCAACGGCTCGACCATCCCGCGCGAGTCGGACGCGGTGCTGTACACCCACGCCGGTCCGGAGGTGGCGGTCGCCTCCACCAAGGCGTTCCTGACCCAGCTGGTCGCCTGCTACCTGGTCGCGCTGTACCTGGGCCAGGTGCGCGGCACCAAGTGGGGCGACGAGATCCTCGCCGTCATCAAGGAGCTCGGCGACGCGCCGAAGCAGGTCGAGCAGGTGCTGGAGACCATGGAGCCGGTGCGCGAGCTGGCCCGCTCCCTGGCCGACGCCCGCTCGGTGCTGTTCCTGGGCCGGCACGTGGGCTTCCCGGTGGCCCTGGAGGGCGCGCTCAAGCTCAAGGAGCTCGCCTACATGCACGCCGAGGGCTTCGCGGCGGGCGAGCTGAAGCACGGGCCGATCGCGCTGATCGAGGAGGGTCTGCCGGTCGTGGTCGTCGTGCCGTCGCCGCGCGGCCGCTCGATCCTGCACGACAAGATCGTCTCCAACATCCAGGAGATCCGGGCCCGCGGTGCGCGGACCATCGTGATCGCGGAGGAGGGCGACGAGGCGGTCGTCCCGTACGCCGACCACCTGATCCGCATCCCGGTCACGCCGACCCTGCTCCAGCCGCTGGTCTCCACCGTGCCGCTGCAGGTCTTCGCCTGCGAGCTCGCCACGGCCAAGGGCCACGAGGTCGACCAGCCCCGCAACCTGGCGAAGTCGGTCACCGTCGAGTAGCCGACCCCGTTTCGACCCGGGGCCCCCGCGGTGGCTGCGTCCTACCGCAGGGGCCCCGTGTCGAGCGTGAACGAGAACGGCGCGGGCAGGTCCAGCGGCTTGCCGAACGCGACCTGGACGTGGACGGTGTAGTCCTCCCCCTCGGGGGCCGTGAACAGCGTGACCGTGCCCTCGCCGCGGTCGACCAGCAGATAGCAGGGGATCCCGGCGGCGGCGTAGCCCGCGCGCTTGGGCCCACGGTCCTTGATCGGGTTGGTCGACGTCACCTCGAAGACCAGCAGTACTCCGGCCGGGTCGGCCCAGGATTCGGCGTTCTCGAAATGGCCGACCGGACTCAGGGTGCCGTCCGGAACGAAGTGGCCCTTGGGCGTGATCAGCCCCTTGTTCCCGGCAAGGTCGAACTCCGCTTCGGCCTTCCGCATGAACTGCCTGTTCAGCAGAGAGAACGCCGTCTCGTGTGATCCGTCCGGCGGTGGCGTCACCCTGATCTCCCCTTCGATGAGCTCGGCCTTGAAGCCGGGCGGCGTGTCCAGCTCCAGGAACGCCTGGAGGACGTCGTCCCGACCCAGCGGGTGCTCGACTGCCGGCATGGCGACCATGGCCCTTCTCCCTCCTGCTGGTCCTTTTGGGCGACACCGTAGGGACGCGGACCGGAGCCGGTGGGGGATCGAAGTGGTTGTCACTCGAAGTGTGCCGCAATGCCGGGGGCGCCGTCGGGAGCCCGTTCGCGTAGCGTCGGCGGGAGTTGCCGCCGAGTCCGGGGGAGAGCCCGTCATGCGCAGTGCCCACCGTGTCGACCAGGTTCGTGCCGCCGAGACGGAGCTGATGGCCCGGCTCCCGGAAGGCACGCTGATGCAGCGGGCCGCCACCGGCCTGGCCGTGACCTGCGCGCGGCTGCTGACCCGCCGGCGCGGCCGGGTGTACGGCAGCCGGGTGGTGGTGCTGGCCGGCAGTGGGGACAACGGGGGTGACGCGCTGTACGCCGGTGCGGCGCTGGCCCGGCGCGGCGCACGGGTCACGGCGGTGCTGCTCGCCCCCGACCGGGTGCACGGCGGCGGGCTCGCGGCGCTGCGGGCGGCGCACGGGCGGGTGGTGGTGGAGCAGGAGGTCGGTCTGGCCGACTTCTCGCGCGCGGACCTGGTGCTGGACGGCATCGTCGGCATCGGCGGGCGGGGCGGGCTGCGGCCGGAGGCCGAGCCGTACGCGCGGGCCGCGCGGTCCGGGGTGGTGGTGGCCGTCGACGTGCCCAGCGGGGTGGACGCCGACACCGGCGAGGTCGCGGGCACGGCGCTGCGGGCGGACGTCACCGTCTGCTTCGGCACCCACAAGCCCGGGCTGCTGATCGACCCGGGCGCCTCGTACGCCGGGGTGGTGCAGCTGGTGGGGATCGGGCTGGAGCTGCCGCCGGCCGGGGTGGCGACCCTGCAGCACGCCGACGTGGCCGGGCTGCTGCCGCTGCCCGGGGCGGAGAGCGACAAGTACCGGCGCGGTGTGGTCGGGGTGGCCGCCGGGTCGGCGCGGTACCCGGGGGCGGCGCTGCTCGCGGTCGCCGGGGCGCTGCGCGGCGGCGCGGGCGCGGTGCGGTACGCGGGGACGGCGGCCGAGGAGGTGGTGCGGCGCTTCCCGGAGGCGCTGGTCACCGAGGGCGGCCCGGCCGGGGCCGGGCGGGTGCAGGCGTGGGTGGTGGGCCCGGGCGGCGGCGAGGGCGCCGCGCGGGCGCTCGACGAGGCGTTGGCGGCCGACGTGCCGGTGCTGGTGGACGCGGACGGGCTGACCGAACTCGCCCGGCTCGGGCCGGGCGCGCTCGCCGGGCGGACGGCGCCGACCCTGCTCACCCCGCACGCGGGGGAGGCGGCCCGGCTGCTCGCCGGGGTGCCGGAGGCCGGCGGCACCGGTTCGGCGCGGGCCCGCCCGCCGGCCGCCGAGGAGCCTGCGGCCACCCGGCTGGCCACCGCGCGGCGGCTCGCGGCGGCGTACCGGGCGACGGTGCTGCTGAAGGGCTCGACCACGGTGATCGCCGATCCGCCCCCGGCCTCCGGCCGGGGGTACCCCCAGGGTGCCGTGCGGGTGAACCCGACCGGTACCTCGTGGCTGGCGACGGCCGGCAGCGGGGACGTGCTGGCCGGTCTGGCCGGCTCGCTGCTCGCCGCGGGACTCTCCCCGCTGGACGCCGGCGCGGTGGCGGCCTATCTGCACGGCCTCGCGGCCCGGCACGCCGCCGCCGTCCCCGGCGCGCCGGTCACCGCCCTTGAGGTGGCGGCCGCCCTCCCGGCCGCCTGGAACGACGTGCGCGCCGCGGCCGACGGCACCCCCTCCGGGCCGTCGGCCGGAACCGACGCCTGAGGCGGGGGCGTCCGGAAGGGGGTGGCGGGTTGCGAGGGGTCCGGGGCGGGGCGCCCCGGGGCGGCGTGCCGACGGGCCGTTCGGCGAGGACCCTGGGACGTCTGGGAGACTGACCCTGATGACAACTGCGAAGACGACCGTGCTGGCCACCCTCACCGAAGGCGTGCGGGCCGAGGCGACCATCGATCTCGCCGCCCTGCGCGGCAACCTCGACGCGCTGCGCGAGCGCGTCGGCGGGGCCGCGGTGATGGCCGCGGTCAAGGCGGACGCCTACGGCCACGGCGCGCTCCGCTGTGCCCGGGAGGCCGTCGCCGCAGGAGTCGGCTGGCTGGGCACCGCGACGCCCGAGGAGGCGCTCGCCCTGCGCGCCGGCGGCATAGGCCCCGACCAGGCCCGCATCCTCTGCTGGCTGTGGACCCCGGGCGGCCCCTGGCGGGAGGCGCTCTTCGCCGACCTCGACATCTCGGTCAGCGGCGAGTGGGCGCTCACCGAACTGCTCGCCGCCGTCCGCGCCACCGGCATCCCGGCCCGGGTCCACCTCAAGGCCGACACCGGCCTCGGCCGCAACGGCTGCCAGCCGCACGACTGGCCCGAGCTGGTCACCGCCGCCCGGCGCGCCGAGCTGGACGGCCTGCTGACCGTGGTCGGCGTCTGGTCGCACTTCGCCGCTGCGGACGAGCCCGGCCACCCCTCCATCCAGACGCAGCTGGACGCCTTCCGGACCGCCCTGGCCACCGCCGAGGCGGCCGGGCTGCGCCCCGAGGTGCGCCACCTGGCCAACTCTCCGGCCACCCTGCTGCTGCCGCAGTCGCACTTCGACATGGTCCGCACCGGTCTCGCGATGTACGGGCTCTCGCCGGTGCCGGACGTCGGCTCGCCGGCCGACTTCGGGCTGCGCCCGGTGATGTCGCTCACCGCCCGGCTGGCCCTGGTGAAGCACGTGCCCGGCGGCCACGGCGTCAGCTACGGCCACCACTACACCACCCCCGGCCCGACCACGCTGGGCCTCGTCCCGCTCGGCTACGGCGACGGCATCCCCCGGCACGCCAGCGGCACCGGCCCGGTGCAGGTCGACGGCAAGTGGCGCACGGTGGCCGGCCGGGTCGCGATGGACCAGTTCGTCGTCGACCTCGGCGGCGACACCCCGCCGGTCGGCGACGAGGTGCTCGTCTTCGGCGGCGGCGACCGCGGTGAGCCGACCGCCGAGGACTGGGGCCGCGCCTGCGGCACCATCTCCTACGAGATCGTGACCCGGATCGGCTCCCGGGTGCCGCGCCGCTACGTCGGCGGCCTGGACGAGGACCTGCTCGGATGAGCGAGCAGAGCGGAACCGACCCGGTCGGGACGGTGAGCAGGGCGGCCCGGGCCGTCAGGGCGGCCGAGACCGCCACCGGGGTGAGCCGGGCGGGTCTGATCGGCATCTCGGTCGGCGTGCTCGCGGCCGGCGCCGCCGCCGGTGTGGCGATCGACCGGCTGACGGTCGGCCGGACCACCCGCCGCCGGGCCCGCGCCGAACTGGACGCCGAGGCCCCGTACGGGTCGCTGCGCGGGCGGCCCCGGACGGTGGCCGCCGCCGACGGCACCGAGCTGTACGTCGAGCTGGACGGCCTCGGCGGTCCGGGCGCGGAGCCCGACCCGACCGGGCGGGACGGCGCGGCCGAGCCGCTGACCGTGATCTTCTCCCACGGCTACTGCCTCAACCAGGACAGCTGGCACTTCCAGCGCGCCGCGTTCCGGGCCGGCGCGCGGCTGGTCCTCTGGGACCAGCGCAGCCACGGCCGCTCCGAGCGCTCCCGCTCCTTCCTGGCCGGCGAGCCGGCCGGCATCGACCAGCTGGGCGGCGACCTCAAGGCCGTGATCGACGCCGTCGCGCCGACCGGGCCGCTGGTCCTGGTCGGCCACTCGATGGGCGGCATGACGATGATGGCGCTGGCCGACCAGCACCCGGAGCTGTTCCGGGAGCGGGTCGCCGGCATCGCGCTGATCGGCACCCTGGCCGGGAACTGGGACGCCGTCACCTTCGGGCTGCCCGCGGTGGGCGCCAAGCTGTTCCGCAAGGTCGCGCCGGGCATGATGAAGCTGCTCGGCCGCCAGGTGGACCTGGTGGAGGCGACCCGCCGGCTGGGCACCGACATCAGCGCCGTCTTCTACCGGCGGTACTCCTTCGGCGGGAAGGACGTCGACCCGGGGGTGGCCCGGTTCGCCGAGCAGATGCTGGACGCCACCCCGATCGACGTGGTGGCCGAGTTCTACCCGGTCTTCTCCGTGCACGAGAAGACCGAGGCGCTGGCCACCCTGCGCGGCATCCCCACCCTGGTGCTGACCGGCACCAAGGACCTCCTGACCCCGCCCGGTCACGGCGAGGTGATGGCCGAGCAGCTGCCGGGGGCCGAACTGGTGCTGGTCGAGGACGCCGGGCACCTGGTGATGCTGGAGCGCCCCGAGCTGGTCGACCGTCACCTGGCCGCGCTGTTCGACCGGGCCGCCCGCTTCCGCGGCGCGGCCCCGCTGCCGCCCGCGGTCGGCGAGCCCGCGTAGCCTGCGCCGCCCCGGGCGCCCCGGGCGCTCCGGGCGGTCCGGTGCCGGGCCCGGCGCGGGCGACCTCGGGGATGTGGCACGGTAGCGGGGGCGCCCGAGGGCCGGTGCGCCGTCGTACGGACCGAAGGGCTTGATTCGCGCATGGGCTCCCACGCCTCTCTCACCGTCGCCACCCCCGACCGGATGGGCCGGCTCGGCCGGGAGCTGGCCGCGCTCCTGCGGCCGGGGGACCTGGTGCTGCTCTCCGGCGAGCTGGGGGCGGGGAAGACCACGCTGACCCGGGGCCTCGGGGAGGGGCTCCAGGTGCGCGGGGCGGTCACCTCGCCGACCTTCGTGATCGCCCGGGTGCACCCCTCGCTGGTGGGCGGCCCGGCGCTGGTGCATGTCGACGCGTACCGGCTGGGCGGCGACCTCGACGAGATGGAGGACCTCGACCTCGACGTCTCGCTGCCGGAGTCGGTGGTGGTGGTCGAGTGGGGCGAGGGCAAGGTCGAGCGGCTCGCGGAGGACCGTCTGGAGGTCCGGATCGAGCGCGCGATCGGTGCCGAGGCGGCCGGCGACGACCTGGACCCGCGCCGGGTGGCGCTGACCGGCATCGGCAGCCGCTGGGACGCCGTGGACCTGGCGGCGCTGGCCTGACCGGGCCGGGCCGCTCCTCGGGGCCGGGCCGCCGGGGGCCGATCCGTCGGCCCCGGACCCGGCCCGCCCGTGTCACGGTTTGCCGACAGGCTGTCGGGAAGATGTTGCGGACGAGGTCCCGGGCGTGGTGGGATGGGTGCTGAGGTTAGGTCTGCCTAACTAGGGAGGCGCCATGCCGAGCACCACGCCCGCCCCGGAGCGCGCACCGCGCGGGACCGGGGCCGAGGAGCCCGCCCGCCGTGCCGCGGGGGAGCCGATGCGGGCCCTGCTGGCCGCCTGTGCGGCGGCGGAGGCGGTCTCCACCCCACCGGAACGCCGTCCGGCCGCCGCCGCGCCGGGCGAGGGCCCCGGGACGACCGGGACGCCGAACGGGGTCGGCGGCACGCACCGGGCCCGCCGCGCCGCCTGACCCGCCGCGCCGCCCGACCCCCGGGGCTCCCGCCCCGGCCGGGCGATCAGGGGCCGGGCGATCAGGGGTCAGGCGATCACGACGACCTTGGTGTCCTTCGGTGCGAAGTCCCAGAGCAGCTGGCCGTCCGCGCGGCTGCTGCGGATGCCGCCGGTCTTGGCCCCCGAGGTCGAGCCCCCGGTGGAGGCCGAGGCGGACGCGGAGGGCGCCGGGGCGGCCGGCGGAGCGCCGGTCGCGGCGCCGTCGACGGCCGCGCTGAAGCCGAACACCACACCGTTCTGCTGCGCGAAGCGCACCACGTGCTCGATCTGCTTGCCGTCGGTGCCCGTGCCGGACGGCGTCCGGCTGTACACCGGGTAGCTGCCGGGGGCCGGCTCCACCGTGCCCGGGGTGACCGGGAAGACGGCCACCACCTGCGGGGTCTTCTTCGGGTCGATCAGCCAGACGTAGTGCGTGCTCACCGAGTAGACGACCCGCAGCCCGGTGCCGGTGCCCGCGGTGGGCAGCGTCGGGGCGGTCGGCGTGGGCGTGGCGGTCGGGGTGGCCGAGGCGGCCGGCCCGCCGGTCGTGGCGGCGGTGCTCGCGCTCGGGTTCGCGGCGACCGCGCGGTCCTGCGCGCCGTTGGCCTGGAAGGCCAGCAGGCTCACCACTGCCAGGGCCCCCAGGGTCAACCCCGTGACCACCACTCCAGGACCCATCTTCGCCACGTGTGCTCCCACCGCCGTCCCAAAACCGTCGGCCCCATCGTGCCAGGTTCGCCCGTCCGGTCCGCATCGCGTCGGACGTGTGTTCCGCAGTGGGCCGGGTTTTCGATCGGGCGGAGCACGCGCGCCGGTGGGGCCGGGTGGCCCCGGGCCCGGGGCGGGCCACCGTCCGGCCGGTCTAACCTTGACCCGTGCTGCTGCTCGCGTTCGACACCGCTACCCCCGCCGTCACCGCCGCCGTCCACGACGGCACGGCCGTCCTCGCGCAGACCGACCAGGTCGACGCCAGGCGCCACGGCGAACTGCTGCTGCCCGCGATCGACCGGGTGCTGAGGGAGGCCGGTGTCGACCGGCACCGCCTCACCGACATCGCGGTCGGCGTCGGCCCGGGCCCCTACACCGGCCTGCGGGTCGGCCTGGTGACCGCCGCCGCGCTGGGCCACGCGCTCGGGCTGCCGGTGCACGGCGTCTGCACCCTGGACGCGATCGCCCACCAGGCCCGTGCCGAGGGGCTGGCCGGCGAGGCGTTCACGGTGGCCACCGACGCGCGCCGCAAGGAGGTCTACTGGGCCGCGTACGACGCCGAGGGCCACCGGACCGAGGGGCCGTCGGTGGACCGCCCGGGCGAGCTGACGACGCCGGCGCGGTCGGTCGGCGCCGGTGCGCTGCTCTACCCGGACACCTTCCCCGGCGCGCACGGCCCGGAGCACGTCTCGGCCGGAGCGCTCGCCGACTTCGCCGCCGCCGAGCTGGCCGCCGGCCGGGCCCTGCTGCCCAACGCCCCGCTCTACCTGCGCCGCCCGGACGCCCAGGTGCCGGCCGGCTACAAGGCGGTGCTCCCGGCGTGACCGGCCCGAGCACCACCGGCCCGGTCGCCACCGACCGGACGGCCGGCCCGGCCGCCGTCCTGTGCCCGATGCGCTGGTGGCACATCGCCCCGGTGCTGGCACTGGAGCTGGAGCTGTTCCCCGAGGACGCCTGGTCGGCCGGCATGTTCTGGTCCGAGCTGGCCGAGGCCCACCCCGGCGGGACCCGCCACTACACCGTCGCCGTCGCCCCGGACGGCACGGTCGTCGGCTACGCCGGGCTGATGGCGGTGGCCGGCGAGGGCGACGTGCAGACCATCGCCGTCGACGGGCGCCACCAGGGCACCGGGCTCGGCGCGGCGCTGCTCGCCGATCTGGTCCGGGAGGCCGCCCGGCGCGGCTGCGCGGACCTGCTGCTGGAGGTGCGGGTGGACAACACCCGCGCGCAGCGGCTCTACGAGCGCTTCGGTTTCGAACCGGTCGGCATCCGGCGCGGCTACTACCAGCCCGCCAACGTCGACGCGCTGGTGATGCGCCTCGACCTCGCGGCCGCCCCCGCGGCCGGTGCCGCCCCCGAAGACCTCGACGAACCCGCGGACCACCCGCGACCGGACGTGAAGAAGGACACCCCCCATGGCTGACGAACCGCTCGTCCTCGGCATCGAGACCTCCTGCGACGAGACCGGCGTCGGCATCGTGCGCGGCACCACGCTGCTCGCCGACGCGGTGGCCTCCAGCGTCAACGACCACGCCCGGTTCGGCGGCGTCGTCCCCGAGATCGCCAGCCGCGCCCACCTGGAGGCGATGGTCCCGACCATCCAGCGCGCCCTGGACACCGCGGGCGTCAAGGCGAGCGACCTGGACGGCATCGCGGTCACCGCCGGTCCGGGCCTGGCCGGCGCGCTGCTGGTCGGCGTGAGCGCGGCCAAGGCCTACGCGTGGGCCCTGGAGAAGCCGCTGTACGGGGTCAACCACCTCGCCTCGCACATCTGCGTGGACCAGCTGGAGCACGGCCGTCTGCCCTCGCCGACGATGGCGCTGCTGGTCTCCGGCGGGCACTCCTCGCTGCTGCTCAGCGAGGACATCACCAGCGACGTCCGCCCGCTCGGCGCGACCATCGACGACGCGGCCGGCGAGGCCTTCGACAAGGTGGCCCGGGTGCTCGGGCTGGGCTTCCCCGGCGGCCCGGTGGTGGACCGCACCGCCCGCGAGGGCGACCCGAAGGCGATCGCCTTCCCGCGCGGCCTGAGCGGCCCCAAGGACCCGGAGTTCGACTTCTCCTTCTCCGGGCTGAAGACCGCGGTCGCCCGTTGGGTGGAGGCCAGGCGCCGGGCCGGCGAGGAGGTGCCGATCGCCGATGTCGCGGCGTCCTTCCAGGAGGCGGTCACCGACGTGCTGACCCGCAAGGCCGTCAAGGCCTGCAAGGCCAACGGCGTGGACCACCTGATGATCGGCGGCGGCGTCGCGGCCAACTCCCGGCTGCGCGAGATGGCCCAGCAGCGCTGCGACAAGGCGGGCATCCGGCTGCGGGTGCCGCGTCCGGGCCTGTGCACCGACAACGGCGCGATGGTCGCCGCGCTCGGCGCCGAGATGGTCTGGCGGGACCGCGCGCCGTCCTCCCTCGACCTGTCGGCGGACTCCTCGCTGCCGGTCACCGAGGTCCACGTGCCGCACACCGACTTCCACGGCCAGGCCTACCGGGCGCTGAGCGGGCAGCAGTGACCACCACCGCCGCGATGTGGGAGGCCCGGGCGGCGGCCGGCCGGGGCGCCGAGCTCTCCGCCTGGGTCCGGGGGACGGCGCTGCCCGCGCTGCGCGGCTCCGCGGGGCTGGTCCGTACCGAGCTGCTCGCGGCCTCCGGCGACCGGGTGCTGCTGATCACCTGGTGGTCCGGCGAACCGGCCCCGGTGGCCGAACCGCCCGCCGACCTGCTGGGCCGTCCGGTGCACCGCTGGTCCTTCACCAGCGAGCACGTGGAGTAGCCGTTCGCACGCCCGACCGGGAACCGAACACCCGGCCGTTACCGTACTGACCATCGAGGTCGGTGAACGGGAGCGGGGAGCACGGCGCGGTGAACAGGCACGGGCGGGGCAGGACGACGGTGTGCGCGGCGGGGGTGCTGGCCCTGCTGGCCGCCGCCACCGGGTGCACGAGCGGCGGCGACAGCGGCGCGGCGTCGGCCGCCCTGGTCCCGAGCAGCGCCGCCGCGCCGTCCGGCGCGCCGACCGCCGCGCCGTCGGTGCGGCCGACGGGCCCGACGCCGGCCGGGTCGCCGACCGGGTCCCCGGCCCCGGCCGCCGGGGACGCCGCCGCGTGGGCGAAGTGGCACCTCACCCCGCTGCCGCCGGCCCCGCCGGCGCCCGCCGACAAGCCGGTGAAGCTCCCGCGGACCGGGCCCGTCCCGGTCTTCAGCGAGGTGCGGACCGCGGACAAGGTCGTTTTCCTGACCATCGACGACGGCGCCGAGCGGGACCCGGGGTTCGTCGAGATGCTGGCCGACCTCAAGGTGCCGGTCTCGATGTTCCTGACCCGCGACGTCGTCAAGGACGACTACGGGTACTTCAAGCGGCTCCAGGCGCTCGGCAACCACGTCCACAACCACACCGTGGACCACCCGCAGATGAGCAGGCTGACGCCGGAGAAGCAGCGGTCCGAGGTCTGCGACGCCCAGGCCGCGCTCACCCAGCAGTACGGCACCCCGCCGCTGCTGTTCCGCCCGCCGTACGGGGACGGCGCCCACACGCCGGCGCTCAACGCCGCGGTCCAGCAGTGCGGGCCGCGGGCGGTCGTGCTCTGGCGCGAGTCGATGCAGATCCACGACATGCAGTACCAGGCGACGGACAAGAAGCTGCGGCCCGGCGACATCGTGCTCGCCCACTTCCGGGGCCCGAAAGACCTCAAGGGCGAGACGATGACGCAGATGTTCGGGGAGCTGCTGGCCCGGATCCAGGAGCAGGGCTTCGCGGTGGCCCGGCTGGAGGACTACATCGAGACGCCGGCCGCCTGAACGGCCGCGGCCGGGCCGGTCACCGGCCGGCCGAGCATCATCAGCGGGCCGCGGTCGGTGCGGCTGAGCACGACCGTGACGGCGTTCGGGCCGGAGGGCTTCAGCTGGCGGCGCAGCTCCTCCGGGGTGACGGCCATCCCGCGCTTCTTGATCACCACCGTGCCGACGCCCCGCTCGCGCAGCAGCGCCTTGAGCTTCTTGATGTGGAACGGCAGCACGTCGGTCAGCTCGAAGGCGTGCGCGTACGGGGTGTCGACCAGCTCGTCCGAGGTGAGGTAGGCGATCTTCGGGTCGATCAGCCGTCCGTTCACCTGCCCGGCCACCTCGGCGACCAGGTGGGCGCGGATCACGGCGCCGTCCGGCTCGTAGAGGTAGCGGCCGACCGGGCCGGCCGGGGGGTCGGGCAGGTCGCCGCCGGTGAGGGTGGCCCGCTCCGGGAGCAGGGTGGCGCGGTGCGGGTGCCCGGCCCGGGTGCCGAACCAGAGCACCGCCTCCTTGACGTCGCCGTGGTCGGAGACCCACTCGGCCTCGGCGTCGGCCGGCACCGCCTCGTGCGGGATGCCGGGCGCCACCTTGAGCGCGCCGACCGGGGTCCGGCGGCCGGCCCCGATCGCCCAGGACAGCGGCGGGGCGTACGCCTCGGGGTCGAAGACCCGGCCGCGCGAGGTGCGCCGGGCCGGGTCGGTGAAGACCGCGTCCCAGCCGGTGACGTCGACCTCGGTGACGTCCGCGCAGCGCACCTCGACCAGGTCGGCGAGGCCCAGGGCGGCCGCGTTGGCGGCGACCGCGGCGCAGGCCGCCGGGTCCCGGTCGACGGCGAGCACCTCGATGCCGGCCCGGGCCAGCGCCAGCACGTCGCCGCCGACGCCGCAGCAGAGGTCGGCCAGCCGCTTCACCCCGAGGTCGGCGAAGCGGCGGGCCCGCCACTCGGCGACCTCGCGCCGGGTGGACTGCTCGACGCCGTTGGGCGTGAAGTACATGAGGTCGGCGTCCGCGCCGAACTTCGCCCGGGCCCGCTGGCGCAGCCGGGCCTGTCCGAAGGCGGCCGACACCAGCTCGGCGGGGTGCTCCTTGCGCAGCCGGGTGGCCAGCGCCAGCTCCTCCTCGGGCGCGAACTCGCGCAGCTCGGCGAGCAGGGCCTGGCCCCGGTCGGTCAGCAGGGGCCGCAGGTCGTCGTTCTCCACCCGCCCATTCTCGCCGGTCGGGGCGGTGCGCGGTGGCCCGGCCCGGCGGACCGGGGGGCGTCCGCCACCGCGCTCCGCGGCGTCCGGCCCGCGTGGCGTTGGCACTCTGGTTGACTGAGTGCTAACAGCGGCCTATGGTCGTCACTAGCACTCCCCACCGGGGGAGTGCTAACGCGAGAATGCGTGTCTGACCCCCGCGACGGCAGACGCGCGAGTTCGCCCCTACCCGTTAGAAAACCCCGTAATCTCCGAAGGGGAGCTCGGACGTGACCACCAGCAGCAAGGTTGCCATCAAGCCGCTCGAGGACCGCATCGTGGTCCAGCCGCTCGACGCCGAGACCACCACGGCCTCCGGCCTGGTTATCCCGGACACCGCCAAGGAGAAGCCCCAGGAGGGCGTCGTCCTGGCCGTCGGCCCGGGCCGCTTCGAGGACGGCCAGCGTCTGCCGCTCGACGTCGCCGTCGGTGACATCGTCCTGTACTCGAAGTACGGCGGCACCGAGGTGAAGTACCAGGGCGAGGAGTACCTCGTCCTCTCCGCCCGCGACGTTCTCGCCATCATCGAGAAGTAAAGCGTTCAGCCGCGCCCCGGATCCGTGTCCCAGTGACAGGGCGCCGGGGCGCGGCTGTTGGTTCACGTAGTCGAGCGGCCGTGCCGGCCGCACCCCCGAGGGAATAGGGAACATGGCGAAGATCCTGCAGTTCGACGAGGACGCCCGCCGCTCGCTGGAGCGCGGTGTCAACAAGCTGGCCGACACCGTCAAGGTGACCATCGGCCCCAAGGGCCGCAACGTCGTCATCGACAAGAAGTTCGGCGCCCCGACCATCACCAACGACGGCGTCACCATCGCCCGCGAGGTCGAGCTCGACGACCCGTACGAGAACCTTGGCGCGCAGCTCGTCAAGGAGGTCGCCACCAAGACCAACGACGTCGCGGGTGACGGCACCACCACCGCCACCGTGCTGGCCCAGGCCCTGGTCAACGAGGGTCTGCGCAACGTCGCCGCCGGCGCCGGCCCGGCCGCCCTGAAGAAGGGCATCGACAAGGCCGTCGCCGCCGTCTCCGAGCACCTGCTGTCGGTCGCCCGCGAGATCGAGGGCAAGGACGACGTCGCCGCCGTCGCCACCCTCTCCGCCCAGGACTCCCAGGTCGGCGAGCTCATCGCCGAGGCGATCGACAAGGTCGGCAAGGACGGTGTCATCACCGTCGAGGAGTCGAACACCTTCGGCGTGGAGCTGGACTTCACCGAGGGCATGCAGTTCGACAAGGGCTACCTGTCGCCGTACTTCGTCACCGACGCGGAGCGGCAGGAGGCGGTCCTCGAGGACCCGTACATCCTGATCAACCAGGGCAAGATCTCCTCCATCCAGGAGCTGCTGCCGCTGCTGGAGAAGATCCTCCAGGGCGGTACCTCCCGCCCGCTGCTGATCATCGCCGAGGACGTCGAGGGCGAGGCGCTGTCCACCCTCGTGGTGAACAAGATCCGCGGCACCTTCAACGCGGTGGCCGTCAAGGCCCCGGGCTTCGGCGACCGCCGCAAGGCGATCCTCGGTGACCTGGCCGTCCTGACCGGCGGCACCGTGATCTCCGAGGAGGTCGGCCTCAAGCTCGACCAGGCCGGTCTGGACGTGCTGGGCTCCGCCCGCCGCGTGACCGTCACCAAGGACGAGACGATCGTCGTCGACGGTGCCGGCGAGTCCGAGGCCGTGGCCGGCCGCGTCGCCCAGATCAAGGGCGAGATCGCCAACACCGACTCGGACTGGGACCGCGAGAAGCTGCAGGAGCGCCTGGCCAAGCTGGCCGGCGGCGTCTGCGTCATCCGCGTCGGTGCCGCCACCGAGGTGGAGCTGAAGGAGCGCAAGCACCGCCTGGAGGACGCCATCTCGGCGACCCGCGCCGCGGTCGAGGAGGGCATCGTCGCCGGTGGTGGCGCCTCCCTGGTCCACGCCGCCAAGGTGCTGGACGAGGGCCTGGGCCTGTCCGGCGACGAGGCCACCGGTGTCGCGGTCGTCCGCAAGGCGCTGCACGAGCCGCTGCGCTGGATCGCCCAGAACGCCGGCCTGGAGGGCTACGTCATCACCTCCAAGGTCGCCGAGCTGGAGCTGGGCCAGGGCTACAACGCCGCCACCGGCGAGTACGGCGACCTGGTGAAGGCCGGCGTCATCGACCCGGTCAAGGTCACCCGTTCCGCCCTGGAGAACGCCGCCTCGATCGCCTCCCTGCTGCTCACCACCGAGACCCTCGTGGTGGAGAAGAAGGAGGAGGAGGCCGACAACGGTCACTCGCACGGCGGTCACGGCCACTCGCACTGAGGCCGGGACGACCGACCGGAGGCCCGGTCCGCACCCCGCGAGGGGTGGCGGGCCGGGCCTCCGGCGTGTCGGGGGCGGTGTGCTCCATCCTTCAACTATCAGTTGAATTTTGCATGTCGCAAAGAATGTCTTATATCTTGAGGGCATGATCGAGGCCCGCCACCTGCGCGTCCTGCGTGCCGTCGCCCGCACCGGCTCCTTCTCCGCCGCCGCCCGCGAGCTGGGCTGCACCCAGCCCGCCATCAGCCAGCAGATGAAGGCCCTGGAGAAGTCCGTGGACACCCCGCTGGTGGTCCGTTCGGGCCGCGGGATGCAGCTGAGCGAGGCGGGCCGGGTGCTGCTCAAGCATGCCACCGGAATCCTCGCCGGGCTCTCCGCCGCCGAGGAGGAGGTCGCCGCGATCGCCGGGCTGCGGGCCGGGCGGGTCCGGCTGGTGTCCTTCCCGACCGCGAGTTCCACCCTGGTGCCGCCGGCCGTCGCCCGGCTGCGGGGCACCCATCCGGGGGTGCGCGTGTCGCTGGTCGAGGCGGAGCCGCCGGAGTCGCTGGCGATGCTGCGCGGCGGCGAGTGCGAGGTCGCGCTCGCCTTCCGCTACCCGCAGGCCCCCGGTCCCGCCCTCGCGCCGGCCCCCGCGCCCGCGCACGGGACGCCCCGGGAGGCGCGGGCCGAGGCCAACCTGGAGGCGCAGCAGCTGAGCGCGGGCGCCGACTGGTCCGACCTGGTGGCGACCCCGCTGCTGGACGACCCGCTGGTCGGCCTGCTGCCCGCCGGGCACCGGCTGGCCGGGCGCGGCGGGCCGGTGGAGCTGGCCGAACTGGCGGGGGAGCAGTGGATCGCCGGCTGCCCGCAGTGCCGGGGGCACCTGGTGGAGCTGTGCGCGGGTGCCGGCTTCGAGCCGCGGATCGACTTCGCGACCGACGACTACCCGGCGGTGGTCGGGCTGGTGGCCGCCGGGCTGGGGGTGGCCGTGCTGCCCGGGCTGGCCCTGGAGTCGGTGCGCCCGGACGGGGTGGCGACGGTGGCGGTGCACACCGCCTCGGGGGCGCCGGCGGTGCGGCAGGTGGTCGCGCTGACCCTGCCGGACCTCGCCGAGGTGCCGGCGGTGGCGCTGATGCTGGAGCGGCTGTCGGGGGCCGCGGCCGGGCGCTGACGCCGCCGGGGGCCGGGCCGGGCCCGGTCGGCCGGGGCCGGGCTCCGGACGGACCTCACCCCGGACGGACGCGGCTCACCCCGAGAAGAAACGTTTCTTCTCGGCGGGCGAAACCGGCGTCCTACTGCTGGACCGCGCCCGGTGCGACGAGCGGAACCTCCACCAGGCGGTGACGCGAACGGCCCATCATCTCCTCGCGCTCGTCCTCGGTGAGGCCTCCCCAGACGCCGTACGGCTCGCGGACGGCCAGGGCGTGCGCGGCGCACTCGGTGCGGACCGGGCAGCGCATGCAGACCTCCTTGGCGCTGGCCTCGCGCGAGCTGCGGGCCGCGCCGCGCTCTCCTTCGGGGTGGAAGAAGAGCGAGCTGTCCACGCCGCGGCAGGCTGCGGAGAGCTGCCAGTCCCAGAGATCCGCATTGGGGCCGGGGAGGCGGGAGAAATCTGCCATGGCTCATTCCCTTCAGAGGTCGTCGACCGCGGGCCGTCACCAGCGGGTTGCGCAGGAGGCGGCTTGGCGGGGCGTCCGGCGCGGTGTGGACACCTGGAAATATGACTTACGGCAACTCCATGGACAAGTCACCCACAGAGTGGCACAACAGTCAATGACCATACAAAAGCTCTAAAACCGGGCAAAGTGGGCATGACTGCGAGGCCCCCGGTCGCCCGGCGCAAGCGTGGCAATCGGGTGGCCGACGGGCGCGCGGGGCGCCCCGCGGGTGTGCGGGTCGCACGCCCACCGCGTGCGAGCTGCACAAAAGTGCGGCGTGTGCACCGCGATGCGGCTGATCGGTAACGGGTTGGCCACGTACAGTGGTGGAGATGGCCCTGAAGGCCGTAACTCATTCGAGTGACGGTCGTTGGAAGTGCGGAGGCGGTTAGCGGGCGCCGGACGTCGGGAACGATCGCGGGGAATGTCAGGCGATCAGCACGGAGTCCGAACGCCGATCGGCCGTGTCGGAGAGGTTCGTACCAGCCAGGAGGCTCAACGTGACGCGGATCAGCTGCGGAGGACGACGGTCATGACTTCCGTTCTCGTTTGCGACGATTCCCCGCTCGCCCGCGAGGCGCTTCGCCGCGCCGTCGCGACCGTACCCGGTGTCGACCGGGTCACCACCGCGACGAACGGGGAGGAGGTCCTCCGCCGCTGGGTGGCCGACCGCTCCGATCTCGTCCTGATGGACGTCCGGATGCCCGGCCTCGGCGGGGTGGAGACGGTCCGGCGGCTGCTGTCCGCCGACCCCGGCGCCCGGATCATCATGCTCACCGTCGCCGAGGACCTCGACGGCGTCGCCCTCGCCGTCGCGGCGGGCGCGCGCGGGTACCTGCACAAGGACGCCTCGCGCGCCGAACTGCGGGCCACCGTGACCCAGGCCCTCGCCGACCCGACCTGGCGGCTCGCCCCCCGCCGGCTGCGCAGCCCCGACATGGGGGCCGCGCCGACCCTGACGGCACGTGAGATCCAGGTGCTCGAAGGCATGAGCCACGGTCGCAGCAACGCCGAGATCGGCCGCGAGCTCTTCCTCTCCGAGGACACCGTCAAGACCCACGCCCGACGCCTGTTCAAGAAGCTCGGCGCCTCGGACCGCGCGCACGCGGTGGCCCTGGGTTTCCGCTGGGGTCTGGTCCGCTGACCGCCGGCGCCGCCGCCGGTTCCGGCACGCTGCTCGCGATTGTCCGTGCGGGGGCGTGTGACGTTACGGTCCCGAGGTTGCACCATGGAGGAGTGGAGCACCTCGGGGACCAGCGGACAGGAACTGCGGCGAACCACGCAACCGCAGGAGGCTCGGCGGACGGCGCTGCGGACGCGACCGCCCACGGCGGCGGGGCGGGAGGCGGGACGGTGCAGGAGGGGCCGGTGGTGCGCACCGGAGCGGCACCGCATAACGTTCCGGTGCACAACTCCGGACGCGGTGCCGCGTTTTCCCGCTCGACCAGGCACCATGGACCGATGCGTGACGACGTGACCGGGTCTCCCGGTGAGGCGGACCCGGTGGAGGCCGAGCCCTCCGCGCCCGGGCCCGGCCGGGCGTACGCGGAACCGGCCGACGGGCCGGGCGCGCTCGCCGAACTGGTCGCCGCCGCCGTCCGCGGCGAGGGCCCGGCGATCGACGCGCTGCTCGCCCACGTCCACCCGCTGGCCCTGCGCTACTGCCGCGGCCGGCTGGTCCGGCTGCCCGGCGGTGCCCGCCACCACGTCGACGACATCGCCCAGGAGGTCTGCGTCGCGGTGCTCTGCGCCCTGCCGCGCTACCGGGACCAGGGGCGGCCGTTCGAGGCCTTCGTCTACGGGATCGCCGCGCACAAGATCGCCGACCTGCAGCGGGCCGCGATGCGCGGGCCCGGCTCGACGGTGGTCCCGCAGGACGACCTGCCGGAGGTGCCGGACGACGCGCTCGGCCCGGAGGAGCGGGCGCTGCTCAGCAGCGACGCGGCCTGGGCCAAGGAGCTGCTGTCCAACCTGCCGGCCCGCCAGCGCGAACTGGTGCTGCTGCGGGTGGCCGCCGGGCTCTCGGCGGAGGAGACCGGCGAGGTGCTCGGCATGTCGCCGGGCGCCGTCCGGGTCGCCCAGCACCGCGCCCTGAGCAGGCTCCGCGCCCTCGCCGAGGAGTCGTCCTAGAGCGCGCGGGTCCCGGTGCGAACCGCCGGAATGGCCCATGGGCGGGTGGTGTTGTCAAGGGCACTCGAGGTCCCATTCGCGGTGCCAGTACGATGGGGTATCGGCGCCTGGGCGGGTTGCCAAAGTTTCGACGGTGCGGACGGGTTTCCCCTGGAGGATCCTCCAGAACGCACCGGACTTTCGGCGGTCCGAGCGAGTGAGCTGATGACTGCGCCCCCACCCTCAGGGCGCGAGCGGATTAGGCCGGCCACGGAAGGTACCCCCGAAATGTCTTACAACGCCGCAGGCGTACCCGAGAAGTTCGCGATGCTCGGGCTCACGTACGACGACGTCCTGCTGCTGCCGGGGGCGTCCGAGGTGCTGCCGAACCAGGTCGACACCTCCTCGCGGGTCTCCCGCAACGTGCGGGTGAACATCCCGCTGCTCTCCGCCGCGATGGACAAGGTCACCGAGGCGCGGATGGCGATCGCGATGGCCCGTCAGGGCGGCGTCGGCGTCCTGCACCGCAACCTCTCGGTCGAGGACCAGGCCAACCAGGTCGACCTGGTGAAGCGCTCCGAGTCCGGCATGGTCACCGACCCGATCACGGTCGGCCCGGACACCACGCTCGCCGAGGCCGACGCGCTCTGCGCGAAGTTCCGGATCTCCGGCGTGCCGATCGCCGACGAGAGCGGCAAGCTGCTCGGCATCGTCACCAACCGCGACATGGCCTTCGAGACCGACCGCACCCGCCGGGTCCGCGAGATCATGACCCCGATGCCGCTGATCACCGGCAAGGTCGGCATCTCCGGCGTCGACGCCATGGCGCTGCTCCGCCGCCACAAGATCGAGAAGCTGCCGCTGGTCGACGACGAGGGCCGGATCAAGGGCCTCATCACCGTGAAGGACTTCGTCAAGGCCGAGCAGTACCCGAACGCCGCCAAGGACTCCGAGGGCCGGCTGCTGGTCGGCGCCGCCGTCGGTGCCAGCGCCGAGGCCTTCGACCGCGCCCAGGCCCTGGTCGAGGCGGGCGTGGACTTCCTGGTCGTCGACACCTCGCACGGCCACAGCCACAACGCGCTGGCCTGGATCCAGAAGATCAAGTCGGCCGTCAAGGTCGACGTGGTCGGCGGCAACGTCGCCACCCGCGACGGTGCCCAGGCGCTGATCGACGCCGGCGTGGACGGCGTCAAGGTCGGCGTCGGCCCCGGCTCGATCTGCACCACCCGCGTGGTCGCCGGCATCGGCGTCCCGCAGGTGACCGCGATCTACGAGGCCGCGCTCGCCTGCCAGGCGGCCGGCGTGCCGGTCATCGGCGACGGCGGCCTGCAGTACTCGGGCGACATCGGCAAGGCGCTGGCCGCCGGTGCCGACACCGTGATGCTGGGCTCGCTGCTGGCCGGCTGCGAGGAGTCGCCCGGCGAGCTGCTGTTCATCAACGGCAAGCAGTTCAAGTCCTACCGCGGCATGGGCTCGCTGGGCGCGATGCAGACGCGCGGGCAGGCGAAGTCCTTCTCCAAGGACCGGTACTTCCAGGGCGAGGTCACCTCGGACGAGAAGCTGATCGCCGAGGGCATCGAGGGTCAGGTGCCCTACCGCGGCCCGCTCTCCTCGGTGCTCTACCAGCTGGTCGGCGGTCTGCGGCAGACCATGGGCTACGTCGGCGCGGCCACCGTGGCCGAGATGGAGAGCAAGGGCCGGTTCGTCCGGATCACCTCGGCGGGCCTCAAGGAGAGCCACCCGCACGACATCCAGATGACCGTCGAGGCGCCGAACTACACCAGCCGCTGACACCCGGTCGACGTCGAGGGGCCCGCCGCTTCCGCGGTGGCGGGCCCCTTCCGCGTGTCCGGGGGGCGGGCCGTCGCGGCGCGCCGACGGACGGGTGCGGGATACTGGGGGCGGCCGGGGTGACCCGGCGGGCATGAGCAACACACCAGAAGGGCTCGAACGAAGTGACTGAGATCGAGATCGGGCGAGGCAAGCGCGGCCGCCGGGCGTACGCATTCGACGACATCGCCGTCGTCCCCAGCCGGCGCACGCGTGACCCGAAGGAGGTCTCGATCGCCTGGCAGATCGACGCCTACCGTTTCGAGCTGCCGTTCCTGGCCGCCCCCATGGACAGCGTGGTCTCCCCGCAGCAGGCCATCACCATCGGCCGCCTCGGCGGCCTGGGCGTGCTGAACCTCGAAGGCCTGTGGACCCGCTACGAGGACCCGCAGCCGCTGCTCGACGAGATCGCCACGATCACCGACGAGGCCGCCGCCACCCGCCGCCTCCAGGAGATCTACGCGGAGCCGATCAAGGCCGAGCTGATCAAGCAGCGGATCCAGGAGGTCCGCGACTCGGGCGTGGTCACCGCCGCCGCGCTCTCGCCGCAGCGCACCGCCGAGTTCTCCAAGGCCGTCGTGGACGCCGGCGTCGACGTCTTCGTCATCCGCGGCACCACCGTCTCGGCCGAGCACGTCTCCGGTGCCGCCGAGCCGCTGAACCTGAAGCAGTTCATCTACGAGCTGGACGTCCCGGTCATCGTCGGCGGCTGCGCCACCTACACCGCGGCGCTGCACCTCATGCGCACCGGCGCGGCCGGCGTGCTGGTCGGCTTCGGCGGCGGCGCCGCGCACACCACCCGCAACGTGCTGGGCATCCAGGTGCCGATGGCCACCGCCGTCGCGGACGTGGCCGCCGCCCGCCGTGACTACATGGACGAGTCCGGCGGCCGCTACGTGCACGTCATCGCGGACGGCGGCGTCGGCTACAGCGGCGACATCCCGAAGGCCGTCGCCTGCGGCGCCGACGCGGTGATGATCGGTGCCGCGCTGGCCCGGGCCACCGACGCGCCCGGCAAGGGCCACCACTGGGGCATGGAGGCCGTCCACGAGGAGCTGCCGCGCGGCAAGCGGGTCGACCTCGGCACCGTCGGCACCACCGAGGAGATCCTCACCGGCCCGTCGCACACCCCGGACGGCACCATGAACCTGTTCGGCGCGCTGCGCCGGGCGATGGCGACCACCGGGTACACCGAGCTCAAGGAGTTCCAGCGGGTCGAGGTGACCGTCAACCCGGCGCTCAACCACGGCTGAGCCGGTCGTCCGGCCGCTCGCTCCGCCGAGGCCCCCGTCGCACCGCGCGACGGGGGCCTCGCGCCGTCCGGGGCCCGGGTTCGGGCGGGCCGGCCCCTACTGGCGGGTGGCGGCGCGGCGGGTCAGCAGGAAGCCGCCGATCACGGCGATGCCGTAGAAGACGAGGTCCAGGGCCCGGCGGTCGGCGCGCCAGAGCGGGAGGGCGTCCCGGAGCAGCTCGCCGTACCCGGTGTCGGCCAGCGCGTGCAGCCGACGGGTCTGTCCGAGCACCTGGCCGAGGAACAGCGCACCGGAGGCCAGCACGGCGCCCAGCGGCGGCAGCAGGCGGCCCGTGCCGCCGAGCCGGCCCAGCGGCCAGGCCACCGCGGCGGCCGGGGCGATGGCCAGCCAGCCGACGGTCGCCCCGGCACGGGTCGGCGCGCAGCCGAGCGCCGCGCCGCCGGCCAGCATCGCCAGCACGGCGATCGCCACGGCCCGGCCGGTCCGCCGGCGCCCGCGGCCGTGCTCGTCGGCCGTCGGGGCGGCCGTGGGGGCCGGGGCCTCGGGGTGGTAACCGGCCACCGGGGCGCCGGGCATGCCGGGGGCCACGTAACCCTCCGGGGTCTCCGGTTCCGGTGCGACCGAGAAGTGCGGGGCCGTGGGCGGCCGGTTCGACTGGCCGTCAGCGCCCGGTGCGGATGCGGTCATGGACGTCCTGTTCCCCCCGGAAAGACGGTGAGCTGCCGAACGGTAGCAGTGGCCGGAGCTGGGCGGACAGAGTTTTCGATCACAGATCGGGCACGGAGCGCCGTGCCGGGCCGGGGCGTTGACCAGGGTGGCCGGGGGCCGGGTGGTCGGGGGCGTACGGGACAGGGGATGATGGAGGCTTGGGCGTTCGGGCCCGACGCCGGCCCGACGTGCCGTCATCACGACCGCCAGCAGCACATGGGGGAACGTTCCGAATGACCCAGGCGCAGGGTTCCACCGGCCGCCTCCTGGCCGGCCGCTACCGGCTGGACGCGGTGCTCGGGCGCGGTGGCATGGGCACCGTGTGGCGCGCCGAGGACGAGATGCTGGGCCGGACGGTCGCGGTCAAGGAACTGCGGATGAACGCCAGCGTGGACGAGGACGAGAAGCACCGGCTGATCGTCCGGACCCTGCGCGAGGCCAAGGCGACGGCCCGGATCCGGCACAACTCGGCGGTCACCGTCTTCGACGTGGTCGAGGAGGACGACCGGCCGTGGATCGTCATGGAGCTGGTCGAGTCCCGCTCGCTGGCGGACGTCATCCGGGAGGACGGCCCGCTGACGCCGGCCCGGGCGGCGGAGATCGCGCTGGACGTGCTCGGGGTGCTGAGCGCCGCGCACGCCCACGGCATCCTGCACCGGGACGTCAAGCCGTCCAACGTGCTGATCGGCGAGGCCGGCCGGGTGGTGCTCACCGACTTCGGCATCGCCAGCGTGGAGGGCGACTCCTCGGTGACCTCGACCGGCATGCTGGTCGGCGCGCCCTCGTACATATCCCCGGAGCGGGCCCAGGGGCAGAAGCCGGGACCGCCGGCCGACCTGTGGTCGCTGGGCGGCACGCTGTACGCGATGGTCGAGGGCAGGCCGCCGTACGACAAGGGCTCGGCGCTGGCCACCCTGACGGCGGTCATGACGGAGGAGCTCACCGCGCCGGTGAACGCCGGGCCGCTGCGGCCGGTGATCGAGGGCCTGCTGGCCAAGGACCCGGCGGAGCGGCTGACCGCCCCGCAGACCAGGTCGATGCTCAAGCGGGTGGTGGCGGAGGCGACCGCGCGGGCCGAGTCCACCACCGAGCACGCGGTGCCGGTGGCGGGTGCGGGGACCGGCCAGGGCGGGAAGCCGCCGGTGGGCGGACTGCTCGGGACCGTCCGGGTGGGCAGCCGGGCCGAGGACGTCGGGAACGCGGAGACGCCGGTGACACCGGTCCCGCCGGCGACGGCCGCGACGGCGGAGGACACGCCGGCGGCGGGGCCCGCGGGCCCGGCGGAGCCGGAGGACGACGCGGTCCGGCCGGTCACCAGTGAGTGGACGCTGGGCGCGACCCAGGCGGCCGGGGCCGACCCGCGCACCGGCCGGCGGCGGCTGGCCGTGGCGACGGCGGTGGTGGTGCTGCTGCTGATCGCGGGCGTGGTGGCGCTGCTCCAGGCGTTCGGCGACTCCGACGGCGGCTCGGCGGAGGGCGCGCGGGGCACCGCGCCGGTGGTGGCGGCCACGGACGTCACGCCGGGCGGCGCCGCACCGGTCACGGCCTCGGCCTCGGAGAGCACCGGCCCGGCGGGGACCGTCGAGCCGGCCCCGGCGCCCGCGCCCGCGACGACCGCCGCGCCGACGCCCACCCCGACGCCCACCCCCACCCCGACGCCGACTCCCACCCCGACGCCCACGCCGACCCCGAGCGGGGCCACCGTGCCGGCCGGGTTCCACGAGTACAAGGACCCGTCCGGCTTCTCGGTCGTGCTGCCCGACTGGCTGCAGCCGGCGGGCTCCGACGCCAACCGGCGCACCTTCAAGGGCGGCGGCAGCACCCTGCGGATCGAGTGGACGACCACGCCGGGGGCCAGCGCGGTCGCCGACTGGCAGGCCTCCGAGCCGGGGCTGCGCGGGCAGGTGAGCAACTACCAGCGGGTGCAGCTGCAGTCCGTCGCCTACCGGGAGTGGACCAACGCGGCCGACTGGGAGTGGACCAACGGCACCCCGCGGATGCACTCGCTGAACCGCGGCTTCGTCACCGGCTCCCCGGCCAAGTACGGCTACGCGATCTACTGGACGACGCCGGACGCGGACTGGGCCGCGGCGCAGAACGCGCAGGCCCGGCAGACCGCGTTCGACACCTTCCAGCCCGCGGGGTGATCCGCCGGCCCGGCGCTCCCGGCGCCCGGGGCGGGGGGCGACGGCCCGCCCGCTCCCGGGACGCCCGTCCGGTCAGCCGATGAGGCGCTGCTTGGCGCGGGCGAACTCCTCGTCGGTGAGGGCGCCGGCGGTGTGCAGGGCGGCCAGCCGCTCCAACTGGTCGAGCAGGTCGGCGCCGGTGGAGGCGGGCGCCGCGGGAGCGGCCGGGGCCGGGGCGTCCAGGGCCTTCCGGGAGGCCTCCCGGGCCAGCCGGGCGGCGGCCCGGAGCTGCTCGGCGAAGATCTCGGCCTTGACCACGTCCTCGAAGCGGTGCGAGCCGGTCAGCGCGACCACCAGCAGGACCTCGCCGTTGATCCTGGTCCTGGTCACGGTCGCGTCGGTGACCGCCGAGAGCGCAACCGGGACCGGGGGCTTGCCGTCCTTGAGGAAGAGCAGCCGGTGGGTCGTCAGGACCAGGACGCCTTTGCGGAAGTGGTCGGGATGGCGTCCCGCCGTGGAGGCGACCGGCTTCTCGTCGGGCGCGACGTTCGCCTCGACGGTGCGCAGGGCCGCGGCCCGGTTGTCGCTGTTGCTGTTGCCGGCCACGTCGAAGGCCGTGTCGATGAGATCGGTCCAGTCCATGGACCGAGGGTAATCCGGGGGACTCCGGCGGTGCCTCCCGCGGCCAACTAGGCTTGGCGACGAGCGGAGAGGAACACGCATGCGAGCGGGCCCGGGTCAGGTGCTGGCGGGGCGTTACCGACTGACGGGCCGTCCCGAGGCACTGGGCGCGTTCGCCGTGGACGAGCGGAGCGGTGACGTCGTGCGGTTGCGCGCGCTGGAGCTGCCCGCCGTCCTGATCGGGGATCAGGAACCGGACGCCCCCGCGGCGGAGCCGGGGGAGCGGCTGGTGCGCAGGGTGGCGGCGGTGGGTGCCGCGGCGCCGCGGCACGCCCGACTGCTGCAGGGGGCGGGGGCGTTCGTCGAGGGCGATCTGCTGTGGACCGTCGAGGAGCGGCCGGCCGGGCAGTCGCTGGCCGCGCTGCTCGCGGCCGGGCCGGTGTCGGCGTACCGGGCGGCGGAGGTGGTGTCGGACCTCGCCGGGGCGCTGCGGGAGCTGCACGGGGCGGGTCTGGCGCACGGGAACGTGACGGCCGGTTCGGTGCTGGTCTGCGAGGACGGCGCGGCCCTGCTGGGCGGGCTGCTCCCCGGGGTGGCCGAGGAGGCGCTGGCGGAGGAGCTGGGCGGTCCGGGCGGGCGGCGGCGCTACGAGGTCCGGGCCGCGCTGGTCGGGCCGGTGGCCGAGCGCTGGCCGCTGGACGGCGGACCGGCCGGCGACTGCTGGGCGCTCGGGGTGCTGCTGCACCGGATGGCGACCGGCCGCGCGCCGTACCCGGAGAGCGGGGTGCCGGAGCTGGTGACGGCGGTGCGGGAGGGCCGGCGGGTCCCCTCGGAGGCGTGCGGTCCGCTGGGGCCCTTGGTGGAGCGGCTGGTGCAGCCCGATCCTGCGCTCCGGCCGACGGCGGCGGAGGTCCGGCTGGAGCTGGCGGCGCTGCTGGCGAGCGCGCCGGAGCCGGTGGACGGGCCCCGGGTGGCCGGTCCGCAGGGGGTGCCGGCACCCGGGTCGGCGGGGCCGGCCGGGCGGCGCCGGGCGAAGCGCGCGGGGCGGGTCGCGGAGCGGGCGCGGGCGGAGGCGGCGCGGGCGGAGGCCGCCGGGCCGGCCCGGCCGCCGCGGATCCCGCCGGCGCTGCTCGGTCCGCTGCTGGTCGGCGGGGTGTTCCTGTTGTTGGTCCTCGGCGTGGCGGCCGTGGTGCTGTTCGCAGGCTGACGGGGCCGGTGGCAGCATGGTCACCGGGACGGCGGGTGGGGGAGATTACCGGGGTGCGCCGGGGGCGCCTAATGTGTCCGTGGAATCTGTTCGATTCAGTGGTCTGCACCGAGTGGTCTGCACCGGGCCCTCCGTCGTGTGACGGCAGGTGGATGAGGGGGAGCGGTCGCGGATGGGCGTGCAGGACCGGCCGGGGTCGGCCGAGGGGGAGCGGCTGCTGGCCGGCCGCTACGAGCTGGGCGACCGGCTCGGCCGGGGCGGGATGGGCACGGTCTGGCGGGCCCGGGACCGGATGCTGGACCGTGAGGTCGCGGTCAAGGAGCTGACCGTCAGCCACCTCCCCGAGGAGGACGTGGAGATCCTGCACGCCCGGATGAAGCGGGAGGCCGCCGCGGCCGCCCGGATCAAGCACCCCGGCGTGATCACCGTGCACGACGTGCTGGAGCAGGACGGCCGGCCGTGGATCGTCATGGAGCTGGTCGACGGCCGCTCGTTGGCCGATGTGATCAGCCAGGACGGCACGCTGCCGCCGCGCGCCGCCGCCGAGGTGGGCGGCCAGGTGCTGGCCGCGCTGCACCGGGGCCACCAACTCGGGGTGCTGCACCGGGACGTGAAGCCGGCCAATGTGCTGCTGGAGCACGGGACCGGGCGGGCGGTGCTGCTGGACTTCGGCATCGCCACGTACGAGGGCTCGGCCGAGCTGACCCGACCGGGCGACCTGGTCGGTTCGCCGGACTACCTGGCGCCGGAGCGCGCGCAGGGCGAGCGGCCGGGCCCGGCCTCCGACCTGTGGGGCCTCGGGGCGACGCTGTACGCCGCGGTGGAGGGCGACTCGCCGTTCCGCCGCACCTCGCCGCTGACCACGCTGGCCGCGGTGGTCGGCGATCCGCTGCCGGAGCCGCGCCGGGCCGGTCCGCTGGGGCCGGTGCTGGCCGCGCTGATGGCCAAGGACCCGGCCGACCGGCCGAGCGCGGACGAGGCGGCCCGGATGCTGGCCGAGGTCCGGGCCGGCCACACCGTCGGGCTCAAGCCGGTCACGCCGGTGCGGATGCCGACCCAGTCGGTGCCGGTGGTGGACCGGGCGGGCGAGCCGGACGGCTCGGCCGGGTCGGAGGCCGGCACGGACGCCGCGGGTGCGGAGGCCGTCACGGTGCCGGGCCCCGAGGTGGCGCCGGACCGGGCACCGGAGACCACGGCGGGGTCCGCCGGGACCGTTCCCACGGGGGAGGGCCTCGAAGGGGCGCCCACCGCACCGGTCGCGCCGGTGCCGTACACCGACGCGCCCGCGCGCGGGCCGGCCAGGCGCCGGGTGGTGCTGCGGGTGCTCGCGCTCGTGGTGGTCGTGGCGGTGCTGGCCGCCGCGGCGCTCTACCTGGTCCGGCGCGACCGCGCGACCGCGACCCCGGACGAGCCGGTCCGGCCCTCCCCGACCCAGGTCGAGCCGCAGCCCACCGGCTCCGGCGACGGCACGCCCGCGCCGGCCGGCTACCACTGGGTGGACGATCCGGCGGGCTTCCGCTTCCCGCTGCCCGCGACCACCCCGGTCTGGCAGCGCAGCAGCACGCCCGACAACCAGATCTACTACAGCCCCGACAACCGGGCGCACTACCTGCAGTTCGCGGTCACCGTGGGCCAGTCCGTCAGGCCGCTGGAGCACATGCGGCAGATGGAGGTCAGCGTCTCCAAGTCGCTGAAGGAGTACAAGCAGCACAAGCTGACCGGCGTCGCGGTGAACGGCCACGAGGCGGCCGTCTGGGAGTTCAGCTACTCGGCGAAGGAGGGCGGTCGCCGGCGGGCGATCGAGGCCGAGTTCATCGACGAGGACGGCACCAGCTACGCGATCTACTCGTCCAGCCCGGAGCGCGGCAACGAGTGGAACGAGGCCGAGCAGCGGTTCAACGCGGTGCTCCACTACTTCACCCCGACCCGCTGACCCGACGGGGCGCCGCCGGCCGACCGTTTTCTTGTTACCGACGGGTACCGAACCGGGCGCCGAGCGCCTAGGCTGCGCCCTATGTCGGACCTCACAGCAGCTGCCAAGGCCACCGATCCCACCGGCCCCGGCGCGCCGGGACGCAACCCCGCCGCGCCCGGCGGCGGCCGCACCGTCGCCTCGGCCGTGCCCCCGTCCCTCGTCGACCGCCTCGCCGCCGGGGTCACCGCGACCGGCGAGCCCAGCGTGGTGGAGACGGTCGCCCCGCTGACCGGCGAACGGCTGGCCGGTCTGCCGCAGTCCACCCCCGCGGACGTCGAGGTCGCCTACGAGCTGGCCCGCCGCGCCCAGCCGGCCTGGGCCGCGCTGCCGGTCCGCCGGCGCGCCGCCGTCCTGCTGCGCTTCCACGACCTGCTGGTCAAGCGCCAGGACGAGGTGCTCGACCTCATCCAGGCCGAGACCGGCAAGGCCCGGCTGCACGCCTTCGAAGAGGTCCTCGCCGTCGCGATCGCGGCCCGCCACTACGGCCGCGCCGCGCACGGCTACCTGCGCGACAAGCGGCACCTCGGCGCGGTGCCGCTGTTCACCCAGGCGGTCGAGGCCCGCCGCCCCAAGGGCGTGATCGGCCACATCTCGCCGTGGAACTACCCGCTGGAGCTGTCGGTCGGCGACGCCCTGCCGGCCTTCGTGGCGGGCAACGCGGTGGTCAACAAGCCGGACACGCAGACCGCGCTGACCGCGCTCTGGGCCCGCGAGCTGCTGATCGAGGCCGGACTGCCCGCCGACCTCTGGCAGATCGTGATCGGCGACGGCCCGGTGATCGGCCCGGCCGTGGTCGAGCACGCCGACTACGTCGCGTTCACCGGCTCCACCCGGACCGGCCGCGACGTCGCCCGGCGGGCCGCCGAGCGGCTGGTCGGCGCCTCGCTCGAACTCGGCGGCAAGAACGCGCTGCTGGTGCTGGCCGACGCGGACCTAGACAAGGCCGCCGAGGGCGCCGTCCGGGCCTGCTTCTCCTCCGCCGGCCAGCTCTGCATCTCGATCGAGCGGCTGCTGGTGCACCGCTCGGTGGCCGACGAGTTCCTCGCGAAGTTCGCCGCCCGCACCCGCGCGCTGCGGCTCGGCGGCGGCCTCGCGTACGGGGCCGACATGGGCTCGCTGGTCTCCGGCCGGCAGCTGGAGACCACCACCCGGCACGTGGAGGAGGCGGTCAAGGCGGGGGCCACCGTGCTGGCCGGTGGCCAGGCCCGACCGGACCTCGGCCCGTTCTTCCACGAGCCGACCGTCCTGGAGGGCGTCACCCCGGACATGGCGGTCTGCGGCGAGGAGACCTTCGGCCCGGTGGTCTCCGTCTACCGCTTCGACACCGAGGACGAGGCGGTCGCCGCCGCCAACTCCACCCCGTACGGGCTCAACTCCAGCGTCTGGACCCGGGACGTGCGGCGCGGGCGGGCGATCGCGGCCCGGCTGCGCACCGGCACGGTCAACGTCAACGAGGCGTACGGCGCGGCCTACGGTTCGGCCGCCTCGCCGATGGGCGGCATGGGCGAGTCCGGACTCGGCCGGCGGCACGGCGCCGAGGGCATCCTGCGGTTCACCGAGGCGCAGACGATCGCGAGCCAGCGGCTGGTGCCGCTCGCCCCGGCGTTCGGCCAGGACGACCGGCAGTACGCGGCGATGATGACCGCCGGGCTGCGGATGCTGAAGGCGCTGCGGGTCAAGTAGCCGGGCCCGCCGACCGGTCCCCCTTTTCGTGCACGACGTCCGAAGGAGCAGTGGCAGATGGTGGGTTCGGCTGACGGCCGGGAGTTCGACTACGACGTGGTCGTGGTCGGCTCCGGCTTCGGCGGTTCGGTCTCGGCGCTGCGGCTGACCGAGAAGGGGTACCGGGTCGCCGTCCTGGAGGCCGGGCGCCGCTTCGACCGCGACGAACTGCCCAAGAACTCCTGGGACGTCGCCAACTACCTGTGGGCGCCGAAGCTCGGCCTGTACGGCATCCAGCGGATCCACCTGCTGGCCAATGTGATGATCCTGGCCGGCGCCGGGGTGGGCGGCGGGTCGCTGAACTACGCCAACACCCTGTACGTGCCGCCGAAGGCGTTCTTCGAGGACCGCCAGTGGCGGCACATCACGGACTGGCAGGAGGAGCTGGCGCCGTTCTACGACCAGGCGCGGCGGATGCTCGGGGTGCGGCTCAACCCGACCGTCACCCCCTCGGACGTCCACCTGCGGGCCGCCGCCGAGCGGATGGGTGTCGGCGACACCTTCCACATGGCGCCGGTCGGGGTGTTCTTCGGCGACGGCAAGGACGCCGACGGGACGGCGAAGGCGGCGCCCGGCGACGAGGTGGCGGACCCGTACTTCGGCGGCGCCGGACCGTCCCGCCGGGCCTGCGTCGAGTGCGGTGAGTGCATGACCGGCTGCCGCCACGGGGCCAAGAACATGCTCACCGAGAACTACCTGCACCTGGCCGAGCGGGGCGGCGCCGAGATCCACCCGCTCACCACGGTGGCCCGGATCCGGGAGTGGGGCGAGGGCTTCGCGGTGGACGTCCGGCGCACCGACGCCCGGTCCACCACCGACCGGGTCAAGGCCGGGGCGCGGACGATCACCGCCGCCCGGGTGGTGGTCGCGGCCGGCACCTACGGCACCCAGAGCCTGCTGCACCGGATGCGGGCGGCCGGCCACCTGCCCCGGATCTCCGCCAAGCTCGGCGAGCTGACCCGGACCAACTCCGAGGCGCTGGTCGGCGCGCAGACCACCGACCGGCGGTACGGCGCCCGCGCGGACTTCACCAAGGGCGTGGCGATCACCTCCTCGATCCACCCGGACGAGAACACCCACATCGAGCCGGTCCGCTACGGCAAGGGCTCCAACGCGATGGGCGCGCTCTCGATCGCCCAGGTGCGGGGCGGCGGGCGGCTGCCGCGCTGGCTGCGCTACCTCGGCAACTCGGTCAAGCACCCGGTGACCTTCGGCCGGTCGATGAACCAGTACCGGTGGTCGGAGAAGACGATCATCGGCCTGGTGATGCAGTCGCTGGACAACTCGATCACCGTCTCCCTGAAGGAGAAGGGCCTCGGCAAGGGCACGCTGACCTCCCGGCAGGGCCACGGCGCACCCAACCCCACCTGGATCCCGGCCGCCGAGCAGGGCGCCCAGGTGCTCGCCGACGAGATCAACGGCTTCGCCGGCAGCAGCGTCGGCGAGATCTTCGACATCCCGATGACCGCGCACTTCCTCGGCGGCTGCCCGATCGGCGACTCCCCGGAGACCGGCGTCGTCGACCCGTACCACCGGCTCCACGGGCACCCCGGAATCAGCGTGGTCGACGGTGCGGCGGTCTCCGCCAACCTCGGCGTCAACCCCTCGCTGACCATCACGGCGCAGGCCGAGCGGGCCATGTCGATGTGGCCGAACAAGGGCGAGGAGGACACCCGGCCGGCCCCCGGCGAGGACTACCGCCGGGTCGCCCCGGTCGCGCCGGTGGCCCCGGCGGTGCCGGAGGACGCGTTCGGCGCGCTGCGGCTGCCGTTGCTGGCGGTGCCGGAGGTGCCGAAGAAGCAGGACTGAATCCGGCCGGGACGCGCCGCGGTCCGGCGGCGCGTCCCGTTCCGGGGCCCGGGCCCGTCCCGGCGGGGCGTGACCGGTTGACAGCCGTCCGTGCCCGATGAAAGAAAGGGCGCCCTGGGGGGACCAGGAGATCGTTCGTTCGGACGGGGGGAACGCGGCCCATGGCCATCTGCGCATCCTGTGGCGCGGCTTCGGCGGAAGGGGCGCTCGCCTGCGCGTCCTGCTGGCGGCCGCTGGTGCCGCCACCGGTCCTGCCGCCCCCGCCGCCGTCGGCACCACCGGTACCGCCGGCCGGGGCGCCGTCCCTGACGAAGCCGGCCGCCGGCACGCCCGGGCCGCCGGACCTGCCCCCGCCGGTGCTGCCCCCGCCGCCGCTGTCCGCGCCGACGGCCGGGGGGCCGTGGGGCGCCGGCCGGCCGTACGACCCGGCCGGGGACCGGCCCGCCGCCCTCGCCCGGCTGACCGGCGCCGACTGGCGCCCCGCACTGCGGGCGACCGTCGCCCCGACCGCCGTCCTGCTGCTGGCCGCGCTGGTCACCGCCGTCCCGGAGAACCACCTCCTCACCGGCTCCTTCGACACGCCGTCCTTCGGCAAGCGCTTCGGCAGCGCGCTGGCGATGGCCCTGGCCGCGCTCGGCGCGCCGTACCGGCTGGACTTCGAGGTCGGCGGCCCGGCCGTCGCCACCGGTGACAGCGGGTCGGTGTTCCGCGCCCTGCCGATGACCGTCACCGTGCTCTGGCTGCTCGCCCTCTGGCTCGGCCTGAAGGTCGGCGCGCGTCGTCGGCAGCAGCGCACCGGGGAGCAGCAGACCCGCCGGCAGGCGGCCGGCGAGGCCGTCCGCACCGCCGTGGCCGCGGCCGTCGTGACCCTGCTGGTCGGCCTGGTCGGCGGCGCGAACTGGCACCCCGGCGGCGGCCGCTTCGACCTGGACGACCCGGCCGCGGCCCGGCTGCTCGCCCGGACCACCTACAGCTCCTCGGCCGGCTGGCTCGAGGCGGTCGGCTGGACCGCCCTGCTCGCCGGACTGCTCGCGTTCGCCGTGTACGGCACCGACGCGCTGCGCTGGGCGGCCTGGCGCAACCGGGCGGTCCGCGGCTGGGCGGTCGCGGGGCTGGCGGCCGGCCGCGCGCTGGCGGTCTCGGTCGCGCTGGCGGCGGTGGTCGGCTTCGTGGTGGTCGCGGTCGAGGTCGACGGCGATCTGACCGGCGCCGCGTTGGCGTTCCTGCCCAACCTCGGTCTGCTGCTGCTCGGGCTGGGCTCCGGGGCGACCTTCCGGGCCAGCAGCACCAGCGTGCTGAACGAGGAACCGGACTGGCCGCGGGACCCGCGCGACGTGGACGAGTTCTCCCTCTTCGACCTGCAGGACGCGAGCGCCGACTGGCGCTGGGCCGTCCTGCTGGCCGTGGCCTCCGCCGCGGTGCTCGGCTGGACGGCGTACCGGCGGCGGCTGGACGCGGCGGACCGGCTCCGGCTGTCGGCGGTGTACGCGGCCGGGCTGAGCCTGCTGATGCTGGTGGCGGGAATGCTGGTGTCCACCACGTCCGTGTTCGTCCGCGGCGGCACCGGTCGCGACTCCGGCTTCGAGAACACGCTCTCCCTGGTGCCGTGGACGCTGCTGGTGGCGAACGCGGTCTGGGCGGCCGTCGGCGCGCTGGCCGTCCCACCGCTGCTGGCGGCCCGCGACCGGCGGTCGGCGGCTCCGGCGGACCCGGCGGACCCGGGTCCGGACCCTGGGTCGGGGGCGAGCGGGGCGGAGTTCACGGACGGGACGCCGATGGTGGTCGAGGTGATCGACTCGGCGGACGGTCAGCGGTCCGGACCCCCTCCGACCGGCGGTGCCCCGGACGGCGACGGCCCGGTGGACCCGAGCGTCTGGAGCCGCCGGGCGTAGGGGGCGGTCTCCTCGACCCGCGACCCGCGACCCGCGACCCGCGACCGCGACCGGGCCCGCGACCGGGCCAGGGCCGGGCCAGGGCCCGGACAGGGCAAAGGGCCCCGCGGGGGAACGGGGCCCTTTGTCGTTCAGCACGCGGCGTCAGGGCTGCGCCGGTGCTGGGGTGACGGCGCCGGGGGAGGAGCGCCGTCCGGTCGGTTGGCCGAGGGGTCGCGCGTCGCCGCGGTCCGGCGGGGTGGGCCGGCGCACGCGGGCGCACGAGGCCGTGGCGGCGGTCCGGTACGCATGGCTGCGTCGGACCTCGCTCACGGAGCGTGAGGTGATAATCGTTGCCATCGGGGGTCTCGGTGGCACCGGTCGGTCCTCCGCAGGTGGCGCTTCGGCCATCGGGAGAACCTCTTCCACGCAGCATCGTGCTGGACGAAGGGCTTGCTCTGCAACCGATTCGGCATGATTCGGTACAGGCCGTTTCCGGCCGGACCGGAGGTCGAGCCCGCGCCGGGGCCGACGCGCCGGATGTCGGGGCGAGCAGCGCCGGAGCGGCATCGATGATCACGGTGTGTAGTGGCGCCGGTCGGAGCGCACGGAGACGCGCGTAGCGGCGCGGGGACGACGGCCGGGGTGCGCCGGGATCGCACCCGGGTGCGGCGGTCGGCTCCGGGCGTCCCCGGCGGCCGACCGCCCCACCTCCTTGGTCCAGTCACGGCCGGGGTCGCTGTCCCCTGCTGGCCGGCCGCAGCACCCGCGCACGGTCCCACGGCGCGCCGCTCCCCGGTCGAACCGGTTCCGCGACGGCGCCACGCGCGCCGGTGGACTGGGTTGAGCTCCACGCGTGGTCCTGCACTGCCGTACGGGAGCGCCCTGGCCGGGGCGGGGTGACGCGTCTGGCGGACGCGGCGCGGTCGTACGGTCCGCCCGGAGCAACGAACCGGCCGCCGCGACGGTCACGGCCCCGGGGCGGGCAGACGGGTGAAACCGGACGGCCCGGTAGACTCGACGGCAGACCCCCGCCCGTCGCCCGGCGCACACCCTCCGTGGGGCGCGCCGCGTGCGGCACCTTTCGTACCGCTGCCGGAAGGCCGTCCGTGTCCTCTGCTTCTCCCGTCCAGTCCGCACCTGAGACCGACACCGTCCTGGTCGTCGACTTCGGTGCCCAGTACGCCCAGCTCATCGCCCGACGGGTGCGTGAGGCCAGGGTCTACAGCGAGATCGTGCCGAGCAGCATGCCGGTCGCCGAGATGCTCGCCAAGAACCCGAAGGCGATCATCCTCTCCGGCGGTCCCTCGTCGGTCTACGAGGAGGGCGCGCCGCAGCTGGACCGCGCGATCTTCGAGGCCGGCGTGCCGGTCTTCGGCATGTGCTACGGCTTCCAGCTGATGGCCAAGACGCTCGGCGGCACCGTCGACAACTCCGGCGCCCGGGAGTACGGCCGCACCCCGCTGGCCGTCTCGCGCACCGGCTCGACCCTGTTCGAGGGCGTCCCGGCCCAGCACTCGGTGTGGATGTCGCACGGCGACGCCTGCTCCGCGGCCCCGGCGGGCTTCACCGTCACCGCCTCCACCGACGTGGTGCCGGTCGCGGCCTTCGAGAACGACGAGGCCCGGCTCTACGGCGTCCAGTACCACCCCGAGGTGCTGCACTCCGACCACGGCCAGCAGGTCCTGGAGCACTTCCTCTACCGCGGCGCCGGCCTCGCCCCCACCTGGACCACCGGCAACGTGGTCGAGGAGCAGGTCGCGCTGATCCGCGCCCAGGTCGGCGACAAGCGCGCCATCTGCGGCCTGTCCGGCGGCGTCGACTCCGCGGTCGCGGCCGCCCTGGTCAACAAGGCCATCGGCGCCAAGCTCACCTGCGTCTACGTCGACCACGGCCTGATGCGCAAGGGCGAGACCGAGCAGGTCGAGAAGGACTTCGTCGCCGCCACCGGCGTGCAGCTGAAGGTCGTCGACGCCAAGGAGCGCTTCCTCACCGCGCTGAAGGGCGTCAGCGACCCGGAGGAGAAGCGCAAGATCATCGGCCGGGAGTTCATCCGGGTCTTCGAGCAGGCGCAGGCCGAGATCGTCGCCGAGGCCGGCGAGCACGGCGAGTCGGTCGACTTCCTGGTCCAGGGCACCCTGTACCCGGACGTGGTGGAGTCCGGCGGCGGCACCGGCACCGCCAACATCAAGTCCCACCACAACGTCGGCGGCCTGCCCGAGGACCTCCAGTTCTCGCTGGTCGAGCCGCTGCGCAAGCTGTTCAAGGACGAGGTCCGGATGGTCGGCCAGGAGCTGGGCCTGCCGGAGGAGATCGTCCAGCGCCAGCCGTTCCCGGGCCCGGGCCTGGGCATCCGGATCGTCGGCGAGGTCACCGAGGAGCGCCTGGACCTGCTCCGCGAGGCCGACGCGATCGCCCGCGAGGAGCTGACCGCGGCCGGCCTGGACCGCGAGATCTGGCAGTGCCCGGTGGTCCTGCTCGCGGACGTCCGCAGCGTCGGCGTCCAGGGCGACGGCCGCACCTACGGTCACCCGATCGTGCTGCGTCCGGTGTCCTCCGAGGACGCCATGACCGCCGACTGGTCGCGCCTGCCGTACGAGGTGCTCGCGCGCATCTCCACCCGCATCACCAACGAGGTCCGCGACGTCAACCGCGTCGTGCTCGACTGCACCAGCAAGCCGCCGGGCACCATCGAGTGGGAGTGAGCACTCCCCGCTCCCGGCCGGTCCCGAACCGGCTGTGAACGACCGCGCCGCCGCTTCCGTACCGGGGAGCGGCGGCGCGGTCGTTCCGTGTCCACGGGCGGCCGGCGGGTGGGCCCTCCCACCGAAAGCGCTCACGACCGGGCAGAATGCGTCCGGACCTGTCAGGCGGTGACGGGCCGGCGAGGAAGGTGTGGGGAATGTCGGAGGCCAGCAGCTCCGTGGCGGCCGGGCCGGGCACGGCCGCGAGCATCGGCGACGGCCCGGCCGGCCCGGCGCCGGACGCCGGAGACGGCTCCGGCCCGGCGGGCAGAACCGGGCGGACCGCGGCCTGGAAGGCCGCCGGCTCGCGACTCGCCCAGCTCCCGCTGCGGCTCTTCCTCGGCGTCACCTTCGTCTACGCGGCGCTCGACAAGCTCTCCGACAGCCACTACCTGGCCGGCGGCGCCGACCCGGCCTCCTTCGTCTCGCAGACCCGCGCGGTCGAGGGCGGCAGCCCGGTCTCCTTCCTGCTCGGCCCGGCCCTGCACCACCCCACGCCGTTCGCCCTGCTGGTCGCCTTCGGCGAGCTGGCGGTGGGCCTCGGCACCCTGCTCGGTCTCTGGGGCCGGCTCGCCGCCGCCGGCGGGGCCCTGATCAGCCTCAGCCTCTGGCTCACCGTCAGCTGGAACGTCTCCCCGTACTACCTCGGCAACGACCTCGCCTACCTGATGGCCTGGACGCCGCTGGTGCTGGCCGGCACCCCGTACCTCTCGGTGGACGGCTACCTCGCCCGGCGGGCCGCCCGGGACCGGGTCCGCGGCCTGCACGAGGACCACGTCCGGCGCCGGGCCCTGATGGACGGCGGCATCGCGGCCGTCGCGATGGGCGGGGCCGGGCTGCTGACCGGCTCGCTGACCGCCACCTTCGGGCGGGACGAGCCCGCCGCGAAGGCGAAGCAGCCCGCCGCCCCGGCGCCGGCCGCCGCGCCCGTCACGGTGGACGCCGCGAGCGTCCCGGTCGGCGGCTCCGCCCAGGTCAAGGACCCGGCCAGCGGCGACGCGGTCTACGTGGTGCAGCCCAAGGCGGGCCAGTACTGCGCGTTCTCCTCGGTCTGCACCCACTCCGGCTGCGCGGTCGACGCGCCGAAGAACGGTCAGCTGTACTGCCCCTGCCACGGGTCCCGGTTCGACGCGGCGACCGGCGCGGTGCTGAACGGGCCGGCCACCAAGCCGCTGCCGAAGTACCGGGTCACCAAGGAGGGCGAGAAGCTGCGCCTCGGGCCGCTGGAGGGCTGAGCCCCCGGGACGGGCCCCTGGTGACCCGGGCCCCTCGTGACCCGGGCCCCGCGTGACCGGGGCCCCTCGTGACCGGGTCAGTCCTGCCCGGGCTGCTCCGGCCGGGAGCGGCGGACCGCCGCCGCCACCGCCCCGGCCAGGCCGCCCAGGCCCAGCACGATGAAGGTCACCGGGATGACGATCCGGCCGTTCACCGAGACGTCGTTCACCGCCGCCACCAGGTAGAGCACCGCGATCACGGTGAACAGCCCCCCCGCGATCAGCGAGAAGAGATCGAGCTGGTGCTTCCTCACTTCTGGACCACCTTGACGTTGCCGAGCCCGACCTTCAACGCGAGGTCGAGCGTCCCCTTGGATGTCTGTCCGTTCACCGGGAGCACCTGGTACCTGCGGTCCCCCGGCCCGTCGTCGTAGCCGTCGCGGCCCGGCATCCGGACCTCGACCAGGCCGATCTCGGTCCGCACGTTCACCGTCACGTCCGACGGGACCGTCACGGTCAGGTCGCCGGCGCCGAGTTCCACCTCGGTGGCCAGGGTCGCGCCGGCCGGGTCGAGCGCGCCGAGGTCCAGGTGCAGCTCGCCGACCCCCAGCGTGTACTTCGGTTTCAGCTCGGCCGCCGTGGCGGCCGTCCAGGAGCGTTCGCCGGCCAGGTTCTGCGCCGAGACCGAGGACTGGCCGATCGCGGTCAGCGCGACGGTCAGCAGCAGGCCCGGGACCACCAGCTTGCGGGCCCGGCCGAACTTCGCGCCGAGCACCAGGGTCAGCCCGATCACCAGCAGCGCGGTGGCCAGCACACTGCCGGCCCGCACGCTCGCCCCGCCGTCGGCCGAGGCGGACCAGACGGCGCTGGCCGCGCCGACCGCCAGCAGCAGGCCGAACAGGCCGAGCGGGGAGCGCTCGCGCCGGTGCACCACCACGGGCGGGCGCGGCGCGGGCGGCGGGGTCGGGCCGGCATCCTTGCGCAGCGGGTCGCCCTGCGGCAGGTCGGTCCGCTGCCACCACGGCCGGGCCGGGGCACCGGGCGGCGGGGTGGGGGTGCCGTACGGCGGGGTCGGCGGGGTCTCGCCGTACGGGTTGCGCTCGGGGTGGCGCGGGTCCCACAGGTAGCCGGTCGGGCCGGCGTGCGGGGTGTCGGCGGGGACGGTGCCGGCGGCGCGCTCCCGGGCGTGCCGGGCGCGGGCGTCCTCGTCCTCCTCCTCGGGCGGCCAGCGGTACCAGGCGCCCGCCCCGGCGTCCGGGAAGTGCCGGTCGTACGGGCCGCCGGCCGACGCACCGGGACCGTGGTCGTCCGGGTGGTGCCCGTGGTGCCCGTGGCGCCCGAAGCCGTGCGGGCGGCGTCGGCCGCGGATCCGGCCGCGCCGGCGCTCCGGGTCGTAGCGGACGGCGAGGAACACCATCCCGGCGAGCAGCAGCAGCGGGAAGAGCTGGTCGCCGTCGCCCATCGAGGAGAAGAAGACGCCGGTGCCGATCACGGTCAGCAGCACCGCGCCGACCGACTGGCCGTCCACCCGGCCGGTGAGCACCCGCTGGAGCTCGGTGCGGCCGGAGCGGCCGCCCTTGCCGTCGGCCCCGGCCTCGGTCGGCACGATCAGCCAGGCGAGTCCGTAGAGGAAGAGGCCGAGGCCGCCGGAGAGGCAGAGCACGACCGTGACGACGCGGAACACCACCGGGTCGATGTCCAGGTGCCGACCGAGACCGCCGCAGACGCCGGCCACCACGCGGTGGCGCTCGGCGCGGGTCAGCGGGGGTCGGTCGGAGGCGGGCCGGGCGCCCGGCCCGGCCTCGTGGAGCTCCTCGGTGCGGTGGTCTTCGGTCATGCCCACCATCCTGGTGGGTGCCGGACCCCCGCCCAACCGGGCCCGGCCCTGCTCGGACCCTGACTTGTCCCTGAGAAGGGTCAGGGCTCCACCCTGATGCGGGCGGGTCCGCCCGCGTGGAACGATCGGTGCCGTGGCAGCACCCGGTTCCGATCCCCGTCCCCTCGCCCCCGAGCCCGCGTCGCCGGGGGGCGCCGACCCGTCCGTTCCCGGGGACGGGAAGCCGCCGTACCGCCGGCTGTACCGCAGCCCGCAGGGGCGGATGCTCGGCGGCGTCGCGCACGGGCTCGCCGTGCACCTCGGACTGCCCGTCAGCTGGGTGCGGATCGCCTTCGTGGTGCTGTTCTTTGCCCAGGGGCTCGGGGGGCTGCTGTACGCGGCGTTCTGGTTCGTGGTGCCGATCGGCATCGGTGAGCCGGCCCGGCGCGGCGGGCCGCACTGGGTGTACGTCAACGGCACCTTCGTCCCGGTGGGTTTCGGGGCGGGGGGTTCCGGGCCGGTGGGCGGCAGGGAGCTGAGCAAGGACGGCGGCCGGCGCGGCGGGTGGATCGGCCGGATGCGCGAGGTGCTGCAGCACACGCTGCGCGGCGAGCCGGTCGAGGTGGCGGAGGGCACGGCCGACGCCGCGTCCGCCACCACCGGCACCGCGACCGGCGGCGTGTCCGGCACCGTGGCGGGGGCCGCGTCCGGGACCGCGGGCGCGGGTCAGCGGCAGGGCGGGCTCGGTCAGCTGGCCGCCCTGGTGATGCTGGTGATCGGCGTGATCGCCCTGCTCAACGCGCTCAACGTGCAGACCGCCAAGCCCTACACCTGGCCGCTGCTGGCGATCGGCGTCGGTGTCGCACTGGTCTGGCGGCAGGCCGACGACTCGCGCTGGCAGCGCTGGTTCGGGCTGGAGGAGGGCGAGAAGCGGCGCGGCGCCTACACCCGGGTCGGCGCGGGCGTGCTGCTGGTGGTGGCCGGCATCATCGCCTTCCTCGCCACCCAGGGCAGCGGCTCGACCATCGGCTCGGTGATCGAGGCCTCGCTCGCGGTGCTCGCCGGCGTGCTGGTGCTGGTCGGCCCGTACGCGCTGCGGATGTGGCAGGACCTCGGCGCCGAGCGCACCGCCCGCATCCGCGCCCAGGAGCGCGCCGAGATCGCCGCCCACGTGCACGACTCGGTGCTGCACACGCTGACCCTGATCCAGCGCCGGGCCGAGGACCCGAAGGAGGTCCTGCGGCTCGCCCGGGCCCAGGAGCGCGAACTGCGGCTGTGGCTCTACCGCCCCGAGGCGGTCGCCGAGGCGGCGCCGGACACCATGGCGGAGAGCCTGCGGGCGGTCGTCGCCGAGGTCGAGGACCGGCACGGCGTCCCGGTCGAGGTGGTGATCGTCGGCGACTGCCCGATGGACGAGCGGATCGCGGCACAGATGCAGGCCGCGAGGGAGGCGACCGTCAACGCGGCCAAGTACGGTGGCGGGGGACCGGTCCAGGTCTACGCCGAGGTCGAGGGGAGGACCGTGATGGTGTTCGTCCGCGACCACGGCCCCGGCTTCGACCCGGACACGGTGCCGGAGGACCGGATGGGCGTACGCGAGTCGATCCTCGGCCGCATGAAGCGCAACGGCGGCACCGCACGGGTGCGGCCCGCGCCGGACGGCGGGACCGAGGTCGAGCTGGAGATGGAGAGGGCCAATGACTGAGGCAGCGCCGGAGCGCCGAGCGAGGGTCGTGCTGGTCGACGACCACCGGATGTTCCGGACGGGGGTACGGGCCGAGATCGGGCGCACCGAGACGACCGGCATCGACGTGGTCGGCGAGGCCGACGACGTGGAGTCCGCGGTCCGGGTGGTCGCCGAGACGCGGCCCGACGTGGTGCTGCTGGACGTCCACCTGCCCGGCGGCGGCGGGGTCGAGGTGCTGCGCCGCTCGGCCGGGCTGATGGGCGACCCGGGTGGCGTGCGCTTCCTGGCGCTCTCGGTGTCGGACGCGGCCGAGGACGTCATCGGCGTCATCCGCGGCGGCGCCCGCGGCTACGTCACCAAGACGATCACCGGGACCGACCTGGTCGACGCGATCTTCCGGATCTCCGACGGCGACGCCGTCTTCTCGCCACGGCTGGCCGGCTTCGTGCTGGACGCCTTCGCGGCGACCGACACCCCGCCGGTGGACGAGGACCTCGACCGGCTCACCCAGCGCGAGCGCGAGGTGCTGCGGCTGATCGCCCGCGGCTACGCGTACAAGGAGATCGCCAAGCAGCTGTTCATCTCGGTCAAGACGGTGGAGAGCCACGTCTCGGCGGTGCTGCGCAAGCTCCAGCTGAGCAACCGGCACGAGCTGACCCGCTGGGCCACCGCGCGCCGGCTGGTCTGACCTCGGCGGACGCCGGGCCCGCCCGGGCCTGTCAAGGGCCGGGCGGGCTTGTCGGTGGGTGGCCATAGACTCGTCATTGCCATGAATAGCCTCTTTGACGACCTCCCGCTCCCCGGTTTCGAGGCCCCCGCCGCCGCCGGGTCGAAGCAGCCCGCGCCGCCGATCGACGAGGAGCCGCCGCCGTACGAGGACGACGTCCCGTACGACGCCTTCGAGGAGGCGATCCCCGAGGGGCTGTTCCACACCGACCACGCCGCGCAGGCCGAGCGGGACGCCTGGTACCGCAACGGCGCCGCCCGCCCGGTGATCGACCCGGCGGCCCTGCTGGAGGGCATGAACGACCCGCAGCGCGAGGCCGTCCTGCACGCCGGCTCGCCGCTGCTGATCGTGGCCGGCGCCGGCTCCGGCAAGACCCGGGTGCTCACCCACCGGATCGCCCACCTGCTGGCCGCCCGCGGGGTGCAGCCGGGCGAGATCCTGGCGATCACCTTCACCAACAAGGCGGCCGGCGAGATGCGCGAGCGCGTCGAGCAGCTGGTCGGCCCGCGCGCCCGGGCGATGTGGGTCTCCACCTTCCACAGCGCCTGCGTGCGGATCCTGCGCCGCGAGTCCAAGCTGCTCGGCTTCACCTCGTCGTTCTCGATCTACGACGCGGCCGACTCGCAGCGGCTGATGGCCCTGGTCTGCCGCGACCTCGACCTGGACCCCAAGCAGTACCCGCCGAAGTCCTTCACCTCGAAGGTCAGCAACCTCAAGAACGAGCTGATCGACGAGGAGACCTACGCCGACCAGGCCGCCAACCCGACGGAGAAGAAGCTCGCCGAGGCGTACTTCCTCTACCAGCGGCGGCTGCGCGAGGCCAACGCCCTCGACTTCGACGACATCATCATGACGACGGTGAACCTGCTCCAGGCCTTCCCCGACGTCGCGGAGCACTACCGGCGGCGGTTCCGGCACATCCTGGTCGACGAGTACCAGGACACCAACCACGCCCAGTACACGCTGGTCCGCGAGCTGAGCGGCGGCACGGTCGCCGACGCGCCGAAGCGCACCGTCGACGGCGACCTCGTCGACCCGGCGGCGGGCCGGCTCGCCGAGGTGCCGCCCGCCGAGCTCTGCGTGGTCGGTGACGCCGACCAGTCGATCTACGCCTTCCGCGGGGCGACGATCCGCAACATCCTCCAGTTCGAGGAGGACTACCCGAACGCCACCACGATCCTGCTGGAGCAGAACTACCGCTCCACCCAGACCATCCTGAGCGCGGCCAACGCCGTCATCGAGCGCAACGCCAACCGGCGCAAGAAGAAGCTCTGGACGGCGGGCGACGACGGCGAGAAGGTCGTCGGCTACGTCGCGGACGACGAGCACGGCGAGGCCCAGTTCATCGCCGACGAGATCGACCGGCTCACCGACGCCGGCTCGGCCAAGCCCGGCGACGTCGCGATCTTCTACCGCACCAACGCGCAGTCCCGCGTCTTCGAAGAGGTGTTCATCCGGGTCGGCCTGCCGTACAAGGTCGTCGGCGGAGTGCGCTTCTACGAGCGCAAGGAGGTCAAGGACGTCCTCGCCTACCTGCGGGTGCTGTCCAACCCCGAGGACACCGTGCCGCTGCGCCGGATCCTCAACGTGCCCAAGCGCGGCATCGGCGACCGGGCCGAGGCGATGGTCGACGCGCTGGCCGCGCGCGAGCGGATCTCCTTCGCCCAGGCGCTGCGGCGGGTCGACGAGGCGTACGGGATGGCCGCGCGCTCGGCGAACGCGGTGAAGAAGTTCAACGCCCTGATGGCCGGGCTGCGCCAGGTCGTGGAGTCCGGGGCGGGCCCGGCCGCGGTGCTGGAGGCGGTGCTGGAGGAGACCGGCTACCTGGCCGAGCTCCAGGCCTCCACCGACCCGCAGGACGAGACCCGGGTGGAGAACCTCCAGGAGCTCGCCTCGGTCGCCCTGGAGTACGAGCAGGACCCGGGCGAGCGCCCGGACGCGGGGGAGGACGGCGCGCCGCCGCTCGGCTCGCTGGCCGACTTCCTGGAGCGGGTCGCGCTGGTCGCCGACTCCGACCAGATCCCGGATGCGCAGCAGTCCGGGACATCGGGAGGAAGCCCGGACGAGGACGACGAGGGGCGGGGCGTCATCACGATGATGACCCTGCACACCGCCAAGGGGCTGGAGTTCCCGGTGGTCTTCCTGACCGGCATGGAGGACGGCATCTTCCCGCACATGCGGGCGCTCAACCAGGTCAAGGAGCTGGAGGAGGAGCGGCGGCTCGCCTACGTGGGACTGACCCGGGCGCGGCAACGGCTCTACCTGACCAGGTCGGTGCTGCGCAGTGCCTGGGGGCAGCCGTCGTACAACCCGGCCTCGCGCTTCCTGGAGGAGATCCCGGAGACGCTGGTGGAGTGGAAGCGCACGGGGGGAGCCCCGGCACCGGTCTCGCGCGGCTTCTCGTCGGGGTCGTCCTGGGGCGGGAAGTCCTCGGGCGGCACGGGCGGATCGGGCGGCTCCTCGCGCGGCGGGTCCTCGCGGGGGTCGGCCGGGGCCTCGCCGAAGGCGGGCTGGGGCCAGTCGGCGCGCCGCTCGGGCGCGGCGGTGGAGCGGGAGGTGGTCGCCCTGGCGGTCGGCGACCGGGTCACCCACGACACCTTCGGGCTGGGCACCGTGGTCGCCACCACCGGGGTCGGCGACAAGGCGCAGGCCACCGTGGACTTCGGTACGGAGGGGCGCAAGCAACTGCTGCTGCGCTACGCACCGGTGGAGAAGCTCTAGCCGACGGGCGGACGGCCTCCCCCCCCCCGCCGGTACCCCGGCGGCGGGAGGCCGTGGAGCACCTTCCCGCCCCGAGCAGCCCCCTGGACGGCGGGCGGGCGAAGACCCGGCCTCAGCGCGGGTCGAGGCCCTGGGCGAGGAACCAGGGGAGCGGGTCGACGGGGGCGCCGCCGTCGGCCGGGCGGATCTCGAAGTGCAGGTGCGGGCCGGTGCTGTTGCCGCTGCTGCCGACGAAGGCGATGACGTCGCCGGCCTTCACCGTGCCCTTGCGGATCTTGTACGAGCGCAGGTGGCAGTACCAGGCCTCGGTGCCGTCGGCCATCTTGAGTATCGTCATGTAGCCGTACGACGGGTTCCACTGGGTTCGGATCGTCCCGTCGGTGACGGCCATGACGGCGGTGCCGCCGTCCACCGGGAAGTCGATGCCGGTGTGCCGCTTCGCCCAGTGGGTGCCGGCCGCGCCGAACACCTCGCCGAGGCCGTGCTGGGCGACCGGCATGGCGATCCTGGGACGCTCCGGCGGGGCCTGGTCGGTCACGGCGGCCCGGTCGGCCGTCTGCCCGGCGGTGTCGGCCCCGCCCTGGGTGGCGGCGAGCGGCTGACGGGCGTCGCCGCGGGAGGCCTGGGCGGCGTCACCGGCGGCCAGCGCCTGCTGGGCGGCCCGGGCCGCCTCGGCGTTCCGGGTGCCCGCGTTGTCCGCGGCGCCGGCGGCGGTGGTCTGCTCGGGGATCCGGCCGGCCGCCTGGGTCCGCTGCTGGTCGGCCTCGCCCTGGACGGTGACGGCGGCCGCGGCGGCGACACCGAGCGCGGCCACCGAGGGGAGCGCGACCCGCAGCAGGGCCGTGCGGGTGGCGGCCTTGGCGGCGTCGCGGCGCTGGGCCCGGGACTGCTCGCGGGCGGCGACGCGCAGTTCCGCACGGGTCGGGCGAGGTGCTGCTTCGGGAGCCATCGCGGCTGCCTCCTCGGTCGCGTCGTCGGGCGAGGGGGTAAACGACCGAGACTGTAGCCGGAAGCCTGACATCCGGACAAAAGTCCGGTTGTCAAGGGGCTGTGGGCGTGCGGTTGCGGGGTAGAACAGGGGAGGGGCGGTGGGCGCCTGTGATTTTCCCCTCCTCTTGAGGGGCGGCGGGCCCAACCGGGACGGGTGACGCTACCCTCCCCTCAGATTGGTTATTGCTCGTTAACCTCGCCCGTGCCCACAAGGCCCGGTGGGGGGCATGGACGACGAGGTCCAGGAGGCAGTGATGGGTGTGTCAGGACCGATCCGTGTGGTGGTCGCCAAGCCGGGGCTGGACGGCCACGACCGCGGCGCCAAGGTCATCGCGCGCGCCCTGCGCGACGCCGGCATGGAGGTCATCTACACCGGTCTGCACCAGACGCCGGAACAGGTGGTCGACACCGCGATCCAGGAGGACGCGGACGGCATCGGCCTGTCGATCCTCTCCGGCGCGCACATGACCCTCTGCGCACGGGTGCTGGAGCTGCTGAAGGAACGCGACGCGGCGGACATCAAGGTGTTCTGCGGCGGGATCATCCCGGACGAGGACATCGTCGAGCTGAAGGCGATGGGCGTCGCCGACATCTTCACCCCGGGCACGCCGACCACCGACGTGGTCGCCTGGGTCGCGGCGAACCTGCGCGCCGCCGGCTGACGGCCGGGACGGGGCCGGTGCCGGACACGCGTCCGGCACCGGCCCCGTCCCGTTCCCCGGCCCGATCGATCGACCGACTGCCCGACTGCCCGACCGCCCGGCCTGCCGGGCCCGGCCGCTCGCCGCCGCCGTCAGGCCGCCAGCTCGGCGAGCATCGCCTCGCGGAACCGCAGGGTCCCGGCCAGCCGGGCGAAGGTCTCGCCCCAGGCGGTGGCGGGCGCGGCCCCGGCGGCCAGCGCCTCGACCGCCCCGGCGGCCTCCGGGGAGAGCGCCCGTTCGGTCATCCCGAGCACCCCGCTGTGGCTCCACGGGTAGGCCCCGGAGCCGGCGGCCCGGGCCAGGGCCTCGACCACGGCGGTGGACAGCGGCGGCGTCCACGGGGTGGCGCAGGCGCCGAGCAGTTGGAAGGCGTCGCCGAGCCCGTGCGCCTCGATGAAGGCCGCCGTCCAGACGGCCCGCTCGGCGGGCGGCAGCACCGCGAGCAGCTTGGCGGGGGCGCCGGTGGTGCGGGCGGTGCGCCCGGGGCCGGGGACCGGCGCGGGGCCGAGCAGGGCGCGCGCCCACTGCGCGTCCTGCTGGCGGACGGCGGCCCGGGCCCAGGCCTCGCGCAGGTCGTCGGCCCAGGTGCTGCTGGTCTCGTCGATGGCGTCGCCGACCCGCAGGGCGAGCAGCCGCTCGGGCGGCAGACCGGTGTGCGCGGACCAGAGGTCGAGCGGCGCGGCGGCGATCACCTCGCCGAACCACCAGGCCCGTTCGCCGCGCCCGGTCGGCGACTTGGGCGGTATGCCGTCCCGCTGCATGGCCGGGTCGCAGACGGTGGGCGGGGTGACCAGCAGATGGGTGCCGTGCGCCGAGAGGTGGACGGCGGCGCGGGCGCGTTCGGCCATCCGGGCGGCCAGCGCGGAGCCGGGCAGGGTGGAGAGCAGTTCGGCGGCGGTGGCCCGGACGTTCTTGCTGCGGTCGCCGAGCGCGGCCTCCAGGAACGGCTCGTCGGCGGGGGAGAGACCCTCCTGGAGGGCGTCCAGGAACAGCAGCCGGTCCTCGGCGCGCTCGGTCGGCCAGGTGCCGCGCAGCAGGGCCAGACCGGCCGCCGGATCGCGCCGGCGGAGCAGCGTCAGATGGGTGACCCGCTCGGCGAAGAGCCCCTCGTGCCAGAGGTGGTCGCCCTCGGCGGGCGCGGCGTCCGCCGAGGGCGGTGGTTCGGGAGCGGCGCGCTGCACGAACCGCCAGTCCGGATTGCGCTCGGCGAGCCAGCGGCCGAGCGGGCCGGCCAGGGCGACCGCGTCCGGGCGCAGTTCGCTGCGGGCGCGGGCGGCGTCCAGCAGGGCCGGGACGCTGGCGGCGGGCGCGCGGTAGCCCCGGTCGCGGGCGGTGGCCAGCCACTGCGGGAGCAACTCGCCGACGTTGGCGAGGACGCCGCCGCCGGCGGCGCCGCGGGTGGAGAGCAGCAGGGCGAGCCGGCGGGCGGCCGCGGCGGGCAGCTCGGCGCGGGGGTCCTCGGCGGCCGGGGCGGGGGGCGGGCCGTCGGCCGGGGCGGGCAGCGCGCCGGCCCGGCGGCGGACCGTCTCGAGGGCGGCGAGTTCGAGCAGCGCGCCGGCCGGGTCGGCGCGGTCGACGGCGCCGTCGTACGGGGCGGCCGGGCCGGGCGCGGGGAGCGGGCGGCGGTCGGTGCCCAGCAGGGCGGTGGTCTGCAGGGACTCCCAGGGGTCGGGCACGGGGCCTCCTCCTCCGGTGGAACGGGCGGGGACGGATGTCGGGTCGGGGCCCGCCGGTCGGCGGCGGGCCGGAGCACGGGGGCCGGGGGCGCGGTGCGGCGCTCAGGACGTGGTGAGGCCGATCGGCCGGCCGTCCCCGTCCCAGGCGGTGACCGGGGCGAAGCCGCGGTGCCCGTGCTCGCCGAAGACGGTGAGCGGGCGGCCGGTGGAGACGGCGGCGAGCCGCCAGAGCGCGGCCTCGGTGACGGCGGCGCGGTGGACCGGGACGGTGTGCCGGCCGTCGGTGAGGTGCCAGCCCTCGGGGGAGAGCACCGGGACGACCTCGTCGAGCACGGTCGGCCAGGCGTCCAGCCACGGGTCGTCGGCGACCGCGCTGCCGTAGCCCGCCACCGCCTCGGCGACGGTCAGACCGGGCGGCGCGCCCGCGGGCGCGGCCTCGGGGGCGCCGTAGCGGGTGCCGAGGGCGGCCCGCAGCGGGCGGGTGCCGGGGTGGAAGGCCAGCTCGGCCTCGACCACCTGGCCGGTGGGCAGGGCGAGTTCGGGCGCCTGCCCGGGGCGGCCGAAGGCGATCAGCAGGGCCTGACGGCCGGTCTTGGCGCCGCGCAGCCAGAGCCGACGGGTGGTCAGCCGCTCGTCGGCGCCCCCGTCCATCGGGGACGTCCGGCTGCCGAGCACCTGCCAGCGGTCCCGGACGGTCGGGCCGGCCAGCAGCTCGGCGGTGTCGGTGGTGTAGCCGACCCGGGCGCGGACGGTCGCGGCGAGCGGCGCGGGCAGCTCGTCGAGGCGGGTCGCGGCGGTGGCGAGCAGATGGAGCATCGCGTACTCCTCCAGCAGTCCGTGCTGCGGCACCGCGTCGAGCTCCCGGACCCGGGTGGCCAGGCCGGGGGCCTGGGCGTCGACCATCCGGGCCGCGACCTCCTCCCACGGACCGGCGGTGGACCGGTCGGCCAGGCCGTGCCGGACCCGGTCGGCGAGCCGCAGCCGCAGTTCGGCGGCGCCGGCCGCGACCCGCGCGGAGCGCTTCTCGGCACGGCGGCGGGCGGCGGCCGGGTCGACCGGGGCCGGCGCCCGCTCGGCCCGCTGCTCGGAGCGCTCCTGGCGCTCCTTCAGCCAGTCGGCGGCCCAGTCGGCGGGCTCGGCGCCGTCCGGGACGGCGCCGGGGGAGCCGCTCCAGAGCAGGAGGAGCCCCAGCGCGTGCTTGCAGGGGAACTTCCGGCTCGGGCAGCTGCACCGGTAGGCGGGCGTGGCGAGCTCGACGACCGTGCGGTACGGCGTGCTGCCGCTGCCCCGGCACTCGCCCCAGACCGCGCCGCCGTCGGTACCGGCGGCCGACCAGGGGGCGGACGTGGAGAGTTTGCCCGCGGCCTTCCGCGAGGCGGCGTCGGGCGCGAGGGACAGGACGTGTTCGGTGCTCCAGCGTTCCTCCATGCCGACGACGGTAGGCGGCGGGACTGACAGTCGACGGTCCGCCCGCGCGGCCCGAACTGAGGTCCGGTCAGGATTGTCAGTGGTCCGGTGCATGGTGGTTCCACAGGCCGGGACCCCGACCTGGCTCCCCCCGATCACCCCGCCGCCCGGGCATCCGTGTGTCCGGACGGCCGACCTCAAGGAGCCCCGATGACCGACCTCGTGACCGATGTCCTGCGCCGGCACGCCGAGGACGCGTTCGCCGACGAGCTGGCGGCGCTGGCCGCCCAGGACGACCGTCCGCGCCCGGAGCGCTGGAGGCTGTCCCCGTGGGCCGTCGCCACCTACCTGCTGGGCGGGGAGCTGCCCGACGGCACCGTGATCACCCCCAAGTACGTCGGTCCGCGCCGGGTGGTGGAGGTCGCCGTCACCACGCTCGCCACCGACCGGGCGCTGCTGCTGCTCGGGGTGCCGGGCACCGCCAAGACCTGGGTGTCCGAGCACCTGGCCGCGGCGATCAGCGGCGACTCCACGCTGCTGGTGCAGGGCACCGCCGGCACCCCGGAGGAGGCCGTCCGGTACGGCTGGAACTACGCGCAGCTGCTCACCGCCGGGCCCAGCCGGGAGGCGCTCGTCCCCTCGCCGCTGATGCGGGCGATGGCGGACGGCCGGATCGCCCGGGTGGAGGAGCTGACCCGCATCCCGGCGGACGTGCAGGACAGTCTGATCACCATCCTGTCCGAGAAGACCCTGCCCGTCCCGGAGCTGGGCACCGAGATCCAGGCCGTGCGCGGCTTCAACCTCATCGCCACCGCCAACGACCGCGACCGCGGCGTCAACGAGCTGTCCAGCGCGCTGCGCCGCCGCTTCAACACCGTCGTGCTGCCGCTGCCCGGCTCGCTGGAGGAGGAGGTGGAGATCGTCACCCGCCGGGTCGAGCAGCTCGGCCGCTCCCTCCAGCTGCCCGAGCTGCCCGGACTCCCCGGCGGTGCCGAGGAGATCAGGCGGGTGGTGACCGTCTTCCGGGAGCTGCGGGCGGGCCTCACCACCGACGGTCGGACCAAGGTGAAGACCCCCAGCGGCACCCTGTCCACCGCCGAGGCCATCTCGGTGGTCACCAACGGCATGGCGCTCGCCGCCCACTTCGGCGACGGCGTGCTGCGGGCCGGCGACGTCGCGGCCGGCGTGATCGGCGCCGTGGTCCGGGACCCGGCCGCCGACCAGCAGGTCTGGCGCGAGTACGTCGAGGGCGTGGTCCGCGAGCGGGACGGCTGGAAGGACTTCTACCGCGCCGCCCGTGAGAACGCCCGCTGAGCACCGGGACCGGACGACGCGCACACGTCGGGAGAGGGAGGGAGGCGCGATGAGCGCAGAGGTGACGCTGCTGGGCGTTCGGCACCACGGCCCGGGCTCGGCCCGGGCGGTGGCGGCCGCGCTGGAGCGGCTGCGGCCGGACGCGGTCCTGGTGGAGGGCCCGCCGGAGGCCGAGCCGATCCTCGGGCTGGCCGCCGCGAAGGACATGGTGCCGCCGGTCGCCCTGCTGGCCCACGCGGCCGACGACCCGGCCCGGGCCGCGTTCTGGCCGTACGCCGAGTTCTCGCCGGAGTGGGTGGCGATCCGCCACGCCGTCGACCGCGGCGTCCCGCTCCACTTCATCGACCTGCCCGCCGGTCACTCCTTCGCGGAGGACCGGGGCGGCGACGAGGAGGAGGACGGCGACCTGCCGCGCGACCCGATCGCCCGGCTCGCCGAGGCGGCCGGCCACGACGACCCGGAGCGCTGGTGGGAGGACGTCGTCGAGCACCGCCGCCCCGCCGACGGCGAGGACGCGCTCGCACCGTTCGAGGCCGTCGCGGAGGCGATGACGGCGCTGCGCGAGGACGGCGCGGCGAGCCGGCGCGACCGGCAGCGCGAGGCGTACATGCGCGGCCGGATCCGGGCCGCCCGCCGGGCCGGCCACCGCCGGATCGCGGTGGTCTGCGGGGCCTTCCACGTCCCCGCCCTGGCCGGGACGCAGACCGTCGCGCACGACCGGGCGCTGCTCGCCGAGCTGCCGAAGAAGGTGCGGACCGAGATCACCTGGGTGCCGTGGACGCACCGCAGGCTCTCCCAACTCACCGGCTACGGCGCCGGGATCGTCTCCCCGGGCTGGTACCACCACCTCCACCGGACGGACGGCGACCCGCTGCCCGGCTGGCTCACCCGGGCCGCCGACCTGCTCCGCGCCGAGGACCACCCGGTCTCCTCCGCGCACGTCATCGAGGCCGTCCGGCTGGCCCGCACGCTCGCCGTGCTGCGCGGCCGCCCGCTCGCCGGGCTCACCGAGACGCTGGACGCCGTCCGCTCGGTGATGTGCGACGGCTCGGAGGTCGCCCTCGCGCTGGTCCGGGACCGGTTGGTGATCGGCGACGCGCTCGGCGCGGTGCCCGAGGACGCGCCCGCCGTCCCGCTCCAGCGCGACCTCGCCCGGCTCCAGCGCACCCTGCGGCTCAAGCCCGCGCCCGAACCGCGCGACCTCGACCTCGACCTGCGCAAGGAGACCGACGCGGCCCGCTCCCGGCTGCTGCACCGGCTGCGCCTGCTCGGCGTCGACTGGGGCGTGCCGACCCGCTCCTCGGTCGCCTCCACCGGCACCTTCCGGGAGAGCTGGCGGCTGTGCTGGCAGCCCGAGTTCGCCGTCCGGATCGCCGAGGCCGCCCAGTGGGGCACCACGGTCGAGCGGGCCGCCGTCGGCAAGGCCGTCGGCACCGCCTCGGCCGCGACCGAACTCGCCGGGCTCACCGGCCTGGTGGAGACCTGCCTGGTGGCCGGCCTGGCCGAGGCGCTGCCCGCCGTGATGCGGGTCCTCGCCGACCGCGCCGCGCTGGACACCGATGTCGCGCACCTGGCCGGCGCGCTGCCCGCGCTGGTCCGCGCGCTGCGCTACGGCGACGTCCGGGGCACCGACCACGGGGCACTCGGCGCGGTCACCGGCGGTCTCGCCGACCGGATCTGCGTCGGCCTGCCGCCCGCCTGCACCGGCCTCGATGCCGCCGGTGCCGCCGTGATGCGCGGTCACCTCGACGAGGTGCACGGCGCGATCGGCCTGCTGGCGGGCGGCGCGGACGGCCTCGCCGACCGCTGGGCCGGCACCCTGCGGGCACTCGCCCGGCGCGAACCCTCCGGCGGTCCGGCCACGGGCGTCCCGGGGCTGCTGCGCGGGCGGGCCGTCCGGCTGCTGCTGGACGACGGCCGGCTGGAGTCGGCGGAGGCCGGGCGGCGGCTCGGCCTGGTGCTGTCCGCCGCCAACAGCCCGGCCGACGCGGCCGGGTGGATCGAGGGCTTCCTGACCGGCGGCGGTGCGCTGCTGCTGCACGACCCCCGGCTGCTCGGTCTGCTCGACGCCTGGCTGACCGGCGTCCCGGCGGAGGTCTTCACGGACGTGCTGCCGCTGCTCCGCCGCACCTTCGCCACCCTGGAGGCCGGGGTCCGGCACACCGTCGGCAGCCGGGTGGCGGCCGGTCCGCTCGGGCCGGGCCGGGCCGAACCGGCCGGGGAGACGACCGAGTTGGACACCGTACGGGCCGGTGCCGCGCTGCCGGTGGTCGCCCTGCTGCTCGGGCTGCCGGGCGCCTCCGGCGGCGACCGGCCGGCGATCCCCCGGCAGGCCGCGGGCCGCGACACCTGACGGCCCGCCGCCACCCGTCGACCCCTTCCCCCCCTCCCGACCGCAGACCACGGACCGCACCCAGAGGAGCCCCGATGGCCGTGAGCACTCCCCCCTCCGCCGCCCCGGCGGCCCCGGCCCCCGACGACGAGCGGCTGCGCCGCTGGCGACTCGTCCTCGGCGGCGAGGCCGACGGCACCGGTCGCCCCCTGCACGGCCGGGACGCCGCGATGGACGGCGCCCTCGCCGCGCTCTACCGGGGCGCCCCCGAGGAGGGTGGGGCCGGGCAGCCGCGCTCCGGCCGCCGGAGCGCCGGCCTGGGCGGCTCGGCCCCGCAGGTGGCCCGTTGGCTCGGTGACATCCGGGAGTACTTCCCGGCCACCGTCGTCCAGCTGATGCAGCAGGACGCGATCACCCGGCTCGGGCTGGAGCAACTGCTGCTGGAACCGGAGATGCTGGAGGCCGTCGAGCCGGACGTCCACCTGGTCGCCACCCTGCTCTCGCTCAAGCACGCGCTGCCCGAGACCACCCGGGAGACCGCCCGCGCGGTGGTCGGCCGGGTGGTCGCCGAGCTGGAGCGCCGGCTCGCCGACCGCACCCGGGCGACCCTGGGCGGCGCGCTGGACCGCAGCGCCCGGGTCAACCGTCCGCGCCACCGCGACATCGACTGGGACCGCACCCTCCGGGCCAACCTGAAGAACTACCTGCCCGAGCACGGCACGGTCGTGCCCGAGCGACTGGTCGGCTACGCCCGTGCCCGGCGCTCGGTGAAGAAGGACGTCATCCTCTGCATCGACCAGTCCGGCTCGATGGCCCCGTCCGTGGTGCACTCCGCGGTGTTCGGCGCCGTCCTCGCCTCGATGCCGAGCCTGGACACCCGACTGGTGGTCTTCGACACCTCGGTGGTCGACCTCACCGAGCAGCTCACCGACCCGGTCGACGTGCTGTTCGCGACCCAGCTCGGCGGCGGCACCGACATCAACCGGGCGCTCGCCTACTGCCAGTCCCGGATCACCCGGCCGGCCGAGACGGTCGTCGTCCTGATCAGCGACCTCTACGAGGGCGGCATCCGGGACGAGATGCTCAAGCGGGTGGCCGCGATGAAGGCGGCCGGCGTCCAGTTCGTCGCCCTGCTGGCGCTCTCCGACGAGGGTGCGCCCGCCTACGACCACGCGCACGCCGCGGCGCTCGCCGCGCTCGGCGCCCCGGCCTTCGCCTGCACCCCCGACGCCTTCCCGGAGATCATGGCGGCCGCGATCGAGAAGCGCCCGATCCCGGTCCCGGAGCAAGGCGTGTGAGCGGCCCGGCCGTCGCCCCGCCGTCGCCCCGCCGTCGCCCCGCCGTCGCCCCGGTGTGAACGGTGCTGTCGGACGGCGCGCGCCGGTCTCACCCGAACGGGGGAACATGGGGCGTGGACGAGCGAGCCCGCCGGTTCGGCCGCCCGGCGCACGCCCCCTAGGCTGTCTGTGACGGTTCTCACCAAAGACTGGCAGGCCCCGGGCGAAACACGCCCGTCCAGCGGGGATAACCTGCCAGACGGACGTGACGCGCGTGTGAATTGACGTGTGCGCCCGTGGCTGTGTGGGCCGCAAGGCCGTACCTCTGCGTACCCGCACCGCCCCGACGACCCGCAGCGAAGATCCTGCCGTGGCACGCTCGTAGAGACACAATCCGCGACCACGAACAAGGACAAACACGTGGACCTGTTCGAGTACCAGGCGAGGGACCTCTTCGCCAAGCACGGGGTGCCCGTGCTTGACGGTGATGTCATCGAGACCGCCGCAGACGCTGCCGCCATCGCGGAGCGCTTCGGCGGCCGCGCCGTCGTCAAGGCTCAGGTGAAGGTGGGTGGCCGAGGCAAGGCCGGTGGCGTGAAGCTCGCCGCCGACCCGGCCGACGCCGTCGCCAAGGCCGAGCAGATCCTCGGCATGGACATCAAGGGCCACACCGTGCACAAGGTGATGCTGGCCCAGACCGCGGACATCAAGGACGAGTACTACGTCTCGTTCCTGCTGGACCGCACCAACCGCACCTTCCTGGCCATGGCCAGCGTCGAGGGCGGCGTGGAGATCGAGGTCGTGGCGGAGGAGAACCCCGACGCGCTCGCCAAGATCCCGGTCGACGCCAACGAGGGCGTGACCCCGGAGAAGGCCGCCGAGATCGTCGCCGCGGCGAAGTTCCCCGCCGAGGTCGCCGACCAGGTCGTCGAGGTCCTGCAGAAGCTGTGGACCGTCTTCATCAAGGAGGACGCCCTCCTCGTCGAGGTCAACCCGCTGATCAAGTCCGGTGACGGCAAGATCATCGCGCTCGACGGCAAGGTCTCCCTGGACGAGAACGCCGAGTTCCGCCAGCCGGAGCACGAGGCGCTCGAGGACAAGGCCGCGGCCAACCCGCTGGAGGCCGCCGCCAAGGCCAAGGGCCTCAACTACGTCAAGCTCGACGGCCAGGTCGGCATCATCGGCAACGGCGCGGGTCTCGTCATGAGCACCCTCGACGTGGTCGCGTACGCCGGTGAGCAGCACGGCGGCGTCAAGCCCGCCAACTTCCTCGACATCGGTGGCGGCGCCTCCGCCGAGGTCATGGCGAACGGCCTGGAGATCATCCTCGGCGACCCCGACGTCAAGTCGGTCTTCGTCAACGTCTTCGGCGGCATCACCGCGTGCGACGCGGTCGCCAACGGCATCGTGCAGGCCCTCGCGCTGCTGGAGGAGAAGGGCGAGGCGGTCACCAAGCCGCTGGTCGTCCGTCTCGACGGCAACAACGCCGAGCTGGGCCGTCAGATCCTGACCGACGCCAACCACCCGCTCGTCGAGCAGGTGGACACCATGGACGGTGCGGCCGACCGCGCCGCCGAGCTGGCCAACAAGTAAGGAAGGGGACTTTCACACCATGGCTATCTTCCTTACCAAGGACAGCAAGGTCATCGTCCAGGGCATGACCGGCTCCGAGGGCATGAAGCACACCCGCCGCATGCTCGCCTCCGGCACCCAGATCGTCGGCGGTGTCAACCCGCGCAAGGCCGGCACCACGGTCGACGTCGACGGCACCGAGGTGCCCGTCTTCGGCTCCGTCGCCGAGGCCATCGAGAAGACCGGTGCCGATGTCACCGTCATCTTCGTCCCGCCGGCGCACACCAAGAGCGCCGTCGTCGAGGCCATCGACGCCGAGATCGCCCTGGCCGTCGTCATCACCGAGGGCGTCCCGGTGCACGACACCGCCGCCTTCTGGGCCTACGCCGGCTCGAAGGGCAACAAGACCCGGATCATCGGCCCGAACTGCCCCGGCCTGATCAGCCCCGGCCAGTCGAACGCCGGCATCATCCCGGCCGACATCACCAAGGCCGGCAAGATCGGTCTGGTCTCGAAGTCCGGCACCCTGACCTACCAGCTCATGTACGAGCTGCGGGACATCGGCTTCACCTCGGCCGTGGGCATCGGCGGTGACCCGGTCATCGGCACCACCCACATCGACGCCCTCAAGGCGTTCCAGGAGGACCCGGAGACCGAGCTCATCGTCATGATCGGTGAGATCGGTGGCGACGCCGAGGAGCGCGCCGCGGCCTTCATCAAGGAGAACGTGACCAAGCCGGTCGTCGGCTACGTCGCGGGCTTCACGGCGCCCGAGGGCAAGACCATGGGCCACGCCGGCGCCATCGTCTCCGGCTCCTCCGGCACCGCCCAGGCCAAGAAGGAGGCCCTCGAGGCCGCCGGTGTCAAGGTCGGCAAGACGCCGTCCGAGACCGCCCGCCTGGCCCGTGAGCTGATCAAGGGCTGACACCCCCGCTCGCACCCCAGCGCCCCCGCCCGGCCTCGCCGGCGCGGGGGCGCTGCGTCTTCCCCCCGGTGGGGGAGTTCCGGTGGAGCGCCGCTCAGAGCTGCTCCTGCGGCTGCTCCGGATCCGCTTCCGGCGGCTGCTCCTGCGGCTGCTCCGGCTGTGCTTCCCGGGACTGTTCCTGAGTCGGTTCCGGGTGCTGTGCCGGTTGTTGTGCCGGGTGCTGCACCCGCGGCCCGGCCGGGCAGGGGTGCAGCACCCACGGGGCGCAGCCGCCGGGCCCGGCGGCCGCCGCGCCCGGCGGCGGCTGCGCCCCGCCGGCCCGTCCGGCCGTCGGCGGCCGGTACGGGCCGTCCCGGGGCGGCGGCGGATCCACCACGACCGGCTCCAGCCCCGGCGTCGGGGAGCACCAGAGGCTGTGGATCCCGGACGGCGCCCCGTCCGGCAGCAGCGGCAGCAGCGCCTCCGGCTCGGTCGCCAGGGTCGGGACCGCCGCGCAGAGCGAGGGCGGCGGCGGGTCCGGCGGCCGGAACAGCTCGCCCGGCCCGCCACCCGCCAGCGTCGCCGCCACCGCACCGCCCACGGTCACCGTCAGCAGCGCCGCCGCGCCCGTCCGGCCCGCGTTCACCAGCCCGTGCCGGGCCCGCAGCAGCGGCACCGGCGGCCGGTGCGGCTCCGGCGCCCCGCGCACCCCCGCCCGGTGCAGCAGCGCGCACAGCCGGTCCGCGAAGCCGTCCGCCGCCGGATCCGGCCCCACCAGGTCCGGCACCCACTGCGCCAGGGCCGTCCGGGCCGCCCACACCCGCCCCTCGGCGGCGGCGACCGTCGACTCCACCTCCACGGCCACCGCCGCGGCCGGCAGGCCCAGGCCGTCGTGCAGCACCAGGGCCCGGCGCTGCGGCCGGGAGAGCCGGCGCAACGCCTTGAGCAGGGCCCGGTCCCGGTCGGTGAGGCGGTCGTGGTCAGGCAGCACCGCCTGGCCCTCGTCCGCCGGGCGGACCTTGATCCGCCGGTGCGGCAGCCGCCACACGTGCGCCCGCCGGGGTCCGCCCCGGTGCCACGGCGACAGCGCCAGCTCGAACGCCCGGGTCCGCACCCACTGCTCCGGCTCGGCCGCCGCGACCACCTCCTCCCAGCGCCGCCGCGCCTCCCCGAACGCCCGGCCGACGCAGTGCACGGCCCGGTGCTTGCACGCGGTGAGCAGGAACACCTGCTGCACCAGCCGGGTGTGGCCCGCCTCGTACACCTCCTCGAACACCGCCTCCCGGTGTGCTCCGCCCCCGGCGTCCACCGCCCACCCGACGGTGCCGGCCGGCGGCTCCGCCCCGATGGCCCGCGGCCGTCCGGTCCGGTCGGCCCCGTCGGCCCGGTCGGCTGTGGCCCGGTGGTCGGCGGCCCGGGCGGTGGCCGCCCGGGCGGCGGCGCCGGGGGAGTCGGTGGCCGGGGCCCCGCCCGGGCGGGACCGGCCCCGCGGCGCCTCGGCCGGTCCGTTCCGCCGCGGCTGCTCGGGAGCCGTCGACCCGGTCCCGTCCGCCCGGGGCTTTCCGCCCGCCGCCCCACCGCCGGGCCGCCCGGTCCTCGCCGACCTGCTCACCGGACTCGCCGTCGCCTCACCCGGGCCGGGACCGGGCGGCCGCTTCGCTCCGGTCCGTGGATCCGGGGTGGTGGCCGTCGGCCGCGCGGGTGAGGCGGCGTCGGTGGTGGTGACGGCGGTGGTGTCCGCCGTCGCCGACGTCGCCGACGACGGTCGGTCGGCCCGGGGCGGTTGCCGACGGTCGGACCTCCCGCCGAGGGCGGTGGTGCGCGCCGGTCCGTCGGGGGACGTGGTGCCCGCCTTCTGCGTGGCCCGGTCGGACGGACCACCGTCCTGCTGCGCACGGGTGCCCACGGTGCCCGGACCGGCCTCGGTCTCCGCCTCGGGAGCCGCAGCCGCAGCCGGAGCCGGGGTCGCGGCCGCGGCCTTGGCCGCACCCGGCCCCCGGGCCGGAGCCGGGGGCAGGAGGGCGGCGAGGGCGGAGATCTCGGCCTGGGTGCGGCTGCCGAGCTTGCGCAGGGCGCGGTGCTGGTAGCTGCGGGCCGTGGTGGGGCTGACGCCCAGTGCGGCGGCGGTCTCGGCGAGGTCCCGGCCGGCCGCGAGGTGGGCGAAGGCCTCCGCCTCACGTGCCGTCAGACGGCGCAGCAGCGCCGCCGCGTCCGAGGGCGGCACCCCACCGTCGTTCCGGGCGGCCCCGTCGGTCCCGGTGGTGGCGCCGGTCCGGCCGCGGTCGCCCTTGCGCTTCCCGGGGCGCCCCTTCCCGCTGCGGCTCTGCGACGCGGGCCCGGGCCCGGAGGTGGGGGCGGGCCCGGACGGGTTGCCGGGGCGGGCGGCGGTCGGGGGCTTGGTCATCAGACGCTCCAGGCCGGATCGGTCGCGGCGGCGAGAGGGCATGGTCTGAAAATGCGCATAAGCCAATAATCTGGGACACCCCGGCCGTTTGCCTCTTCACGGAGCATGGCGAGTCGCCTTGGCACGATGAGGCCCATGACGCAGCTGACGGGTCGTCCGATTCTGGAAGCGCCGGGCGAACTGGGGGCCAGGCCCGTCCTGTCCGCCCTGCTCACCGGGGCCCGGACCGCCCTGCTCGGGCTGTCCGCGGTCACCGTTCCGGTGCTCGGGCTCTGGGTCGTGACGCCGTTCGCGGACGACGGCGCGACCGGCGCGCTGCGGCTGGCGTCGGCGCTGTGGCTGCTCGGGCACGGTGCGCCGGTGCTGCGCGGTGCGGCGGAGGCGCCGCTCTCGGTCACCCCGTTGCTGCTCGGGCTGCTGGCGGTGGGCCAGTTGTACCGGGCGGCCGCCCGGGTGGCGGCGCGCGGCGCGGGACGGCCGGGGCGCAGTGCGGCCCCGGCGGTCTGGGCGGGTTACTGCGCGGTGGCGTGCGCCGTGGTGGCGCAGTGCGCCGGGGCGGGGGAGTTCCGGGCCAGGGTGCTGCCGGACCTCGCGGCGGTCGCGCTGGTGGCCGGGGCGGCGGTGGCGGCCGGTGCCCGGCGGACCGGTGCCGCCCTGGCCGGGGCGGACGTGGCCGGGGCGGAAGGGGTGGAGCGGGTCCTGGGCGCGCTGCCGGAGCGGCTGCGGCCGTCCGGCGGCGGGGCGGCGGTCCGGACGGCCGCACTGGCGGCCGGGGCGGGACTGCTGGCGGCCGGCGGGCTGGTGGTGGCGGGGGCGGCGGTGCTGGCCGCGGTGGGCCGGGGCACCGGGTCGGCGGTGTTCGCGGGCGGTCCGGCGGCGGTGGCGGGGGTGCTGCTGGTGAGCCTGGTGCTGCTGCCGAACACGGTGCTGTGGGGCGCGGCGTACGCGCTCGGGCCGGGCGTCGCGGTGGGCGCGGGGTCGGTGGTGTCGCCGGTGCGGACGGTGCTGGGTCCGGTGCCGGACTTCCCGCTGCTCGGGCTGCTCGCCGAGCCGGGGCCGGGTGGCTGGCGGCTGGCGGTGTGCGTGCTGCCCGCGCTGGCGGGCGTGGTGCCGGGGCTGCTGCTGGGCCGGGCGGCCGCGGCGGGGGGCCGGCGGGTCGTCGACCCGGTCCGCCCGCCCGCTCCCTGGCCGGTGGCGGCGACGGTGGTGGCGGTGTCGGCGGTCGCGCTGCTGGTCGGTGCCGCGGCGGCGGGACTGGGATGGCTCTCCGGCGGGGCGCTGGGCGCGGGCCGGATGGCCGGGGTGGGGCCGGTGCCCTGGTGGACGGGCCCGGCCGCGGCGGGCTGGGTGGCGGTGGTGGCCGCCCCGGTCGCCCTGCTGGCGCGCTTGCGGGCGCTGCGCCCGGCCGGCGTCCGGACGCGGCGGCTGCCCGGTGTCCCCCTGGCGCCCGGGGCGCTCGCCGTGACTGCCCACCGGGGCGCACTCCTGCTGCGCGCCCGCGTGCACTCGACGGTCACCCGCCTGGCGGGTACCCCGGGTGGCCCCGCCGGCCCCGGAGCCGCCCGGACCCCGGACTCCCCCTGAGCCGCCGGGCCTCCCGACACCGCCGGCGGCTCGACACCGCCGGGCCTTCCGGCACCGCCTGAAGTCCGACCCCGCCGGCGTCCGGCGTCGCCCGCCCGGCGCGGGCCGGAGGAGAGGACCTCGCTCAGTCGCTCTGCTTGGTGATGTCCACGTACCACTGCGGGGCGAGCCGGTCGCAGCCGTCGGCGCCGCTGGAGGTGAGGGAGTCCCGCACGCACGTCACGTAGTCGTTGTAGTACAGCGCGAGGCCGAGGACGGAGGAGACGAAGACGATCGTCATCGCCCCGGTGAGGATGCCGGCCAGCGCGGCCGGCGTGAGCGGGTTCGGCGTGGCGGGCCCGGTGGGCGCCGGGGTGCCGGTGGTGGCGGCGTCGCCGGGGGCCGGACGGGGGGCGCGCATCGCGGAGACGCCCCAGACGACGGCGAGCGCGCCGACGAACAGGGCGACGTAGTGCAGCGCGGCGAACGCGCAGACCAGCGCGCCCATACCGGCCAGCGCGGCGTTGCGGGCCTTGCGCTGGGCGGGGTCGTTCGGGTCGATCCGCGGCGGCTGCGGTGCGGGCGGGCGGGGGTGCCAGCCGTTGCCCTGGTAGCCGGGGCTCCACGGGTGGGGCGGCGGGACGAGCGGGCGGTCGTCCGGGTCGCCGTCCTGCCCCTCGGGCCGGTCGGGGTCGCCGGTGGACCGGGGAGCGCGCGGTTGCCACGGCTGCTCGGGGGCATCCGCCGGCGGCGGCGCGAAGGGGTTGCGCTCGCCGGTGTCGTCACCGCTGCTCATGGTTCGGCCATTCCTTCTCGGTCGGTGGGGCGGGTGCCCGCGCCACCCTATGATCCCGCAGGCCCCTGTGGGGGTCCCGGGCGCGTCCCGGATTGCCCGGGAGCCGGCGGACCGCCGGGTCCGGGCCGGGGCCCGGAGGGCCCGCGAGATCCCGGTCTCAGCTACGCGCGTAGCCCCCGGCGGCGTTTCGGAGGGCGTCCGACCAGCCGTTATGGTGGTGACGGTCAGCAGCTCCCACGGGTTCCCCGGGGCCCGCGTCGCGGCGGGTTCTCCCGGAGTTCCTCCTCGCTCGACCTGCCGTTCGTAGTGGCCCCACCACCGGTGGACGTACCAGCGGGCGGCGCCCGACCTACGGAGAATCGCGCAGTGGCCGCCGCCCCCGCTCAGCTCTTCCCGCCCCGCACGCCCGGACCGGCCCGTCTGGTGGTGCTGGTCTCCGGCTCCGGCACCAACCTCCAGTCGCTGATCGACGCCGTCGCCGACCCCGCCTACGGTGCGGAGATCCTCGCCGTGGGCGCCGACCGGGACGGCATCGCCGGGCTGGAGCGCGCCGGGCGCGCCGGTCTGCCGGTCTTCGTGCACCGGGTGAAGGACCACGCGGACCGGGCGGACTGGGACCGCGCGCTGACCGCCTCCGTCGCCGCGTACGAGCCCGACCTGGTCGTCACGGCCGGTTTCATGAAGATCCTCGGGCCCGCGTTCATCGCGGCCTTCGCCGGACGGATCGTCAACACCCACCCCGCACTGCTGCCCTCCTTCCCCGGCGCCCACGGCGTCACCGACGCGCTGGCGTACGGGGTGAGGGTCACCGGGTGCACCGTGCACCTCGTCGACGCCGGCGTCGACACCGGGCCGATCATCGCGCAGGGCGTCGTGGAGGTCCACGACGCCGATCACGCCGACGGCGGCGAGGCGCTGCACGAACGCATCAAGACTGTCGAGCGCAAGCTGCTCGTCGACGTCGTGGGCCGGCTGGCCCGCGAGGGTCACCGCATCGAGGACCGAAAGGTATGGATTCCGGCATGAGCGCCGCCCCCACCACGCCCCCTGTCTCCGAGGACGTCCGGCCGATCCGCCGCGCGCTGATCAGCGTGTACGACAAGACCGGTCTGGAGGAGCTGGCCCAGGGCCTGCACGCCGCCGGGGTCGCCATCGTCTCCACCGGCTCCACCGCGGGCCGGATCGCCGCCGCGGGCGTCCCGGTGACCGAGGTCTCCGAGCTGACCGGCTTCCCGGAGTGCCTGGACGGCCGCGTGAAGACCCTGCACCCGCGGGTGCACGCCGGTGTGCTCGCCGACCTGCGGCTGGAGTCGCACCGCGCGCAGCTGGCCGAGCTGGGCGTCGAGCCCTTCGACCTGGTCGTGGTGAACCTCTACCCGTTCAAGGCGACCGTCGCCTCCGGCGCCACCCCGGACGAGTGCGTCGAGCAGATCGACATCGGCGGTCCGAGCATGGTCCGCGCCGCCGCCAAGAACCACCCGTCGGTGGCCGTGGTGGTCGACCCGGCCCGCTACCAGGACGTCCTCGCGGCGGTCGGCGGCGGCGGTTTCGACCTGCTGACCCGCAAGCGGCTGGCCGCCCGGGCCTTCGCGCACACCGCCGCCTACGACGTCGCGGTGGCCAACTGGTTCGAGGAGTCCGGCTACACGGAGACCGAGGACGCGTTCCCGGCCTTCCTCGGCTCGGCCTTCGAGCGCCAGAGCGTGCTGCGCTACGGCGAGAACCCGCACCAGGGCGCCGCGCTGTACGGCGACGGCAGCGGCGGCCTGGCCGGCGCGCGTCAGCTGCACGGCAAGGAGATGTCGTACAACAACTACGTCGACACCGACGCCGCCCGTCGCGCCGCCTACGACCACGCCGAGCCGGCCGTCGCGATCATCAAGCACGCCAACCCGTGCGGCATCGCGACCGGCGCCGACGTCGCCGAGGCGCACCGCAAGGCGCACGAGTGCGACCCGGTCTCCGCGTACGGCGGCGTGATCGCCGTCAACCGCCCGGTCAGCGTGGCGCTGGCCGAGCAGATCGCCCCGATCTTCACCGAGGTCGTGGTGGCTCCCGGGTACGAGGACGGCGCCGTCGAGGTGCTGGCCCGCAAGAAGAACCTGCGGGTGCTGCTCGCCCCCGAGGCCCCGGCCAACCGTCAGGAGGTGCGCCCGATCTCCGGCGGCGTGCTGCTCCAGGAGGCCGACCGGGTGCACGCCGAGGGCGACGACCCGGTGACCTGGACGCTGGCCACCGGCGAGGCGCTGTCCGCGGCCGAGCTGGCCGAGCTGGCGTTCGCCTGGCGGGCCTGCCGGGCCGTCAAGTCCAACGCGATCCTGCTGGCCAAGGACGGCGCCTCGGTGGGCGTCGGCATGGGCCAGGTCAACCGGGTCGACTCCTGCAAGCTCGCGGTCGAGCGGGCCGGCGAGCGGGCCAAGGGCGCGTACGCGGCCTCCGACGCCTTCTTCCCGTTCGCGGACGGTCCGGCGATCCTGATCGCCGCCGGGGTGCGGGCGATCGTCCAGCCGGGCGGCTCGATCCGTGACGAAGAGGTGATCGCGGCCGCCGCCGAGGCCGGGGTGACCATGTACCTCACCGGTACCCGCCACTTCTTCCACTGACAGCTGACAGCTGACGGCTGACGGCTGACGGCACGACAGAGCGGCCCGGCCCCCTCCACGGGGACCGGGCCGCTCCGCGTGCGCGGGAACCGCTACTTCTTGATCACCAGGGTGCCGGCGGCACGGTCGTGCCAGCCCTGCAGCTTGCCGGAGTTGTCGAAGAACGGCGACAGGTAGACCAGCAGCGCGCCGATGTAGCAGAGGAACGCGCCGACGATCGGGATGATGAAGCGGATGAAGCCGCCGCCCAGACCGGGGGTCTGGCCGGTGCTCTCCTTGACCACGCGCAGGCCCATGGCCATCTTGCCCAGGGTGGCGCCGGCGAAGGAGACCAGCAGCCACTCGTAGAGCAGGTTGAACACGGCCAGCACGCCGATCATGATCATCATGGTGGCGACGATGCCGCCCGCGGCGTCGGTCTGCTCCTGGAGGCAGTTGCTGTAGGCCGCGCTCGGGTAGGTGTACTGCGTGCAGTCGTCGGTGTCCTTGACGATGCCGAGCGCACCGGCCAGGCCGAGCGCCATGACCAGGGCGATGATCGCGCCGACGGCCAGGCCGTCGATCAGCCGGGCCAGGAAGCGCTGGCCCATGGTCGCCAGCTTGACCGTGCCGAGCTGGGCGATGTTGATGTAGCCGTTGTTCGCCTGGATGGTGCCCGGCATCGGCGCGTACCCGTAGGCCGGCTGCTGCGGCACGCCGTAGCCGGGCTGCTGCGGGGGCTGCTGCGGGTAGCCGTAGCCGGCGGCCGGCGGAGCCTGCTGCGGGTAGCCGTAGCCGGGCTGCTGGGGCTGCTGGGGCTGGCCGTACGGGTTGTTGGGGTCGGGCGGGTAGCTCATCGATGCCTCCGGGCAGATGGGGACAAGTGGGACGGGACGGCGGAGGCCCCGGGCCGGGCCGGCTGGACGGGTGGCCGGTCGGACGGGACGTTAGCGGAGGAGGCTGACACCGGGGGCGTGTGCGACCCGGCGCGTGCCCCCGCTCAGGTCCGTGGGAAGGGTGCGAACGGGAGCCGGGACGGCCCGATGGCATGCGGCATCCCGCGTCGGCGGTCGGTCGTCGGCGCGGTGCGGTCTGGTCGGCTCACTTCGTTCTTCCCCCGGGTACGCCCCCGCCGGGTCTGTCCGTCGGCCCGTCACCGGGCCGGATGCGGCGGGGAATGCCCGCTTATCGTCGACCGGACGGCAGTACCGTGTCCAGCCGCGTTCGCGCGTCGGGCCGGACTGTGGCGCAACCGCAATACGACCCGAACGTTCCGTGTCCGGCCCGCCGCCGCCGGGAGCGCCCCGCGAAGCCCCCCGCCGGGGCCCGTCCGCGGCCCGGGACCGGTGGCACGGACGGCGGCCCGGATCCGGGAGAATGGGGTCATGACTGCCCAGATTCTCGATGGCAAGGCCACCGCGGCCGCGATCAAGTCCGAACTCGCCGCCCGCGTGGCGGCCCTCAAGGCGAAGGGCGTCACGCCCGGCCTCGGCACCGTCCTGGTCGGCGACGACCCGGGCAGCCGCTGGTACGTCAACGGCAAGCACAAGGACTGCGCCGAGATCGGCATCGCCTCGATCCAGCGCGAGCTCCCCGCCACCGCCACCCAGGAGGACGTCGAGAACGTCGTCCGTGAGCTCAACGCCGACCCGACCTGCACCGGCTACATCGTCCAGCTGCCGCTGCCCAAGGGCCTCGACCAGAACCCGGTCCTGGAGCTGATGGACCCGGACAAGGACGCCGACGGCCTGCACCCGACCTCGCTCGGCCGCCTCGCCCTGGGCATCGAGGGCCCGCTGCCCTGCACCCCGCTCGGCATCGTCGAGCTGCTGCGCCGCCACGACGTGGCGATCGACGGCGCCGAGGTGGTCGTGGTCGGCCGCGGCGTCACCGTCGGCCGCTCCATCGGCCTGCTGCTCACCCGCCGCAGCGAGAACGCCACCGTCACCCTCTGCCACACCGGCACCCGCGACCTCGCCCACCACCTGCGCCAGGCCGACATCGTCGTGGCCGCCGCCGGTGTGCCGCACCTGGTCAAGCCGGAGGACGTCAAGCCCGGCGCGGCCGTGCTGGACGTCGGCGTCAGCCGCAGCGAGGGCAAGATCGTCGGCGACGTGCACCCCAACGTGGCCGAGGTGGCCGGCTGGATCTCCCCGAACCCCGGTGGTGTCGGCCCGATGACCCGCGCCATGCTGCTCAACAACATCGTGGTGGCGGCCGAGCGCCGCGCCGGCGCCTGATCCGCCCGACCCCACCCGGACCCCCCACCCGCTCGACGATCCCCAAGGACGGGAAGCCATGGCCGAACCTCGGCGGACCCGGCGCAGGCCGGTCAAGACCACCGGCACCCTGCCCCCCGAGGGCTCGGCGGCCGCGCTCGGGCGCGACCACGCGCTGCCGGTCCGGCAGTGGCCGATAACGGTGGTCCTGCTGGTGGTCGGCGCCGGTCTCGCGGTCACCTGGTTCGCCGACTTCCAGGACGGCTTCCGGTACGGGCTGCTGATCATCGGCGGCGGGGTGCTGCTCGGCGCGCTGCTCCGGCTGGTCCTGCCGGAGGTCGGCATGCTGGCGGTGCGCAGCCGCTTCACCGATGTGATCGTGCTGACCTTCCTGGGCCTGTCGATCGTGCTGCTGACCCTGATGGCCCAGCCCAACCCGTGGCTGGAGTTCCCGCTGCTGGACAACATCGGCCAGCTCATCGGCCGTCCGCGCCGCTGATTCCGCGCCGCCCGCCCGGGCCGCGCACGGCCCCCGCCCGGTCCTCCGGGCGGGGGCCGTCATCGTGTGTGACGGAGCAGTCACGACCGCACCCGAGGCGTACGCTTCCCTTTGCGATACCCTGACGCCGGTTCTCTCGATGTCGAGAGACCGTCCTCGGCTCCGGCGCGCCGACGTGCCTGGGGCACCTGGCGATTTGCTGGAGAAGGTAGAAATGACCCGCACCCCCGTCAACGTCACCATCACCGGAGCCGCCGGCCAGATCGGCTACGCGCTGCTCTTCCGCATCGCCTCGGGCCACCTGCTCGGCGCCGACGTGCCGGTGAACCTGCGCCTGCTGGAGATCCCCCAGGGCCTCAAGGCCGCCGAGGGCACCGCCATGGAGCTCGTCGACTGCGCGTTCCCGCTGCTGCGCGACATCACCATCACCGACAAGCCGGCCGAGGCCTTCGACGGCGCCAACGTCGCGCTGCTGGTCGGCGCCCGTCCGCGCACCGCCGGCATGGAGCGCGGCGACCTGCTGCAGGCCAACGGCGGCATCTTCGGCCCGCAGGGCCAGGCCATCAACGCCCACGCCGCGGACGACATCAAGGTCCTGGTCGTCGGCAACCCGGCCAACACCAACGCCCTGATCGCCCAGCGCAACGCCCCGGACGTCCCGGCCGAGCGCTTCACCGCGATGACCCGCCTGGACCACAACCGCGCCGTCGGCCAGCTCTCCCTCAAGACCGGCGCCCCGGTCTCGGAGATCAAGCGCGTCACCATCTGGGGCAACCACTCCGCCACCCAGTACCCGGACGTCTTCCAGGCCGAGATCGCCGGCAAGCCGGCCTTCGAGGCCGTCGGCAGCGACCAGGCCTGGCTGGAGAACGACTTCATCCCGACCGTCGCCAAGCGCGGCGCCGCCATCATCGACGCCCGCGGCGCCTCCTCGGCCGCCTCGGCCGCCAACGCCGCCATCGACCACGTGTACACCTGGGTCAACGGCACCGCCGAGGGCGACTGGACCTCGATGGGCGTCGTCTCCGACGGCTCCTACGGCGTCCCGGCCGGTCTGATCTCCTCCTTCCCGGTCACCACCAAGGACGGCAAGTTCGAGATCGTCCAGGGCCTGGAGATCTCCGACTTCTCGCGCGCCCGCATCGACGCCTCGGTCAAGGAGCTGACCGAGGAGCGCGACGCGGTCCAGGAGCTCGGCCTCATCTGACGGTGAGCCCCGGCACCCCCGGCGCCCCACGACGGCCCGTCCTCCCCGTTCCCCGGGGCGGGCGGGCCGTCGCCCTACACTCCCGCTGTGAACGAAACCATCGAGGACGCCGCGCTCGTCCTCGTCTTCATCGTCCTGGGCGGCCTGTTCAACGTCGCCGAGATCTCGCTGATCTCGCTGCGCGAGGGCCAGATCCGGACGCTGGAGGCGCGCGGCACCCGGCGGGCGGCCCGGGCCGCGCACCTCGCGGCCGACCCGAACCGCTTCCTGGCGGCCGTCCAGGTCGGCGTGACCTGCATGGGCTTCCTGTCCGCCGCGTTCGGCGCCGACACCCTGGCCGGCAAGGTGGCCCCGCTGTTCGTCCGGGCCGGGCTCTCCGAGGGCGTCGCCGACGCCACCGCCCTGGTCGGCCTCACCCTGGTGATCAGCTACGTCTCGCTGGTGCTCGGCGAACTCACCCCCAAGCGGATCGGCCTGCAGCGGGCCGACTCCATCGCCGTGCTGGCCGCGCCGGTGGTCGACGTCATGTCGGTGGCGCTGCGTCCGGCGATCTGGCTGCTCGGCCGCTCCACCGATCTGATGGTCCGGCTGTTCGGCGGCGATCCCACCGCGGGCCGCGGCTCGATGAGCTCCGAGGAGCTCCGCGGCCTGGTCGCCGCCAACACCGAACTCGGCAACGACGAGCGGACGCTGATCGCCGACGTGTTCGCCGCGGGGGAGCGCCAGCTGCGCGAGGTGATGGTCCCGCGCACCGAGGTGACCTTCCTGGACGCCGAGCGCCCGCTCGCCGAGGTCCGCGCCCAGGCGGACTCCTCGCCGCACTCCCGCTACCCCGTGATCGAGGGCAGCTACGACGCGGTGACCGGCTTCGTGCACGTCCGCGACCTCTACGGCGCGCGCGGCGAACGCGCCGCCAAGGTCCGCGACCTGGCCCGCCCGGTCAAGCTGCTGCCCGGCACCAAGCGGGTCCTGGAGGCGATGGGGGAGATGCGCCGGGAGGGCCACCACCTGGCGATCGTGGTCGACGAGTACGGCGGCACCGCGGGCATCGTCACCCTGGAGGACCTCGTGGAGGAGGTGGTCGGCGAGATCCGTGACGAGTACGACACCCCGGAGTCGTCCCCCACCCGTCGGCTGGCCGGCGGCGGTGTCGAACTCGACGGCCTGCTCAACCTGGCCGACTTCGCCGAGGAGACCGGCGTCACCCTCCCCGAGGGCCCCTACGAGACGGTGGCCGGCTGCCTGGTCGCCGCCCTGGGCCGGCTGCCCGCCGACGGCGACCGGGTGCGGATCCCGGCCGGTCCGGGCGAGGAGGTGCTGCTGACGGTGGCCAAGCTGGAGGGCCGGCGGATCGCCCGGGTCGGGGTGAGTGCGGTCACACTGACGGAACCGCCGGGGCAGGAGGTTTCCTGACCGGTCGGTGGAACTGGAACAATGGCCCGCATGGTCAACGCAGCGGTCACCGGTCCGGTCAAGGACCGTCCCCGGGTGCTCTCCGGCATCCAGCCCACCTCCGGCTCGTTCCACCTCGGCAACTACCTGGGCGCGGTGCGCCAGTGGGTCGACCTGCAGAAGGACAACGACGCCTTCTACATGGTCGTCGACCTGCACGCGATCACCGTGCCGCAGGATCCGGCGACGCTGCGCCAGAACACCCGGGTCTCCGCCGCCCAGCTGCTGGGAGCCGGTCTCGACCCGGAGCACTGCACCCTGTTCGTCCAGTCGCACGTGCCCGAGCACGCGCAGCTCGCCTGGGTGATGAACTGCCTCACCGGCTTCGGCGAGGCCTCCCGGATGACCCAGTTCAAGGACAAGTCCTCCCGGTACGGCGCCGACAGCACCACGGTCGGCCTGTTCACCTACCCGATCCTGCAGATCGCGGACATCCTGCTCTACCAGGCGGACGCCGTCCCGGTCGGCGAGGACCAGCGCCAGCACGTGGAGATCACCCGCGACCTCGCGGAGCGCTTCAACTCCCGCTACAGCCCGACCTTCACGGTCCCGAAGCCGTACATCCTCAAGGAGACGGCGAAGATCCAGGACCTCCAGGACCCGTCGATCAAGATGAGCAAGTCCGCGTCCTCCGCCAAGGGCCTGGTCAGCCTGCTGGACGAGTCCAAGGTCAGCGCCAAGAAGTTCAAGAGCGCCGTCACCGACACCGGCACCGTCGTCAGCTACGACGAGGAGGGGAAGGCGGGCGTCTCCAACCTGCTGCGGATCCACTCGGCGCTCAGCGGGCAGTCGGTCGAGCAGCTGGTCGCGCACTTCGAGGGCAAGATGTACGGCGCCCTGAAGACCGAGCTGGCCGACCTGTTCGGCGAGTGGGTGACCCCGTTCCAGGAGCGCACCAAGGGCTACCTGGACGACCCGGCCGAGCTGGACCGCGTCCTCGCGCTGGGCGCCGAGAAGGCCCGAGCGGTGGCGTCCGAGACGCTGGCCACGGTGTACGACCGGATCGGCTTCCTCCCGGCCGCCAAGCGGTGAATCCCCTGACGAGCCTGCCCGGTGGTCAGGAGCTCCCCGAGCTCCTGACCATCGGCGTGTCCGTCACTGTCCCGGACCCGTACGGCAGGGCGGTCCAGGACGCGCGGGCCGGGCACGGCGATCCGCTGGCCCGGTCGATACCCACGCACGTCACCCTGCTGCCGCCCACCGAGGTGCCGGCCGAGGCGCTGCCGAAGATCGAGGAGCACCTCGCGGCGGTGGCCGCCGCACACCGGCCGTTCCGGATGGTGCTGCGCGGCAGCGGCACCTTCCGCCCGGTCTCCCCGGTGGTCTTCGTCCGGGTCGAGGAGGGCGAGCGGGAGTGCCGCCTGCTGGAGGCGGACGTCCGCTCCGGCCCGCTGGCCCGGGAGCTGGCCTTCCCGTACCACCCGCACGTGACGGTGGCGCACGGCCTCCCGGAGGACGTGCTGGACCAGGCCCTGGAGCAGGCCCGGTCCTTCCACGCGGCGTTCCCGGTCCCCGGGTTCAGCCTCTCCCGCTTCGACGCCGACGAGGTCTGGCGTCCCTGGCGGGCCTACTCGTTCGCCTGATCCGCGGCGCCGCGGCTTCCGCGGCCCCCGCGGTCACGGCCGGTCGAGCGGCCGGCCGCCGCCGAGCTCCAGCATCCGGTCGACCACCCGGCGGGCCGCGGCCCCGTCGTCCAGCGCGCAGTGCACCTCCTGGAAGCGCCGGTAGCGCTCGGCGTAGCCGGCCGGCAACCCGTCACCGGTGTCGGCGAGTTCGCGCAGCGCCGTGACCAGGGCGGCGGAGTCCTCGAGCAGCGGCCCGGGCGCCTGGGCCTCGAAGTCGAACGCGAAACCGCGCAGGCTGTCCCGGTAGTGCGCCAGGTCGTAGGTGAAGAACAGCACCGGCCGACCGGTGATCGCGAAATCGAACAGGATCGACGAGTAGTCCGTCACCAGGACGTCGGCGATCAGCAGCAGCTCCTGCACGTCCGGGTAGTCGCCGCAGTCGATCGAGAAGCCGTCCCCGGTACCGGTCAGCGGCTCGCGGACGTGCGCGTGCGGGCGCAGCAGCAGGACGTGGTCGGGGCCGAGCGCCCGCCGGGCCCGGTCGAGGTCGAGCCGCAGGTCGAACCGGAAGCCGTCGCCGTCCGGGCGCGGCCGGTCCTCCCGCCAGGTCGGCGCGTAGAGCACCACCCGCTTGCCGTCCGGGATGCCGAGCCGGCGGCGGACGGCGGACGCCCGGCGGGCGTCGTGCCGGGCCAGTACGTCGTTGCGCGGGTAGCCGGACTCCAGGATCTCGCCGCGGAAGCGGAAGGCCCGGCGCAGGATCGGGGTGGCGAAGGGGCTGGGGGAGAGCAGCAGGCTCCAGTGCGGGGTCTCCCGGTCGAGGGCCGTGAGGTAGCCGTGGTCGGCGAGCCAGGGGTTGTCGACGTCGTGGGCGATCCGCTTGAGCAGGGCGCCGTGCCAGGTCTGGACGACGACCTGGCCGGGGCGCCGGCGCAGGAAGTCCGGGAAGTGGGTGTTGCCGACGAGGTAGCGGCTGGTGGCCAGCGCCCGGTACCACTCGGGGCTCCACACCCGGACGGCGCGGACCCCGGGCGGCAGCTCGGCCTGGGCGTCGTCGACCACCCACAGGTGCTCCAACGGCGTCCCCCGGCGGGCGAGCTCGGTGTGCACGGCGCGCGGTGAGTCGGCGTACCCGCGGCCGCCGAAGACGTCGTACAGCACGGCCTCGCGCAGCGGTTCGCGGCAGGCGGCAGGGTAACCGGCGGTGCGCTGGCGGGCCTGCGTCCAGGCGCTGCGCTCGGCGGCGGTGAGGACGGGGGTGGAGTCCAGCAGCAGGGTGTCGTGCCAGCGGCGCTCCAGCAGGATCCGCTTGCCGCCGGCCAGGGTGGCGGCGGGCAGCGCGGCCAGCACGGCGGGCGAGGCGGTCAGCGGACGGTCCGGTCCGGGGCGGCCGACCGGCCGGAGAGCGGCCTCCCACAGGCCCTTGCGCAGCGGCAGCGCGGTGCCGTCGGAACCGGTGCGGGTGGCGGGCAGCCGGATCGTGAACCGCCGGTCCGGGCCGGTCTCGACCGGGTGGCGGACCTCGCTGCCGGTGCCGCCGTGCCGCAGGACGAGTTCGAGCGGGCCGTCGACGGGGCAGTGGCCGGAGAGTTCGAATCCGCCGGCGCGGGTGGCGACCCGCTCGACCCAGCCCGCGGCGGGCCGGACGCAGAGCTGGAGCCGGCCGTCGGCGAGGTGCTTGAGGAGCAGGGCCCGGTCCTCGGCCCCGGTCAGCGGGTGCTGGCCGGACACCGGCCCGCCGCGCTCGTCGAGGACCAGCGGTTCGGCGGTGCCGTCGGGGTGGACCAGGGCGGCGTCCCAGTGTTCCAGCTCGCCGGTGCCGCGCCCGTCGGCGATGAACGGCGCGTACGGCAGTCGGGCGGTGCGGGCCCGTCCGCCGCCGGTGAGGGGGCGGGCCAGGACGGCGCCGCTCTCGCGGTGGCGCAGCCGGAGCACGGAGCGGGCCGGGACGGGCTCGGCGGTGGTGAGGTGCAGGTCGATCCCGTCGGGGGCCGGGACGGCCCGGGTGAGCCGGACCGCGGGACGTTCGAGCCGCACGGCGAGCCGCCCGTCGGAGAAGCACGGCTGGAGCCGCACGTCGTGGTCGACCCAGCGGGCGGGCGGGTACTCGCCGGAGCCGCACCAGTGCGGGGCGAGGCCGCCGTACTGGCGGCGCAGCCGTGCCGGGCGGGCGAGGGTGAGCAGGGTGGCCTCGACGGTCCACTCGCCGAGCAGCCAGCCGTCGGCGGTGCGCAGTCGGCGCGGTTCGACGAGGGCGGTGAAGCCGGCCCAGTCGTGGTTGTGCTCGGGCCGGGCGCTGTCGTCGGTGATCTCGGGCAGCCGGCGGGGCGTGGTGGGGAGGTAGACGGGGGCGTCGTGGTCGTCGAGGCGCAGGGTGAGCCAGGTCCAGGCCGAGCCGGGGCGGGCGGTGGACCGGTCCTCGGGGCGGGCGAAGCCGGTGAGTTCCAGGCCGCGGGAGGTCCAGCGGGCGCGCAGCAGTCCGAAGGCGGCGTTCTCCTCCTCGCCCGGCAGGGGGTCGCCGAAGCGGGGGTCGCCGAACCGGGGGGCGGCGTGCGGGAGGACGAACCGGGTGAGGACAGCCATTTCCACGGACCTTTCTCGGCGAGAATTTCCATCTCACCCGGAAAAGCATCCGAGGTCAATTTGAGAATTGCCTGAGAATTAGCTGACGAGTTCGTTCTGGAAACGCCCGTTCGAAAGTCCGGAAATGCGGGAGGCGCCCGGCGCGGTATTCGCGTCGGGCGCCTCGTCACCGGGCGGGAACTCCCGGTCAGGCCTCGCGGCTCAGCATGGCGTCCACGGCCCGGGCGGCGGCGCGGCCGTCGTCCAGGTCGCAGTACTTGGCGCGGAACGCCGCGTACTTCCCGGCGTACTCGGCGGCGACCTCGTCCACCCGGCCGAGCGCGGCGACGACCTCCTCGGAGGTGCCCAGCAGCGGGCCGGGGGCGTCCGCCTCGAAGTCCAGCGAGAAGCCGCGCAGGTTGTCGCGGTAGTGCGCCAGGTCGTAGGTGAAGAACAGGATCGGCTTGCCGGTGGTGGCGAAGTCGAACGTCGACGACGCGTAGTCGGTCACCAGCACGTCGGCGACCAGCAGCAGCTCCGCCATGTCCGGGTAGCTGCTGACGTCCCAGACGTAGCCGTTGCCGGCCGCGTCGATCTGCTCGCGGACGTTGGCGTGCCGGCGGACCAGCAGCACCTGGTCGTCACCGAGCGCGGCCTGCGCCGCCGCCAGGTCCAGCTGGAGGTTCAGCTGGTAGCCGCCGTAGTGGCGGCGCCGGTCCTCGCGCCAGGTCGGCGCGTACAGCACGACCTTCTTGCCCTCGGGCAGGCCGAGCCGCTCGCGCACCCGCTCGGCGGTCTTCTCCTTCTCGGCGGAGAAGAACAGGTCGTTGCGCGGCAGGCCGCTCTCCAGGATCTCGCCCTTGAAGTCGAAGGCCCGGCGCAGCACCGGGGCCGCCCAGGTGCTGCCGGCCAGCAGCACGGTCCAGTTCGGGACCTCCTTGGCGAGGCCCTTCAGGTAGTTCGAGTCGGTGAACCAGACCTTCTCGAAGTCGTGGCCGACCTGCTTCAGTGGCGAGCCGTGCCAGGTCTGCAGCACGATCTGGCCGGGCCGGCGGACGAAGAAGTCCGGCAGGTGCGCGCTGGTGACGATGTACTTCGCGGTGGCCAGCGTCTCGAACCACTCCGGGCTCCAGAGCCGGACGGCGCCCGCCGACTGCGGCAGGTCGGCCTGGAGGTCGTCGGTGCCCCACAGGTGCTCCAGCGGCAGGCCGCGGCGCACCAGCTCCTCGTGGATCGCCCGCGGCGAGTCCGCGTAGAGACCGCCGAGCGCGACGTTGTAGAGCACCGTGTCGCGCAGCGGCAGCCGGCGGGCGGCCGGGTAGTCGACCTTCCGCAGCTGGCGCTGGCGCCAGCCGCTGCGCTCCTCCGGAAGCAGTATGTTCTCGGACTCCAACTGCAGGCCGTCGTGGTGGCGGCGCTCCAGCACGATCCGCTTGCCCCGGGCCTCCACCTCCAGCGGCAGCGCGTCCCAGCACTCGGGCGCGATCAGTACGTAGGAGGCCATGTCCGGGTGGAAGGTGGCGCCCACCGGGCGGAACGAGACGTTCCAGCCGCCCTGGGCCAGCGGCACGTTGCCCGCGAAGGAGGCCGTCGGCACGGCCGGCAGTGCGGTCCGGAACCGGCCGTCCGCGATCTCCACCGGGTAGACGTGCTGCTCCTCGCCCCAGTGGTGGCGCACGACCAGCTCCCAGCGGTGGGTGCCGGGCAGCGGGAAGGTGCCGCTGAGCAGGAAGCCGTCCGCGCCGCGCGCGGTGACCTCGTGCACGACCGGCTGCAGCAGCTGGTCCAGGAACTGCAGGTAGCCGCCCGGGGAGGGCTTGGAGTAGAGGGCGCGGCGCTGCACGGGCTCGGCGTCCGCGTTCATCACCAGGTTGAGCTGCTCCGGTGCGTTCCGGTCGTCCCAGGCGAGCGGCGCGGTGGTGCCGTCGGCCAGCTCCAGGGTGGTGTCCCAGCGGTCGCGGGCGCGCTCCTCGGCGATCGGGTCGAGTTCGGCCCAGGACTCGCGGATCTCGGTCAGCTCGGCCGTCGGGAAGGAGACGTGGAACTGCTGCAGGCTGCCGACGGAGGAGCCGGTCGTCACCGGGAAGAACAGCTCGCGCTCGGACTCCACGTGGGTGAGCCGCAGCCGGGCGCCGGCCAGCCGGACGCCGGAGCGGGCGGCGCCGGCCACCACGACCGTGCCGTCCTGCGCGGTGATCCCGGTCACCCGGACCTTGACGTTCTCCACCCGCAGGTAGACGCTGCCGTCCCGGACGAACGGGACGATCCGCACGTCCGGCTCGACCCAGTGCGAGGGCTGGTAGAGCGCGGTGTCCGCCCAGCCGGCCCAGATCCGGCCCTTGTAGACGCCGCCCTTGCCCGCGCCGGCGACCAGGACGCGCCAGTTGCCGTCCTTCCACTGGCCGCGGTGCTTGAGCTTCTCCGGGTCGACGGCGACGGTGAAGCCGGCCCAGTCGCAGTTGTAGAGGTCGTGGTGGTTGGTGGCGGTCGCCTCGGGGCTGTACTGGGCCTTCATCGGCACGGCGATGACCCGGCGGCCCTTGGCCTCGCGCAGCACCAGGGTGCGGACCATGTCGTGCTTGTTGGCCGCGCCCAGCTGCTCCGGGTACGCGTGGCCGGTCAGCCGCAGCCGGCCGCCCTCCCAGTGCGCGTCGTAGAGCCGGCTGCGGATGACGGTGGAGTTGCGCAGGCTGAGCAGGCCGGCCGGCACGCTCTTGCGGCCGCCGCGCAGGAACGGGTAGTCGGCGTACGGGCGCAGCACGCCCTTGGCGACGACCCCGCCGTTGCTCTCGCCCTCGTACTTGATCTGCTCGACGAACTCGTCGATGCGGCCCTGCAGGGTCAGGTGGTACTTCAGGCGCAGCGGCGCGCGCAGCTTCTTGACCTGCTCGGGGCCGATCGAGCGCAGCAGCCGGCTGACGCAGGTGATGTACGCGTCCCGGTACTCCTTGTCACCGTCCACGACGGACCAGAAGAACATCGGGATCTCTTCGACGAGGGTGTTCTCGTCGTAGGTCTTCAGGTACTCGGCGAAGCGCGGCTCGGTCTGCTTCTTCAGCCAGCCGCGGACCAGCTCGACCGAGGTGACGCGGTCGATCAGGCCCTTCGGGTTGGTGCGCATCTGGGTGATCGACATCTCGCCGACCTCGCGCTCGCGCCAGTGGTAGATCGGCTCGGAGAGCACGTCCACGCTCTTGGCGAGGTAGTGGTGCGGCACGCTGACCGGGGCGTCCTCGTACAGGATGCCCTCGGGGTAGAGGATGCCGGCCGCGTCGAAGAAGGAGCGGCGGTACACCTTGTTCCACGCGGTGCGGTCGGTGACCAGCGAGGGGATCTCGGTGATGTGCGTCTTGAGCACGGTCTTGGCGAACGGGCGGCTGTGGCCGCCGGACTGGTAGTAGCCGATCGCGCGGAAGCGCAGCACGTTGCCGGTGGCGAAGTCCGACCCGGTCTCGTCCAGCGTGTTGATCATCAGCTCGTACGCGCTGGGCGGCATCGAGTCGTCGCTGTCGACGAAGCAGAGGAACTCGGCGTCCGGGTCGATGTGCCGGATGCCGGTGTTGCGGGCGGCGCCGAGGCCCTTGTTGACCTGGCGGACCAGCCGGAAACGGGAGTCCTTGGCGGCGTACGCCTCGGCCAGGGCGGCGCTGTTGTCCTTCGAACCGTCGTCGACCATGACGCACTCGAAGTCCGTGAAGGTCTGGGCGGCGATCGAGTCGAGGCATTCCACGAGGTAGCGCTCGACGTTGTAGATCGGGACGACGATGGAGAGGCGGGGAGCCATCGGCTACGCAGGCCTTTCTCGGGAAGGAGCGAGGCAGCCCGTTCGGGGTCTGACCGCACTTTGAATCGGTGCGCACGTGCGCGACGATCCTACCGCCCGCCCCATGGGGCCCGACGGGGGCCGTTCCCGGGCCCCGGGGCCGCGCGCACTACCCTGGGCCCATGCCCCGCTTCAGTGTGATCGTCCCGGTCTACCGGGTCGAGGAGTACCTCCCCGAGTGCCTGACCTCGGTGCTCGGCCAGGACGGCCCGGACTTCGAGCTGATCGCGGTGGACGACCGCTCCCCGGACGGCTGCGGCGCCCTGCTCGACGCGGCCGCCGCCCGCGACCCCCGGGTGCGGGTGCTGCACCTGCCGGAGAACGTCGGCCTCGGCCGGGCCCGCAACGCCGGCCTCGAGGTCGCCTCCGGCGACTACGTGCTCTTCCTGGACAGCGACGACACCCTGACCCCCGGTCTGCTCGAGGCCGTCGACGAGCGGCTGCGGGCCGGCGGCGACCCGGACGTCCTGGTCTACGACTACGCCCGCACCTACGCCGACGGCCGGACCGTCCGGGCCGCCTCCGCCAAGGTCTTCGGCGCCCCCTCCCGGGAGGTCTTCGACCTCGCCGACCGCCCCGACCTGCTCGAACTCCTCCAGGTCGTGTGGAACAAGGCCTACCGCCGCGACTTCGTCACCGCCCAGGGCCTGACCTTCCCGGCCGGGTACTACGAGGACACCCCCTGGACCTACCCGGCGCTGCTCGCCGCCCGGAGCATCACCCTGCTCGACCGGGTCGGCGTCCACTACCGGCAGCGCCAGGAGGGCGGCAACATCCTCGCCACCGCCAGCCGCAAGCACTTCGACGTCTTCGACCAGTACGACCTGGTCTTCGCGTTCCTCGACGACCGCCCCGAACTCGACCGCTGGCGCCCGGTGGTCTACGGCCGGATGCTGCACCACCTCAACACCGTGGTCTCCCGGCCCGGCCGGGTCCCGCCCGGCGACCGCCGGGAGTTCTTCCGCCGGGCCGCCGAGCACTGCGCCCGGCTCCGCCCGGCCGGCCACCGGGCGTCCGGCGGGGTGACCGGACTGCGCACCGAACTGCTCGGCCACGGCCGGTACACCGCCTACCAGGCGGTCCGCGCGCTGGCCCGGGCCCGCCGGATGGTCCGCCGCTGACGACGGGCCGCCGCTGACGACGGGCCGCCGCCGACGACGGGCCGCCGCCGACGGCGCGCCCGCCGCTGACGACGGGCCGCCGCCGACGGCGCGCCCGCCGCTGACGACGGGCCGCGCGGACGGCGCGCCCCCCGCCGAGCCTGACGGCCGTTCGGGGGACGGGCCGGTATAACCGGACGGTGGACTTCCTGACCCGCCTCCCGGTGATCGGCCCGCTCGTGGCGCGGGTGCTGCGCAGCCGCCCTTACCGCGTCTACGAGCACTTCACCGCGCTGCGCGGCAACCGGCTGGCCGGCGCCGTCACCTTCTTCGGCTTCCTCGCGCTCTTCCCGCTGCTGACGGTCGCCCTGGCGATCGCCGTCGCGACCCTCAGCGACAGCCGGGTCGACGACATCCAGAAGCACATCTCCGACCAGCTGCCGGGCATCTCCGACGCGCTCAACCTGCCCTCGCTGGTGGCCAACGCCGGCGCGGTCGGACTCGTCAGCGGCGTCCTGCTGGTGCTCTCCGGCCTCGGTTGGGTGGACACCATGCGGACCTCGATCCGGGACGTCTGGCAGCTGCCGGACGAGGAGGGCAACCCGCTGCTGCGCAAGGCCTGGGACTTCGTAGTGCTCGGCGGCCTGGGCCTGGTCTCGCTGGTCTCGCTCGGCGCCTCGGCCGCCGGGACCACGCTGGCCGGCCGGATCGCCGAGGAGCTGGGCCTGGGCGCGGGCGGCTACCTGCTCACCGCGGCCGGCCTGCTGATCGCGGTCGGCTCCGACATGCTGCTCTTCGCCTACCTGCTGGCGCCGTTCCCGCGGATCGGCCACCAGCACCGGGGGGACGTCCTGCGGGCCGCGCTGATCGGCGCGGTCGGCTTCGAACTGCTGAAGATCCTGCTCTCCTCGTACCTCGGCTCGGTCGCCGGGAAGAGCCTGTACGGCGCCTTCGGCGTGCCGGTCGCGCTGCTGCTCTGGATCAACTTCGTCTGCCGGCTGCTGATGTACTGCGTGGCCTGGACCGCGACCGCGGACCCGGCGGCCGCCCGGGAGCGGGCCCGCGAGCGCGCCGCCGCGCTGGTCGAGGCCGCCGACGCGGCGGAGACGGCCGAACGCGAGGGCGCCCCGGACGGCAAGGGCACCCCGGACGCCGACGAGGCCCGGCCCGCTCCGGAGTCGGGTGGCACCCCGAACACGTCCCGGGCCCGGCCCCGGGACGAGGAGTCCTGAGGCCGGGCCCCGCCGCGCGCCGGGGCGGGCGGCGCCGGGATCAGCGGGCGGCCGCCCGCCGCCGGTTCAGCAGCAGCAGACCGCCCGCCCCGCCCGCCGTCAGGACCACCCCGCCGACGATCCAGCCGACCGGTCCGGGGCCGTTCCCGCCGTCCTCCGCGCGCACGGTCGTCGCCCGGGCCGCGCCGGTGGCGTCCGGCACGGCGCTCGGCGTGGTGGGGTGCGGCGGCGGGGCGGGCACCCCGGCCGCGCCGCCGGCCTGACCGGTCGGCGTCGGCGCGGCGGTCTCGCCCTCCTCGACCAGCCTCCCGACCGGCTTCACCTTGCCGGCCGCCGCGAAGCCCCAGTCCAGCAGTGCGGCCGTCTCGTCGTAGACCTTCTGGTAGCTGGACGGGTGCATGACCGTCACCAGCAAGGTGCGGCCGTCCCGTTCGGCGGCGCCGACGAAGGTGGAGCCGGCGTTGGTGGTGAAACCGTTCTTCACCCCGATCAGACCGGGGTACTTGCCGAGCAGCCGGTCGGTGTTGGCGATCCCGAAGCTCCCGCGCTGCCCGGTGTTGCGGTCCACCGCGCCGGGGAACATCGCGTCACGGGTCGCGCAGTACATCCGGAAGTCCGGGTTGCGCAGCCCCGCCCGGGCGAACAGCGTCAGGTCGTACGCCGAGGACACCTGGCCGTCGGAGTCGTAGCCGTCCGGCGACACCACCTTGGTGTCCCGGGCCTGCAAGGCCTCCGCCCGCGCCTGCATCTCGGCGACGGTCTGCTGCACCCCGCCGTTCATGTGCGCCAGGACGTGCACCGCGTCGTTCCCCGAGCTCAGGAACACTCCGCGCCAGAGGTCCTCGACCCGGTAGTCCAGGTCCTCCTTGATGCCGACCAGGCTGCTCCCCGCACCGATCCCCTGGATCTCCTCCGGCGCGACCTTGTGGACGGCGTTGCGGTCGAACTTGGGCAGCACGGTGTCCGCGAACAGGATCTTCAGCGTGGACGCCGGAGCGAGCCGCAGATGCGGGTTCCCGGCCGCCAGCACCTCGCCCGACGCGGCGTCCGCGACTATCCAGGACTGCCCGGTGAGGTCCCCGGGCAGGGCCGGGGCGCCCGCCAGCGGATCCACCTGGACCCCAGGGAGTCCCAACCGCTCGCCGCCGATCGCGGCCGGTGGTGGCGGCGGCTCGAACGGGGCCGCGACGGCCGCCGGAGCGGCGTACAGGAGCGGAAGGGCCGCGGCGGGCGCGACGATCAGACGTGCGAGCTTCGAGCGAATGGGCACCAGCAGACGGTACCCAGTCCGGACCCCCGCCGTCCGCCACTCCACCCCGGTCCGCCGCAGGAGGGGGCCACCGTACGCCGAACGGACGCCCGCGCATACTGGGGGAGCACACCGCCTTCACCTCCCCGCCCCACCGAGGACCGCCCCATGAAGCTCAGCCGCCGCACCTCCTGGTTCCTGACCGCCTTCGGCGTCTGGTCCCTGGTCATCTGGACCACCTTCGTCAAGAACCTCTGGAAGGACTCCGGCGGCCAGGCCTTCACCGGCGGCGACCACTCCCAGCCCACCGCCTTCTTCTGGGTCCACCTCCTCCTCGCCGTGACCTCCCTCGCCCTCGGCCTCACCATCGGTGCCCTCGGCCTCCGCGGCCTCCGCGCCACCCGCCCCACCCCGGCCACCCGCTGACGCGCCGGGAGGCACAGCGCGAAGGCCCCCGTCCGGTGTGGACGGGGGCCTTCGCGGGTGGGGCGGGGGTCAGAAGCGGCGGGTGACCAGCGCCCGCTTCACTTCCTGGATCGCCTTGGTGACCTCGATGCCGCGGGGGCAGGCCTCGGAGCAGTTGAAGGTGGTCCGGCAGCGCCAGACGCCCTCACGGTCGTTGAGGATCTCCAGCCGCTGCTCGGCACCCTCGTCGCGCGAGTCGAAGATGAAGCGGTGCGCGTTGACGATCGCGGCCGGGCCGAAGTACTGGCCGTCGTTCCAGAACACCGGGCAGGACGACGTGCACGCGGCGCACAGGATGCACTTGGTGGTGTCGTCGAACCGCTCGCGGTCCTCGGCGGACTGCAGGCGCTCGCGGGTCGGCTCGTTCCCCTTGGTGATGAGGAACGGCATGACGTCCTTGTACGCCTGGAAGAACGGGTCCATGTCCACGATCAGGTCCTTGAGGACCGTCAGGCCCTTGATGGCCTCGATCGTGATCGGCTTCTCCGGGTTGACGTCCTTGAGCAGGGTCTTGCACGCCAGCCGGTTGCGGCCGTTGATCCGCATGGCGTCGGAGCCGCAGATGCCGTGGGCACAGGAACGGCGATAGGTGAGGGTGCCGTCCTGCTCCCACTTGATCTTGTTGAGCGCGTCCAGGACGCGCTCCTTCGGGTCCATCTCCAGCTGGTAGTCGACCCACACCGGGTCCGGGTGCTCCTCCGGGTTGAACCGGCGGATCCGGACGGTGACGGTGATCAGCTTGGTGCCGCCGGCCTCGGCCGCGTCCAGAGCGGCCGAGTGCTTCTCCATGGTCGGAGTGCTCATCAGTACTTACGCTCCATCGGCTGGTAGCGGGTCGTGACGACCGGCTTGTAGTCGAGGCGGATGGAGGTGCTGCCGTCGGCGGCGACCTCCTGGTACGCCATGGTGTGCTGCATGAACTTCACGTCGTCACGGGTCGGGAAGTCCTCGCGGTAGTGACCGCCGCGCGACTCCTCGCGGGCGAGCGCGGAGACCGCCAGGACCTCGGCCAGGTCGAGCAGGTTGCCCAGCTCGATGGCCTCCAGCAGGTCCGTGTTGTACCGGAAGCCCTTGTCCTGGATCGCGACGTTCTTGTAGCGCTCCTTCAGGGCGGCGATGTCCTCGACGGCCTGCTTCAGGGTGGCGCCGGTGCGGTACACCATCGCGTTGGCGTCCATGGTCTCCTGCAGCTCCTTGCGGATCTGCGCCACGGACTCGGTGCCGGTGGACTCGCGCAGCGCGTCGACCAGCTCCTGGACCAGCTGCTCCGGGTTCTCCGGGAGCGGCACGAACTCGTTCGCCTCGGCGAACTGCGCGGCGGCGATGCCCGCGCGGCGGCCGAAGACGTTGATGTCCAGCAGCGAGTTGGTGCCCAGGCGGTTGGCGCCGTGCACGGACACGCAGGCGACCTCGCCGGCCGCGTACAGGCCGGGGACGACGTCGGTGTTGTTGCGCAGCACCTCACCCTCGACGTTGGTCGGGATGCCGCCCATGGCGTAGTGCGCGGTGGGCTGGATCGGGATCGGGTCCGTGTAGGGCTCGATGCCGAGGTAGGTCCGGGCGAACTCGGTGATGTCCGGGAGCTTGGCATCCAGCTGCTCCGGCGGCAGGTGGGTCAGGTCCAGGTAGACGTGGTCGCCGTCCGGACCGCAGCCGCGACCCTCGCGGATCTCGGTGTAGATCGCGCGGGAGCAGACGTCACGGGACGCGAGGTCCTTCATGACGGGGGCGTAGCGCTCCATGAAGCGCTCGCCGTCCTTGTTGCGCAGGATGCCGCCCTCGCCGCGGGCGCCCTCGGTGAGCAGGATGCCCATCCGCCAGATGCCCGTCGGGTGGAACTGGAAGAACTCCATGTCCTCCAGCGGCAGGCCGCGGCGGTAGGCCACCGCCTGGCCGTCACCGGTGAGGGTGTGGGCGTTCGAGGAGACCTTGAACATCTTGCCGGTGCCGCCGGAGGCGAAGACGACCGCCTTGGCCTGGAAGACGTGGATCTCGCCGGTGGCCAGCTCGTACGCGACGACGCCGGCGGTCTTGCCCTCGTTGATCAGCAGGTCGAGGACGTAGAACTCGTTGAAGAACTCGACGCCGTGCTTGACGCAGTTCTGGAACAGCGTCTGGAGGATCATGTGACCGGTGCGGTCGGCCGCGTAGCAGGACCGGCGGACCGGGGCCTCGCCGTGGTTGCGGGAGTGGCCGCCGAAGCGGCGCTGGTCGATCCGGCCCTGCTCGGTGCGGGAGAAGGGCAGGCCCATCTTCTCGAGGTCGAGGACGGCGTCGATGGCCTCCTTGCACATGATCTCGGCGGCGTCCTGGTCGACCAGGTAGTCACCGCCCTTGACCGTGTCGAAGGTGTGCCACTCCCAGTTGTCCTCCTCGACGTTGGCGAGGGCGGCGCACATGCCGCCCTGGGCCGCGCCGGTGTGGGACCGGGTGGGGTAGAGCTTGGTCAGGACGGCGGTGCGGCTGCGCTGCGTCGACTCGATGGCGGCGCGCATGCCGGCGCCGCCGGCGCCGACGATGACGGTGTCGTACTGGTGAATCTGCATGGGGGGTTAACTCGCCTCTGGCCTCTGCCGATGCCGGATGTGGATGCTGTCGGCTCAGATGTTGGGATCGAAGGTGAAGATCACCAGGGTGCCGAGCAGCACGGTGAACACCGTGGCGGTACCCATGAGGCCCTTCAGCCAGAGCCGGGTGGAGTCCTTCTCGGCGTAGTCGTTGATGACCTGACGCATGCCGTTGGCGCCGTGCAGCATGGCGAGCCAGAGCATCGTGAGGTCCCAGACCTGCCAGAACGGGGACGCCCAGCGGCCGGCCACGAAGGCGAAGCCGATCTTGGAGACGCCGCCGTCGAGCACCAGCATGATCAGCAGGTGACCGAGGATCAGCACCACGAGGACGATGCCGGACAGGCGCATGAAGAGCCAGGCGAGCATCTCGAAGTTGGTGCGGGTGCGGCGCGGGGTCTTCTTGGTCCGCTGCCGGGCCGGTTCGATCACGAACGCGTCGGCCGGGTTGCCGGTGCCGAGACCCTTGCCGGTGTGCGCCTGGGCGGAGGGGACCACCACAGCGTCGGAGATTTCCGTGGACATGTCTCAGATCACTTCCCGAACCAGGAGGTCAGCGTGTGCTGCAGGATCGGGTAGAAGGCGCCGGCCATCAGGACGACCCAGACCCCGACGACGGTCCAGAGCATCTGCTTCTGGTACTTCGGGCCCTTCGACCAGAAGTCGACCGCGACGACGCGCAGGCCGTTCAGGGCGTGGAACAGGATGGCGGCCACCAGGCCGTACTCCATCAGGTTCACGAGCGGCGTCTTGTACGTCTGAATGACGGTGTCGTACGCCTCGGGCGACACCCGCACCAGTGCGGTGTCCAGGACATGGGCGAACAGGAAGAAGAAGATGAGGACGCCGGTGACTCGATGAGCCACCCAGCTCCACATGCCTTCCCGGCCGCGGTACAGCGTTCCAGCCGGCACGGAAAAACCCTCCGGAAGCGATTGGGGGCTCGGCCGGCTTCGGTGTCGGTCAGCCCGGCCGGGTACGGTCCACCGGCCGCGAGCATCCTATCGACGCGTTATCGGGAACCGCCTCCGGGGGTCCGAGGTGTGATCAATCAGGCACGAGTGGCCTAGTCGGACGGGAACCGGCGCGTCGTTCACGACGCAACGTGACCGTTCGACCGCTCCGCGTCGCGCTACGGTGGCCCACCCGTTCGCCGCCGACACCCCACCGAGGCCCCCGTGCCACACGTTGCCCCGCGTCCGTCCCGCCCCCCGCTCCGCGGTCGGCTCCGCGTCCCGTTCCTCGCCGCCGCCGTCCTCCTCGTCCTCGGGGCCGCCGGTTGCGCCGACCCGGCGGAGGGCTCGGCCGACCGGGCCGCCACCGGTGCCCCGGCCCGCGAACTGACCGCCGCCGAGCTGCGCGCCGCCGCGGTGACCGACGCCGAGCTCGGGCCCGGCTTCACCGTCACGGTGATCACCCCCGGCCACGGCGGGACCGGCCCGGACGGCGGCCGGGAGACCGCCGACAAGCCGGCCTGCCAGCCGCTGCTGGACGCGGTGGCCCCGGCGGCGGGACCGGCGCGGAGCGGCCGGGCCGCCGCCTCTCCCGCGCCGGTCCCGGCGGTGCCGTACGCGGAGACCGATCTGAGCGTCGCGCAGGCCGCCGACCCGGCGGGGAGCCTCTACGGCGGACTGCTCGGCTACCGGGGCGACCGGGCGGCCCGGCTGCAGGCGGAGCTGGAGGGACTGTTCGTTCCGTGTGCGGAGTTCGCGTCGACGGCGCCGCCGCCCCCGGCGGAGCGCGACCGCGCGGCGACCAGGACCGGACACCGGTTGAGCCGCCACGACACGCCCACCCCCGAGGGAGCCGACGCGGCGACGGGTTTCACCCTCACGAATGAATCGGGTGCGGTGGTGCTCGCGCAGCGTGCCGTGCTGGCGAGGGTCGGACCGGCCCTGGTGGTGTTCAGTACGGTGGGCGTCGGCGCCGAGTCGGCCCCCGCGCCGGACGAGCGGGTCGTCGGGCGTCAGGTGGCCAAGCTGCGGGCGGCCCAGAAGGGCTGAGACCCCGGGCGCGTGGGCGCCCGGGGTCCGGGATCAGCGGGCGGTCGCCCCCGAATGGGTGGCGACCAGGTGCTCCAGCCGGGTGAGGGCGATCCGGCGCAGCTCGTCGGCGGCGACCAGGCGCTCCTCGTCGGGATCGTTGGCGAGGCGGGTGCGGATCGAGCTGAGGACGGTGTCGAGCATCTCCTCGGGGGCGATGCCCTCCAGGCAGACCACGAAGACATGGCCGAACCGTGCCTCGTAGGCGGCGTGGGCCGCCCGCAGTGCGGTGTGCGCCGCCTGGCTGCCGGGTGCGCGCATGCCGAGGAGCGGCTGCGGCATCCAGCTCTCGTCCGCCAGCGCCTCGGCCAGGTCGGCCGGACGCAGGTCGTACGAGGCCTCGCTGGCGGCGGCGAGCAGGGACTCTATGTCGGGGTAGGGCCGGTGCGCGGTGAGCCGCAGGGCCCACCGGTGACTGCCGCAGCAGGCCAGCAGGGCCTCTTCCGCGGCTCCGGCGTCGGCCTCGTTGAAACGGTGCAACCCGAGGAGGGTCGGCTCGTCCCGGGGGTCGAGCCTCGGTGACGGGATGTCGCTGGCCAGCGGGTCCTCCTCGTGAGGGCGGGAAGAGGCCGGTGAAGGGAGGGTGACGCGAGGTGAAGTATGAGGCTGCTGAGCGGTGTCGGACCCCCGCCCGGCAGCGGCTCAACGGTAGTTGAGCGGTCATCAGTTGGGGAGGTCGCGCGCGGATTTCATCCGAACGAGCTATCAAGTTGTGACGTTGACACCTCGCCGTCAGCTCCGCCCCCGTCTTCATCTGCTAGGACACCCCGCCGCCGCCCCGCCCCCGTCAGCCCCGCGTGACGGCCCCGGGGCGTCGGGAGTCGTCGCGCGCGGTGGCGGGGAGAGGGGCGGCGCGGGTCGCGCGGGGCCGCTCAGAGCTCGCGGTGCACCTTGTGGTTGGCCGCCTGGGCGCGCGGGCGGACCACCAGCAGGTCGATGTTGACGTGCGGGGGGCGGGTGACGGCCCACGCCACGGTGTCGGCGATGTCCTCGGAGGTGAGCGGTTCGGCGACGCCGGCGTACACGGCGGCGGCCTTCTCCTCGTCGCCGCGGAAGCGGGTCACCGCGAAGCCCTCGGACCGCACCATGCCCGGGGCGATCTCGATCACCCGGATCGGCTCCCCGCACAGCTCCAGCCGGAGCGTCGCGGCGATGGTGTGCGCGGCGTGCTTGGCCGCCACGTAGCCGCCGCCGCCCTCGTACGCGGCGAGCGCGGCGGTGGAGGACATGACGAGGATCGTGCCGTCGCCGCTCGCCCGCAGGGCGGGCAGCAGCGCCTGGGTCATGTGCAGCACGCCGAGCACGTTGACCTCGTACATGGCCAGCCAGTCGGCCGGGTCGCCGTTCTCCACGGTCTCCGCGCCGATCGCGCCGCCGGCGTTGTTCACCAGGACGTCCACCCGGCCGAGCCCGGCCGCGAAGGCGTCCACGGCGGCCCGGTCGGTGACGTCCAGGGTGTGGGCGCTGCCGCCGATCTCCTTGGCCAGCGCCTCGATCCGGTCGGTCCGGCGGGCGGTCAGCACCACCTCGAAGCCCTCGGCCGCGAGCCGGCGGGCGGTCGCCGCGCCGATCCCACTGCTCGCGCCGGTGACGACGGCCACCTTCTGCTCGGTCATTGCCACTCCTGAGATATCCGGTCGGTTCGTCCGATCATCTCAAGGCCGGTCGCGGGGGGTCCGGTGGCGCCGGGGCGGTGGGCGACGCGCTGCGCGAGGTGGGGGGGCCGGTACGTCCCGGCCGGACGCTTTTGAGCCAAGGTGCGGACCGCAGGTCGCCGGGCGGGGCCGCCCCGGTCGCCGTCGAAAAGCCCCGACGCCGACCCGCGTGACCTTGATCGCCGTCGGTCGTTGCACAGAGCAGGCACCATGGGGAAGGCGGCTGAAACAAGATGTCATACCCACCCGCGCGGCCGGTATGCGCCCATCCGGGGACTTCTTTGCGGGAAGTCGGGCCAAAACCCCCCAACAGGCCTACTCTTGATGAGATGAACCGTCGTGAGTCCGCCCAGTCGGCCGTCTCCCTCGCCGCTGCCCGCCCCACCGCCGGTCTCCGTGACCGGGTGCGCGCGCTGGAGCCCGAGCTGATCGCCTTCCGGCGGGACCTGCACCGGCACCCGGAGCTGGGCCGCCAGGAGTTCCGTACCACCGGCCGGCTGCGCGACCGGCTGGTCGCGGCCGGGCTCGCCCCCCGGATCCTGCCGGGCGGCAGCGGAATGCTCGTCGACATCGTTCCCGAGTCCGCCCCGCCGGGGGCGGAGTTCCTGGCCTTCCGCGCCGACATCGACGCCCTGCCGATCGACGACGCCAAGACGGACGTGCCCTACCGGTCGAGCGTCCCCGGCCGGGCCCACGCCTGCGGCCACGACGTGCACACCTCGGTGGTGCTCGGCACCGCGCTGGTGCTCGCCGAGGCGGCCCGCACCGGCGAACTGCGCCGCCCCGTCCGATTGGTGTTCCAGCCCGCCGAGGAGGTCATGCCGGGCGGTGCCCTGGACGTGATCGCGGCCGGCGGCATGGAGGGCGTCGGCCGGATCTTCGCCGTGCACTGCGACCCCAAGGTGGAGGCGGGCCGGATCGGCCTGCGGGTCGGGGCGATCACCTCGGCCTGCGACCGCCTGGTGCTGCACCTGGACGGCCCCGGCGGCCACACCGCGCGCCCGCACCTCACCACCGACCTGGTCACCGCGATCGCCCGGACCGCCGCCGAACTGCCGGCCGCGCTGGCCCGCCGGATGGACCCGCGCTGGGGGGTCTCGCTGGTCTGGGGCCGGATCGCCGCCGGCTCCGCGCCCAACGTCATTCCGCAGCACGCCGAACTCGAGGGCACCGTCCGCTGCCTGGAGCTGGACGGCTGGCGCGAGGCGCCGGACCTGCTGCACGAGCTGATCGCCAGGCTCGCCGAGACCTACCGCGCCAAGTGGACGCTGGACTACCACCGGGGCGTGCCGCCGGTGGTCAACGAGGCGGTCTCGGTGGGGCTGCTGGACGCGGCGATGACCGCGCGCTTCGGCCGGGCGGGCGCGACCGTGGTGGAGGACACCGAGCAGTCGCTCGGCGGAGAGGACTTCTCCTGGTACCTGGAGCACGCCCCCGGCGCGCTGGCCAGGCTCGGCGTCCGCGCGCCCGGTGACACCGTCGTCCGCGATCTGCACCAGGGCCGCTTCGACGTGGACGAGCGGGCGATCGGCATCGGCGTGGAGCTGTTCGCCGCGCTGGCCCTGGAGCCCGGGACGCCCTGACCCCCTGACCCGCCCGGGCCCGCGACGCCGGACGTCCCGACACACCCCGACGTACCGATCCGAACCGGACACCCACCGCGGGTGTCCGGTTTGTCGCAATACTCCCTTTATTTCGGATTACGTACACTGGGCTGCGCCGGTTCCGATCACCCATCGTGAAGAAAAAGGGGCGTCGAGTGGGCCGTGAGACCACGGTTTGATAACAACCCGAATGCTCCGGCGGCCCGTAACACAACCGTGTTCTACGCGCGTTACGGTGGCGTCCGACCACGCTAATTGGGTGCGTGTGAGAAGGAGATACTCCCTTGCGCCGTTCTACTAAGCTCGCCGCGGTTGTGCTCTCGGGTTCCCTGGGCATCGCCTCGCTCGCCGCTTGCGGCGCAAAGAGCAACGACACCACCGCTTCCTCCGGCGCCTCCGACGGCGCGCTGAAGGTCGGCATGGCCTACGACATCGGCGGCCGTGGCGACCAGTCCTTCAACGACTCCGCCGCCCGCGGTCTGGACAAGGCCAAGAGCGAGCTGGGTGTCGCCGTCACCGAGGCCGACGCCAAGACCGGCGAGGCCGAGGCCGACAAGGAGACCCGCCTCAAGAACCTGGTGACCGCCGGTTACAGCCCGGTCATCGCGGTCGGCTTCGTCTACCAGGCCGCCGTCGAGAAGGTCGCCAAGGAGAACCCGAACACCAAGTTCGCGATCATCGACTCGGCCTCCGACACCCAGCCGAGCAACGTCACCTCGCTGACGTTCTCGGAGCAGGAGGGCTCGTACCTGGCCGGCGTGGCCGCCGCCCTGAAGACGAAGACCAAGCACGTCGGCTTCATCGGCGGTGTGCAGACCGAGCTGATCAAGAAGTTCGAGGCCGGTTACCGCGCGGGCGTCAAGTCCGTCGACCCGAACATCCCGGTCGAGGTCACCTACCTGACCACCCCGCCGGACTTCTCCGGCTTCGCCGCCCCCGACAAGGGCAAGGAAGCCGCGCAGGGCCAGCTCGACAAGAAGGCCGACGTCATCTACACCGCCGCCGGCTCCTCCGGCAACGGTGCCATCGAGGCGGCCGCCGGTGCCGGCGCCCTGGCGATCGGCGTCGACTCCGACCAGGCCGCCCAGCCCGCCCTGGCGAAGTACAAGAACAGCATCATGACCTCGATGGTCAAGAACGTCGACAAGGCCGTCTTCGCGTACATCGAGTCCGCGAAGAAGGGCCAGGTCTTCACCGGTGTGAAGAACTTCGACCTCAAGACCGACGGTGTCTCGCTCGCCACCACCGGCGGCAAGATCGACGACATCAAGGCCAAGCTCGACGACGCCGCCAACGCCATCAAGAACGGCGCCACCACCGTCCCGACCGACCCGACCAAGCTGTAAGGCTCACGGTTCGACCGGACGTCGCTGCCGCTGCCGCCTGCCCGGCAGCGCGATGATGGACGCAACATCAGGGAGGGGCCCGGAAGGGTGCGCTCAGTGCGTACCCCCGGGCCCCGTCCCGTCCCCCCACCCCTTCGCTTTTGGCCCTCCAGCGCAACGACGCGCCTCCAGACCACCAGGAGACCGCCATCACCGCATCCGACCCCGCCCCGACCACGGGCGGTAACCCCAGCGCGGGGACGGCGACACCGGCCGTCGAACTGCGCGGCATCACCAAGCGCTTCCCCGGCGTCGTGGCGAACCACGACATCAACCTCACCGTCCGCACCGGCACCGTGCACGCCCTCATGGGTGAGAACGGCGCCGGCAAGTCGACGCTGATGAAGATCCTCTACGGCATGCAGAAGCCGGACGAGGGCACCATCGCGATCAACGGCGAGCAGTGCGAGTTCAACACCCCGGGCGAGGCCATCGCGCGCGGCATCGGCATGGTGCACCAGCACTTCATGCTCGCCGACAACCTCACCGTCTGGGAGAACGTCGTCCTCGGCGGCGAGCACCTGTACGGCATCGGCGGCAAGGCCAAGGACAAGATCAGGGAGATCTCCGACCAGTACGGCCTGGGCGTGCGCCCGGACGCCCTGGTCGAGGACCTCGGCGTGGCGGACCGCCAGCGCGTGGAGATCCTCAAGGTGCTCTACCGCGGCGCCAAGATCCTGATCCTCGACGAGCCCACCGCGGTGCTCGTCCCGCAGGAGGTCGACGCCCTGTTCGACAACCTGCGGGAGCTGAAGTCCGAGGGCGTCACCGTCATCTTCATCTCGCACAAGCTGCACGAGGTGCTCTCCGTGGCCGACGCGATCAGCGTCATCCGCCGCGGCACCACCGTCGGCGACGCCGACCCGAAGAGCGTGACCGCCCGCCAGCTCGCCGAGCTGATGGTCGGCGCCGAGCTGCCCTCCCCGGAGAGCCGCGAGTCGACCGTCACCACCGACGAGATGCTGCGCGTCGAGGGCCTGCGGATCGCCAAGACCGACGCCGAGGGCATCGAGCGCGTCGTCCTCGACGACATCTCGCTGCGCATCCACAAGGGCGAGATCCTCGGCATCGCCGGTGTCGAGGGCAACGGCCAGGCCGAACTGGTCGAGGCCGTCATGGGCATGCTCCCGCTGGACGCCGGCACCGTCACCCTGGACGGCAAGGACCTCTCCGGCACGCTGACCCGGGCCCGCCGCGAGGCCGGCATCGGTTACATCCCCGAGGACCGCCACCGGCACGGCCTGCTGCTGGAGGCCCCGCTCTGGGAGAACCGGATCCTCGGCCACGTCACCGAGCGTCCCAACTCCAAGGGCGTGCTGCTCGACCCGGCCGCCGCCCGCAAGGACACCCAGCGGATCGTCGACGAGTACGACGTCCGCACCCCCGGCATCGAGGTCACCGCGGCCTCCCTCTCCGGCGGCAACCAGCAGAAGCTGATCATCGGCCGCGAGATGAGCCACGAGCCCAAGCTGCTGATCGCCGCCCACCCCACCCGCGGGGTGGACGTCGGCGCCCAGGCGCAGATCTGGGAGCACATCCGGGTCGCCCAGCGGGCCGGCCTCGCCGTGCTGCTGATCTCGGCCGACCTCGACGAGCTGATCGGCCTCTCCGACTGCATCCGGGTGATCTACCGCGGCCGGCTGGTCGCCGACGCCGACCCGGCCACCGTGACCGCCGAGGACCTCGGCACCGCGATGACCGGTGCCGCCCAGGGCCACATCGAGTCCGCCACGGAAGCCGTCGAGGAGTTCCGCGCGACCCTCGCCGAGGGCACCGAGGCGGAGTCCACCGCCCCCACCGACACCGCCGACGACCAGCAGGCGGGGGAGTAGCCACATGACCAGTCCCAACCCCGCCGCCAAGCCCGCGCGGGCGAAGCGGTTCGACGGCGAGAAGATCGTCCTCGCCCTCGCAGCACCGGTGCTCGCCGTGCTGCTGTCCGTCGTGATCTGTTCCGTCCTCCTGGCGACCTCGGGCAAGAACCCGTTCGACGCCTGGAACGTGATGCTCACGTACGGCTCCAAGTCGGACGGCCAGGTGGCCATCCTCAACCGGTCCACCACGTACTACCTGGCCGCCGCGGCCGCCGCCTTCGGCTTCCGGATGAACCTCTTCAACATCGGTGTCGAGGGCCAGTACAAGGTCGCCGCGCTGTTCACGGCCTACGTCGGCAGCCAGCTCGACCTGCCGTCGTTCATCCAGATCCCGCTGCTGCTGATCACCGCCATGCTGGTGGGTGGCCTGTACGCGAGCATCGCCGGTCTGCTGAAGGTCTTCCGCGGCGTCAGCGAGGTCATCGCGACCATCATGCTGAACGCCATCGCGGTCGCCATCGTCGGCCTGCTGCTCGTCCCCGGCATCTTCGCGCCGGAGAAGAGCGGCACCAGCAACTCGATCCAGACCGCCCCGGTCTCGGAGTCCAGCCACTTCTTCGCGATCAACACCGACGGCGGCCCGCTCTACGGCTTCCTCTTCATCGCGATCCTGGTCGGCGTCGCCTTCCAGTTCACCCTGACCCGCACCCGCTTCGGCTTCGACCTGCGCGCCACCGGCCGCTCGGAGTCCGCGGCCACCGCGTCCGGTGTGAACGTCAAGCGCATGATCGTCATCTCGATGGTGGTCTCCGGTGCGCTGGCCGGTCTGATCGGTCTGCCCGAGCTGCTCCAGAACTCGTACAACTACGGGCAGAGCTTCCAGCCGGGCCTCGGCTTCCTGGGCATCTCGGTCGCCCTGCTCGGCCGCAACAGCCCGATCGGCATGGCCTTCGCGGCCCTCCTGTTCGCCTTCCTCGACGCCACCGGCTCGCAGCTGCCGCTGCCGCAGAACGGCGGCTTCCCGTTCGAGATCGTCCCGGTCATGCAGGGCACCATCGTCATCTGTGTCGTCGTCGCCTACGAGCTGGTGCGGCGCTACGGCCTCAAGCGTCAGCAGCAGAAGGTCGGCGCGGAGCTCGCCGCCCAGGCCGCCGCGGCCGCCGAGAAGAAGGAGGTGTCCGCATGAGCACGGCCACCGCGGCCCGCGCCAAGGCGCCGGGCGCTCCCGCCAAGAAGCGCAAGATGTCCTGGCCGGTGGTGCTGCTGCTGATCGCGGGCGCCCTGGTCCTGTTCTCCGCCGTCGGCATGATCACCGACAACCACTCGCTGACCTCCTCCGGGCAGGTCACCGCCGCGCTCAGCGCCGCGGTGCCGATCGGCATGGCCGGTCTGGGCGGTCTCTGGTCCGAGCGGGCCGGCGTGGTCAACATCGGCCTCGAAGGCATGATGGTCGCCGGCACCTTCTGCGGCGCCTGGGGCGGCTACTTGGTCAGCCCCTGGTTCGGTCTGGTGGCCGGCATGCTCGGCGGTGCGCTGGGCGGTCTGCTGCACGCCGTCATCACGGTGAGCTTCGGCGTCGACCACATCGTCTCCGGTGTCGGCGTCAACCTGCTGATCCCCGGCATCTGCGCGTACGTCAACCGGATCTACTACAAGGACTACATCTCCGTCGGTGCCGGCGCGAACCAGTCCCCGCCGGCCGACCCGCTGCCGTACATCACGATCCCCGGCCTCTCCTCGGGGCTGAAGGACATCGAGGCGCACCACTGGTTCCTGGTCTCCGACGTCGCCGGTGTGCTGGGCGGCCTGGTCACCAACATCTCGGTGGTCGTGCTGCTGGCCGGCGCGCTGATCGTGGCGAGCTACTTCGCCCTCTGGCGCACCGTGTTCGGCCTGCGCCTGCGCTCCTGCGGCGAGAACCCGACCGCGGCCGAGTCGCTGGGCGTCAACGTCTACAAGTACAAGTACCTCGCGGTCATCATGTCCGGCGCCTTCGCGGGCCTCGCCGGCTCGTACCTCTCGCTGGTCGCGGCGCACTTCTACAAGGACGGCCAGACCAACGGCCGCGGCTTCATCGGCCTCGCGGCGATGATCTTCGGCAACTGGATGCCGGGCGGCCTCGCCATGGGCGCCGGCCTGTTCGGCTTCACCGACAGCCTCCAGCTGCGCGACCCCGAGTCGGTGCACGTGCTGATCCTGGTGGTCGCCATCGCGATGGTGCTGCTGGCGGCCTGGCACCTGTACCGCCGCAAGTACACCTCGGCGCTGATCACGCTGGTCGTCTCCGCCGGCCTGTTCGTCTGGTACTTCACCACCGAAGAGGTCCAGCGCCCGCTGATCGTCGCCACGCCGTACGTGATCACCCTGGTGGTGCTCGCGCTGGCCTCGCAGCGACTGCGTCCGCCGAAGGCCGACGGCCAGATCTACCGCAAGGGGCAGGGCAAGTGACGGCCGCGGCCGAGGCCGTCGACTGGGCCGCGCTGCGGACGGCGGCGCGCGAGGCGATGGGCCACGCGTACGCGCCGTACAGCAAGTTCCCGGTCGGCGCCGCCGCCCTGGTGGACGACGGCCGGGTGGTCACCGGCTGCAACGTGGAGAACGCCTCGTACGGGATCGGGCTGTGCGCCGAGTGCGGCCTGGTCTCCGCGCTGCACGCGACCGGCGGCGGTCGGCTGACCGCCTTCACCTGCGTGGACGGGGCGGGCGAGCTGCTGATGCCGTGCGGCCGCTGCCGTCAGCTGCTGTACGAGCACGGCGGGCCCGACCTGCTGATCGAGCTGCCCTCCGGGGTGCGGCCGATGAGCGAGGTCCTGCCCGACGCCTTCGGGCCGGAACGGCTGTAGGCGGAGCGGCTCTGGCACTGCCGTTTGTTACGCGCGTAGAGTGTCGCGAGTGGGCCCCGTCGGGCCGACTCGCGACACTCTTCGCTTTTCGAGCCGCGTCGAGCCCTGTCGAACCCCCGTCGAGCGCCTCTTCGAAGCTCGCTGTCGAACCCGCTTTTCGAACGCTTTTCGAACCTGCTTTTTGAACCTCTCTTGGAGCAATGGAGCAACCATGGACGCCATCTCCGTCATCAGGACCAAGCGCGACCGCGGAGAGCTGAGCCACGCTCAGATCGACTGGGTCATCGACGCCTACACCCGCGGCGAGGTCGCCGACGAGCAGATGTCCGCCCTGGCCATGGCCATCCTGCTGAACGGCATGAACCCGGGTGAGATCAGCCGCTGGACGGACGCGATGATCCGCTCCGGCGTCCGGATGGACTTCTCCTCGCTGGCGCAGCCGACCAGCGACAAGCACTCCACCGGCGGCGTCGGCGACAAGATCACCCTGCCGCTCGCCCCGCTGGTCGCCGCCTGCGGCGCCGCCGTCCCGCAGCTGTCCGGCCGCGGCCTCGGCCACACCGGTGGCACCCTCGACAAGCTGGAGTCCATCCCCGGCTGGCGCGCCCTGCTCTCCAACGAGGAGATGCTCCAGGTCCTGCGCGACACCGGCGCGGTCATCTGCGCGGCCGGCGACGGCCTCGCCCCGGCCGACAAGAAGCTGTACGCCCTGCGCGACGTCACCGGCACCGTCGAGGCGATCCCGCTGATCGCCTCCTCGATCATGTCCAAGAAGATCGCCGAGGGCACCGGCGCGCTCGTCCTCGACGTCAAGGTCGGCTCCGGCGCGTTCATGAAGAACCTCGACGACGCCCGCGAGCTGGCCCGCACCATGGTCGGCCTCGGCACCAGCGCCGGCGTCAACACGGTGGCCCTGCTCACCGACATGTCCACCCCGCTCGGCCTCACCGCGGGCAACGCGCTCGAGGTCCGCGAGTCGATCGAGGTGCTGGCCGGCGGCGGCCCCGCCGACGTCGTCGAGCTGACCCTGGCGCTGGCCCGCGAGATGCTGGCCGCCGCGGGCGTGCACGGCAAGGATCCGGCCGACGCGCTGCGCGACGGCTCCGCGATGGACCACTGGCGCCGCATGATCGCCGCCCAGGGCGGCGACGTGGACGCCCCGCTGCCGGTCGCCCGCGAGCAGCACGTCATCCCGGCCCCGGCCTCCGGCGTGCTCACCACCCTGGACGCCTACGCCGTCGGCGTCAGCGCCTGGCGCCTCGGCGCCGGCCGCGCCCGCAAGGAGGACCCGGTGCAGGCCGGCGCAGGCGTCGAGATGCACGCCAAGCCGGGCGACACCGTGGTGGCCGGCCAGCCGCTGCTGACCCTGCACACCGACACCCCGGAGCGCTTCGAGTACGCCATCGAGGCCCTGGCCGGCGGCATCGAGGTCTCCCCGGCCGGCACGGCGTTCACCCCGAACCCGATCGTGCTGGACCGCATCGCCTGACGCCGTGCCCTGCGCACGTACGCCGCTCAGACGTACGTGCGCAGGACCCCGGTGTCGAGACTCCACGGTCCCACGGTGACGGTGTCACCGAAGGCGAACTCCTTGCGCGAGGTGTAGCCGGGCTCGTCGTGGACGACGCCGGTGCCCTTGCGCGGGTCGACCAGCAGGTAGAGCGGGATGCCCATGGCCGCGTAGTCGCGGACCTTGGCGTGGTAGTCGTTCTCGGGATTGGACGTCGAGACGACCTCGACGACCAGCAGGACCTCGTGGGGCAGGAGCGCGGGTTCGTCGTTCTCCAGGGCGGACTCGGCGAACACCATCAGGTCGGGATTCCGGAGCCTCCCCAGGCCGACGTCCTCCAGATCCGCGCCGCCGTGGGCGAGGTGACCGGGGTGGGTCCGCGCAAGCTGGGCGTTCAGCTGTCGGGCGAGGTGATGGACCACCGACTCGTGCCGCAGGACCGGCGACATCGTCATCACGATCATGCCGTCGGCGATCTCGACCTTCCCGATGCCCGGGGGGCGCGGCAGGTGGGCGGTGATCTCGCGCAACCGGGCGTACCCGGCCGGTCCGGTGCTCATGGTCCGGAGGGTATCGGTCCTGCCGGCGGCTCTGCCGCGGTCAGCCTGCGGTGGTGAGGGTCGGCTCCGGCGCAGCGGGTGTCAGGGGCGGTGGAAGATCTCGTGGGTGCCGATGCGGCGCCAGACGATGTGTGGTTCGCCCGCCTGGAGCGGCTCGCCGTAGCAGAAGGTCGCCCGGCCGTCCGGCGCCCAGGTGAGCTCCCAGATGTCGGGGTGGCCCTGCATCTTCTTCACCCGCAGTCCGCGCCGGAACCCCTGGCCCGCGCGGAGGTCGGCCACGAACTGGGTGACCGCGACGAGGAACGCCGTCCGTTGGGCGGGCGAAAGGCTCTTCCAGTCCCGCAGGAAGTGGGCGAGCGACTCATACGTCGGCACGGCGCTTGATCTCCCCCAGGTCCAGCCCCGCGTCGTCGGCCAGCGACTGCAGGAACTCCTCGCCGTCCTGGAACACGTCACCGCGCTCCCCCTGGGCGAGCGCCCGGTCGACCTCGTCCTCCTTGTCCTGCCAGCCCGGGCTCCAGAACCACGCCTGGTCGTCCGGGATGACGGAAGCGGGCGTCAGGACGATGCGGCCGTCCTCCACGGCGACCACGAGCTGGTCGCCCTCCTGGAGGTCCAACTGCTCCCTTATCTCCTGGGGGATGGTGACCACGCCCTTCTTCCGCACGGGCGTGGACACCAGGTGGGGGCGGCGACGGCGCTTGAGGTCTGCCATGAGGAAAGTCTACCGGGCGGAAAGTCTGCCGGACAGGCCCTTGCCCCGGCGGGTGGCGGTGTGGGCCTGGCGGGTGGCGTAGAGGGTGACGGCGGCGGCCAGGGTCATGGCGGTCAGGCCGATGACGGCGGCGCCGGGCCAGCCGGTCGCGTGGTAGGCGTCGGCGCCGAAGGTGCCGCCGAGGCTGTTGCCCAGGTAGTAGGCGATCAGGTAGAGCGCGGAGGCCTGGGCGCGGCCCTCGGTGGCGGTGCGGCCGACCGCGGAGGAGGCGGTGGCGTGCCCGGCGAAGAAGCCGGCGGTGATCAGCACCAGGCCGAGCAGCGCCCAGACCAGGGAGTCGGCGAGGGAGAGCAGCAGCCCGAGGGCGGTGGTGCCGATCGCGACGTACAGCGCGCCCCGGCGGCCGAGCCGGCCGGAGAGGCGGCCCGCCGCGGCCGAGGTGCCGGTGCCGACCAGGTAGACCACGAAGATCGAGGCGGCGACCGACTCCGGCAGGTGGAACGGCGCGGAGACCAGCCGGAAGCCGACGGTGGTGTAGACGGCACCGAACACGGCCATGAAGAGCAGCCCCAGCGCGTACAGCCGCAGCAGCAGCGGGTTGCGCAGGTGCCGGCCGACGGTGCGGGCGAGCGCGTGGGCGTCGACCGGGGCCGGGGCGAAGTGCCGGGCGGCGGGGATCAGCAGCCGGAACGCCAGGGTGGCGAGCAGGGCGAGGGCGGCGGAGGCGGCGAGCCCCCAGCGCCAGCCGAAGCCGGCCGCGACCCAGCCGGAGATCAGGCGCCCGCCCATGCCGCCGATGCTGTTGCCCGCCACGTACAGCCCCATCGCCGAGGCCAGTGCGGACGGGTGGACCTCCTCGGCCAGGTAGGCCATCGCGGTCGCGGGCAGTCCGGCGAGCGCGGCGCCCTGGAGCACGCGCAGGACGACCAGGGTGGTGAGGTCCGGCGCGAACGGCAGGGCGAGCGCGAGGGCGGAGGCGGCGAGGGTGGAGGCCGTCATCACGGCGGTGCGGCCGTACCGGTCGGAGAGCGCGCTCGCGGGGAGCAGGGCGAGGGCGAGGCCGAGGGTGGCGGCGGAGGCCGTCCAGCTGGCCTGACCGGGGGTGAGGCCGAGGTCGTCCGAGAGGATCGGCAGCAGGCCCTGGGTGGAGTAGAGGAGGACGAAGGTCGCGATGCCGGCCGCGAACAGGGCCAGGTTGGCGCGGCGGAAGGAGCGCTGGCCGGGGCGGTGGCGGTCGTCGGCGCGGCGGTCGTCGGCGTGGCGGTCGGGGAGCGCGGGGGCCGGGCCGGCCGGGGCGGTGACGGCGTGCGGGGTCGCGGCGTCCGGCGTGGTCGCGGACGCCCCGGTACTGGAGGGCTGCATGCAGTCGAAGGTAGAACCGCCGTACTGATGCGTCCAATGCATGGAACGCCAATAATTCATACCGAGCGGCATCAGCCGAGCGTACGAGGCAGGACGGAGCCCAGGATGACCGGCGGTACCGAACCGGTCCGCCCCGCGGAGCTGGGGCCGGACCTCCCGGCGGTGCAACTCGCGCCGCGACTGGCGCAGTTCGCCGCCGTCGCCAGGCTGGAGCACGTGACGCAGGCGGCCGAGCTGCTGGCGATGCCGCAGCCGACGCTGTCCCGCGCGGTGGCCCGGCTGGAGGCCGACCTGGGCGTCGACCTGCTGGCCCGTCAGGGCCGGACGGTCCGGCTGACCCGGGCGGGCCGGCTGCTGCTGGCCTCGGTGGAGCGGGCGCTGGCCGAGGTCGAGCGCGGCGCCGAGGCGGCGCGGGCGGAGGCCGACCCGACGACCGGCCGGGTGGCGTTCGGCTTCCTGCACACCATGGGGACGGACGCGGTGCCCGCGCTGCTGCGGGACTTCCGGTCGAGCTACCCGCAGGTGCGGTTCCAGCTGGTGCAGGACTACGTGGGCGCGATGCTGGACCGGCTGCGCGCGGGGGAGCTGGACCTCTGCCTGGTCTCGCCGCTGCCGGACGACGATCCGGCGCTGGCCGCCCGCCGGCTGGACGAGCAGCGGCTGCACCTGGTCGTCCCGGTGGACCACCGGTTGGCCGGGCGGCGCCGGATCCGGCTCGCGGAGGTGGCCGAGGAGCCGTTCGTCGGGCTGGAGCGCGGGTACGGGATGCGGGCGATCACGGACGGCTTCTGCGCGGAGGCGGGGTTCGTGCCCCGGCTGGCCTTCGAGGGCGAGGAGACGGAGACCCTGCGCGGGCTGGTGGCGGCCGGGCTGGGGGTGGCGCTGCTGCCGCCGGCGCTGGTGCCGCGGCCGGGGGTGGTGGAACTGGAGGTGACGGCGCCGCGCACCCGGCGGGCGATCGGGCTGGCCTGGGCGGCGGGGCGGCCGACGACCCCGCCGGTGGAGGCGTTCCGGGACTTCGTGCTGTCGCGGCGGGGGCGGCTGCTGGCGCACGACTGAGGCCGGCGGCCGGGCGGGCGGGCCGCGGGTGGGGCGCGGGCGGACGCGGACGCGGACGGGTGCCCGGACGGCCGGGCGGACGACCGACGGGCGGGTGGCCCGGTTCGTCCGTTCGGTGGAATTCCCGGTGGACATCGGACGATTCGGCCTGTGGGCGGTGGCCTGTCTACGCGCGTAGGAGCTACACTCCCGCAATGGAGAAGCAGATCCCCGTCACCACCGCGGGCACCGGCCCCCGGATCCCCACCCCCGAGCAGATCGCCCGCGCCCCGAAGGTGCTCCTGCACGACCACCTCGACGGCGGCCTGCGCCCCGAGACCGTGGTCGAGCTGGCCGCCGCCGTCGGCTACGAGGGCCTCCCCACCACCGACGTCAAGGAACTCGGCGAGTGGTTCCGCGAGGCCGCCGACTCCGGCTCGCTGGTCCGCTACCTGGAGACCTTCGCCCACACCTGCGCCGTCATGCAGACCCGTGAGGCGCTCATCAAGGTCGCCGCCGACTGTGCCGAGGACCTCGCGGCCGACGGCGTCGTCTACGCCGAGGTCCGCTACGCCCCCGAGCAGCACCTGGAGCGCGGCCTGACCCTCGACGAGGTCGTCGAGGCCGTCCAGGAGGGCTTCCGGCTCGGCGAGGCCAACGCCCGCGCCGCCGGCCACCGCATCCGGATCGGCACCCTGATCACCGCGATGCGGCACGCCGCGCGTTCGCAGGAGATCGCCGAACTGGCCAACCGCCACCGCGACGGGGGCGTCGTCGGCTTCGACATCGCCGGTGCCGAGGCGGGCTACCCCCCCACCCGCCACCAGGCCGCCTTCGACTACCTCAAGGGCGAGAACAACCACTTCACCATCCACGCGGGCGAGGCCTTCGGCCTGCCGTCGATCTGGGAGGCCCTGCAGTGCTGCGGCGCCGACCGCCTCGGCCACGGCGTGCGGATCGTCGACGACATCACGGTGGCGGAGGACGGCTCCGTCACCCTGGGCCGCCTCGCCGCCTACGTGCGCGACAAGCGCATCCCGCTGGAGATGTGCCCCACCTCCAACCTGCAGACGGCCGCCGCCAGCTCGTACGCCGAGCACCCGATCGGTCTGCTCAGCCGGCTGAAGTTCCGGGTCACCGTGAACACCGACAACCGGCTGATGAGCGGCACCAGCATGAGCCGCGAGTTCGGGCACCTGGTGGAGGCCTTCGGCTACACGCTGGGGGACATGGAGTGGTTCACGGTGAACGCGATGAAGTCGGCGTTCCTGCCGTTCGACGAGCGGCTCGCGATGATCAACGACGTGATCAAGCCGGGCTACGCCGAGCTCAAGGCGGAGTGGCTGTTCAGCGCCGGTAGCTGATCCGCTCCCCGGTGGTCGGAAGAACGCCGCTTTCTGTCATGGAAGTTGGCGTTCATCCGACTACTCCCTCGAGTGGGTGAACCGCCGTTGATCCTCGTGCGATCCAATCACTACGGTGTGCCAGTCATTGCTGACAGGCCGTGGCGGACTGACCCGTCGGGCCAGCCGCGCGTGTCGGCCACCGACGAGGACCCAAGGGGACTAACCACATGAAGCAGGCCACTCTCAAGGCCGCCGGCACCGCCGCGCTCGGCATCGCCATCGCCGCGGTCGGCGCCGGTGGCGCGTCCGCCGCCCCCGCCGCCACCGGTGGCCTCGGGCTCCCGACCAGTCTGCTGACCAACCCGGCGGCCACCGGTGCCGTCACCGACGCGGCGAGCAAGCTGCCGGTCGCCGACAAGGTCAGCGGCACGCTCGGCACCCTCGCCCCCAGCGCGGGCCAGGCCGCCGCCCCGGCCGCCGGCAACCGGGCCGGCGTGCCGAGCGTTCCCGGTCTCGACAAGACCCCGATCGGCGGGCTCACCGGCATGCTCCCGGGCCTCGGCGGCTGATCCCGCCGCCACCGGCTCCGCACGGCCGAAGGGGCCGCCCACTCCTCGACGGGAGTGGGCGGCCCCTTCGGCGTTTCCGGGTTGCAGGGGTTCGGGTGTTCCGCGGCGCTCCGCCGTTCCGCGGCGCGCCGTGCCGGATCACGGCTCCTGGGGCAGGATCAGCCAGAGCGCCAGGTAGATCAGGAACTGCGGGCCGGGCAGCAGGCAGGACGCCAGGAAGATGATCCGGACGGTCCACGGGGTGAGCCCGAACCGCTCGGCGATCCCGGCGCAGACGCCGGCGATGACGCGGTTGTGGCGGGGGCGGGCGAGGCGGCTCATGGTGAACTCCGTTGCTGTGGTGGCGCCGGTGACCGGTTCCTCCGGCTGGCGTACTTCCATGCTCCGCCGCCGGGCCGCCGGATTCCTCCGCCCGCAAGGCGATCCTGTCCCTGAGCCGGGTCGTCGGTGGGCAGGAGCCGATCTCGGGGTTCCGCTCAGGGTCGGCCCGGAGACCGGCGGCCCGGTGGAGCGGGAAGTCGGCCCGGCCGACGTCCCGTGCGCGGGCGTTCGGTTCAGGGCACCAGGACGACCTTGCCCAGGTTGCGCCGCTCGGTGACGACCGCGTGGGCGCGGGCCGCCTCGGCGAGGGGGATCGTGGCGTGGACGGCGGGGCGCAGGGTGCCCGCGTCGCGCTGCCGCCAGAGCTCCTCGCGCCAGCGGGCGTAGCGCTCGGGCCTTCCGGTGGCGACGGCCCGGATCTGGAAACCGATCACCGAGGCGCCGCGGAGCAGGAGTTCGTACGCCTCGACGGTGCCGCCGCCGGAGCTGTACGCGACCAGTCGGCCGCCGGTGGCGAGGGTGCGGACGGCGGACGGCAGGAGCTCGCCGCCGACGCCGTCGAGGACCGCGTCGTACGGTCCGGTCCGTTCGAGGTCCCGGTAGTGCACCACCTCGTCGGCGCCGAGGGCGCGGACGAAGTCGGCCTTGGCGGCGCTGCCGACCGCCGCGACCACCCGGCCCGCGCCACCGGCCCGGGCGAGTTGGAGGGCGAGCGTGCCGACCCCGCTGGCCGCCGCGGTGACCAGGACGGACTCGCCCGGCTCGATGCGCGCGGCCTCGTGGGCGCCGCGTGCCACGAGGCCGCTGCGGACCAGCGCGACGGCCTCCACGGCGGTGGCGCCGTCCGGCACCCGGGAGGCCATCGCGGTGGGCAGGACGGCGAACTCGGCGTAGGCGTCGGCGAAGCAGAGTCCGGTGACGCGGTCGCCGGCCGTGAACGCCGTGACCCCGGGGCCGGTGGCGACGACGCACCCGGCGATCTCGCCACCGAGGGTGACCGGCTCGCGGCTGTCGCGCAGCCTGCGGACGGTCGGCAGGGTGACGCCGATCGCCTCCACCCGGACCAGCAGTTCGCCGTCGCCGGGTTCGGGCACGGCGGCCTCCTCGGCGACCAGCCCCTCCGGGCCACCTCCGACCTCATGGCGCATGCGCAGCACAGGACCTCCCCGATCCGACGGATTCATTGGATATCCCAACGGTAATCGGCCGATCATGGGAATGTCCAATGAAAATCGGAGTAGGCTGGCCGCATGACCACGCCCCTCCAGCACATCCAGTCCCTGCCGAGCTGGCTCGTCGGACGCGTCGCGGCCCGCGGGCGGGGTCTGGTCGCCGACGCGGTCGCGACCGAGGGGCTGAAGCTCCTGCAGCACGCCGTGCTCGCCGCCGTCGCGGAGTACGGCCCGGTCGCCCAGGCGGAGTTGGGTCGACGGCTGGCCGTCGACCCGAAGGACATGGTCGGCGTGCTCAACCACCTCCAGGGGGCCGGCCACGTCCTGCGCTCGCCGGACCCCGCCGACCGGCGGAAGAACGCCGTCACCGTCACCCCGGAAGGCGCCGCGGCCCTCGCCCGCTGCGCGGAGCTCGCCGAGGCGGCCAACGCGGAGCTGCTGGCGCCGCTCGACCCGGACGAGCAGCGGCAGTTGATGGCGCTGCTGGAGCGGTTGCACGCGGCGGGGTGATCACGGGAGCGGGCGGAACGGAGCGGTGACGTCCGCGCTCGGACCTCGCCGGTGGTGCGGTGGTGGCCCGGCGGTGATGGTGCGGTGATGCGGCGTCAGCGGTAGTACGGCTCGACGGCGGCCCTGACCTCGTCGAAGAGCGCCGGCCCCTCCTGCGGCACGGGCGGGAGGCCGCTCGCCGGCCGGATCCCCAGCAACTGCTCGCCGGAGAGGGCGAACACCACGCGCCCGAGGCCGGCCTGCCGGAGCGCGGCCGCGCACATCGCGCACGGCTCGCAGCTGGTGTACAGGGTGGCCGTGGCGGCGCCGGCCGGGTCCAACTCCCGTGCGGCCCACCGGGCGAGCTTCAGCTCGGGGTGTGCGGTGATGTCCCGGTCGGTGAGCGTGGTGTTGCGCTCCTCGGCCAGCACGGTGCCGTCCGGGGCGGCCAGCAGCGAGCCGAACGGCGGGTTGCCGTCGGCGCGGGCCTCGGCGGCGAGGGCGATGGCGCGGCGGAGCAGGGTGCGGTCGGCGGGGGTGAGGGTCACGAGGGCTGTTCCGTTCGGGTCGGTGCGAGGCGCAGCAGGTCGGCCACGGCGGCGAGGGACTCCCGGGCCGGTCCGGGGTCGCGGGTCTGCCCGGGGTCGCCGTGGTAGGGGTCGAGGACGACGGTGTCGGCGCCGAGCAGCCGGAGCCGGGCGAGGTCGGCGGAGATCTGCTCGATGCTGCCCTCGCCCGCGAGTCGCTGCGGTCCGGCGACCGGCGCGGGGGTGAGCCTGAGGGCGATCCTGGGCGCGAACGCCGGCGCGGGGAGCCCGTGTTCGTCCGCGTACGCGCGCAGCCGGGGCGCGGCCTCGCACAGCCACGGCGTGGTCGGGCGCAGCGGGTGCCAGGCGTCGCCGAGGCGGACGGCGCGGCGCAGGCCCGCGTCGCTGTTGCCGCCGACCCAGAGCGGGATGCGGCGGGTGCCGTAGTCGGCGGTGTCCGCCCAGGCGGTGCGCAGGCGGCGCAGGTGGTCGTCGGTGAGGCGGCCGCGGTGTTCGAACGGGACCTCGAGGGCGGCGAACTCCTGCCGGGCCCAGCCGACTCCGACGCCGAGCACCAGGCGGCCGCCGCTCAGCGCGTCGAGGTTGGCGGCCGTCCTGGCGGTGAGCAGCGGGTGTCGGTAGGGGGCGACGAGGACGGTGGTGCCGAGCCGCACCCGCTCGGTGCGGGCGGCGAGCCAGGCGAGGGTGGTGAACGGCTCGTAGAACGGGCCGGGGTAGCGCACGGCGACGTCGGGAGTGACGGCGATGTGGTCCGAGACCATCAGCAGGTCGAAGCCGAGGCCCTCGACGGTCCGGGCCCAGCCGAGCAGGGCCGCCGGGTCGGTGCCGGGGCCGAAGTTGGGGACGTTGACTCCGATCTTCACGCCCGAAAGCCTAGGGACGGAAGGTGGGTTGATGGAAGAGACATCCCCCGGTGCAGGGGTTGATCGGCCGTGGAATCACCGGCAATCTGGGCACATGACCGAGATTCTTGACGCGACGGACTGGGCGATCCTGGCCGAGCTCCAGGAGGACGGGCGGATCGCGTTCGCCGAGCTGGCGCGAAGGGTGAACCTGAGCGCGTCGGCCACGACGGAGCGGGTGCGGCGGCTGGAGACGGCGGGGGTGATCACGGGGTACCGCGCCGAGGTGGACCTGGAACGGACCGGGTACCCGGTGCTGGCGGTGGTCCGCCTGAAGTACCCCGGGCCGGCGGCACGGCACGAACCGCTGCGGCGGTTGCTGGAGGAGCGCTCGGAGATCCTGGAGTGCCTGCGGACGACCGGCGACGACTGCTACGTCCTGAAGATCGCCACCACGTCGATGGGCCACCTCGAGGAGATCGTCGACGAGTTGGCCCAGTTCGGCAGTACGACGACGAATCTGATGCTGAGCCGGCCGCTGCCGTTCCGGGGCCCCGCGGTGCCCCGGGCGGGGGCTGCCGAGCAGTAGCCCGTCGGCGGAGCGGGAAGTCGGCGGGCCCGACCTTCCGATCCGTCGGCCGGCCCGTCGGGCAGCCGGGCGGTCAGCCGGCGCCCGGGGAGGTCAGCCGCAGGGCGTAGTAGGCGTGCAGGGCGGCGTCGGCGCCGGAGCCGGTGGCGGTCATGATGCGCTGGCCGCGGGCCGAGCGGAGGTCCCCGGCGGTGAGGACCCGGGGGTGCTGGCGGTCGGGCGGGCAGTAGCCGTCCTCGGCGCGGACCAGGCTGCCGGGGAGGGCGGCCGGGCGGACGCCCAGGTTCACGAAGACCGCGTCGGGGGCGAAGGTGCCGAACCCGCCCGCCGCGACGTGGCCTTCGGGGGAACGGCGGAGGTCGAGGGCGTCGAGCTCCAGCAGGGTGACGCGCGGGTCGGCGCGGACCTCCTCGGCCTTGTAGGCGTCCGCCGGCGGGTGCGGGACGAGCAGGTCCAGCGGGGCGTCGGGGTGGGCGCGCAGCAGGGTGCCGAGGGGACGGTCGGCGCCGAGGACGAGCGCGCGGCGGCCGGCCAGGCGGGCGGCGTCGGCCTCCCAGAGGGGCGGCGGCGCGTCCACTCCGGAGGTGAGCCAGGCGGCCTCCTCCGGCCGGGCGGCGCGGACGCCGGTGGCGACGACCGCGTACCGGCCCCGCACGGTGGTGCCCGGGGCGAGGTGGACGGTGACGCCCTCCTCGTCGGCGTGCAGGGCGGTCGCCGGGGCGCCGAGGAGGACGTCGCAGGAGTGGGCGACCCGTCGGACGTCCGCCGCGACGGCGTCGGCGAAGGCGGTGCCGGTGGTGAAGCCGAGGACGTTGTCCACCGCCGGGACGCGCCGCAGGGTGGTGCCGAGGGCGCGCCGCTCGACCAGCGCCGAACGGAGTCCGACGCTCGCCGCCAGCACGGCGGCCGCGCAGCCGGCCGGACCGCCGCCGACGATCACCAGGTCGTAGGGCACCGCGAGGCTTCCGGTCGCCATCCTGCGAACAACTCCTCCGTGGTCACCGTCGGTCGGGCTCCGACGGAGCACAGCGCGCCGCCCGGCCCGGCCTCCGTCCCCACCGCGCAGCGTAGTGCGCGGGCGGACCGCCGGCCCGGCCTTCCGGTGGTCCGGACGGCCGGGCCGGCGGGCGGCCGGTGCGGGGCGTCAGCCCTGCGGGGCGGCCGGGGGCTGGTGCGGGGCGGCGGGGGCCGCCGGCGCGTACGGGTTGGGCTGCTGGGGCGCGGCCGCCTGGTACGGCGAGGGCTGCTGGAACGGCGCCGGCGGGTACTGACCGGCCTGGGGGTACTGACCGGCCTGGGGGGCCTGCGGGTACTGGCCGCCCTGCGGGTACGGCGCGCCCTGCGGCGGGAACGGCGGCGCGGCCGGGGCCTGGGAGCGCGCGACCAGGGCCTTCACCGCGTGGACTATCAGCAGGACCGGCAGGATGAACGCCTTGAAGAAGAGCGTGTACGTGCCGCCCTCGAAGACGAACGCGAGGTAGTACGCGTAGCCGGTGAAGCCGATGCCGACGAGCACGTTGAGGACGCGCCAGCCGACCTTCAGGCCGCCGAGGTTGACGGCGCCGATGACCAGCAGGGCGATGCCGCTGACGGCCAGCAGGACGACGTACCAGGAGAAGAGCGGGTCGACGTCGAAGTCGAGGTTCACGAGGTGTTCCTGTGTGTTGCCGGGAGTGGGCGGACACGAACGGGTGGCCGCCGGGGGGACGAGTGCGCACAGTACTGGAGCGCGCCGACATCCGTCCTCACGATTCCGTCACGGTGTCATCGCCGAATCCGTCCGGAGAACCTCCCCGTTCCCCCTTGAAAATCGCTCAGGAAGCGTCAGTGCGTTCGGATATGATGCGCCCGTCGCTGGTGGTTGGGGGGCGAAGCAGCGACCCGGGTGAGAGTCCCGGAGCGGCCTCCCACCTCGGCGAAACCGCCTGCTGCCGGGCTCGTCGGGTTCGCCCGCCTTCCTCCCATGAGGTCCCCCTTGCGTACTCAGCACCGCAGATCCCTGGCCCTCGCCGCCGCGGCCACCCTGGTCTCCGGCGCGGCCCTGACCACCGCCCCCGGCGCGGCCGCGCTGTCGCGCTCCGGCGGGACCACCGGTGCGGTCCGCAGCGCCCTGAACGGCGTGGGCACCCCGGGGCCGGTCGGCACCCAGGAGCGCCGCAGCCCGGTGACGATCACCGTCGCCGGCTTCCCCGGCACCCTGACCGCCGGCGGTCCGGCCGGAGAGTTCACCGCCACGCTCCGCAACTCCGCCGACCACGCGGTCGACGTCACCACCGGTTTCGTCGTCGCCAACGTCGACTCCGGGGTCCGCGAGACCCAGCTCAGGCTCGACTTCCAGCCCCCCGGCGGAGGGGCCTGGAAGCCCGCCGCGCTCAGCCCCGGCGCCCACGTCGGCGCCACCTGGAACCTCGACACCTTCACCACCCGGCTGAGCCTGCCCGCGGGCGCCTCGGCCACCTACCGGCTGCGGCTCGCCGTCACCGCCGACGCGCCCGCCGGCCGGGCCACCGGCGGCTTCACCGCGGTGGTCGCCGACCCGACCCTGCCGCCGGAGAGCCGGATCACCGACGCGACGGGCCCGCACCAGGAGTTCACCACCGTCGCGGCCGGCCCCACCGGCACGCCCACCCCGGCCCCCGCGCCCGGCGTGCCGTACCTCGGCCTGGACGCGGTGCCCGGCTCGTTCACCGCCGGCGGCGAGGCGCGGCCGTTCCGGCTGACGCTCAGCAACCGCAGCGGCAAGGACGTCGCCTTCGCACCCGAACTGACCCTCCGGGGCAAGGTCCTGCCCACCGCCGAGGCGACCAGGCTGGAGTTCCAGACGCCCGACGGCGAGTGGGTGCCCGCCACCGACCCCGGTCAGGGCGCTCCGGGGCGGCTGACGCTCGCGCTGCGCGCGGGCGACAAGGACGCCTCCTCGGTACGGCTGCGCGACGGCGAGTCCCGCACGCTCAACGTGCGGCTGGCGTTCGCCCAGGACGCTCCGCCGGGGGTCGTCTCGCTGCTGTTCACCGGGAGCAGCCTCCCGGTGGGCGGGGGCGGCGCGGGTCTGCCCGCCGTCAGTTCGGCGGTCGACATCACGGTGACCGCCGCCGCGCCGGCCGCCCTGCCCGGCGCCCCGAGCACGCCGCCCGCCGCGGGCGGCGGAGCGCCGGCGGCCGCGGTCGCGCCCCCGGCCGCCGCGCCCACCGCGCCCGGCAGCGCCGCGCCCGCGGTCGGGCTTGCGGCGGTCACGCCGCCCGCGGACCCCGGCGGCACGCCGGCGGCCGTTCCGGCCTCGGAGACCACGCAGACGCCGCAGAGCACGGCCGCCGCCCCGGTGCCGGCCGTCACCGTGACCGTGGCGGCGGCCCCGGTGCCGTCCGTCGACCTCGCCTCGACCGGCGGTTCGCCGGTCAACACGCCGATGGCGGTCACCGGCGCCACCGCGATCGCCATGGGCATCGGCACCCTGATCGTGGCCCACCGCCGACAGACGGGCCGCCCGGTCGGCCGGACGCCCCACCCCGCCGGAGGTCCGGCGGCGGGGCCTCCGCGCCCGGCCGCGGGCGGTCCGGCGGTGCGGTCGGCGCCGGCTCCGGCCGTGCGCCCCGCCCCGGGCCCGGCGGCCGGCCCCACCGGCCGTCCCGCCGGCCCCGCCGCGCGCTGAGCCGACCCGGTCCCGACCGGGCGGACGGCGGCGACGGGACCGTGACGACCACCGCCCGTGCGACCACCGCCCGTGCGTCCGCCGCACGGGCCCGACCGGACCGGAGTGACCGAGGATGACCCACCACGAGGTACTGCACGTCTTCTGCGGCCCGGACGGCGCGCACGGGAACGCGCTGGGCGTCGTCCGGGACGGCGCGGCCGTCCCCGCCCGCGCCGACCGGCAGGAGCTCGCCCGGCGGCTCGGCTTCAGCGAGACGGTGTTCGTCGACGACCCGGCGCGCGGCGTGATCGACATCTACACCCCCACCCTCCGCCTCCCGTTCGCCGGCCATCCGTGCGTCGGCACCGCGTGGCTGCTCGGCACGGACCGGCTGGTCACCGCGGCGGGGGTGGTCGGCGTCCGGCACGACGGCCCGTTCACCCGGATCGCGGCGCCCGCCGACTGGGCGCCGCCCCGCACGCTGCGCCGGTACCCGACGGCGGCCGAGGTGGACGGGCTGGCGGTGCCGCCGCCGGGCGAGTGGATCTACGCCTGGGCCTGGCAGGACGAGGCGGCCGGCACCGTCCGCGCCCGGGCCTTCCCGGGGCGGGGCGACGGGATCGACGAGGACGAGGCCACCGGCGCGGCGGCCCTGCTGCTGACCGCCGAACTGGGCCGCGGACTGACGATCACCCAGGGGCGGGGTTCGCAGCTCGTCACGGGCCTCACCGACGACGGACTGATCGAGGTCGGCGGCCGGGTCCGCCGCGCGGACTGAGCTGACCGGGCGGACCCGGCGGAGGCCGACGGCCCCCGGGCGCGGTCAGCCCCGCCGCGCGGGGCCCGGCGAACCGAGACTGAGCAGCGGCTCGACGCCCGCGGCCGGGGCGCCCGCCGAAGGGACGGCCGCGGGCCGGGCCGCCGGGGCCGGGAGGGACGGCCGGCCGGCCGGGACCGGCGGGGCCGTGACGCCGCGCGTCAGCACGGAGCGGCCGACGGGGACCAGGGCGAGGTGGACGACCGCGACGCCGACGACGGCGAGCAGGATGTGGTCGACGTTGAGCACGTGCCCGGGCGTCCAGGAGGAGAGGAACTCCAGTCCCGTGGCCAGCAGGGCCGAGGCGCCGGTCGTGCGCAGGAAGGACGGGAACCAGGGGGATCCGAGGCGTCCGCCGGCGAGCGGGAGGAGGACGCCGAGCGGGGCGAGCATCAGCAGTTCGCCGAGCAGTTGGCCCGCGGTGGAGGAGCGGAGCGAGGCCAGTGGCGTCAGGTTGGCGTCGTAGACCCAGGCCACCGGCAGTGGTCTGAGTACCAGCCAGCCCACCAGCAGCAGGTGGAGGGAGAGGCCGAGCAGTCCCACCGCCCGTAGTGGACGCCGGTAGCGCGGGACGGCCGTCGCCGGTCCGGTCTCGGTCCGCACGTCGGCACGTTCCTCGCGTGTCGTGGTGCCATCTCGCTGCACGGGGGAGAGGACGTGCACCGGCGGCGTGCCGGTTCCATGCCCGGTGTGAACTTTGCGCCGCACGCCGGGTGGGCGCCCCCACCCGGCGTGCGACGACTAGCGGCAGGGCGGCGTGGTCGAGGCGGACGGCGACGGCAGCGCGCCGAAGACGTTCTCCGCCGGCGGTGTCGACGGTCCCGGGGCGGGCGCCGTCACGACCGGCGACCCCGCCGCGGGCGACGGCGACGTCGAGCCGGCCCGCGCGGAGGCCGTCCCGCCGCCGGGCACCGGCGCGGCGTGCGCCGGGACCTGCGGCGCCCCGGCGGCCGGGGCCGCCGCGGACGGTGTGCTCGGGGCCGTGGGTATCCGCGCCACCGTCGGGCAGGCGGTCCGGCTGGCCGGCGCGCCCGCGTCCACCGGGACGGCGGTCGGGCGGATGCCGCAGCCGGTGACCAGCACGGCCAGGCCCAGCAGCGCTGCGGCGGCGAACGGGCGTCTCACTGGGCACTCTCCTCGGAGGCGGGGTCGGTCGGCGGCGGGGGCGGCGGGGTCAGCGGCAGGGTCAGCGTGAACACCGCCCCCACCTCGCCGTTCGCGGCCGTGATGGACCCCCCGTGGATCTGCGCGTTCGCCATCGCGATGGACAGGCCGAGGCCGCTGCCCTCCGAGCGCGCCCGCCCCTTGTCGGCCTTGTAGAACCGGTCGAAGACGTGCGGCAGCACGTCCTCCGGGATGCCCGGCCCGCTGTCCGAGACCTCGACGACCACGGTCTCCCCGTCCTGGCGCACCCGCACCCGCACCGGCGAGCCGCCGTGCTTGAGCGCGTTGCCGATCAGGTTGGCGAAGACGACGTCCAGCCGGCGCGGGTCGACCACCGCCAGGACCCCGCGCGGCGCGTCCACCTCCACCGCGTCGTACCAGGCCCGGCCGTCGATGCAGGACATGATCAGGTCCGCGATGTCCACCTCGTCGGCGACCAGCTTGGCGGTGCCGGCGTCGAAGCGGGTCACCTCCATGAGGTTCTCCACCAGGTCGGAGAGCCGACGGGTCTCGCTGACCACGAGGCGCACGGCCGGTTCGATCATCGGGTCCAGCGACTCCGCCTCGTCCTCCAGGATGTCCGTCACGGCGGTCATCGCGGTCAGCGGGGTGCGCAGCTCGTGCGACATGTCGGCGACGAACCGCCGGCTCTGCGCTTCGCGCGCGCTCAGCTCCTCGACCTGCCCGTGCAGCGACTCCGCGGTCCGGTTGAAGGTCCGCGCCAGGTCGGCGAGTTCGTCCGAGCCCTCGACCTCCAGCCGGGTGTCCAGGTGGCCCTCGCCGAGCCGCCGGGCCGCGTCGCCGAGCCGCTTGACCGGCCGCAGCACCGTCGCCGACGCGGCCTGCGCCAGCAGCGCCGAGCCGATCAGCGCCAGCAGGGTGGCGATCGCCAGCGACCAGCCGAGCGTGTTGAGGTCGGCCCGCTCGTTCTCCAGCGACTTGAACATGTACGCCGTCGGACCCGTCGGCACCACCTTGGTGCCGCCGATGACGAACGGCCGGCCGTCGAGGTTCTGCCGCTGCCAGTACAGGTGGTAGGTGTACGGGTTGGACTCGGTGATCTCGCGCGGCTTGCCGACCGCGCTCTGCAGCGGGGTCGGCACGCCGGCGAGCGTGTACTGGGTCGGACTGGAGGAGGCGATGCAGTCCGGCAGCGCCGGATCCGCGACCACCACGTCGTAACTGAGCCCGGAACTGGCGACGGTGCTCGCCAGCACGGCCAGGTCCTCGCAGGTCGCGTTCAGCGGCAGGTTCGACACGTTGCGGCTGAGCGAGACCCGGAAGTCGTTGAGGGCGGTGTCCTGGGCCCGCTTCAGCACCGCGTCGCGGTTGAGCCAGTACGCGATGCCGGAGGCCGAGACGGCGGTGAGCAGCGCGACCGCGGCGAACACCGCGATCAGCCGCACGCGCAGCGAGCGCAGTCGGCGCCACGGGCCGGAGGAGAACCGGGCCGTCGTCTGTTGGTCAGTCACAGGAACCTGTCGTTACCGGAGTTCAGTGCGCGCGGCGGGATATCGCCGGCGCCGGACGGAAGGGGGCGGCGGGCACGTCGACGGTGCCGGTCATGCCGGCGGGTCCAGCCGGTAGCCGACCCCGCGCACCGTGCGGATCAGCGTCGGGGCCGAGGGCACGTCCTCGACCTTGGCCCGCAACCGCTGCACACAGGCGTCCACCAGCCGGGAGTCGCCCAGGTAGTCGTGCTCCCAGACCAGGCGCAGCAGTTGCTGCCGGGACAGGGCCTGGCCGGGCCGCCGGCTGAGCTCCAGCAGCAGCCGCAGCTCGGTCGGGGTGAGCTGGAGGTCCGCGCCGTCCTTGGTGACGGTCATCGCGGCCCGGTCGATCACCACGCTGCCGTAGACCGACGAGTCCGAGTTCTCCCGTTCGCCGCGCCGCAGCACGGCCCGGATCCGGGCGTCCAGGACGCGCGGCTGCACCGGCTTGACGACGTAGTCGTCCGCGCCCGACTCCAGGCCGACCACGACGTCGATGTCGTCGGAACGGGCGGTCAGCAGGATGATCGGCAGCTGGTCGGTGCGGCGGATCCGGCGGCACACCTCGAAGCCGTCGATTCCGGGCAGCATCACGTCCAGCACGATGAGGTCCGGCCGCTGCTCCTTGAAGAGCCTCAGACCGTCCTCGCCGGAGGCGGCGGTGGCCACACGGTGGCCCTGGCGGGTGAGGGCGAGTTCGAGGCCGGTGCGGATGGCGTCGTCGTCCTCGATCAGAAGGAGGAAAGGCACGGCCTCATTCTGGCTCACCCGGAGCGGCGAATCACCCCCCACCGTCCGGCCGGCGCCCGCGCCCGTCCACCCGCCGTCGCGAGCGGGAACCGGAACCCTCGCCACCGGCGTCCGTCAACGGCGGGAGGGCGTCCGGGACGAAAGGCCCGGCCCTGTGACAGCCCTGTGACAGTCGACGGACAGCGTCATCACAACCGGCGGGCAGGATTTTCGATGTCGCCGCAGGACAGCGGGCCAATCGGCCGGCAGCCCGGCGGCAACGGAACCGCTCGAACCGATCAGAGGGGGCGCACGATGAACGCCACGCTTCAGACCCGGACCAACCCGGCTGTCCGCACCGCGCGTTCGTCAGCGACCGCCCACCGGAGCCGCTTCGAGGCCGGGACCGAGGAGACCTCCGGTGCCGTGGTCGTACGGGGGTGCGCACACAGCACCGGTGGGAACACTGCCGCACGCCGGGTGAGCGGCGGCGGCAGGACGGGGGAGCTGTACGGGATCGGCCGACGGGGGAACGCGGCCGACTCCGGCGGCACCTTGACGCTGCGGGGGATCCTCCCCGTCCGCGTCGAGGGCACGGACGCCCCGGGGGGGAACCGGGGCATCGGGGGGACCGGCCTGCGGAAGGCCGACTCGGGGGAGTCGGCCGGCCGCGAGGCCGCCGGTGCGACGCTGCTGCGGCTGAGCCCGGTGGCGGCGCCCGGCACCGAGCGGGCGACGGGCGGGGCGACGTCCACCGGGGCGCAGGGGGAGCGTCCCGAGGTCGCGGAGGACCACATCACGGAGTTCACCGCGTACGTGCGTGAGCGCCGCGCCTCCCTGTACGCCACCGCCTACCACCTGACCGGCGACCGCTACGAGGCCGAGGACCTGCTGCAGAGCGCGCTCTTCAGCACCTACCGCGCCTGGGGCCGGATCACCGACAAGGCCGCGGTGGGGGGCTACCTCCGCCGCACCATGACCAACCTGCACATCTCCGCCTGGCGGCGCCGCAAGGTCAACGAGTACCCGACCGAGGAGCTGCCGGAGACGGTCGGCGACACCGACGCGATGGGCGGCACCGAGCTGCGCGCCGTGCTCTGGCAGGCGCTGGCCAAGCTGCCGGAGAACCAGCGGACCATGCTGGTGCTCCGCTACTACGAGGGCAAGACCGACCCGGAGATCGCCGACGTGCTCGGCATCAGCGTCGGCACCGTCAAGAGCAGCATCTGGCGCGCGCTGCGCCGGCTGCGCGACGACGACCAGCTGAACACCTCGGGCGACACGCTCCGGGCCTTCGGCGAGCTGGTCGCGTAACGCGACGGGGACAGGACTCCCGTCGGGGGACGGGTAGCAGGACGGACGCGGCACAGGTGGCGCCGGCTCGGGGGAGCGGCGGCACCGGGGGGAGCCGCGGACGTCCGGGGAAGGCGGCGGGCCCGGTGCGGGGGAGACGCACCGGGCCCGCCGTTCCGCGTTCTCCGGGCGGTTCCCGCGGACGGTGCGGGTCGCGGGTCGCGGGACGGGGCCCGACGGGGAGCGGTGCCGGTCAGACCGCGGAGAGCTCGCCGGCCCGGGCGGCTGCGCGGATCCGCCGCTCGGCCTCGGGACCGGCGCACGGGCGGGCACCCAGCGCGACCTGCCGGCCGACGATGCCCCGCTCGGCCCGCATCAGCCGCCAGCCGCGCCGCACCAGCACCGGCAGCGACTTGCGGCCCTCGCGGACGTCCCGGCGCAGCCGCCACCAGGCGGTCGTCAGGGCCCCGTTGCGCAGGCACAGCGCGTCCCCGAGCAGCTCCTCGGCGGCGCAGTCGGCGGTGATCTCGGCGGCGAAGATGCCCTCGGCGACGAACGCGCCGGCCCCGTCGAGGTCCAGCACCCGGGTGGAGATCCGGCCGTTGTCCGGGATCGAGTACACCGGCACCTCGGCCCGGCCGGTGTCGCACAGGGCGCGGATCGCCGCGACGGCCTGCTCGCGGTGCCAGGCCAGCGGGGAGTCCCAGTCCACCGAGCCGTCGGGCAGCAGGGGGAGGCTGGGGTCGTCGCCGTCCTTGTAGAAGTCGTCGAGCTGGAGCACCGGAAGGCCGCTGCGCTCGGCGAGCGAGGACTTCCCCGATCCGGAGGGCCCGGAGAGCAGGACCACCCGGGCGCGGGCTATCGGCACAGGGTTCAGCGGGGAGTCACTCACGGGACACCAGTCTGACGCATCCGGGCCCGATGCCGAAACCCGGCGGATCAGACCGTTCGCAACGACGCCGGATCGGTGAGCGCGGCGCGCACCATCGGCAGGTACCGGCTGTCGACCTGGAGGTACACCGGGTGATCGGCGCCGGGCGCCAGGTACGCGGTGGCGGCCCAGTCCTGGTCCTGCCAGGTGTCCGGCTCGGGCTCGTGGAAGGTGCCGCCGGCGGCCAGTTCGCGGCTCTCGGGGCCGCGCGAGGCGAAGGTGGCGCCCGGGGCGCCCGGGGCGATCCGCAGCCGTCCGTTGACGTAGCCGGGCCACCCGCCGGGGCCCTCGGCGCGGGCCGAGCAGGGGATCCGGACCGGCTGCCCGGCGGCCAGCCGGCGGCGGGCGCGGGCCACGTGCAGCGTGCGCAGGAATCCGTCCGCGAACAGCGCCATCAGCTCGCCGATCACTTCACCCATGAGCCTCGTCCCCCTCGGTGCGCGGTGTCGCCCCAGTCTGCGCGGCGGCCCGTGGCCGCCGGCAGCGTCGAACGGCTCGATCCGGCGCGACGAAAGTCGACGGACCCGCGCCAGGGGGGGAGAGGCGCGGGTCCGTCCTGTGACCGTCCGGGCCCTGGGGGGGAGAGGGCACGGGGGACGGCCAGTCTGTGGAGTTGTCACCGACGCGGCCGCGGAGCGCGGCCGCCGTCGGCGTCGGACGGTCAGATACCCATCGGGTGCCAGACCGTCTTGGTCTCGAGGAACGAGAGTAGCCGGTCCGTTCCGGGCGCATTGGTCCAGTCCTGGGCGAACGGGTCCAGCTCCGGGCGGATCACCCTCTTCAGGGTATCCGCGGCCAGCGCTTCCAGCCCGCCCGCCGCGCCGGGACCGTCGGCGGCGATCGCGCCGGTGAGGTCCAGGGCGTTGACGTCCTGGTGCGAGGCCAGGGTCGGCGCGATGTCGGCGGTCCGGCCGGACAGGATGTTGACCACGCCGCCGGGGACGTCCGAGGTGGCCAGCACCTCGCCCAGGGACAGCGCGGGCAGCGGGGCGTCGGCCGCGGCCGCGACCACCACGGTGTTGCCGGTGGCGACGGCCGGGGCGATCACCGAGACCAGGCCGAGCAGCGAGTGCCCGTAGCCGGCCTGCGGGGCGACGATCCCGACCACGCCGGTCGGCTCCGGGGTGGAGAGGTTGAAGTACGGGCCGGCGACCGGGTTGGCGCCGCCCGCGATCTGGGCCACCTTGTCGGTCCAGCCCGCGTACCAGACCCAGCGGTCGATCGCCGCGTCCACCAGGGCGGCGGCCTTCTTCGCGCCGACGCCCTCGGAGAGCGCCACCTCGGCGGCGAACTGCTCGCGCCGGCCCTGCAGCATCTCGGCGACCCGGTACAGCACCTGGCCGCGGTTGTACGCGGTGGTGCCGGCCCAGCCCTTGACCGCCGCACGGGCGGCCACGACCGCGTCGCGGGCGTCCTTGCGGGTGCCGAGCGGCGCGTTGGCCAGCCACTCGCCCTTCGCGTCCGTCACCTCGTACACCCGCCCGCTCTCGGAGCGCGGGAACTTCCCGCCGACGTACAGCTTGTAGGTCTTGAGGACATCAAGACGGCTCACGACATCAGACATCGAGGTAGGCCTCCAGACCGTGCCGGCCACCCTCGCGGCCGTAACCCGACTCCTTGTAACCGCCGAACGGCGAGGTCGGGTCGAACTTGTTGAAGGTGTTGGCCCAGACCACGCCGGCCTTGAGCCTGTTGGCCATCCAGAGGATGCGCGAGCCCTTCTCCGTCCAGATGCCGGCGGAGAGGCCGTACGGGGTGTTGTTGGCCTTCTCGACCGCCTCGGCGGGCGTGCGGAAGGTCAGCACCGACAGCACCGGGCCGAAGATCTCCTCCTGGGCGATCCGGTGGGCCTGGCTGACGCCGGTGAACAGCGTCGGCCGGAACCAGAAGCCGGTGCCCGGCAGCTCGCAGGCGGGCGACCAGCGCTCGGCGCCCTCGGCCTCGCCGGCCTCGGTCAGCGCGGTGATCCGGGCCAGCTGCTCGGCCGAGTTGATCGCGCCGATGTCGGTGTTCTTGTCCAGCGGGTCGCCGACCCGCAGGGTGGCCATCCGGCGCTTCAGCGCGTCCAGCACCTCGTCCTGGACCGACTCCTGGACCAGCAGGCGCGAACCCGCGCAGCAGACGTGGCCCTGGTTGAAGAAGATGCCGTTGACGATGCCCTCGACCGCCTGGTCGATCGGCGCGTCGTCGAAGACGATGTTGGCCGCCTTGCCGCCCAGCTCCAGCGAGAGCTTCTTGCGGGTGCCGGCCACCTGCTTGGCGATCGCCCGGCCGACCGGCGTGGAGCCGGTGAAGGCGAGCTTGTTGACGTCCGGGTGCGCGGTGAGCGCCGCGCCGGTGCGGCCGTCGCCGGTGACGATGTTGACGACGCCCTTCGGCAGGCCCGCCTGGCGGCAGATCTCGGCGAAGCGCAGCGCGGTCAGCGGCGTGGTCTCGGCCGGCTTCAGCACGACCGTGTTGCCGGTGGCCAGCGCCGGGGCGATCTTCCACGCCAGCATCAGCAGCGGGAAGTTCCACGGGATGACCTGGCCGGCCACGCCCAGCGGCTTCGGGGCGGCGCCGAAGCCGGCGTAGTCCAGCTTGTCGGCCCAGCCCGCGTAGTAGAAGAAGTGCGCGGCGACCAGCGGCAGGTCGACGTCGCGGGTCTCGCGGATCGGCTTGCCGTTGTCGATCGACTCCAGCACGGCCAGCTCGCGGCTGCGCTCCTGGATGATCCGGGCGATCCGGAACAGGTACTTGGCGCGCTCGCTGCCGGGCAGGGCCGACCAGTCGGCGAAGGCCGCACGGGCGGCGGCGACCGCGCGGTCGACGTCCTCGGGGGTGCCCTGGGCGAACTCGGCGAGCACCTCCTCGGTGGCCGGGTTGACCGTCTTCAGCGCCTCGCTGCCGGAGGAGTCGACGAACGCGCCGCCGATGAAGTGGCCGTAGGAGCTGGCGATGTCGCCGGCCGCGGCGGGCGACTCGGGGGCCGGGGCGTAGCTGAAGAGCCCGCCCGCCGGCTTGTCGGCCGGCGCGGCCTGCGGCGCGGCCACGGGCTCGTCGGTCTTCTTGGTGTTCTTGGCCATGATTCTCAGTCCACCGTCACGTAGTCGGGACCGGAGTACCGTCCGGTGGTCAGCTTCTGACGCTGCATCAGCAGGTCGTTGAGCAGGCTGGAGGCGCCGAAGCGGAACCAGTGCGGGGTCAGCCAGTCGTCGCCGAGGGTCTCGTTGACCATCACCAGGTACTTCATCGCGTCCTTGGTGGTCTTGATCCCGCCGGCGGGCTTCACGCCGACCTGGACGCCGGTGGCCGCGCGGAAGTCGCGGACCGCCTCCAGCATCAGCAGGGTGACCGGCGGGGTCGCGTTGACGGCGACCTTGCCGGTCGAGGTCTTGATGAAGTCGGCGCCGGCCAGCATCGCCAGCCAGGAGACGCGGCGCACGTTGTCGTACGTCTGCAGCTCGCCGGTCTCGAAGATCACCTTGAGGTGGGCGTGGCTGCCGTCGCGGCGGCGGCAGGCCTCCTTGACGGCGACGATCTCGCGGTAGACGTCCAGGTAGCGGCCGGAGAGGAAGGCGCCCCGGTCGATCACCATGTCGATCTCGTCGGCGCCGGCCGCGACCGCGTCGGCGGTGTCGGCGAGCTTGACCGGGAGCGCGGCGCGCCCGGCGGGGAAGGCGGTGGCGACGGAGGCGACCTGGATGTCGGTGCCCTGCAGCGCCGCCTTCGCGGTGGCGACCATGTCCGGGTAGACACAGATCGCGGCGACGCGGGGGGTGGTCGGGTCGGTGGGGTCGGGGGTCCTGCCCTTGGTGCACAGCGCGCGCACCTTGCCGACCGTGTCCGCGCCCTCCAGCGTGGTCAGGTCGATCATCGAGATGGCCAGGTCGATGGCGTACGCCTTGGCCGTGGTCTTGATGGAGCGGGTCCCGAGAGTGGCGGCACGCGCCTCCAGGCCGACCTGGTCGACGCCGGGCAGGCCGTGCAGGAAGCGACGGAGCGAGGCCTCGGACGCCGCGACGTCCTCGAGACCGCTGCCCGCGACGCCGGGGGCATTGGCTGCAAGAGTGGACATAGTCACCACACCAGCATATCTACGCGCGTAGTCAACCGCTAGAGGCACCCGCCATCGATGCCGGACCGAGACCTCCGCACCCCACGAACCCCGTCCGTCACCCCTGTGGATCGCGCGGGGCATGGGGCAGAATCGTCGGCATGACCGATTCCCACGGCCGGCCCCGACCGGGCCCGGCCGGCTCCGATGGGGAGCCCGTGTACGCCGACCGCGTGTACCGCTCCGTTCCCGGCGTGATCTCCGGGGTGCTGCTGCTCGCCGTCGCGGCCTGGCTGATCGGGGACGCCGCCCTCAACGGCAGCGGCAAGACGCCGTGGGTGTCGCTGGCCGCCGTCCCGGTGTTCGTCTTCCCGGTGATCGCCTACACCCTGCGCCCCGCCGTCCGCGCCGACGAGCGCCGCCTCGTCGTCCGCAACCCGCTGCGCACCATCACCGCCCCCTGGGCCGCCGTGGACGCGCTGCGCGCCGGCTACTCGGTCGAGCTCCTCGCCGACGGCAGGAAGTTCCAGGTGTGGGCGGTGCCGGTGTCGCTGCGCCAGCGCAAGCGCGCCGCCCGGGCCCGCGAGCGCGGCGGGCAGCAGCACACCTCCCGGCTGGGCATGGTCTTCGGCGCGGGCGGCACGCCCTCCGGTGCCGGGGTGCAGGGCTCGACGGACCCCAACCGGGCCTGGTCCGACCAGGTGGTCGGCGTCCTCCAGGACATGGCCGAGCGCAACGCCTCCCGGCCCGAGGCCGCCGGGCCGATCGAGGTCCGCTGGTGCTGGTGGATCATCGCCCCCACCGTGGCCGGTCTGATCGCCCTGATCACCGTGATCGCGGTCTGACCGGACAGGTCTCCGGAGCGACCCGGAACCCGTGAACGACCCGAAGGGGCCCGCCGGTGCGGCGGGCCCCTCCGTCGTCCTCCCCGAGCCGTCAGACGGTGATGCCGGCGGCGGCGGCGAGGTCCCGCTTGACGGTGGCCAGGAGCTCGGCGGCCCGGGTGCGGGCGGCGGCGAGGTCGGCGGCCGAGGCGACCGGGAGGACGACCTCCAGGTAGCACTTGAGCTTGGGCTCGGTGCCCGAGGGGCGGACCACGATGCGCGCCGAGCGGACGGCGTCGCCGGCCAGGTAGTAGCGCAGGCCGTCGGTCGGGGGCAGCTCGGCGGAGCCGGCCGTGAGGTCGTCCGCGCGGGTCACGGTGAGGCCGGCCAGCACGGTCGGGGGCTGCTCGCGCAGGGTCCGCATGGCGTCGGCGATGAGCGAGAGGTCCTCGACCCGGACCGAGAGCTGGTCGGTGGCGTGCAGGCCGTGCTCCAGCGCCAGGTCGTCCAGCAGGTCGGTCAGGGTGCGGCCGGACCGCTTGAGGGTGGCGGCGAGCTCGGCGACCAGCAGGGCGGCGGTGATGCCGTCCTTGTCGCGCACGCCCTGCGGGTCGACGCAGTAGCCGAGCGCCTCCTCGTAGCCGTAGCGCAGGCCCTCGGCGCGGGAGATCCACTTGAAACCGGTGAGGGTCTCGGCGTAGCCGAGCCCGGCGGCCTCGGCGATCCGGCCGAGCAGGGTGGAGGAGACGATGGTGGTGGCGAAGGTGCCGGTGGCCCGCTTGGCGACCAGCGCGGCGCCCAGCAGCGCGCCGACCTCGTCGCCGCGCAGCATCCGCCAGCCGTTCGCCCCGCTGCCGCCCCCGGCGGCGTCGCCGTTGGCCGGGACGGCCACCGCGCAGCGGTCGGCGTCCGGGTCGTTGGCGATGACGATGTCCGGGCCGACCGAGGCCGCGGTGCGGAAGGCGAGGTCCATCGCCCCCGGCTCCTCCGGGTTGGGGAAGGCGACGGTCGGGAAGTCCGGGTCCGGCTCGGCCTGCTCGGCGACCACGGTGGGCGCCGGGAAGCCGGCCCGGCCCAGGGCGGCGAGGAAGGTGTCGCGGCCGACGCCGTGCATCGGGGTGTAGACGATGTCGAGGTCGCGCGCGCTGTGCGGGTCGACGATGGACGCGGCGCGGTCGAGGTAGGCCTCGACCACGGACTCGTCCACGGTCTCCCAGCCCTCCGCGGCGAGCGGGACCTCGGTGAGCGAGCCGATCGCGTCGATCTCGGCGGCGATGCCCGCGTCGGCCGGCGGCACGATCTGCGAGCCGTCGCCCAGGTAGACCTTGTAGCCGTTGTCCTGCGGCGGGTTGTGGCTGGCGGTGACGGTCACCCCGGCGGCGGCACCGAGGTGGCGGACGGCGAAGGCGAGCACCGGGGTGGGCAGCGGGCGCGGGAACAGGGCGGCGCGCAGACCGGCGCCGACCACCACGGCGGCGGTGTCGCGGGCGAAGTCGTAGGACTTGTGGCGGGCGTCGTACCCGATGACGACGAGGTCGCCGAGGCCCTGCTGCTTGACGTAGGAGACCAGGCCGGCGGCGGCCCGGATCACCACGGCGCGGTTCATCCGCATCGGCCCGGCGCCGAGCTCGCCGCGCAGGCCGGCGGTGCCGAACTGGAGGCGGTCGGCGAAGCGCTCGGCCAGGTCGGCCCAGGCGAGCTTGGCGGTGGCCTCGGCCTCCGGGTCCTCGGCGGCGGCGAGCAGCGCGGCGAGCTCCTCGCGGGTCTGCGGGTCCGGGTCCTCGGCGAGCCAGGTGCGGGCCCGGGCGAGGAGGTCGGTGGTGGTTGCCTGCGTCATGGCTGCAGCTCCATCGGGAAGTGCGTCGGTGGTCGGCCGGGAGGGTGCTCCGGGCCGGGCCCGGTGGGACGGGCGGCGGTGGCCGGGGCGGCCCGCGGGACGTCCTCGGACGGGGACGCCGCTCGCGGGCCGGGGCGTGGCGGCTCGGGCGGTCCTGCGGGCGGTCCCGCGTGCGGGGCGGACGTACGGGTGGGGCGGACGGGTGGGGCGGACGATCAGGTCGGGCGGGCGGGGTGCCGCGGCCGGGGCGGGCCGGCCGGACGGGACGAAACGTACGGCGCGCCGGCGGCGGGACCCGGCGTCCGGCGCCCCGGGCGGCGGCGTGTCGGGCCGGGGGAACGCGGACGGGGCCCGCGGGCGGATGTGATCACCGGATCACGGCCGTCCTCGGGCCCCGTCGCTCGTGCCGTCCGCACCGGGGTCGGCGTCAGATCCGCTCGAGGACCTTGGCCAGCAGCGCGCCCATGCGCTCGGCGGAGGCCTTGCCGGCCTCCAGCACCTCGGCGTGGTTGAGCGGCTCGCCGGTCATGCCGGCCGCCAGGTTGGTGACCAGGGAGATGCCCAGCACCTCGGCGCCGGCCTCGCGGGCCGCGATGGCCTCCAGGGTGGTGGACATGCCGACCAGCTCGCCGCCGATCACCCGGGCCATGTTGACCTCGGCCGGGGTCTCGTAGTGCGGGCCGCGGAACTGGACGTAGACGGCCTCGTCGAGGGTCGGGTCCACCTCGCGGCAGAGCTCGCGCAGCCGCTTCGAGTAGAGGTCCGTGAGGTCGACGAAGTTGGCGCCGACGATCGGCGAGTCGGCCGTCAGGTTGATGTGGTCGCTGATCAGGACGGGCTGGCCGGGGACCCAGGTCGGGCGCAGCCCGCCGCAGCCGTTGGTCAGCACGATGGTCCCGCAGCCGGCCGCGGCGGCGGTGCGCACGCCGTGGACGACCGTGGCGACGCCGTGGCCCTCGTAGTAGTGGTTGCGGCCCAGGAAGATCAGGGCCCGCTTCTCGCCGATCTTCACCGAGCGGATCGTGCCGGCGTGGCCGGCCACGGCGGGGGCGGGGAAGCCCGGGAGGTCGGTGACCGGGAACTCCGCCACGGTCTCACCGAGGGCGTCGGCCGCCGGCACCCAGCCGGAGCCCATCACCAGGGCGACGTCGTGGCGCTCGGCACCGGTCAGCTCGCGCAGGCGCTCGGCGGCGGCCTGGGCGGCGGCGTAGGGGTCGGCGGAGACGACCGACTGAGGAGATGCGTTCACACGTCCGAGGATAGACGGGAAATGGCTACGCGCGTAGAAAATCCTGGTACGACGTGCCGGATCGTTACCCGGATGGCGTGAACGTACAGCTCCGGGGCGGCGGAACGGCGCCGCGACCCGGAGCAATCTCCGAACGGCGGCTCAGCAGGGTCGGCGGCGCAGGTCCAGCACGTAGTCGTCGGGGGCGCCGGCGCTCTCCGCCGCGTCCGCGATCAGCCCCAGGTAGCGGGCCGCCGGCAGGCCGCCCTCGTAGTCGTTGAGCACGTACGTCCAGACCGGCACGTCGCCGTCCAGGGTCTGCGCCCGCAGCCTGGTCTTGCGGTAGATGCCGAGCTGGACGCCCTCCCAGCGGTCCAGTCCCTCCTCGTCCATCGGCGCCACGTCGTACAGCGAGACGAAGACCTGGTCCTTCTCGTCCTCGACCACGGTGGCCAGCGAACCCTCCCAGCCGAGGTGCTCGCCGCCGAAGGTCAGCCGCCAGCCGGACAGCCATCCCGTGCCGCGCAGCGGCGAGTGGGGGGCGCGGCGAGTCATCTGCCGGGCATCGAGGTTGGTGGCATACGCGGCGTAAAGGGGCATGGGGGGAAGCCTACGTTCACCGGTCGATCCGACAGAAGCCCCGACCCCGGCGTGGCAGTGCTCCCGGCGTGCGGGACAATGGGTCACGTGACTCGGATCGTGATCATCGGTGGCGGACCCGGCGGCTACGAGGCGGCGCTGGTGGCCGCCCAGCTCGGCGCGGAGGTGACCGTCGTCGACCGCGACGGTCTGGGCGGATCGGCGGTGCTCACGGACTGCGTGCCGTCGAAGACGCTGATCGCGACGGCGGAGGTGATGACGACCTTCGACAGCTCGTACGAGGAGCTGGGGATCATCGTCGCCGACGACACCCCGCACATCGACACCCCCGCCCGGGTGGTCGGCGTCGACCTCGGCAAGGTCAACCGCCGGGTGAAGCGCCTGGCGATCGCGCAGTCCCACGACATCACCCAGTCCGTCACCCGGGCCGGCGTCACCGTGCTGCGCGGCCGCGGCCGGCTCGGCACCGGCGGCCAGGCCGTGGACGGCTCCCGCGAGGTGCTGGTCGACGCGCCCGACGGCAGCGTCCAGTCGCTGCGCGCCGACGCCGTGCTGATCGCCACCGGCGCCCACCCGCGCGAACTGCCCGACGCCCAGCCGGACGGCGAGCGGATCCTGACCTGGACCCAGGTGTACGACCTGGAGGAGCTGCCGCGCGAGCTGATCGTCGTCGGCTCCGGCGTCACCGGCGCCGAGTTCGCCGGCGCCTACCAGGCGCTGGGCTCCCGGGTCACCCTGGTCTCCTCGCGCGACCGGGTGCTCCCCGGCGAGGACCCGGACGCCGCCGAGGTGCTGGAGGAGGTCTTCCGCCGCCGCGGCATGAACGTGATGAGCCGCTCGCGCGCCGAAACGGTCAAGCGGGTCTCGGCGCGGGCGGAGGGCGCACAGGAACCCTCCTCGCCGGAGGCGGGCGAGGAGGGACGGATCGGCGACACGGTCGAGGTCACCCTCTCCGACGGCACGGTGATCGAGGGCACCCACTGCCTGATGGCGGTCGGCTCGATCCCCAACACCGCCGACATGGGCCTGGAGGAGGCCGGGGTCAAGCTCAACGACTGGGGCCAGATCCACGTCGACCGGGTCTCCCGCACCACCGCCCCCGGCGTCTACGCGGCCGGCGACTGCACCGGCGTCTTCATGCTCGCCTCCGTCGCCGCCATGCAGGGCCGGATCGCGATGTACCACGCCCTCGGCGACGCGGTGCAGCCGCTGAACCTCAAGACCGTGGCCTCCAACGTCTTCACCGACCCCGAGATCGCCACCGTCGGCTACACCGCCGCCGACGTGAAGTGCGGCAAGATGGACGCCGTCGAGGTCAAGCTCCCGCTGCGCGGCAACCCGCGCGCCAAGATGCAGGGCATCCGGGACGGCTTCGTGAAGCTGTTCTGCCGCCCGGGCACCGGCATCGTGGTCGGCGGCGTGGTCGTCGCCCCGCGCGCCAGCGAACTGATCCACCCGATCTCGCTCGCGGTGGACGCCAATCTGACGGTCGAACAGGTGGCCAGCGCCTTCACCGTCTACCCGTCGGTCTCCGGCTCCACCGCCGAGGCCGCCCGCCAGCTCCACATCCGCAAGCGCGACGAGGGCGAATCCTGAGCGTCCGGCGCTCAGTTGGGGGCGGTCGCCGTTCGGCGGCCGCCCTTCGCGCGTCCCGGGGCGTCACCCGGACGGCGGGCGCAGTCCCGGGGCACCGACGGCGCGCATTGTACGGTCACGCGCCGCACGGGCGTGAGCAATTCCCGCTACTAGCAGCAAACGCCTGAAAGCAGACGGTCACGCAGGTTACCGTCGGTTCTGTGTTTGCAGCAGAACGTCGCCAGTTGATCCTCGAAATGGTGCGCGCCAACGGAGCCGTCTCGCTCCGGGAGTTGGCCCGCGTCGTCCAGACCTCCGAAGTGACCGTGCGCCGCGACGTACGGGCCCTGGAGGCAGAAGGGCTCCTCGACCGCCGGCACGGCGGCGCGGTGCTCCCCGGCGGCTTCAGCCGCGAACCCGGCTACCCGCAGAAGACCCACCTGTCCGCCGTCGAGAAGAGCGCGATCGCCGACCTCGCCGCCGGTCTGGTGGAGGAGGGCGACGCCGTGGTGGTCGGCGCCGGCACCACCACCCAGGAGCTGGCCCGCCGACTCGCCCGGGTGCCCGGGCTGACGGTGGTCACCAACTCGCTGCTCGTCGCCCAGGCGCTGGCGCACGCCAACCGGGTCGAGGTGGTGATGACCGGCGGCACCCTGCGCGGCTCCAACTACGCCCTGGTCGGCAGCGGCGCCGAGCAGTCGCTGCACGGGCTGCGGGTCACCAAGGCCTTCGTCTCGGGCAGCGGACTGACCGCCGAGCGCGGTCTCTCGACCACGAACATGCTCTCCGCGAGCGTGGACCGGGCGCTGGTGCAGTCGGCCGCCGAGGTGATCATCCTCGCCGACCACACCAAGCTCGGCGCGGACACCATGTTCCAGACCGTCCCCACCGAGACCATCACCCGGCTGGTCACCGACGAGCACGCCACCGCGGACGACGCCACCGCCCGCGAGCTGGACGCGCTCGCCGACTGCGGGGTGCAGATCGACCTCGCCCCGCTCGGCGCCCCGCCGCCCGGGGACGCCCCGGTGCACGGCACCGGCAGCGGGCCCGTCCACCAGACCCAGCCCGGCCCGCTGGCCCGCCGCGTCGCGGCGCCGCCCGGTGCGGCCCCGCTGCCCGGCCAGCGCCGGCCCGGGGCGCACGGCGGCCCCGGGGGCCCCGGCGGACCGGGCGGCCCCGGCGGGGCGCTCCCGGTCAGACTCGCCGAGCTCGGCCTGCCGCGCGGGCGCTGAGACCCGGACGCACCAGCGCGCACGGACCGCCGCGCGCCACGTGACCGCGCTGTGCGCCCACGCGCGGGCCCCGCCGGAACGCGACCGGTCCGCACACCCGGAGGTGTACGGACCGGCGGCGGAACGCGCGAGGTGCGCGCCCGCCCTTGATCACTCCTGATCAGTCGCTGACCGCTCCCGGCGTCAGTCCTTGATCTCGCAGAGCGCCGCGCCGCTGGAGACGCTCGCGCCGACCTCGGCCTTGAGGCCGACGACCGTGCCCGCCTTGTGCGCGTTCAGCGGCTGCTCCATCTTCATCGCCTCCAGGACGACGATCAGCTCGCCCTCGGCGACGACCTGGCCCTCCTCGACCGCGACCTTCACGATGGTGCCCTGCATCGGCGAGGCCAGCGTGTCACCGCTGACCGCCGAACCGGCCTTCTTGGCACCCACCCGGCGCTTGGCCGCCTTGGCGGCCCCCGCACCGGCCGCCGGAGCGGCGGCGACACCCAGCGAGGACGGCAGCGAGACCTCGATCCGCTTGCCGCCGACCTCGACGACCACGGTCTCCCGGCCCTCGGCCTCCTCGCCCTCGCCGGCCGCACCGGCGAACGCGGGGATGGTGTTCTGGAACTCGGTCTCGATCCACCGCGTGAAGACCGTGAACGGTCCCTCGCTGCCGTGCACCTCGGGCGCGAACGCCGGGTCGGTGACGACGGCCTGGTGGAACGGGATGGCGGTCGCCATGCCCTCGACCTTGAACTCGGCCAGCGCGCGCTTCGCCCGCTCCAGCGCCTGCTTGCGGTCCCGACCGGAGACGATCAGCTTGGCCAGCAGCGAGTCCCAGGCCGGGCCGATGACCGAGCCGGTCTCGACGCCCGAGTCCAGTCGGACGCCCGGGCCCGACGGCGGCGCGAACAGCGTCACCGTGCCCGGCGCGGGCAGGAAGTTGCGGCCCGGGTCCTCGCCGTTGATACGGAACTCGAACGAGTGACCCCGCACCTCCGGGTCGCCGTAGCCGAGCTCCTCGCCGTCGGCGATCCGGAACATCTCGCGGACCAGGTCCAGCCCGGTGACCTCCTCGGTGACCGGGTGCTCGACCTGCAGACGGGTGTTGACCTCCAGGAAGGAGATCGTGCCGTCCATCGCCACCAGGAACTCGCAGGTACCGGCACCGACGTAACCGGCCTCCTTGAGGATGGCCTTCGACGCCCGGTACAGCTCGGCGTTCTGCTCGGCGGTCAGGAACGGCGCGGGCGCCTCCTCGACCAGCTTCTGGTGCCGGCGCTGCAGCGAGCAGTCACGGGTGGAGACGACCACCACGTTGCCGTGCTGGTCGGCGAGGCACTGGGTCTCGACGTGCCGCGGGTTGTCGAGGTAACGCTCGACGAAGCACTCGCCGCGACCGAAGGCGGCGACCGCCTCACGGACCGCCGAGTCGTACAGCTCCGGGATCTCCTCCAGGTTGCGGGCGACCTTCAGGCCGCGACCGCCGCCACCGAAGGCGGCCTTGATGGCGACCGGCAGGCCGTGCTCCTGGGCGAAGGCGACGACCTCGTCGGCGCCCGACACCGGGTCCGGCGTACCGGCGACCAGCGGGGCACCGGCGCGCTGCGCCACGTGCCGGGCGGTCACCTTGTCGCCGAGGTCACGGATGGCCTGCGGGGGCGGGCCGATCCAGGTGAGACCCGCGTCGAGCACGGCCTGGGCGAAGTCGGCGTTCTCCGACAGGAAGCCGTACCCGGGGTGGACGGCGTCCGCACCCGAGTCGGCGGCGGCCTGGAGGACCTTGGCGATGTCCAGGTAGCTGGTGCCGGGGGTGTCGCCGCCCAGCGCGTAAGCCTCGTCGGCCGCGCGGACGTGCAGCGCATCCCGGTCCGGCTCGGCGTAGACGGCGACGCTGGCAATACCGGCGTCCGAGCAGGCCCGGGCGACGCGGACGGCGATTTCCCCGCGGTTGGCGATGAGCACCTTGCGCACTGTGGCTCCCTTCTTGAACCTCGTTGAGTTTATGGATTCCTGGGCAGTACCGGCGAGTAGCCCCAGGTTGTGAACTATCCCACACGGAGGGTGATGCGCCCGGACGGGCGGTGGGCGGCCCGACGGGAGTCTGCGCAGGTGGTGGCAGGTGCGGTCACGGTGGTGCCGCGCTTGCGCTCGGTGACGGGGCGGCGTGGCGAGGCGGTGGGCTTGGCCACACCCGAGCATCGCGCGAGCGGCGTTCAAGGAGTGGGGGCGGACGCGGGGGTCGACGCGGGCGACCGCCCGGCCGTCGCTGCGGGCGTCCGCGCGGTGCCGGCCGCGGTGCCGGGGGTGCCCGGCGGGGCCGGTGCGCGCTCCAGGGCCGGGGCGGTGACGTCGGCGAGCTGCTCGACGACGTCCGGGCCGTAGGCGCCCGGGTTGACCACCTTGAGCAGCAGCGCGAAGGTGCCGTCCGTGCCGTACCGGCGGGCCAGTCGGCGGTGGTGGGCGACCAGGTGGCGGACGCCGGCGTGGTTGGCGACGCCGGTCTGGCCGGAGATCAGGAAGACCGGGCGGCCGCCCTCGGGGGTGGCCAGCCGGGCGAGCAGGACGTACACCCCGCCGTCCAGGTCCGCCGCGTACGAGCGGCCGCCGACGGTGATGGTGTTGTCCGGGGCCTCGCGGTCGCTGGAGATCGTCACCCCGGGCAGGCCCCAGGCCAGGTGGGCCGCCATCCGTTCGTTGGAGACCGGGCCGCCGAAGCACAGCTCGGTCTTGGCGCCGAGGCTGCGCGGCGCGGCGTCGTGCGCCACCAGGTCGGTGTGCGCGCCGCACTCCTTCACCAGGGCGGCGAGTTCCATCAGCGCGTAGGCGTCGCGCCGGGTGACCGTCCGGGCGTGCGCGCCGGCGCCGATGCTGCGGTTCACCACGATCAGGCACTCGCTGCCGGCGGGCAGGCCGAGGAAGGCCCTGGTCCGTTCCAGCCGCCGTCTTCGGCGCAGGCTCTGACCGAGCCAGCCGAGCACGGCACTGATCGCGCTGGCCACCAGGCCCAGCAGGACGTTGAGCAGACTCTCGGTCATCCGCTCGTCTCCCCCGTCGGTTTGGAGCGTCGACGCCCGCCGGCGCTCTCCCAGCGTGCATCAGATCGGATCGTCGGTGGGGCGGATGGCGACAATTGCGCCGGTCTTTGGCGCGTGGGCGACGCCCCGGCGGCGCCCCGGTGGCCGACTTCCGGCGCACCGGCGACGCCCCTCGGCTAGCGGACCCAGAGGTCGGTGATCCGCACGCCCAGTTCGGCGAGCAGGCCGCGCAGCAGCGGCAGGGAGAGTCCGATGACGTTGCCCGGGTCGCCGTCGATGCCCTCGACGAACGGCGCCGAGCGGCCGTCCAGGGTGAACGCGCCGGCCACGTGCAACGGCTCGCCGGTGGCGATGTACGCGGCCACCTCGGCGTCGTCCGGGGTGCCGAAGCGGACGGTGGTGGAGGCGGTGGCGGAGGCCCGTCGGCCGGTCGCGGTGTCGACCACGCAGTGCCCGGTGCGCAGCACCCCGGCCCGGCCGCGCATCGCCTGCCAGCGGGCCAGCGCCTCGGCCTCGTCGGCGGGCTTGCCGAGCGCCTGGCCGTCCAGCTCCAGCACCGAGTCGCAGCCGATGACCAGCTCGCCCTCGGTGAGGGTGACGGCGACGGCCTCGGCCTTGGCCTCGGCGAGCACCAGCGCGAGTTCGGCGGGGGTGGCGGCGGTGAGGGCGTCCTCGTCGACGCCGCTGACCACCACGCGCGGGTCGAGCCCCGCCTGGCGGAGCAGCCCGAGCCGGGCGGGGGAGGCGGAGGCGAGGACGAGGGAGCGACGGTCGGTCATGCCCACCAGGGTAGAGGGCCGCCCCGCCCCGGCCGTCCGGTGACCGTCAGATCATCAGCAGAACGGCGATCACCAGGGCGAGCACGGCGAGCACATGGCCGGCCCGGTGCAGCCGGCGCTGCATCCGCCGGGCTTCCGGGGAGGGCTCGTCGCGGGGGTCTGACCAGAGCATCGCTCCAGCCTGCGCCCCCGGGCCGGTGGGGCGCCTGAGTATCCGTACTCAGCTTTCCGGGCGATCCGGGCTTCTGCCTGCACTTCGCACAGGGTGGACCTTGCCGGGTGCACCAGGACGTGCACGAGAAGCGGCCGCCCGGCACCGCGTACGGTGCCGGGCGGCCGTCGGAGCGCGGCGGTGCCTATCCGGCCCAGCCGGAGGTGCGCCAGGCGTTGACGCCGGGGCGCGGGGTCGTGCGCAGCCGGCGCGCGCGGTCGTTCCAGGCGGAGTCCGGGCCGGCGCCCGCGCGGTGGGCCGCCTCGGCGGCGGCCTGCGCGGCGGCGGCCCGGGCCTGGACCACCGCCAGGACGGTGGCCAGCTCCTCGGGGGTCGGCTGCCCGTGCAGCACGTGGATCGGGGCCATGCTCAATCCTCTCGCGATCCTCCTGCTCGGAGCCACTACAGCGGGATGTTGCCGTGCTTCTTCGGGGGCAGCACCTCGCGCTTGCCGCGCAGCGCGCGCAGACCGCGGACGATGTGCCGGCGGGTCTCGCTCGGGGCGATGACGGCGTCCACGTAGCCGCGCTCGGCGGCCAGGTACGGGTTGAGCAGGGTGTCCTCGTAGGAGGCGATCAGCTCGGCCCGCTTCTCGTCGACGTGGCCGGCCGCCTCGGCCTCGGCGATCTCGCGCCGGTGCAGGATGTTGACCGCGCCCTGCGCGCCCATCACGGCGATCTGCGCGGTCGGCCAGGCCAGGTTGAGGTCGGCGCCCAGGTGCTTGGAGCCCATGACGTCGTACGCGCCGCCGAAGGCCTTGCGGGTGATGACGGTGATCAGCGGCACGGTCGCCTCGGCGTAGGCGAAGATCAGCTTGGCGCCGCGGCGGATGATGCCGTCCCACTCCTGCTCGGTGCCGGGCAGGAAGCCGGGCACGTCGACGAAGGTGATGACCGGGATGTTGAACGAGTCGCAGGTGCGGATGAACCGCGCGGCCTTCTCGCTGGCGGCGATGTCCAGGCAGCCCGCCAGGTCCATCGGCTGGTTGCCGACGATGCCGACCGGGTGACCCTCGACCCGGCCGAAGCCGGTGATGATGTTGCCGGCGTAGAGCGGCTGGGTCTCCAGGAACTCGCCGTCGTCGAGGACGTGCTCGATCACCCGGTGCATGTCGTACGGCTGGTTGGCCGAGTCCGGCACCAGGGTGTCGAGTTCGAGGTCCTCGTCGGTGACGGACAGGTCCGCCTCCTCCGGGAAGGCCGGCGGGTCGGAGAGGTTGTTGGAGGGCAGGTACGAGAGCAGGCTCTTGACGTACTCGACCGCCTCCTTCTCGTCCGAGGCCAGGTAGTGCGCGTTGCCGGACTTGGTGTTGTGGGTGCGCGCGCCGCCCAGCTCCTCCATCGCGACGTCCTCGCCGGTGACGGTCTTGATCACGTCGGGGCCGGTGATGAACATGTGCGAGGTCTGGTCGGCCATCACCACGAAGTCGGTGATCGCGGGGGAGTAGACCGCGCCGCCCGCGCAGGGGCCCATGATCAGCGAGATCTGCGGGATCACCCCGGAGGCGTGCACGTTGCGGCGGAAGATCTCGCCGTACAGGCCGAGCGAGACCACGCCCTCCTGGATCCGGGCGCCGCCGGAGTCGTTGATGCCGATGACCGGGCAGCCGGTCTTCAGCGCGAAGTCCATGACCTTGACGATCTTCTCGCCGAAGACCTCGCCGAGCGAGCCGCCGAAGACCGTGAAGTCCTGGGCGAACACCGCCACCTGACGGCCGTCGACGGTGCCGTAGCCGGTGACCACGCCGTCGCCGTACGGCCGGTTCTTCTCCTGGCCGAAGTTGGTCGAGCGGTGCCGGGCGAACTCGTCGAACTCGACGAAGGAGTCCTCGTCCAGCAGCTCCGCGACCCGCTCGCGGGCCGTCAGCTTGCCCTTGGCGTGCTGCTTCTCCACCGCCTTGGCGGAGCCGGAGTGCACCGCCTCGTCGATCCTGCGCCGGAGGTCGGCGAGCTTGCCGGCGGTGGTGTGCGGGTCGTACGGCGCCTCGGTCATTCCGGTGGCTCTCCCTGATCCATGGGCCGCGACCTGTTTTCGGGGGCGCGCGGGCCGGGTGGGGGCGGCGCGGACGAGGGATGCAGGGCGGCACAACGAACTACCGTTGGGTAGCGTAGCCAGCGCGGAGCGTCGACGTAACGTCCGGCCGTTATGGTCAGCGCCACAGTGTCGTCACCGCCCGTTCTGGGGGACGATGGGGCGGCCTACGGCCTCCGGCCCGCCCGAGCTCTAGGGTGAGCCGCATGACCTCCGACACCCCCCGTGACACCCCCCGCCGCAGTGGACTGCGCGGCCTCGGCCACAGCGGGCCGTCGCCGTGGACCGACCTGGACCGTCCGCCGCTGGACGCCGCCACGCTCCGCCGGGACCTGGTGCGCCCCGGCGGGCTCTGGACCTCGCTGGACGTCGTCGAGGAGACCGGCTCCACCAACACCGACCTCGCCGCCCTGGCCCGGGCGGGCGCCCCGCAGGGCGCGGTGCTGGTCGCCGAGGAGCAGAACTCCGGCCGCGGCCGGCTCGAACGGCAGTGGACCGCGCCCGCCCGTTCCGGTCTCTTCCTCTCCGTGCTGCTTCGCCCGGACGAGGTACCCGTCGAACGGTACGGCTGGCTGCCGATCCTGGTGGGCGTCGCCGCGGCGAGCACCCTCAGCCGGGTGGCCGAGGTCGAGGTCGGCCTGAAGTGGCCCAACGACCTCCAGGTGGAGATCGACGGCGCGGAGCGAAAGCTCGGCGGCATCCTCACCGAGCTGAGCGGCGGCGCGGTGGTCGCCGGCCTCGGCCTCAACGTCTCGCTGCGCGCCGCCGAACTGCCCGTCCCCACGGCCGCCTCGCTCGCCCTGGCCGGCGCCGCCGTCACCGACCGGACCACCCTGCTGCGCGCCCTGCTGCGCGAGTTCGCCGAGCTGTACGGGGAGTGGACGGCCGCCGCGGGCGACCCGCACACCAGCGGCCTGCTGCGGGCCTACGCGCAGCGCTGCACCACGCTGGGGCGGCCGGTGAAGGTGCTGCTGCCCGGCGACCGCGAACTGCACGGCGAGGCGGCGGCGGTGGACGGGGACGGCCGACTGGTGGTCCGCACCCCGGACGGCGGCCGCCGGGCGGTCGGCGCGGGGGACGTCGTCCACGTGCGCCCGGAGCCGCGCTAGGACAGCTCCGTCCGGCCCGGTGCGGCGGCGCGAGGGCGTGCGCCGGGCCGGTCGCGCGCCGTGCGCCGGACGGGTTCCCGGGCGTGCGCGGGGCACGTCCCTGGCCGTGCGCCGGGCAGGTCGTCGTGCCTCCCCTTACCTCCCCTTGACTCGGGCGGATGCCCCGGATCGCGCGATTCCGTGCGAACATTCCACCTGGCAGCAGTGTGAGGCGCGCCACTGCCCGCCGGGTGGCGGGCGCGCCCGCCCGGGACAGGCAGGACACGAGGCGAGTGCGGCGACCGCACGGGGACGGACCGGTGGCAGAGGACGGCAGCAGCGGCGGCGACTACGGTGCCGACGGCAGCGAGGGCCCGGCGGGCTCCGACGACCAGACCGTCGCCCTCGACCTCGAACGCCTGATCCTGGACGCGCCGCGCCGTTACACCCCGTACCAGGCCGCCCGGGCCGCCGACGTCCCGATGGAGCTGGCCACCCGTTTCTGGCGGGCGATGGGCTTCCCGGACATCGGCCAGTCCCGGGCGCTGACCGACGGTGACGTGATCGCGCTGCGCCGGCTCGCCGGTCTGGTCGAGTCGGGTCTGCTGAGCGAGTCGATGGCGATCCAGGTGGCGCGCTCCACCGGGCAGACCACGGCCCGGCTCGCGGGCTGGCAGATGGACACCTTCCTGGAGAACCTCACCCAGTCCGTCGAGCCCGGTCTCACCCGGGCGGACGTCGCGTACCCCCTGGTCGAGCTGTTGCTGCCGGAGCTGGAGCAGTTCCTGGTCTACGTGTGGCGGCGGCAGCTGGCCGCGGTCACCGGCCGGGTGGTGCAGGCCGCCGAGGACAACGAGATCACCAGCGGCCGGCTCGCGGTGGGCTTCGCCGACCTGGTCGGTTTCACCCGGCTGTCCCGGCGGCTGGAGGAGGAGGAGCTCGGCGAGCTGGTCGAGACCTTCGAGAACACCTGTTCGGACCTGATCGCCGGCCGGGGCGGCCGGGTGATCAAGACGCTCGGCGACGAGATCCTCTTCGTCTCCGAGGACCCGGTGACCGCCGCCGGGATCGCGCTCAGCCTGATCGAGGCGCTGGCCGAGGACGACACCATCCCCGCGCTGCGGGTCGGCATGGCCTTCGGCACGGTCACCTCGCGGATGGGCGACGTGTTCGGCACCACGGTGAACCTGGCCAGCCGGCTCACCTCGATCGCGCCCAAGGACGCGGTGCTGATCGACGGCGAGTTCGCGGCCGCGCTGGAGCAGAACGGCAGTGTCGCGCCGGCCGGCGAGGACGGCTCCGGGCTGGCGGACGCCCTGTCGATGGCGGCCGGGATGCCGCCCTCCGGTCCGGCGGTCCAGGGACCGGACGCCGGGCACCGGTTCAGCCTGCAGCCGATGTGGCGCCGCCCGGTGCGGGGACTCGGGCTGGTCGAGCCGTGGCTGCTCTCCCGGCGGATGCGCGGCGAGTAGCGCGCGCCCCCGCCCGCCGCCGCCCGGTGCCGCGCGACGACGCGGTGCCGCCGCCGTGTGACGACCCCGCCTCGCGACTCCGCCCGACGACGCAGACCGACGACGCAGACCGACGACGCAGACCGACGACGCCGACCGACGACGTTGCGTGACGACGCCGTGCGGCGGACCCGTGCTGCGACACGCCGAACGGTTGAAGGTCGTACGGTCTTGCGGATCCTGGTCCGAAAACGGGGCATAACCGAACGAAACCGCCATAGTCTTGGTGCAGGCGCTCCGGCGCGACCCCGGGCACGGTCTTCGGCACGACCCCTCCGGTGCCGGCGCTCCGGTGCGACCGGCCCGGAATGCCGAACCGTCGTGCGGGTAACCGTCGTCGGACGGGTAGGAATTCCGGGGACCGTCGGTGGCCGCCCGGGCACGGCCGGTGCGGGCGCCGTCGGTACGGCCCCGGCCGTCGTACGCGGGTGCGGGCGCACCGGGACCGCCAGCAGGACCGAGCACAGGGAGCGAGGCGAGCCGGTGAGCAGTGAGGCGATCATGACGGACCGCGACCGCGACTGCGACGACCGGACGCGGCAGCCGGCGGCCGCCGCGCCGGTGCCCGCCCCCGTCGGCGGTCCGGCCACCGACGCCCGGCTGACGGCCGTGGTGGAACTCGCCCAGGACATGGCCGGGGCGCTCACCCCGCTGGAGGCCGTCCGGGCCGCCGCCGCCCGGGCCACCGAGGCGCTCGGCGCCACCATGGCCGCCGTCTCGGTCTGGGACCGTGAGTCCGGCCGGCTGCGGGTCCTGGTGAACCACGGTGCGCTCTCGCCCGGCGAGGAGGAACTGCCCGAGAACGAGTCCTACCCGGTCGCCGACTTCCCCGAGATCGTCACGTACCTGGAGGAGCGCTGGAGCACCGGCCGGCTGCCGCGCGCCTGGGTGCAGACGGCGGACAACACCCAGCCGCACACCGGGCACACCCACCCGACGGCCGGCGCGTACTGCCAGGAACGCGCCGCGGCGCTGCGCCGGCGCGGCCGGGCCTGCTGCGTGGTCGCGCCGATCGTGCTGCACGGCCAGGCCTGGGGCGAGCTCTACCTGGCCCGGAGCGCCGGGACGGCGGAGTTCACCGAGGCCGACGCCGACTACGCGACCCTGCTCGCCGCCCAGATCTCGGCCGGTCTCGCCCAGACCGAGCGCCTCGCCGATCTGCGCAAGCTCGCCTTCTCCGACCCGCTCACCGGCCTCGCCAACCGGCGCGCGGTGGACGCCCGGCTGGAGAGCGCGCTGGCCGCGCACAACCGGGACAACACCGTGGTGTCCCTGGTGGTCTGCGACGTCAACGGCCTCAAGCGGGTCAACGACCAGCTCGGTCACGAGATGGGCGACCGGCTGCTGGAGCGCTTCGCCCACCAGCTGTCGCTGGCCGCCGCGAAGCTCCCCGGGAGCCTCGCGGCCCGGCTCGGCGGCGACGAGTTCTGCCTGCTCGTCGAGGGCCAGAAGGCGGACGAGGTGGTCGCCGTCGCCGAGGAGCTGTGCGCGCGGGCGCTGGCCCTGGCCGAGGGCGAGGGCGTCGCCTGCGGGGTCGCCTCCACCGGCGACTCGATCGGCCCCGTCACCACCCCCGACCGGCTCTTCCGGCTCGCCGACGCCGCCCAGTACCGGGCCAAGGCGGCCCGGGCCGCGCACCCGGTGGTGGCCGGCCGCAGCCACGGCCCCGGCTTCGCCCCCGACCCGACGGTGCTGCTCGCGGACGCCGCCGACCCGCACCACCGGGCCGACGGCCGCCCCCGGTCCGGGGGCCGGGCCGGGGCGGGCGACCGACGCCGGTTCCGCGGCGCGGCGCACAGCGCCGACCCCGGTCAGCTGCTCACCGCGGTGCTCGCCGCGCTCGACCGGCAGGGGGTCGCGCGCGGCGTCCACCCCGCCGACACCATCGGCAAGCTCGCCATCGTCGCCGAGACCTCGGCCCGGCTGCTGGACGCGGTCGGCTGGTGGATCTCCTACGTGCCGCCCGGCTCGCAGCTGATGCGCACCGCGCGGCACGCCGTCTACCGGATGACCAGGGGACCGAGCAGCACCCGGGCGGAGACCCAGCGCGCCCAGATCGAGGCCCCGGACGCCGTCTTCGACCTGCGCCACTACCCGCTGACCCGGAGCGCCGTGGGCGGCGGCGCCTTCGCGCTGCGCGCGGGCGCGGCGGGCAACGATCCGGCGGAGGAGGCCATGCTGGTGGTCTCCGGCTACCGCGGCATGGTCGCGGCCGGCGGCCAGAACGCGGCGGGCGGCTGGCTCCTGGAACTCTTCGCCGACGACGCCACGCTCCCGCTGGGCCAGGTCGCCGCCGCCCTCCGGGCCCTCGTCGCCGTCGCCCTCGCCGGCCCCGCCTCCCCGCCCGAGAGCTGACCGGGAGCCGCCCCCGGGGAGCCGACCCCGGGGGCGCTGGTGCGGGGGGAGTGTGGCGCTTCGGTGACCGGTTGGTTCCGAGCGGGTCGCGGTCCGGCCGTGGGGGTGGGCGGCGCGCGGTGGGCGTGGGATGGTGTCGGCGGTCGGCGGGCCGTCGGGGTCGTGCCGGATCGATGACGGGGGTTGATTGACGTGCGCGCTCGGTTGACGGGCCTGCTGCTCTCCGCGGTGCTCGCGTGCGGCGGGACGGCGCTGGCCGCCGCGCCGGCGGCCTCGGCGGCGCCGGTCGGGTCGGGGACGGCGGTGGTGAGCACGGTGGCGGCGGCCGGTGACGGCGCCCGGCAGGTGTCGGCCGGTCAGGCGGCCGCCCGGACCGGGGTGGCGGCGGACCGCCACGACACCGCGCAGCTGGCCGCGTCCAAGGACAAGTCCAAGAAAAAGAAGAAGAAGAAGGGCCTCGGCAAGATCATCGGTCTGGTGATCGGCATCGCCGTGGTGCTGGTGGTGGTCGCGGTGATCGTCGTCGTGGTGCTGATGCTGCGCCGCCGCAACCGGTCCTGAGCCGGCCGGGGCCGGACCGTCCTGGGCGCGCTCAGTCGCCGCGGGGGCCGAGCGCGCCCAGGACGGCCGCCACCACCTGGTCGGCGTAGCCGGGGTCGAGCGGACCCAGGCCGTGCAGCCAGCGGTAGTGGAGCGGGCCGTAGAGGAGTTCGACGGCGAGGTCGAGGTCCGCGTCGGCGCGGAGCTGTCCGGCCTCGCGGCCCGACCGCAGGCGTTCGCGGGTGACGGCCAGCAGCGGGTCGAGGAGGCGTTCGCGGTACTCGACCAGCAGGGCGGGGTCGGTGAGCACCTCGGCGGTGAGGGCGCGCCCGGTCCGGTCGAAGCCGGGGTCGGCGAGTTCGAGGGCGGTGAGCCGCAGGAGGGTCCGCAGGTCCTCGCCGAGGTCGCCGGTGTCGGGGAGGGCGAGGCTGCCGGAGGCGTTCTCGTTGGCGGCGAGGAAGGCGTCGAAGACGACGGCGCCCTTCGAGGGCCACCAGCGGTAGATGGTCTGCTTGCCGACGCCGGCGCGGGCGGCGATCTTCTCGATGGTCAGTTTGCCGAAGCCGAGCTCGGCGACGAGTTCGGCGGCGGCGGTGAGGATCGCGGCACGGCTCTGCTCGTTGCGGCGGTTCGGGTCGGGGGTGCTCTGTCTGGTCACGGGCACCATTCTAGCGAGATGGCGAGACGGTCCGTATCGTCTTGACAGGGAGCGCGGACGGCGGCATTCTTGGGGTCATCAACGAGACGAACCGTCTCGTCTTGTGCACCATCGCGAGAGGACCCCGAGATGACCCGCTCCGCGCACATCGTCATGGCCTCCATCCCGGCCCACGGCCACGTCAACCCGAGCCTCGCCGTGATCGCCGAACTCGTCGCCCGGGGTCACCGGGTGAGCTACGTCAACGCCCCGTCGTTCGCCGACACCGTCGCGTCCACCGGTGCCGCGCTCGTCCCGTACCGGACGGCGCTGCCGCTCGACGACGACCCCGCGGGGTGGCCGGAGGACCCGGTCGCCGTCCAGGACGTCTTCCTCGACGACGCCCTCGCGATGACCCCGGTCCTGCGGGAGCTCTTCGCCGAGGACCGGCCCGACCTGGTGCTCCACGACATCGGCGCCTTCGCCGCCCGGGCGGTGGCCGAGGCGCACGGCGTGCCGGTGGTCCAGCTCTCGCCCACCATGGTCGGCTGGGAGGGGATCGAGGAGGACCTGGCCCCGGTGTTCGAGGCGCTCCGCACCGGCCCCGGCGGACCGGAGCACTACCGGCGGTTCGGCGACTGGCTGGCGGCCACCGGCGCCGCCGTCCGGGACGTCGAGCGGTTCAAGAACCGCCCGGACCGGGCGCTCGCGCTGATCCCGCGGGCCCTGCAGCCCCACGCGGACCGGGTCGACACCGACCGGATCACCTTCGTCGGCCAGTGCTTCGGCGACCGCTCGCACCAGGGCGGCTGGCAGCGGCCCGCCGGGGCCGACAAGGTGCTGCTGGTCTCGCTCGGTTCGGCCTTCACCGACCGGCCGGCCTTCTACCGGCAGTGCCTGGAGGCCTTCGGCGGCCTGCCCGGCTGGCACGTCGTGCTGCAGATCGGCCGGCACACCGACCCGGCCGCGTTGGGCGAGGTGCCGGACAACGTCGAGGTGCACCGGTGGGTGCCGCAGTTCGACGTCCTGGCGCAGGCGGACGCGTTCGTCACCCACGCGGGCACCGGCGGCGCGAGCGAGGGGCTGTTCCACGGGGTGCCGATGATCGCGGTGCCGCAGGCCGTCGACCAGTTCGCCAACGCCGACTCGCTGGTGGCGCTCGGCGTGGCCCGGCGGCTGGACACCGAGGACGCGACGGCCGGGGCGCTGCGGGCCGCGCTGCTGGAGCTGACCGGTGACCCGGCGGTGGCCGAGCGGCTCGCCGCGGAGCGCGCCGCGGCCCGGGCCGAGGGCGGTACGGCGCGCGCGGCGGACCTCCTCGAGGCGGCGCTGGGGTGAGGCGGGGCGGCGCGCGCGATCGGCGCGGCGTGCGTCAGACGATCCGGTCGGGGCGGGTGTAGACGTTGGCCCCCTCGCCGCGCAGGAAGCCGACCAGGGTCAGGCCCAGCTCCTCGGCGAGGTCCACGGCCAGCGAGGACGGCGCCGAGACCGCGGCCAGCAGCGGCGCGCCCGCCAGCGCCGCCTTCTGGGTCAGCTCGAACGAGGCCCGGCCGCTGACCAGGAGGATGTGGCCGGTCAGCGGCAGCCGGCCCTCGCGCAGCGCCCAGCCGACCACCTTGTCCACCGCGTTGTGCCGGCCGACGTCCTCGCGGGCGCAGAGCAGTTCGCCGGTCCGGCCGTCGAACAGGCCGGCCGCGTGCAGGCCGCCGGTGGAGTCGAAGGTGCGCTGGGCGGCGCGCAGCCGGTCCGGCAGCGCGTAGAGCAGCGCGGGCGGGACGGCCAGCGGGTCCGCGTCGACCGGGTGGTGGACGTGGGTGCGGACGGCCTCCACGGTGTCCCGGCCGCACAGCCCGCAGGCGCTGGTGGTGAGCAGGTTGCGGTGGGCCGAGAGCGGCCGGGGGCGGGCGGTGTCGCGCAGCGTCGCGTCCACCACGTTGTAGGTGTTGGCGCCGTTCTCGTCGGTGCCGGCGCAGTAGCGCAGCGCCGCGAGGTCCTCGCCGGCGCGGACCAGGCCCTCGCCCACCAGGAAGCCGGCCACCAGGTCGAAGTCCTGGCCGGGGGTGCGCATGGTGACGGTGAGGGGTTCGCCGCCGAGCCGGATCTCCAGCGGCTCCTCGGCCGCCAGCGCGTCGGGCCGGGCGCTGCGCCCGTCCCCGCGCAGCCGGAGCACCCGCCGCCGTGCCGTCGCCCGCGTCATCGTCCCGTCCGCCTCTCCGTCCGCCGCGCCCGGCGTTGCGCCGTTCGCCTCCCCCACAGCGTGCGGCACCGGGCCGGGTATCCGAAAATCCTGGTGATCGGCCGCGCGGGCCCGGTGGCCGGCCGTCCGGTACCGGACTTTCCACCGGGCCGAGGTGGTTGTCATATCTTCATTCACCTGCTGAGATGATGCATATGGATATGCACAGTGCTGCGGCCCCCCACGCGCCGCTCGTCCAGGTCGGCAAGGCCGACGTCAGCGCCGAGGACGTGCTGGCCGTCGCCCGGGGCAACGCCCGGGTCGAGATCGGCCCCGACGCGCTCGCCGAGATGGCGACCGCGCGCGCCCGGATCGACGCCCTGGCGGCCGAACCGCGCCCCGTCTACGGCGTCTCGACCGGCTTCGGCGCCCTCGCCGTCCGGCACATCAGCCCCGAGCTGCGTGCCCAGCTGCAGCGCTCGCTGGTGCGCTCGCACGCCGCCGGGATGGGCCCCGCGGTCGAGCGCGAGGTCGTCCGCGCGCTGATGTTCCTGCGCATGAAGACCCTCGCGAGCGGCCGCACCGGCGTCCGCCCGCTGGTCGCGCAGACCATGGCCGCCCTGCTCAACGCCGGCATCACCCCGGTGGTCCGCGAGTTCGGCTCGCTCGGCTGCTCCGGCGACCTCGCCCCGCTGTCGCACTGCGCGCTCGTGCTGATGGGGGAGGGCGTGGCCACCGGCGCCGACGGCGTCGAGAAGCCCGCCGCCGACCTGCTCGCCGCCGCCGGCATCGAGCCCGTCGAGCTGCTGGAGAAGGAGGGCCTCGCCCTCATCAACGGCACCGACGGCATGCTCGGCATGCTGGTCATGGCCATCGCCGACCTGCAGCGCCTGTTCACCACCGCCGACATCACCGCCGCGATGACGCTGGAGGCGCTGCTCGGCAGCGAGAAGGTGCTCGCCCCCGAGCTGCACGCCCCGATCCGCCCGCACCCCGGCCAGGCGCTGTCCGCCGCCAACATGCTGGCCGTGCTCCAGGGTTCCGGCCTCACCGGCCACCACCAGGACGACGCCCCGCGCGTCCAGGACGCCTACTCGATCCGCTGCGCCCCGCAGGTGGCCGGCGCCGGCCGCGACACCCTCGCGCACGCCCGGCTGGTCGCCTCCCGCGAGCTGGCCGCCTCGGTCGACAACCCGGTGGTGCTGCCGGACGGCCGGGTCGAGTCCAACGGCAACTTCCACGGCGCCCCGGTCGCCTACGTGCTGGACTTCCTCGCCATCGCCGCCGCCGACCTCGGCTCGATCTCCGAGCGCCGCACCGACCGGCTGCTGGACAAGGCCCGCTCGCACGGCCTGCCGGCCTTCCTGGCCGACGACCCGGGCGTGGACTCCGGCCTGATGATCGCCCAGTACACCCAGGCGGCGCTGGTCAGCGAGAACAAGCGGCTCGCCGTGCCGGCCTCGGTGGACTCGATCCCCTCCTCGGCCATGCAGGAGGACCACGTCTCGATGGGCTGGTCCGCCGCGCGCAAGCTGCGCCAGGCCGTCGACAACCTCGGCCGGATCCTCGCCGTCGAGCTCACCGCCGCCGCCCGGGCGCTGGAGATCCGTCAGCAGGCCGGTCCGAGCGTCACCCCGGCGCCGGCCACCGCCGCGGCGATGGCCGCCGCCCGCGCCGCCGGGGTCGGCGGCGCCGGGCGCGACCGCTTCCTCTCGCCGGACCTGGAGTCCGCCGCGGCGCTGGTCGCCTCGGGCGAGCTGGTGCGGGCCGTCGAGCAGGTCACCGGTCCGCTGGCCTGACCGCCGCGTCGCCCGGAGCGGGCGGGACCGGTGACCGGCGGCGGCCCGCGCCGCAGGTCACCGGTCCCAGTCGCTCTTCGGGGTGGACGCGCCGCGCTGCTCCTGGACGCGCTCGGCGAGCGCGGAGGAGACGTTGACGCCGACGATGCCGCCCCAGCAGACCAGCAGTCCCCAGAAGCCCGCGCTGCCGCCGGCGATGCCGGACAGCGGGATGCCGAGCACCAGCGAGACGATCGGCAGCCGGGTCGTCGAACGGCCGAAGCGGCGCGGCCGGTACCCGGGCGGGCCGCCGTACCCCTCGGCCGGGCCGTAGCCGTCGGCCGGGCCGAGCCGGTCGGCCACCCGGCGCTCCACCCGGGCGTCGAGCCGGGCGTCGAGCCGGGAGAGGAAGGAGTCGACGAGTTCCGACTCGTACTCCTTGCCGAGCTCCTTGCGGGCCTGCATCGAGGCGTCCAGATCGCGCCGCAGGTCGTCCTGGCGAGTGTCCATGGGCACCAGCCTGCTCCCCCGGACGGCCGGCGGTCCATCGGTCGGACGGGGATTCAGGGCGGTCTCAGGGAGATCTCAGGGTCACCCCGAGACCTCCCGCGCGGCTCGCCGCACGCCCCGGGTGAGCCCGGCCGGCGGGTCTCGCCGGGCGTCCCGGCGTACGAGACGTCTTTGCCAGGGGCAGCCTGCTGCTGCACAGTCATCCGAACAGCTCGCATCCGGAGGTACCGCCATGACCGCCACCGACGACGCCGGCACGGTCGGTCCCTCCGCCCGGCTGCTCCAGCTCTTCGAGGGTCACCGGCTCACCCCCACCCAGCGGCGGATCGCGCACTCGCTGGTCCGGCACGCCACCGAGGCGCCGTTCCTCTCCAGCGTCGAGGTCGCCGAACTCGCCGGCGTCAGCCAGCCCTCGGTGACCCGCTTCGCGGTGGCCCTCGGCTACGACGGCTACCCGGCGCTGCGCAAGCAGCTGCGCGAACTCGGCGCCGGCGAGGCCGCCGCCCCCGAGACCCCGGCCGACGCCGTCCGCAACGAGCACCAGCAGGCCGTGCTCGCCGAGATCGAGCACCTGCGCCACCTCGCCGAACTGCTCGCCGACCCCGAGCCGATCACCCGCGCCGCCCGGCTGCTCGCCGCCTCCCGCCCGCTGCCGGTGCTCGGCCTGCGGGCCGCCTCCGCGCAGGCGCGCGGCTTCGTGTACTTCGCCGCCAAGGTGCACCCGGACGTCCGGCTGCTCGACGAAGGCGGCAGCATGCTCGCCGACCGCCTCGAGCAGGCCGCCGCGGCGGGTGCGAGCGTGCTGCTCTGCTTCGCCCTGCCGCGCTACCCGCGCGAGCTGATGGACGCTCTGGCGGTGGCCCGGGAGTGCGGCCTGACCGTCGTCACCGTGGCCGACAGCGTCTTCGCGCCGGTCGCCAAGCTGTCCGACCTGATGCTGCCGGCCGCCGTCGGCACCGGCCTGGTCTTCGACACCGCCTGCGCGCCGATGATGCTCGGCCGGGTGCTGCTGCAGACCATGTGCGACGACCTCCCCGGCGCCGAGGCGCGGTTGGAGGCCATCGAGCAGTCGGCCGCGGCCCGCGGGCTGTTCCTGGAGTAGCCCCGGCCGTCAGGCCTCCAGGACGTGCCGGATCCGCTGCAGGGTCGCCCGCATGCCGGCCCGGTTGTGCGCGGCCCGCCGTTCGGGGGCGACCCCGGTGAAGACCTTGCCGAGCAGTTCGGCGAACGGCGCGCTGCGCCCGGTGCGGAGGTCCCGCCAGTACTCGGTGAGGGTCGTGCCGCCCTCGCCGTCCGGCGCGAAGCGGTAGCCCCACTCGGCGATCGGCAGCCCGAAGGAGTCCACCCGGAAGGCGAACTCGCGCCCCGGCTCGGCCGCCGTCACCCGGCAGGTGGTGAACCAGACGAACAGGCCGCGGCGGTTGAAGCCGACGAACCGGTCACCGACCCGCAGCGGCCCCCGCCGGGCCCACACCGCCCGGCACTCGGGGCTCCACTCGCCCGTCCGCCGGACCGTGCTGACGGCCCGGTAGACGGCCGCCGGTCCGGCCGCCACGCCGATGCTCTCCTCGATGCCCCACTCGCGGTCCATCTGCCGCCCCTCCCCGTCGGATCGCGGCCGGTACGCCGCCCCGGCGACCGTACCCGCAGGTTGACGATCCGCCCAGGGCGGGCATCACTCCTGTCAGGGGGTGCCGCCATGCGTGTGATCCACGAAATGAAGTTCGTCGGCCGGCTCGCCTCCGGAGCCGACGAGTGGTCCTGCCCGACCTGCGGACGTCGCGTCACCCTGCGCCGTCTGCCCGATCCCGAACTCACCGTGCTCGACGCGGGCGACGAGAGCGTCGTCCACGTCGGCGTCATCGAACCGGACGCCCGCGCCGCCGCGGCCGCGGCCGCCGAACAGTACGGCCTCGGCCCCGTCCAGGAGATCCCCCGCCCGCCCCGGAACCCCGCGCCACCCGGCGCCCCGGCCACCGCCGTCCCCGACGACGCCGACCGGCGCTGGCTCGCCGAGATCGGCATCGACTGGGGCGGCGACGCCGCCGCTTGACGGCCGGTCAGGAACGGGGGCCGTACAGGGGCAGTTCGTCGGTTCTGAGCTCCGGCGGAAGAGGTGTACCGGCCAGGGGCACGGGCTCGCCGTACTTGCCGTGGAGCACGCCCTGGTAGACGCCGTCGCGGGGGTGTGTGTGGAGTGTCCAAGTGCCGTTGCGGGGGTCGGCCGTGAGAAGGGTGGTCACGCCGGCGATGGCATACCACTCGGTCTTCGAGGCGATTCCGCTGGCGCGTTCGGAGCTGGAGATGACTTCCAGTGCAAGGGCGACGTCACGCGGGTCGGCCAGCCACTCGTCGTCGGTGCCCCAGTCCTTCGGGAGAACGACCATGTCGGGGGTGGCGTAGTCGTCCTCGTCGTCCGGCATGGAGATCGAGGAGACCTCGTAGACGCGGTGGCTCTTGGGCAGCGACAGGATGAGCTGGTCGCGCAGGACCTGCACGGTCCCGGCGTGTTTGCCGCGGGGGGTGGGGGACATCACCAGGGTTCCTCCGATGATCTGCACTCGGAGGCCGGTGCTCCGTTCGATCTCCTCGGCGGCGTCCCGGAGTCTTCCGGGCCGCACGGTGATGGCCGTCATCGCGTCCTCCATTCGTCGGCACGTGGGCCGAGTGGCTGGTGTTCGCCGGGTTCAGCGTAGCGCGGAAGGGTCGGCCGGACGGGCGCTGATCGGATGTGCTCAGGTCTGGTCGAAGGCTGAATGTTTGGATATATTCAGCCGAGTCGAGTCTGAATGAGTTCATCCGCAAGGAGGCCGGGACATGGTGCAGCAGGCGAGTGGGCCGCGAGAGGTGCGGGCGGCGCGGGGGACCGGGCTGACCACGCAGGGCTGGCAGCAGGAGGCCGCCCTGCGGATGCTCATGAACAACCTCGACCCCGAGGTGGCCGAGCACCCCTCGAAGCTGGTCGTCTACGGCGGCACCGGCAAGGCGGCGCGCGACTGGCGTTCCTTCGACGCCATGGTGCGGACCCTCGAGGGCCTGAAGCAGGACGAGACCATGCTGGTCCAGTCCGGCCGCCCGGTCGGCGTCATGCAGACCCACGAGTGGGCGCCGCGCGTGCTGATCGCCAACTCCAACCTGGTCGGCGACTGGGCCAACTGGGAGGAGTTCCGCCGCCTGGAGAGCCTCGGGCTCACCATGTACGGGCAGATGACCGCCGGCTCCTGGATCTACATCGGCACCCAAGGCATCCTCCAGGGCACCTACGAGACCTTCGCCGCCGTCGCCAACAAGCGCTTCGAGGGCACGCTGGAGGGGACGATCACCCTCACCGCCGGCCTCGGCGGCATGGGCGGCGCCCAGCCGCTGGCCGTCACCATGAACGGCGGCGTGGCGATCTGCATCGACTGCGACCCGTCCCGGATCTCCCGCCGGATCGAGCACCGCTACCTGGACGTCGAGGCCAAGAACCTCTCCCACGCGCTGGAGCTCGCCACCGCCGCCCGCGACAAGCGGCAGCCGCTCTCCATCGGCCTGCTGGGCAACGCGGCCGAGCTGTTCCCGCAGCTGCTGGCGATGGACGCGCCGATCGACATCGTCACCGACCAGACCAGCGCCCACGACCCGCTGAGCTACCTGCCGGTCGGCGTCTCCTTCGACGACATGGCCACCTACGCGGCCGAGAAGCCCGCCGAGTTCACCCAGCGCTCGCGCGAGTCGATGGCCAAGCACGTCGAGGCGATGGTCGGCTTCCAGGACCGCGGCGCCGAGGTGTTCGACTACGGCAACTCGATCCGCGGCGAGGCCCAGCTGGCCGGCTACGACCGGGCCTTCGCCTTCCCCGGCTTCGTCCCGGCGTACATCCGCCCGCTGTTCTGCGAGGGCAAGGGCCCGTTCCGCTGGGCCGCGCTCTCCGGCGACCCGCAGGACATCCACAAGACCGACAAGGCCGTGCTCGACCTCTTCCCGGAGAACGAGTCGCTGCACCGCTGGATCAAGATGGCCCAGGAGAAGGTGCACTTCCAGGGCCTGCCCGCGCGGATCTGCTGGCTCGGCTACGGCGAGCGCGACAAGGCCGGCGAGCGCTTCAACGACATGGTCGCCTCCGGCGAGCTGTCCGCGCCGATCGTGATCGGCCGCGACCACCTGGACTGCGGCTCGGTCGCCTCCCCCTACCGGGAGACCGAGTCGATGCTGGACGGCTCCGACGCGATCGCCGACTGGCCGCTGCTGAACGCCATGGTCAACGTCGCCTCCGGCGCGTCCTGGGTCTCCATCCACCACGGCGGCGGCGTCGGCATCGGCCGCTCGATCCACGCCGGGCAGGTCACCGTCGCCGACGGCACCGCGCTGGCCGGCGAGAAGATCCGCCGGGTGCTCACCAACGACCCGGGCATGGGCGTCATCCGGCACGTCGACGCCGGCTACGACCGGGCCGTCGAGGTGGCGGACGAGCGCGGCGTGCGGGTGCCCATGCGCGAGCAGACCCCGATGGGCGAGCTGTGACCGACCCGACCGCCGCCCGGACCGCCGACACCGGTGCCGGGAGCTTCGAACGGATGTGGGCGGAGCTGCTCCCCGTGGGCCGCTCCGCCGCGTCCGGCGGCTACCGCCGGTTCGCCTGGAACACCGCCGACGCCGAGTGCCGCGCCTGGTTCGAGCAGCAGGCCCGCGACCGCGGCCTCCACTACGAGCTGGACCGCAACGGCAACCAGTGGGCCTGGCTCGGCGACCCGTCCGGCGAGGGCGCGGTCGTCACCGGCTCGCACCTGGACTCCGTCCCGGACGGCGGCGCCTTCGACGGCCCGCTCGGCGTGGTCTCCTCCTTCGCCGCGCTCGATGAACTCCGCGCCCGGGGGACGGGGCTCACCCGGCCGCTGGCGATCGTCAACTTCGGCGACGAGGAGGGCGCCCGGTTCGGCGTGGCCTGCATCGGCTCCCGGCTCACCGCCGGGGTGCTCGGCAAGGAGCAGGCGTACGAGCTGCGCGACGCCGACGGCGTCCGGCTGCCCGACGCGATGGAGCGGGCCGGCTACGACCCGGCCGCGATCGGCGCCGACGGCGACCGGCTCGCCCGGATCGGCGCCTTCGTCGAGCTGCACGTCGAGCAGGGCCGCTACCTGACCGAGGACGAACCCGTCGGCGTGGCGAGCGCGATCTGGCCGCACGGCCGCTGGCGGTTCGACTTCCACGGCGAGGCCAACCACGCCGGCACCACCCGGATCGACGACCGCCGCGACCCGATGCTCACCTACGCCAACACCGTGCTCGCCGCCCGGAAGAAGGCCCGGCTCGCGGGCGCGCTGGCCACCTTCGGCAAGGTCGCCGTCGAGCCCAACGGCACCAATGCGATCGCCTCGCTGGTCCGCGGCTGGCTGGACTCCCGGGCGGCCGACGAGGCCACCCTCACCGGGCTGGTCGAGGAGATCGAGCGGGCCGCCGCCGAGCGCGGCGAGCGCGACGGCGTCCGGGTCGCGCTGACCCGCGAGTCGTACACCCCGGTGGTGGACTTCGACGGCCCGCTGCGCGACCGGCTGGCCGCGCGCCTGGGCGGCGCCCCCGTGCTGCCCACCGGCGCGGGACACGACGCCGGAATCCTGGCATCGGCGATCCCGACCGCCATGCTGTTCGTACGAAACCCGAGCGGCGTCTCGCACTCCCCGGCGGAGCACGCCGAGCCGGCCGACTGCCTGGCCGGTGTCGCCGCCCTCGCCGACGTACTGGAGGACCTGGCGTGTCAGTAGCCCGTGCCGGAGGCGCGCGAACGACAGGTCGTGCCGCAGCCGCGCCCACGACGACGTACTGGGCGCAGTACGCCTGGCTCCCGCACGCCAACGGGCCGGTGGTCGAGCAGGACGTCCTGATCAACACCGGCGCCGGGGGCAAGATCGCCCGGGTGCAGCCGGACAGCGGGCCCTGCCCGCCGGACGCCGTCCGGCTCGACGGCCTGCTGCTGCCGGGCCAGGCGAACGCCCACTCGCACGCCTTCCACCGGGCGTTGCGCGGCCACGTCCAGGTCGGCTCCGGGACCTTCTGGACCTGGCGCGACACCATGTACCGGTTCGCCGGCGCGCTCGACCCGGACTCCTACCTGGAGCTGGCCACCGCCGCCTACGCGGAGATGGCGCTCGCCGGGATCACCGCCGTCGGCGAGTTCCACTACCTGCACCACGCACCGGGCGGCGTCCGGTACGACGATCCCAACGCGATGGGCGAGGCGCTGATCGAGGCCGCCGCCCGGGCCGGCATCCGGATCACCCTGCTCGACACCTGCTACCTGTCCTCCGGCTTCGGCGCCGAGCCGACCAAGCCGCAGCGCAGGTTCAGCGACGGCGACGCCGAGGCCTGGGCCGTGCGGGCCGACGCCCTGAAGCCCCGCGAGCACGCCCGGATCGGCGCCGCCATCCACTCGGTGCGGGCCGTGCCCGCCGAGCAGCTCGGCACCGTCGCCCACTGGGCGGCGATGCGCAAGGCACCGCTGCACGTCCACCTGTCCGAGCAGACCGCCGAGAACGACGCCTGCCTCACCGCGCACGGCGTCACCCCGACCCGGCTGCTCGCCGACCACGGCGCGCTCGGCCCGCGCACCTCGGTCGTGCACGCCACCCACCTCACCGAGGAGGACGTCAAGCTGCTCACCGGCTCCTCCACCACCGTCTGCATGTGCCCCACCACCGAGCGGGACCTCGCGGACGGCATCGGACCGGCCCGGCAGCTGGCCTCCGGAGGGTGCCCGATCACCCTCGGCAGCGACAGCCACGCCGTCGTCGACCCGTTCGAGGAGGCCCGGGCGCTGGAGCTGGACGAGCGACTGCGCACCCGCACCCGGGGCCACTGGACGGCGAACTCGCTGCTCCGGGCGGGCTCGGAGGACGGGCACGCCTCGCTCGGCTGGCCCGAGGCCGGGCGGATCGAGGCCGGCTCGCTGGCCGACTTCACCGTGATCGCCCTGGACTCGGTGCGCACCGCGGGCCCGGCGCCCCGGCTCGGCGCGGAGATCGCGGTGTTCGCGGCCTCGGCGGCGGACGTGCGGCACGTGGTGGTCGGCGGGCGGCACGTGGTCAAGGACGGCGTGCACGCGCTGGTGCCGGACGTGCCGGGAGCGCTGCGCTCGTCGATCGCCGCGCTCAGCTGCTGAGCACGTCCGTGCTCGAGTTTTCCGTAGTCCCGTGGTGACCGGGGGCGGGCGTCACCCACGCCCGCCCCCGGGCCCGTTTCCCCGAAAGGTTCCGACGTGAGCACCCCGAGCAGCAGCCCGAACATCCCGAGCACGCTGATCACCGGGATCGGCACCCTGGTCACCAACGACCCCGCGCACGGGACCGGGCCGCTCGGCCTGCTCACCGACGCCGCGGTGGTGATCGACGGCGACACCGTCGCCTGGGTCGGCCCGGCCGCCGAGGCGCCCGCCGCCGACGAGCGGTTCGACGCGGCGGGCCGCGCCCTGCTGCCCGGCTGGGTCGACTCGCACGCCCACCTGGTCTTCGCCGGCGACCGCACCGCCGAGTTCAACGCCCGGATGTCCGGGCAGTCCTACTCCGCCGGCGGCATCCGCACCACGGTGGCCGCCACCCGGGCCGCCGCCGACGCCGAGCTCGACGCCAACCTCGCCCGGCTGGTGCGGGAGGCGCTGCGCCAGGGGACCACGCTGATCGAGTGCAAGTCCGGGTACGGGCTCACCGTCGAGGACGAGTCCCGGGCCCTGCGGATCGCCTCCTCGTACACGCCGGAGACCACCTACCTGGGCGCGCACGTGGTGGCCCCCGAGTTCGCCGAGGACCCGGCCGGCTACGTCGACCTGGTGACCGGTCCGATGCTGGACGCCTGCGCCCCGTACGCCCGCTGGGTGGACGTCTTCTGCGAGAAGGGCGCCTTCGACGGCGACCAGGCCCGGGCGATCCTCACCGCCGGCATCGAGCGGGGGCTGATCCCCCGGGTGCACGCCAACCAGCTCACCTACGGCCCCGGTGTGCAGCTGGCCGTCGAGCTGGGCGCGGCCTCGGCCGACCACTGCACCCACCTGACCGACGAGGACGTGGCCGCGCTGGCCGGTTCGTCGACGGTGGCGACGCTGCTGCCGGGCGCCGAGTTCTCCACCCGGGCGGTCTACCCGGACGCGCGCCGGCTGCTGGACGCGGGGGCGGTGGTGGCGCTCTCCACCGACTGCAACCCGGGCTCCAGCTTCACGAGTTCGATGGCGTTCTGCGTGGCGGTGGCGGTGCGGGAGATGGGCATGACGCCCGACGAGGCGGTCTGGGCCGCGACGGCGGGCGGCGCGCGGGCGCTGCGCCGCACGGACGTCGGCACGGTGCGGGTCGGTGCCCGGGCCGACCTCCAGCTGCTGGACGCGCCCTCGCACGTGCACCTGGCCTACCGGCCGGGGGTGCCGCTGACGGCGGGGGTCTGGCGCGCGGGCGTCCGCGAGGTCTGACGGAGCGCCGGAGCGCCGGAGCGAGGGACCGGGGGAGCGGCGGGGGTCGGTGACGGCCCCCGCCGCTCGCCGTCATCCCAGCCCCAACGACCTCCGCAGGAAGGCGAGCTGGTGGTGGAGCAGGTGCTCCGCCACCGTTTCGTCGCTCGGTGAGTGGCCCGCGCCGGGCAGCGGCAGGAACTCGTGCGGACGCCCGGCGGCGAGCAGGGCGGCGGAGAGCCGCAGGCTGTGGGCCGGCAGCACGTTGTCGTCGGCGAGGCCGTGGATCAGCAGCAGCGGGCGGCGCAGCCCGGGGGCGTCGGGGAGGAGCGAGGCGGCCTCGTACCGCTCGGGGTGCTCGTCCGGGTGGCCGAGGAACCGTTCCTTCCAGTGGGTGTCGTAGAGCCGGTGGTCGGTGGGCGCGGCCCCGGCGACCGCGGCGTGGAAGACGTCGGGGCGCCGCAGCACCGCGAGCGCGGCGAGGAAGCCGCCGAAGGACCAGCCGCGGATGCCGACCCGGTCGAGGTCGAGCAGGCCGGGGCGGAGCGCGGCGGCGGCGTGCAGGGCGTCGACCTGGTCGGCGAGCGCGGGGTCGGCGATGTCCGCGTGGACGCTCTTCTCCCAGCGCGGGCCGCGTCCGGGGGTGCCCCGGCCGTCGGCGACGAGGACGGCGAAGCCCTGGTCGGCGAACCACTGCGAGGTCAGATCGGTCCAGTGCGGGGCGGCGGAGACCTTGGTCATGGCCGGGCCGCCGTAGGGGTCGAGCAGGACGGGCAGCGGGCCGTCGCCGGGGCGGTGGCCGGTGGGCAGGAAGAGCGCGGCGCGGATCTCGCGGGGGCCGAGCCGGAGCAGTTCGGGGCGGGCGGTGAGGACGGGCGGCTGCGCGTGCGAGGTGACGGTGAGGGCGGGCCGGCCGTCGCGGTGGACGGTGGTCCGGCCGGTGGGCGCGCCGGGCGTGCGCGCGGTGTGGACGAGCGTGCCGGCGCGTCGCACGCCGGTGTGCGTGCCGGGTTCGTGGCTGAGCCGGACGGCGCCCGAGGCGGGGTCCCACGACCAGAGGTGGGTCTCGGTCGGTTCGGCGGAGGCGGTGAAGAGCACCTGCTCGCCGTCGGTCCCGAGGACGGCGCGGAGCTGGAGGTCCGGCGGGGTGACGGGGACGCCGTCCACGGTGAGGTGCCGGGTGTCGTCGCGGTCGGCGGCGTCGACGAGGGCGCCGGAGGCGGTCCGGACGGGCAGGCCGGGGACCAGTTCGACCCAGTGCTCGTCGTGCCGTTCGGCGAGGGTGCGGGTGCCGCCGTCGGCCGGGTCGATCGCCAGGGTGAGCACGGTGCGCTGGTCGCGGCTCTGCACGGCGGCGTACGGGCCGTGGGCGTCCCAGCCGGCGGCCGTCAGGTACTCGAAGCCCGCCCGGTCCCAGCGGACCTCGGTGCGGGCGCCGTCGAGGCCGAGCAGCAGCAGGGTGACCTCGGCGTTGGCGGTGCCGGCCGACGGGTAGCGGACGACGCGCGGCGGCCGGCCGGGGTCGGCGGGGTCGGCGAGGTGGAGGCGGCGCAGCGGGCGCTCGTCGACCCGGGCGACCAGCAGCCGGGTGCCGTCGGGGGACCACCAGTGGCCGCGGTCGCGGTGCATCGACTCGGCTGCGACGTGCTCGGGCAGGCCGAGGCGGATCTCCGCGTGCTCGGGTTCGGCGAGCGCGCGGTCCCCGCGGCCGTCGGCGCCGACCACCCGCAGGGCGCCGCCGCCGACGTAGGCGATCCACCGGCCGGTGGGGTCGGGGCGGGGGTCGTGGACCTCGGTGGCGGTGGGCACGCGGCGGACCTCGCCGGTGGCGGTGTCGGCGAGCAGCAGGGCGCCGTGCAGGGCGAGGGCGACGGTCCGGCCGGTGGCGTCGGCGGCGTACGCGGTGATGCCGCCGCCGAGGACGCGGGCGCGTTCGCGGCGGATCCGTTCGGCCTCGGGGAGCTCGCCGTCGGTGGCGCCGAGCGCGACCGGGTCGGCGATCAGGCGTTCCTCACCGGTGTCGGTGTCGAGCGCCCAGAGCCGGCCGACCGGGTCGTCGCCGGCGGCGCTGCGCAGGAGGAGCACGGTGCGGCCGTCGGCGGAGACGGTCGGCGCGGCGGGCGCGCCGAGGGTGAGGCGCCGGGTGCGGGCGAGCTGGCGGGGGAGGGAGTCGGTCGACATGCCGGGCACCATAGGCACACCGGCCCCGGGGTGATCAAGGTCGAGGGGCCCGCTCCCGGCCGGGGAGTGCCGGGGGAGCGCCGCGGAACGGGGTCACCGGCGGGGGCGGAAGACGACCGGGGCCGCCGCGGATCTCAGGAATCCGCGGCGGCCCCGGGGCCGGGTCGGGCCGACGTCAGTGGACGTCGCCCATCAGCCGGACGACCTTCTTGCGGTACATCGCGAGGGCCACGCCGGCGATGATCGCCATGCCGCCCTGGACCGCGAAGTACCAGGTGGAGCCGACCACCTCGTCGCCGAGGACGAGCTGGAAGATGGCGGCCACGCAGTCGCCCGCGGTGACCGCGAGGAACCAGACGCCCATCATCTGGCTGGCGTACTTGGTCGGCGCCAGCTTGGTGGTGACGGACAGACCCACCGGGGACAGGGTCAGCTCACCGACGGTCTGGATGAGGTAGACCATGGCCAGCCAGAGCGGGGTGACCTTGGCGCCGCCGGAGGCGGCGGCCATCGCCATCATCATGACCAGGAAGGAGGCGCCGATCATCAGCAGACCGAAGGCGAACTTCATGGTGGTGCTGGGGTTCTTGGCCTTGCGGGCCAGGGCGACCCAGAGCCAGGCGAAGACCGGGGCCAGCGCCATGATGTAGAGCGGGTTCAGCGACTGGAACCAGGTGGACGGGAAGTCCAGGCCGAACAGCGTGGACGAGGTCTTCTCGTCCGCGAAGAGGCTCAGCGTCGAGCCGGACTGGTCGTAGATCATCCAGAACACGGCGGCGGCGACGAAGAACCAGATGTAGCCGCTCATCCGGGACTGCTCGGTCTCGTCGAGGTCCTTGTCCCGCTTCACCTTGGCGAAGACGAACACCGGGATCGCGATGCCCGCGATGGACAGCGGCCAGATCGCCCAGTTGATGGTGAAGTGGCCGGTGAGCGCGACGACGGCGTAGAACACGGCGGCCACGGCCAGCCAGATGCCGGCCTTCTTGAAGATCGCGCTCTTCTCGGCGGGCGAGATCGGCGAGGTGACCACGTCGCTCTTGGCGCTCAGGTGGCGGGTGCCCAGCAGGAACTGGGTGAGGCCCAGCGCCATGCCGACGCCGGCGAGCGCGAAGCCCAGGTGCCAGTTCACGTTCTGGCCGATGGTGCCGATGACCAGCGGGGCGGCGAAGGCACCGAGGTTGATGCCCATGTAGAAGATCGTGAAGCCACCGTCGCGACGCGGGTCGTTCGGACCGTCGTAGAGGTGGCCGACCATCGTCGAGATGTTGGCCTTGAGCAGGCCGGAGCCGATCGCGATGAACGCGAGGCCGACGAAGAACGACGCGCTGGCCGGGACGGCGAGCAGGAAGTGGCCGATCATGATGATCGAGCCGCCGACCGCGACGGTCTTGCGGGCGCCGAGGAAGCGGTCCGCGATCCAGCCGCCCGGCAGGGCGAGCAGGTAGACCATGGCCGTGTAGACGCTGTACACGGCGGCGGCCACGGCCGCCTTCATGCCGAGGCCGCCTTCGGCGACGGAGGCGGTCATGTAGAGCACCAGCAGGGCACGCATGCCGTAGTAGCTGAAGCGCTCCCACATCTCGCTCATGAAGAGAGTGGCGAGGCCCCGGGGGTGCCCGAGGAAGGTCTTGCCGCTGGGAGAGGCCGGCTTGAGGCCGGCGTCCAGGGTCGTAGACGCCATGAGTAGTGGTTCCTTGCCTGACAGCGTCCGCCAAGGGGGGTGCAGGCGGACGTGGACGGGACCACTCTACGTGGCGACATTTGGCGATATCAGCTGACAAAGGCCGCCAATTAGGTATGCCGATAGTAAAGACGGCGAGAGATTCGTTCGGCTGTTCCATGGTACGACCGGCCGAATTCCTTCGGTTACAAGATCAAAAAGCAGGATCTTCGCCGAACGCGCGGTCCGGGCGTGTCGGTTGAGACTTGATCGCCCTCTGTATAACGATCACGCACTGTGAACTACCTCACGGCGGCAACGGCCATATCCCGGCGGACTACCATCACCCCATGACCTGTGTGCTGCTTGCCGAGGACGACCCGGCGATCTCCGAACCGCTCGCCCGGGCACTGCGCCGCGAGGGATACGAGGTGCTCGTCCGCGAGGACGGGCCGTCCGCGCTGGCGGCCGGGCTCGGCGAGGAGGTCGACCTCGTCGTCCTCGACCTCGGCCTGCCCGAGATGGACGGGCTGGAGGTCTGCCGCCGGCTGCGCGCGGACGGCCGCAGCTGCCCCGTCCTGGTGCTCACCGCCCGCGCCGACGAGGTCGACACGGTGGTCGGCCTGGACGCCGGTGCCGACGACTACGTGACCAAGCCCTTCCGGCTCGCCGAGCTGCTCGCCCGGGTCCGGGCCCTGCTCCGGCGCGGCAACGTCGACCAGCTGACCACCGGCGCGCACGGCGTCAAGATCGACATCGAGTCGCACCGCGCCTGGCTCGGCGAGGAGGAGCTCACCCTCTCCGCCAAGGAGTTCGAGCTGCTGCGGGTCCTCGTGCGGGACGCCGGCCGGGTGGTCACCCGCGAGGAGATCATGCGGCAGGTCTGGGACACCACCTGGTGGACCTCCACCAAGACCCTGGACATGCACATCTCCTGGCTGCGCAAGAAGCTCGGCGACGACGCCGCCAACCCCCGCTACATCGCCACCGTGCGCGGGGTGGGCTTCCGCTTCGAGAAGAATTAGCCCGAGCGGACGCCCCGACCGGGGGCGTCCACCACCACGGGGAGCGGCAGCGTGAAACGCCGGATGATCAACTCGCTGCTGGGTGTCGTCCTCGTGGTGGTCGTGGTGTTCTGCGTCCCGCTCGCGGTGGTCGAGAAGCGCACCATCGTCAGCTCCGCCCAGGACCGGGTGGACGCCGCCGCCGTCCGGGTCCTCGCCCTGGTGGAGAACCGGCTCGCCGCCAACGAGCCGGTCACCGGCGACAAGTTCGCCAACCAGGTCTCCGAGGGCCAGTACGTCGAGGTGGACATCCCCGGCCGGGCGGTCGTCTCCAGCGGGCACCGGCCCGACGGCGAACACCTGCTCAAGGCGGTCGAGCGCGGCGCCAGCGGCGAGACCGTCACCGTCGAGCAGTCCCGCGAGGCGGTCGACCACGAGATCGCCAACATGCTGCTGCTGCTCGGCGTGGTCGCGCTGCTCGCCGTCCAGGCCGCCGTCGCCCTCGCCGTCTGGCAGGCCAAACGGCTCGCCCAGCCGCTCACCGACCTCGCCGAGACCGCCGAACGCCTCGGCTCCGGCGACCCCCGCCCGCGCGACCGCCGCTACGGCGTGCCCGAACTCGACCGGGTCGCCGAGGTGCTCGACGTCAGCGCCGAGCGGATCGCCCGGATGCTCACCGCCGAACGCCGGCTCGCCGCCGACGCCTCGCACCAGCTGCGCACCCCGCTCACCGCGCTCTCCATGCGGCTGGAGGAGATCGTCGCCCTCGCCGAGGACCCGGAGACCGTCAAGGAGGAGGCGACCATCGCCCTCCAGCAGGTCGAGCGGCTCACCGACGTCGTCCAGCGGCTGCTCACCACCCAGCGCGACCCGCGCAGCCCCACCGCGGTCGCCTTCGACGTCGACGACGTGGTCAAGCAGCAGGTCGAGGAGTGGGGGCCGTCACTGCGCGGCACCGGGCGGGTGCTCCAGGTCGAGGGCCTGCGCGGGGTCACCGCCGTCGGCACCCCCGGCACGGTCGCCCAGGTGCTGGCCACCCTGATCGAGAACTCGCTGATGCACGGCGCCGGGACGGTCACCCTGCGGGTCCGGCCGTCCGGGACGTCCGTGGTGGTCGAGGTGCAGGACGAGGGCCCCGGCGTTCCGCCCGAGCTGGGCAACCGGGTGTTCGAGCGCGCGGTCAGCGGCCGCAACTCGACCGGCATCGGGCTGGCCGTCGCCCGCGACCTCGCGGAGGCGGACGGCGGGCGGCTGGAGCTGCTCTCGCTGCGGCCGGCGGTGTTCGCGCTCTTCCTCGGCCGCAGCCGGCGCGAGGTCTGAGCGGTGTCGTCGGGGCCGGTCAGAACCGCTCGTCGCGGACCACGTCCAGGTCGGTGAACGTGGGCGGGGCGTCGCAGAGCGCCACCATCTCGCGGTAGATCCGGTCGGTCTCCGGCAGGTTCGAGTTGCGCATGGCGTCGTCGTACGAGGCGAACTCGACGATCTCCACCACGTGCCGGGGGTCCGAGCGGTCGGTGCCGACCATCGCGTGGTCGACGGTCCGCCGGCCCTCGGTCTTCTCGGCCCAGCGGTCCATCAGGCCGTTGAGCTCCTCGATCCGGTCGGTCCGGCACTCGATGATCTGGACGAAGGTCATGGCGAGCCTCCTGGGTCCCCCCGGGGCCTCGATCGTTCGCCGGCCGCGCTCGCCCTCGGTCACCACTCTCCTCCTGCCGCGCCGGGGGCGGCAACCGAGGGGAGGCCGGTTCTACTCGGCCTTGGCGAGCCGGACCCGCTCGGCGGCCAGCAGCAGCTCGGCCTGGGCGACCACGGCGGCGGCCCCGGCGGGGGCGGCGGCGGTGGCGTCCTGGACGGCCGGGGTCTCGGTCACCGGCTCCGGGACGGCCTTGAACACCCAGGTCCGGTACGAGACGAAGCGGAACACCGTGCCCAGCCCGAGGCCGACCACCTTCGCGGCCAGCAGCTCGAGATTGGCGAGTCCGAACATGTACTTCGCGATGCCGAGCAGCCCGGTGTCGATCAGCATGCCGATGCCGCTGAACACCAGGAACAGCATGATCTCCCGCTTGCGCGAGGCGGCGTCCCGGTCCCGGTACAGCCAGTAGCGGTAGCCCAGGTAGTTGGTGGCGATCGCGATCGACGTGGCGGCGATGTTGGACCGCACCGGGGCGAGATGCAGGCCGTTGATGCAGATCCAGAAGATGGCGAAGTTGACCACGACGCCACTGAGGCCGACCGCGCCGAACTTGATCGCCTCGCCCTTCATGCCGCGCAGCTTCTGCGCCAGCGAGGGTTCCGACGCCGTGGTCGTCGCCATACCGGGCTGCCTCCATGTGCCTGCGGACGAAAGGTCGCCGGGGCGGGTGCGCCGCGGTCCCCTTGAGCCCTGCGTGCACGCACATGATCGGACCGCGCGTATCAGGACCTGGCCGTCCAGGCTACCCGGTTCCGCCGATCGGCTCAGCCCCCCGGGTCCGACCGGACGGAGCCCCGCAGTAGGGACGCGGTCGCGGCGGGAGTGGTTCCACGGCCTCCGACCGGCCCGGATATCCTGGCGGGGTGACTTCCCCGGGCAACGCGAATTTTCCAGTGGTGGGCATGATCGGCGGCGGGCAGCTTGCCCGCATGGCACACCAGGCGGGCATCCCGCTCGGAGTCCGGTTCAAGCTCCTCGCCGACACTCCCCAGGACTCGGCCGCGCAGGTCGTCTCCGACGTCGTCCTCGGCGACTACCGCGACCTCGACACCCTGCGCCGCTTCGCGGCCGGCTGCGACGTGGTCACCTTCGACCACGAGCACGTGCCGACCGAGCACCTGCGGGCCCTGCAGGCCGACGGCATCGCCGTCCGGCCCGGTCCGGACGCGCTGGTCAACGCCCAGGACAAGGGCGTGATGCGGGCCAAGCTCGACTCCATCGGCGTCCCCTGCCCCCGGCACCGGATCGTCGCCGACCCGGCCGACGTGACCGCGTTCGCCCACGAGGGCACCGGCTACCCGGTGGTGCTGAAGACCGTCCGCGGCGGCTACGACGGCAAGGGCGTCTGGGTGGTCGGCGACGAGGAGGCGGCCGCGGCGCCGTTCCTGGCCGGCGTCCCGGTGCTCGCCGAGGAGAAGGTCGACTTCGTCCGCGAGCTGGCCGCCAACGTGGTCCGCTCGCCCAGCGGCCAGGCCGTCGCCTACCCGGTGGTGGAGAGCGTCCAGGAGAACGGCGTCTGCGCCGAGGTCACCGCCCCCGCGCCGGACCTCGACCCCGCGCTGTCCGACGAGGCCCAGCAGCTCGCCCTGCGGATCGCCGGCGAGCTGGACATCACCGGCCACCTCGCGGTCGAGCTGTTCCAGACCCGGGACGGCCGGATCCTGGTCAACGAGCTGGCCATGCGCCCGCACAACTCCGGCCACTGGAGCCAGGACGGCGCCGTCACCTCGCAGTTCGAGAACCACCTGCGGGCCGTCCTCGACCTGCCGCTCGGCGACCCCCGGCCGCGTGCCAAGTGGACCGTCATGGTCAACGTCCTCGGCGGCGACTACCCGGACATGTACCGCGCCTTCCTGCACTGCATGGCCCGTGACCCGGGCCTGCGCATCCACATGTACGGCAAGGACGTGAAGCCCGGCCGCAAGGTCGGACACGTCAACGTCTTCGGGGACGACCTCGAGGACGTCCGTGAGCGCGCCCGCCACGCGGCCGCCTACCTGCGAGGAACGATCACCGAATGACGTCCCACCCCACCTCCCCGCTCGTCGGCATCGTCATGGGCTCGGACTCCGACTGGCCCGTGATGGAGGCCGCCGCCCAGGCGCTCGACGAGTTCGAGATCCCCTACGAGGTCGACGTCGTCTCCGCGCACCGGATGCCGCGCGAGATGGTCGCCTACGGCGAGAGCGCCCACAGGCGCGGCCTGAAGGCGATCATCGCGGGCGCCGGCGGCGCCGCCCACCTGCCGGGCATGCTGGCCTCGGTCACCCCGCTGCCGGTGATCGGCGTGCCGGTGCCGCTGCGCTACCTGGACGGCATGGACAGCCTGCTGTCGATCGTGCAGATGCCGGCCGGCGTACCGGTGGCCACCGTCTCGGTGGCGGGCGCGCGCAACGCGGGCCTGCTCGCCGTCCGGATGCTGGCCGCCTTCGACGCGGACCTCACCGAGCGGATGACCGAGTTCCAGGCCGAGCTGAACAGCCAGGCCACCGAGAAGGGCAAGAAGCTTCGGGCCAAGGTGGCGGGTTCCGCGTCCTTCGGCTTTGGAAAGTAGTCCTGTCGGATAGAACAGCTCGTATGACCTCTGAGCTGCTGGACTCCACCTCCGCCGCCCTGCTGGAGCGCGCCCGGGCCGTCCTCCGCACCGCCCCCGTGGTGGACGGCCACAACGACCTCCCCTGGGCGATGCGCGAACAGGTCGGCTACGACCTCGACGCGCTCGACCTGGCCGCCGACCAGAGCGCGCGGCTGCACACCGACCTCGTCCGCCTCACCGCGGGCGGGGTCGGCGCGCAGTTCTGGTCCGTCTACGTGCCCAGCCGGCTCGCCGGGGACCACGCGGTCAGCGCCACCCTCGAACAGATCGACTTCGTCCACGCCCTGGTCGACCGCTTCCCCGACCGGCTGCGGCTCGCGCTCACCGCCGACGACCTGGAGACCGCCCGGAGCGAGGGCCGGATCGCCTCGCTGATCGGCGCCGAGGGCGGTCACTCGATCGACTGCTCGCTCGCCACCCTGCGCGCCCTGTACGCGCTCGGCGTCCGTTACATGACGCTCACCCACAACGACAACACGCCGTGGGCCGACTCCGCCACCGACGAGCCCGCCGCGGGCGGCCTCACCGCCTTCGGCGAGGAGGTCGTCCGGGAGATGAACCGGCTCGGGATGCTCGTCGACCTCTCGCACGTCTCCGCCGACACCATGCGGGACGCCCTGCGGGTCAGCGAGGCCCCGGTGCTGTTCTCGCACTCCTCGTCCCGCGCGGTCTGCGCCCACCCGCGCAACGTCCCCGACGACGTGCTGGCCCGGCTGGCCGACAACGGCGGCGTGGCGATGGCGACCTTCGTGCCCAAGTTCATCCTGCCCGCCGCGATCGAGTGGACGGCCGCCGCCGACGAGAACATGCGCGCCCACGGCTTCGACCACCTCGACACCACGCCCGCCGGGATGGCCTGCCAGCGCGCCTTCGAGGAGGCCCACCCCCGCCCGGTCGCCACCGTCACCACCGTCGCCGACCACCTCGACCACATGCGCGAGGTCGCCGGCGTCGACCACATCGGCATCGGCGGCGACTACGACGGCACCGCCTTCCTCCCGGACGGCCTCGACGACGTCGCCGGCTACCCCAACCTGATCGCCGAACTGCTGCGCCGCGGCTGGTCGGAGGCCGACCTCTCCAAGCTCACCTGGCACAACGCCGTCCGCGTCCTGCGCGACGCCGAGACCGCCGCCACCCGTCTCCGCGCCGCCGGCCGCACCCCGTCGCTCGCTACCCTCCCCCGGCTGGACGGCTGACCTCGCGGGGCCGGGCGGGGCGGTCCGAGCGCCCCACCCGGCCCCGGCGGGCTCAGCCCAGCCGCGGGAACTCGATCGCGGGGCACCTGTCCATGACCATCTCCAGCCCGGCGGCGGTGGTCCGGGCGTAGGCCGCCTCGTCCACCACGCCCAGCTGGAACCAGACCGCCTTCGCCCCCACGGCCACCGCCTGGTCCGCCACCTCCCCGGCCAGCGCGCTGTTCACGAACACGTCCACCACGTCGACCTGGAACGGGATGTCCGCGAGGGAGGCGTACCCCGGCTCGCCGAGGACCGTCTCGGCCTTCGGGTGCACCGGCACGATCCGCTTGCCGTGCTCCTGCAGGAACCGGGCCACGCCGTGGGCGGCCCGGGCGGTGTTGGTGGAGAGGCCGACCACCGCCCAGGTGTCGCCCTTGGCGGTGAGGATGGAGCGGACCGTCGCTTCGTCGCCGTAGTTCGTCATGCCCGGGGCAACGAGCGCGGGTGGGCGGGGATTCCCGTCAGCTGGGCCGGCCGAGGGCGCGGTACGTCCAGCCGGCGGCGCGCCAGGCGTCGGCGTCCAGGACGTTGCGGCCGTCGAGCAGGCGGCGTTCGGCGACGACCGCGCCCAGCTCGGCGGGGTCGAGGCCGCGGAACTCCTGCCACTCGGTGAGGTGCAGGACGACGTGCGCGCCCTCGGCGGCCTCCAGGGCGGAGCCGGCGTAGGCCAGGCCGGGGAACATCTTGCGCGCGTTGTCCATCGCCTTGGGGTCGTAGACGGTGACCTGCGCGCCCTGGAGCTGGATCTGGGCGGCGACGTTCAGGGCGGGAGAGTCCCGGATGTCGTCCGAATTGGGCTTGAAGGCGGCGCCGAGGACGGCGATCCGCCGGCCGAGGAAGCCGCCGTCGCACTGTTCGCGCGCCAGCTCGACCATCCGGGAGCGGCGGCGCATGTTGATCGAGTCGACCTCGCGGAGGAAGGTCAGGGCCTGGTCGGCGCCCAGCTCGCCGGCCCGGGCCATGAACGCCCGGATGTCCTTGGGCAGGCAGCCGCCGCCGAAGCCCAGGCCGGAGTTGAGGAACTTGCCGCCGATCCGCTCGTCCAGCGCGAGGGCCGCGCTCAGCTGGGTGACGTCCGCGCCGGCCGCCTCGCAGACCTCCGCCATCGCGTTGATGAAGGAGATCTTGGTGGCCAGGAAGGAGTTGGCGGCGGTCTTCACCAGCTCGGCGGTCGCGTAGTCGGTGACCAGGAACGGCACCCCGGCGGCGATCGGCTCGGCGTACACCTCGCGCAGCAGCTGCTCGGCGCGCTCGCTGCGGGCGCCGACCACGATCCGGTCCGGACGCAGCGTGTCGTTGACGGCGAAGCCCTCGCGCAGGAACTCCGGGTTCCAGGCGAGTTCGGCGCCCTCGCCGACCGGGGCGAGCGAGGCCAGCCGCTCGGCCAGCCGGCCCGCGGAGCCGACCGGCACGGTGGACTTGCCGACCACCAGCACCGGGCGGGTCAGGTACGGGGCGAGCGCGTCGATCGCGGCGTCCACGTAGGACATGTCGGCGGCGAACTCGCCCTTGCGCTGCGGGGTGTTGACGCAGACGAAGTGCACGTCGCCGAACTCGGCGGCCTCCTGCGCGGAGGTGGTGAAGCGCAGCCGCCCGGTCGAACCCTCGTGTCCCGCCACGTGCTTGAGCAGCAGCTCGGACAGGCCCGGTTCGTACATCGGGACCTGGCCGGCGGTGAGGGTGGCGATCTTCTCCGGGTCGATGTCCAGCCCCAGCACCTCGAAGCCGAACTCCGCCATGGCGGCGGCGTGGGTGGCGCCGAGATAGCCGGTGCCGATCACGGAGATGCGGAGGGTCACGGTTTCCCCTTCGGGCGGGCGACGGGCGACGTGCGGTGCGGTCCGGCAGGGCCGCGCCCACCGATGCTATCCGGCCGTGGGGGAAGCGCCCAGACCGTCCCGGAGGGTCCGGGTTCCGGCCGTTGTCCCGAAAGCTCCTCGTGGGGGTCGCGCCCGGCGGCACAATACGCGCATGGAGCCGGAGGACGAGCATGCGGGCGAGCCCGTGCGGCGGCCGGTCCCGCCCGGGCTGAGCCTCTTCGAGCCGCGGGAGGGACCGGAGGGACCGGGGGGACCGGGGGAACGCGAGGGCGGCGGCCCGGGTGACGCCGGGGGCGACAGCCCCGGTGAGGGGGACGGTCCGCCGCCGGACGGCGAGCCGCCGGCCCGTCGCCGCCGCACCCGCCGGGTGCTGCTCTGGACCCTCTCCACCCTGCTCGTCCTGGTCCTCGGCGGCTGCGGCGCACTCTGGTGGACCGCCGAGCACTACGCCTCCTCCGTGCGCCGCATCCCGGACGCCTTCCCGACCGCGCCGGAGTCCGCCCAGCCCAGGCCCGTCCCCGGCAGCGGCCTCAACCTCCTGCTGGTCGGCCTGGACGCCCGCTCCGACACCCCCACCACCGGCAGCGCCGCCAAGGCCCCGGCCTGGCAGGCCGGCGCGGCCCGCAGCGACACCATGATGCTGCTGCACCTCTCGGACGACCGGACGTCGGCGACCCTGGTCTCGCTGCCCCGGGACACCTGGGTGCCGGTCCCCGGGCACGGCGAGGCCAAGCTGAACGCCGCCTACTCCTGGGGCGGTCCGGCGCTGATGACCGAGACGGTGCAGAACCTCACCGGCATCCGGATCGACCACCTCGCGGTGATCGACTGGAACGGCTTCCGCGCCCTCACCGACGCGGTCGGCGGGGTGGACATCACCGTGCCGCGCACCATCGAGGGCGTGGGCGAGGCCCGCGCCTGGGAGGCCGGCACCCACCACATGGACGGCGCCACCGCGCTGCTCTACGTCCGCGAGCGCTACGGCCTGCCCGGCGGCGACCTCGACCGCACCAAGCGCCAGCAGAACTTCCTGCGCGCGCTGATGCTCAAGGTGATGGACTCCGGCACGCTCACCAGCCCGTCCCGGCTGGGCGGTCTGCTGGGCACGGTCGGCGAGGTGGTCAGCGTGGACGACCGGCTCTCCAACACCGACCTGTTCCAGCTCGCCTGGGGCCTGCGCTCGCTGCGCGCCGACGACGTCCGCTTCATGAACGCGCCGTTCGGCGGGTTCGCCACCCGCGGGGAGCAGAGCGTGGTGCTGCTGGCGGACCGCCCGGCGGAGCAGTTGTGGGAGGCGATCCGCAACGACCGGACGGACCAGTACTTCCAGCAGCACAAGGCCGGCGACACCCTCGGCACCGACGTCGACTGACCTAGGCAGCCGCAGGTCGGCGGCCTAGGATCTCTACTTAACGGTAACTAACCGGTTTCACGGCTGGCACGACTCTCCGAAGAGGCAGGCATCATGGCGGGCAGCGCAGGGGCGGCGGACTTCGATCTCTTCCGGATCTCCGAGGAGCACGAGATGCTCCGTGAGGCGGTGCGTTCGCTGGCCGAGGCGAAGATCGCTCCGTTCGCGGCGGAGGT
>JOHN01000003.1 GCA_000719695.1 Streptomyces sp. NRRL F-6131
ACGCCGTCCGCCACCCCGACCCCGACGGCCGCCCCCACCACCCCGGCGCCGCACAACCCGGCCCCGCTGGTCCAGATCAACGCCCTGCGGCAGAGCGTCGCGCAGACCCAGGTGGAGAAGGACCGCGCCCACCAGATCGAGCTCCTGCGCACCCTGGACGAGGCCACCGCCCGGCTCAACGAGGGCCAGCCCGACGACGCCGCGAACAAGCTGAAGAGCGCCCAGCGCACCGTCCGCGACCTCGCCAAGCGCCACGCCGTCGACGGCCAGACGTACCAGAACTGGAACTCCCGCCTGTCGTCCCTCATCACCAGCCTCAACGCCGCCGCCGACAAGGACGACTGACCTCCGGGGCTGCTCCGCCCGGGAAGCCGGCCGGGCCGACCTTCCGGCCCGGCCGGGTGACAGAGCCGGGTGGCAGAGCCGGGTGGCAGAACCCGGCGTACCGGACGACTCCGACGGGGTCAGGCGCCGAGGAAGCGCTGGAGCTCGTCCAGGAGGAAGTTGGCGCCGGTGAAGCCGATGCCCTGGAACCAGAGCTGGTCGTCGACGGGGAAGGCACGGTGGGCCCTGACGGCCTCCAGGGCCTGCCAGCCGGGGCTCGCCAGGGTGGCGGTGAGCCCGTTGCGGGCCGGGTCGCCGTAGCCGGCGTAGAGGAGCAGGTCGCCGTCGGCCCTGGCGAGCTGGTCGGGCGGCAGCTCCAGGTCGGACTGGTCGACGTTCTGGGAGTCCGGGCGGGGCACGCCGGCGTCGGCGAGGACGGAGCCGGGGAAGTTCTGCCGGCCGTGGAGGCGGATGCCGCCGCCCTCGACGAAGCGGACCAGGCTGACCCTGCGCCCGCCCACCCGGGCGTTCGCGAGGGCGGTGGCCACCTGGTTGACGTGCCGCTGGTACGAGGCCGCGAACGCCGCCGCGGCGTCCTGCCGGCCGAGTGCCTCCGCGTGGGTCTGCAGATTGGCCTTCCAGGGCGCGCCGGTGGTCGCGGTGAGGACGGTCGGGGCGATCGCCCGCAGGTCGTCGTAGCGGCCGCCGTCACGGGCCTGGTTGGACAGGATGAGGTCGGGCCGCAGGGCGCGGACCGCGGCGAGGTCCGGGGCGCCGATCGGCCCGACGTACGCCATCGGGGCGAGCCGGGAGGCGGGCCAGTAGTCGGGGAGGGCCGGGTCCGCCGCGGCCCGGGCCGCGCCGACCGGGGTGATGCCGAGGGTGAGCGCGGAGTCCAGCTCGGCGGTGTCCAGGACGACCACCCGCATCGGCGCGCCGGGCACGGTGACCGGGCCGGTTGCGGTGGCCACGGTGACGCTCGGCAGCGGGCCGGCGGTGGGCGGACCGACGGCGGCCGCCGGGTCGGTCGGCGGGGGTGCGGCGTGCCGGGCGGTGCAGCCGGTGAGTGCGGCGCCCCCGAGCCCGCCGAGCGCGGTCAGCAGGGTGCGGCGGGTGATCGGGGACATCGGCACCTCGGACGGCTCGGACAGCGCAGACGGGCGGAAGCAGACGGCAGCGCGTCGATTATGTCCGAATTGGTGCGTAAAAGGTGGCTATCCGTCCGCCTTGGCCGCCCACGGCGCGCCCGGCACCACCAGCGGTGTGCCCGTCACCGGGTCCGGCACCACTACCGACTCCAGCCCGAACACCTCGCGCACCAGCTCCGCCGTCACCACCTCGGTCGGCAGTCCCTGCGCGACGATCCGGCCGTCCTTCATCGCCACCAGGTGGTCGGCGTACCGGGCCGCCTGGTTGAGGTCGTGCAGCACCGCGACCACCGTCCGCCCGCGTTCCACGTTCAGCCGGCGCACCAGGTCCAGCACCTCCACCTGGTGCGCGATGTCCAGGAAGGTGGTCGGCTCGTCGAGCAGCAGGATGTCGGTGCCCTGGGCGAGCGCCATGGCGATCCAGACCCGCTGCCGCTGCCCGCCGGACAGCTCGTCCACGCCGCGCTCGGCCAGGTCGGCGGTCGAGGTGCGCTCCAGCGCCTCGGCGACCGCCGCCTCGTCCTCCGCGGACCACTGCTGCCACCAGCTCTGGTGCGGCTGGCGTCCGCGCGACACCAGGTCGGCCACCGCGATGCCCTCGGGGGCGGTCGGGGACTGCGGCAGCAGCCCGATCCGCCGGGCGATCCGCTTGGTGGGGACGCGGGCCAGCTCCTCGCCGTCCAGCAGCACCGCGCCGCGGGTCGGCTTCAGCAGCCGGCCCAGGGCGCGCAGCAGGGTGGACTTGCCGCAGGCGTTCGGGCCGACGATCACGGTGACCCGGCCGTCCGGGATCCGCAGGTCGAGCCCCTCGGCGACGGTGCGCGCCTCGTAGGCGAGGGTCAGGCCGCGCGCCTCCAGGCGGTGGGCGGACACCCGGTCCGCGGTGTCGACGGACCGGGCGTCGGCGGGCATCGGGACCTCCACGACTCAGGAACCTCCTCGGCGGGAGCGGATCAGCAGCCACATCAGGTACGGCGCGCCGACCAGTCCGGTCACCACGCCGACCGGCAGCTCGGTGGGCGCCAGCAGCCGGCGGGCCAGCAGGTCGGCCAGGACGACGACCAGCGCGCCGGTCAGCGCCGAGCAGAGCAGCGGGACCTGCGCCGAGCGGGCCAGCCGCACGGCGATCTGCGGCGCCATCAGCGCCACGAAGTCCACCGGCCCGGCCGCGCCCGCCGCGCAGGAGGCGAGCACCACGCCGAGCAGCGCCATGCCGAGCCGGATCCGGTCCAGCCGCAACCCCAGGCCGACGGCGGTGGCGTCGTCGAAGGAGATCGAGCGCTGGGCCCGGGCCGCCCACAGGGCCACCGGCGCGGCGGCCAGCAGCACCCAGGCGAGCCAACCGGCCTGGTCGTAGCCGGAGCCGTTCAGGCTGCCGGTCATCCACACCTTGGCGGCCTGCGCCTGGAAGCCGTCGCCCTTGGTCAGGAACACCGAGGTCAGTGAGGAGAGCGCGACGGAGATGCCGATGCCGATCAGCACGAAGCGCTGGGCGTGCAGCCCCCGCCGCCAGGCCAGCAGGTACACCAGCAGACCGGCCAGCAGACCGCCCGCGACGGCCGCGTACGGCACCTGGCCGGTGGAGCCGACCACGCCGTAGGCCAGCAGGCCGACCACGGTGGCGGTGGCGCCCCAGGAGACGCCGACCACGTCGGGGCTGGCCAGCGGATTGCGGGCGACGGTCTGGATCAGCGCCCCGGCCAGCCCGAGCGCGGTGCCGACCAGCAGGCCGACCACCACCCGGGGCAGCCGGAACTCGCCGACCACCAGCTCGTGCGGGCTCGGCTGCCCGAGCACCACCTTGAGCACCTCGCCGGGCGCCACGGTGGACTCGCCCAGGCAGAGCGAGGCGACGACGGTGGCGGCCAGCGCCACCAGCAGGCCGAGCGCGGCGAGTGCCGAACGCCGGTGCAGCAGGAAGGAGGCCCGCCCGGCGCGCAGCACGGTGTAGCCGCGGAGAGCGACCGTACTCATGCCGCCACCACCTTGCGCCGGCGCACCAGGACGACCAGCACCGGGACGCCGACCAGGGCGGTCATCACCCCGGCCGGCACCTCGGAGGGCGGGAAGAGCACCCGGCCGAGGGTGTCGGCGAGCAGCAGCAGCGCGGGGCCGAGCACGGCGGACAGGGTCAGCACCCAGCGGTGGTCGGCGCCCGCCACCGCGCGTGCGGCGTGCGGCACGGCCAGGCCGACGAAGGCGACCGGACCGGCCGCCGCGACCGCCGAGCCGGTCAGCACGGTGGCGCCGAGCGCGCCGACCACCCGGACCGGTCCGGTCTTCGCGCCGAGCCCCTTGGCGGTGTCGTCGCCGAGCGCCAGCGCGTCCAGCCCGCGGGCCACCGAGAACACCAGCAGCGTGCCGACGGCCAGGAACGGCAGCAACTGCCAGGCGACGTCGGCGGTGCGCCCGGAGAGCGAGCCGACGTGCCAGAACCGGAACTGGTCCATGGTGGCCGCGTCGGTGGTGAGCACCAGGGTGTTGAGCGAGGCGATGAACGCGGAGATCGCCGAGCCGGCCAGCGCCAGCTTGATCGGTGTGGCCCCGCCCCGGCCGCGCCCGGCCAGCCCGTACACCAGGCCGGTGGCGAGCACCGCGCCCGCGAAGCCGAACCAGACGTACCCGGTGAGCGTGGAGATCCCGAACGCGGAGATCGCCACGACCACACCGGCCGCCGCGCCCTGGCTGACGCCGAGGATGCCGGGGTCGGCGATCGGGTTGCGGGTGATGCCCTGCATGACGGTGCCGGCGAGGCCGAGCGCCGCACCGACCGCGAGGCCGACCACGGTGCGCGGCAGCCGCAGTTCGCGGATCACCACGGCGTTGGTGGTGTCCCCGCCGTGCAGCAGGGCGTCGACGGTGTCGCCGAACGGGACGGTGCGGCTGCCGACCGCCAGGCTCAGCAGCACCGCGCCGGCCAGCAGGACCAGCGCGGCGGCGAGCCACAGTATTCGGCGGCGCAGCAGGCGGGCCCTGCCGGGCGCGGTGGTGTCGGTCATGGCTCTCTCTCGCAGATAGCTCAGGCAAACCTAAGTTCCGCGTCGAAGCCGGGGCAAATCGCTCCGCCGGGCGGGAGCCCGGGCGGTACGCCGGGCAGGGCACCGGGCGGTACGCCGGTCGGGACGGCGGGCCGGACGCCGGAGCGGCCGGGGCGGGTCGGTCCCGGCGGGGGCCGGTTGGATAGCCTGACGGCATGCCTGCGACCCCGAACACGCCGCTGACCGTGGGTTTCGACCTCGACATGACGCTGCTGGACACCCGGCCCGGCATCCGGGCCACCTACCTGGCGCTCTCCGCCGAGACCGGGACCGCGATCGACGCCGACCTGGTGGTCACCCGGCTCGGGCCGCCGCTCCTCGACGAGCTGCGCAACTGGTTCCCGGCGGAGGGACTGGACGAGGTCGCCCACCGCTACCGCACGCTCTACCGGGACCACGCCTTCGCGCCGACGGTCGCCCTGCCGGGCGCGCACGCCGCGCTGGACGCGGTCCGCGCGCACGGCGGCCGGGTCGCGGTGATCACCGGCAAGTACGAGCCGAACGCCCGGCTCCACCTGGAGCACGCCGGGATGCGCGCGGACGCGCTGGTGGGCGACCTCTGGGCGGAGACCAAGGGCGACGCGCTGCGCGAGCACGGCGCCACCGTCTACGTCGGCGACCACCTCGGGGACGTCCGGGGCGCCCGGCACGCGGGCGCGGTGGCGGTGGCGGTGGCCACCGGTCCGTACGGCGCCGAGGAGCTCCGGGCGGCCGGCGCGGACGTCGTGCTGCCCGACCTCACCGCCTTCCCGACCTGGCTCGCCGGGCACCTCGCCGCCCGCTGACGGCCGCCCGCCCGGAGCCCCGGGCCGTCACCGGTCCCCGGGCGGCCGTCAGGCCTCGGCGCGGGCCCGGCGCCGCTGGGCGCGGGCCGAGAGCAGCAGGCCGGTCAGGGCCAGCAGGAACCCCAGCGGCATCAGCATGCTCAACCAGTACGCGGCCGACGGCAGCGGCGTCAGGTGCAGGAACAGCGGGACGAAGGTGACGAGCGTGGCGAGCGCGCCGAGCCCGAAGACGATCGTTCCGGTCTTGACGTAGACGTCGCCGCGGTCGGCGCTCTGGCTGCTCACGGGGCTTGCTCCTCTGCGGCGGGTTCGGCCGGGACGGCGGGCCCGGCGGCCGTCCCAGTCTCGCAGAGCCGCCCGGGAGCGGGTCGGCCGCGGTCCCGGCGGGGCGCCCGGCGGGGCGCCCGGAGGCCCTTCGCGGGCGAGCGGTCCCGTCACGTTGCGCAGTTTTCCGGGCGCTGGGAGTTTTGATCCCTGCTGGGCGGGGGTATGCAGGCTGTGCCGAGGGGTGCGATCAGTGCGCCCCGTTCTCTCCGACCGGAGGTGTGTGCCTGTGGACAGCGTCGAGCCGCGCCCCGGCCATGCCGATTCCGGATCGCGCGTGGCCGCCGGAGCTCCGTACGGACCTTGCGCGGAACACGGATGAGACAGTGACGGACCGTTAGTCTGCTCCTTACAGCGTGCTGATCGTGCGCGCCCCGCGGCGCGTGTCCCCCGGATCGGCCCGTACTCCCACCACCCAGTGATCCCCGGCCAGGGCCGGGATCCCTCACACCCACATCGAGGACTGTTCGAGATGCCCACCGGCCAGGTCAAGTGGTTCAACGAGACGAAGGGCTTCGGCTTCCTGTCGCGCGACGACGGCGGCGATGTCTTCGTCCACACCAAGGCGCTGCCCGCCGGAATCACGTCGCTGAAGCCGGGCCAGCGGGTCGAGTTCGGCGTGGTCGCCGGACACCGCGGCGACCAGGCGATGCAGGTCCAGCTGCTGGACGCGCTGCCGTCGGTGGCCGCCGCCCAGCGCAAGAGCCCGGACGACATGGCGGCGCTCGTGCAGGACCTCATCACGATGATGGACGCGGTCCTGCCGGGCCTCCAGCACGGCCGCTACCCGGCCAAGCCGGCCGGGCAGAAGCTCGCCGTGCTGCTGCGCGGGGTCGCCGAGCAGTTCGACGTCTAGGCCACCGTCGCGAACCGCGCGAGCGCTCAGAAGTCCAGCGCACCCGGGCCGAGCGGGGGCACCAGCCCCTCCGCGGCGGCCCGGGTGAGCAGCGCGCGGACGGCCGCGTGCCCCTCCTCGCCGAGGTCCGCGGTGAACTCGTTGACGTAGAGGGCGATGTGCTGGTCGGCGACGTCCGGGTCCATCTCCTGGGCGTGCTCCAGCACGTACCCGCGGCTGGCCTCCGGGTCGTCCCAGGCCTGGCGGACGGAGGCGCGGACGGCCTCGGTGAGCGCCCGCAGCCGCTCCGCGCCGAGCGAACGCCGGGCGATGATCGCGCCGAGCGGGATCGGCAGACCGGTCTCCCGCTCCCAGGCCTCGCCCATGTCGGCCAGGCTGCGCAGGCCGTAGTTCCGGTAGGTGAACCGCGCCTCGTGGATGACCAGACCGGCGTCCACCCGGCCGTCCCGGACGGCGGGCATGATCTCGTGGAACGGCAGCACCACGATCCGGCCCAGACCGCCCGGCACCGCCTTCGCCGCCCACAGCCGGAACAGCAGGTAGGCGGTGGACCGCTCGGAGGGGACGGCGACGGTCTTCCCGCTCAGGTCGTCCCCGCTGTCCGGGCGGGTGAGCACCAGCGGGCCGCAGCCGCGCCCGAGCGCCCCGCCGCAGGGCAGCAGGGTGTACTCGTCCAGCACCCAGGGCAGGGCGGCGTAGCTGACCTTGAGGACGTCCAGCTCGCCGCGCTCGGCCAGGCCGTTGGTCACGTCGATGTCGGCGAAGGTGACCTCGGGGGCGTCCGCGCCCGGGACCAGGCCGTGCGCCCAGGCGTGGAAGACGAAGGTGTCGTTGGGGCAGGGCGAGTACGCGATGCTCAGCCGTTCAGCCACGGCCGGCCTCCTTCGGCGTTCGGCGCGGTCCGGGCGGTTCGGCCCGGCGGGAGTTCGGCGGGCCCGACGTCACCGCTTCCGAGGCAGGTGACCCGGTGCCCGATGACCCGGTACCCGGTGACCCGGTGCCCGATGACCCGGAGTCCGCCAGGGCCGGGAACGGCAGCACGGCGAAGGCCCGTTCCAGCGCGCCCAGCGCCTCGCCGATCCGCCAGGCGGTCCGGTCGCGCGGGCCCACCGGGTTGGAGACGGTGCGCAGCTCGAACGCCGGCACCCCGTGCCGGTCGGCGGCCTCGGCGACCCCGAAGCCCTCCATCGCCTCGGCCACCGCGTCCGGGTGGCGGGCGGTCAGGGCGGCGGCGCGCCCGGCGCTGCCGGTCACCGTCGAGACGGTCAGCACGGTGCCGGTGGTGACGGTGCTCGCCCCGGCGGCCCGCAGGGCCTCTGCCGCGAGGGCCACGGCGGCCGGCGCCGGGGTGTGCCGGACGGTCCCGAAGCCCAGTTCGGTGACGTCGGCGAAGCCCTCGGGAGTCTCGGCGCCCAGGTCGGCGGCGACGATCCCGGTGGCGACCACGGTCGCGCCGATCGGCGCCCGGGGGGCGAAGCCGCCGGCGATCCCGGCGGAGACCACCAGGTCGTAGCGGGCGGCGGTGAGCGCGGTGGCCGCGGCGGCCGCCGCGGCGCCCGGACCGACCCCGCCGGCCAGCACGTCCACCGTCGCCCCGCAGGGGAGCGCGACGCGCTCCAGCGCGCCGCCCGGCAGCGGCACCCGCTCCGCGGGGGCGCCCAGGCCGCGCAGCACGGCGTCGGCCTCGGCCGGCACCGCGACGACGACGAGCAGCCGGGCCCGCGCGGGGCCCGACCGCTCGTCGGGGAGTCGTACCGTCACCGGACGACCGTCAGCTGTCCTGGGTGTTCAGCTGGAAGTACCACACGCCGTAGATCGCGTCCGGCTGCGCCGGGTCGGTCTCCACCACGGTGATCAGCGTCTTGCCCGAAGCGTTGAGGGCCTTGCTGGCCGACACGGAGCCCGAGTAGGTGGCGTCCTTGGCCGCGGTGGCCAGGATGAACCGGCCGCCCTGGCCCTGCTGGCCGCCGTTGGTGTTGGCCCACCAGCCGCGGTCGGCCACGTCCGGGCTCACGCCGACGCCGATCCGGTCGCTCATGGTCACGTCGGACTTGGGCAGGGTGCCCTCCTCCAGGGCCTTGCCGGCCTTGTCCTGGCACTCCTCCTGCTGCTGCTCGGTCAGCGGCTTGCCGCCGTTGAAGCAGAAGGGGTCCTTGACCATCGAGGAGTTGCCGACCACCAGGGTGACGCGGTGGTCGCTGATCTCGTGCTGGTCGGACGCGAAGGCGATGGACCCGCCGACCGTGCCGGCGGCGATGACGACGACGGCGCCGAGGCCGGCGATGACGCGGGTGCTGAGGCTCATGCGTCAGAGGCTACCGGGCTTTCGCGATCACGCTACGCGGGGGTCGGCAACCGCGTGTTGTGCCCCGGAGCCGGGCCGGCGGGCGTCCGACGGGGTGCCCGCCGGGGCCGAAGGACACGGTCTACGCCACCCGGGGGGAGGGCCGCCGGTGGCGCACCCCCACCCGCAGGAGCGAACGGAACGTCCACAGCAGGACCGCGCCGAGCACCGCGGCGGCCACCGAGAGGCCCAGCACGCCGTTCAGCGGCAGCAGGATGCCGACCGCGCCGCCCGCCACCCAGGCCAGCTGGAGCACCGTCTCCGAGCGGGCGAACGCCGAGGTCCGCACCGACTCGGGCACGTCCCGCTGGATCAGCGCGTCCAGCGACAGCTTGCCCAGCGAGGCCGCCGTCCCCGCCGTGCCGGCCACCGCCACCACGGTGACGGTGCCGTACCAGAGCGCGGCGGCGGCCGTGGCGCAGCCGGCCAGCAGCAGCATCGCGGTGACGGTCACCTCCGGGCCGCGGGTGCGCAGCCAGGAGCCGAGCAGCGAACCGAGCGCGTTGCCGGTCCCCGCGGCCAGGGCCACCAGGCCGAGCGCGAGGGTCGGCTGCAGGCCGCCGATCGGCTCCTCGCGGAGCAGGAACGCCAGGAACATCACCAGGAAGCCGACCAGCCAGCGCATCGCCGCCATCGCGCGCAGGGCCAGGATCACCGACGGGCCGACGGTGCGCAGCGAGGCCTTGGGGCGCGGCCCGGCGGCCGGGTCGCCGGTCGTCGGCTCCGGGGTGTTCCGGGCGTGCAGGACGCCGTGGTGGCCCGGGGGGTGCTCCTCGGCGTGCAGCACGGCGCGCTGCTCGCCCTTGGCCGAGTCCACCGCGTGCGGCAGGTGGAAGGCCATCAGGGTGCCGGCGACGAATACCAGGAAGGCGCCGCGCAGCGGCCAGCCGGGACCGATCAGGTGCAGCAGCCCGCCCACCCCGGCCGCGACCATGGTGGCCAGCAGCCCGGCCAGGGTGACCCGGGAGTTCGCCTTCACCAGGGACAGCCGGCTGGGCAGCAACCGGGGCACCACGACGCTGCGCACCACCCCGTAGGCCTTGGAGGCGACCAGCACGCCCAGCGCCTCCGGGTAGAGCGCCAGGCCGCCGCCGGAGACCACGCCCGCCATGGTCCAGGCGAGCACCGCGCGGGCCAGCATCGACATCGCCATCGCGGCCCGGCGGCCGTGCGGCAGGCGGTCCAGGAGAGGGCCGATCACCGGGGCCAGCACGGCGAACGGCGCCATGGTGACGAGCAGGTAGAGGCCGACCCGGCCGCGGGCCTCGCCGGTCGGTACCGAGAAGAAGATGGTGGAGGCGAGCGCCACGGTGATGAGCATGTCGCCGAAGGAGTTCAGGGCGTGCAGCTCGATCAGCTTGGCCAGGCCCGACTCGCCGGCGCCCTCGGCGGAGGTGGCCCGGCGGATCCGGCGGCCGGTGCCGTGCACCACCTTGCCGGTGCGGGAGCCGGCGGCGGAGGCGGTGCGGACCAGGAAGTTGCGACGGGGCCCCTCGCCGTCGGCGTCCTCCGAGTCCCCCGTGTCCTTCGAGTACCCCGCGTCCTCCGCCTCCGGGCCGTCGAGCGCGTCGAGGCCGTCGACGGCGGCCGGCCCGGAGCCGTCACGACCGCCGGAACCGCCCGGGCCGCCCGGGCCGTCGGGGTGGTCGGGGCCTCCGGACGGGCCGACGGGGTTCGCGGCGGGCAGTGAGGAGGGGTCCACCGACTGCGGTTCACCCGCAGAATGGACCGGAGGCTGCTGTCGCGGCACGGCGTTCGCCTCGTCGGGGCTGCCGGCCTGCGAGGCACGCAGAGCGTGCTGCGACGGTTTCTCGTCCGCCACAAGCCCATCCTGCCCCAGAATCGGGAGAACAACGCGGGATTGCGCTCCGCGCCGCGCGAGCGGGGGCCGTCGTTCCCGTCCCGGACGCCCCGGATCCACTCCGGAACGCCCCGGACTGTGCCCCGCGGCCGACCGACGGGTAGCCTGCCCAGGGTCCGCCCGACGACCCGACCGGCGCCGGCGGACCTGACGAGCGGCGCGGCCGGTATCCGCGGCGGGCCGCGGTCGCGCAGAATGGACGAGGGAAACCGCGCCGCGACGGAACAGGCAACTCGCCGTGAGCGACAGAAGAAATGGGAGAGAACCGACGCCGTGAGTGCTGCGATGCGAAGCCGTACCCCTGATCGGCTCTGTGCCGAGGCCGTCGAACTCGCCCGCCAGGCCGCCGAGGAGGCCGTCGGCGCCGAGACCGTCGGCGCGCACCTGGGTGTCCAGGCCGACGCCGACCGCGTCGTCACGCACACCTTCGAGTGCCTGGACGCGGCGTACCGCGGCTGGCACTGGGCGGTCACCGTGGCCCGGGCCCCGCGCGCCAAGAACGTGACGCTGGACGAGGTCGTGCTGCTCCCGGGCGCCGACGCGATCCTCGCCCCGCAGTGGGTGCCGTGGAGCGAGCGGCTGCGCCCGGGCGACATGGGCCCCGGCGACCTGCTCCCCACCGACGCCGACGACCTGCGGCTCGAACCGGGCTGGACCGGCGAGGACGAGCCCGCGCCGAACTCCGCGCTGGCCCAGGCCGCCCAGGAGGACGTGCTGGTCAGCGACGACCCGGACATCCAGCCGGCCCCGGTCCGCGCCCAGATCAGCGCCCTCGCCGACGAGCTGGGCCTGGGCCGCAGCCGGGTGCTCTCCCGGCTGGGCCTGCACCTGGCCGCCGACCGCTGGGAGAAGGCCCACGGCTCGCAGACGCCGATGGCGCAGTCCGCCCCGGCCTCCTGCAACAGCTGCGGCTTCCTGATCCCGATCGGCGGCTCGCTCGGCCAGGCCTTTGGCGTCTGCGGCAACGAGTTCGGACCGGCCGACGGCCAGATCGTCTCCTTCGCCTACGGCTGCGGCGGGCACTCCGAGGCCGCCGTCATCCCGGCACCGCCGGCGCCGGCCGCGCTGATCCTGGACGAGCTGGTGGTGGAGCCGCTGACGCTGCACCCGGACCGGCTCTCCGGCTCGGTCGAGCCGGACGCCCCCACCGAGGAGCTCGGCCACTCCTGAGCCCCGCACACCGCCCGGCGGCCCGTCCCACTCCGGTGGGGCGGGCCGCCGTCGTTCCCGCCCGTCGCCGTGGCGCACCGGCCCGCCGCCGGGGGCGTGTCCGGCGCGGTCCGCCCGGCAGGGAAGAATGCCCCTCGTAGGGCACAACAGGGCGGCGGAAGGCGGCAGGTCCAGTGGAACCTCGGATCATCGGCAGCGGCACGGACGAGCACCTCGCGGACCCGTTCGGCAGCGCCGGACTGCGGCGCCGGGTGCTGGACGCCTGGGCCGCCTCCCCGGCCCGGTTCCGGGAGGACGCCAACGCCGAGGAGGAGCTGGCCCTCGGCGGCTACCGCGACCGGTTGGTCGTCGAGCTGGCGCAGAACGCCGCCGACGCCGCCGTCCGGGCGGGCCGCGGCCCGGGGCGCCTGCGACTCACCCTGGCGGACGGCGTGCTGGCCGCCGCGAACACCGGCGCGCCGCTGGACGCCGCGGCCGTCGAGTCGCTGTCCACCCTGCGCGCCTCCTCCAAGCGCGGCGACCGGGACACCACCGTCGGCCGGTTCGGCGTCGGCTTCGCCGCGGTGCTCGCGGTCACCGACGAGCCCGCCGTGCTCGGCTCGTCCGGCGGGGTGCGCTGGTCGCTCGGCGAGGCCAGGTCGCTGACCGAGGCGCAGCCCGCGCTCGTCGAGGAGCTGCGCCGCAGGGACGGCCACGTGCCGCTGCTGCGGCTGCCGTTCGCCGCCGAGGGCCCGGCGCCGGAGGGCTACGACACGGTGGTGGTGCTGCCGCTGCGCGACGCGGCCGCCGAGGACCTCACCCGCCGGTTGCTGGCCGGCATCGACGACGCGCTGCTGCTCACCCTGCCCGGCCTGGCCGAGGTGGTGGTGGAGACCGCGGACGGCACCCGCACCCTGACCCGTTCGGCCGCCGAGCCGCGGTGGGACGGCGGCACCGGGGAGACCCGGCCCGGGGCGCCGCTCCAGGAGGGCCCGGAGGCGGGCCGCCCGGGGGCGGCGGTCACCGAGGTCACCGTCACCGACGACGCGGGCGGGCAGCTGCGGCGCACCGTCTGGCAGACCGTCGGGGCGGCCGGCGAGCTCGCCGTCGAGCTGCTCGCCGACCGGCCGACCGAGGAGCGCACCCGCCCCTACTGGACGGTGACCTGGGCGGTGCCGGTCTCCGACGAGGGCGACCCGCAGCGGCCCGCGATCGCCCCGGTGCTGCACGCGCCCACCCCGAGCGACGAGCCGCTCGACCTGCCCGCGCTGCTGATCGCCTCCTACCCGCTGGACTCCACCCGCCGGCACGTCGCCCCGGGCGCGCTCGCCGACTTCGTCACCGAGCAGGCCGCCGACGCCTACGCCGAGCTGCTGCGGGCCCGCGGCGGCGACCTCGGGTCGCTCGGTCTGGTGCCCGGGCCGCTCGGCCGGGGCGCGCTGGACAACGCGCTGCGCGCCGCCGTGCTGTCCCGGTTGCCCGGCACGCCGTTCCTGCCGCACCCGGCGCCGGTCGAGGAGGGCACGCCCGCGCTGCGGCCCCGGGACGCCACGCTGCTGGAGGGCGCGGACGGCTCGGTGGTCGAGGCGCTGGCGCCGATCTTCCCCGGTCTGCTGCCGGCCGGGCTGGAACGCCGCACCGAGCTGCGGGTGCTGAACGTGCGCCGGGTCCCGCTCGCCGAGGTGGTCGACCAGCTGGGCGGCCTGGACCGGGAGCCGGCCTGGTGGCGGAACCTCTACGCGGCGCTCGGCGGCGCCGACCCGGAGGCGCTCGGCGCGCTGCCGGTGCCGCTCGCCGACGGGCGGACGGTCACCGGACCGCGCCGGGTCCTGCTGCCCTCCGACGACGCCGACTGGGCGGCCTTCCCCGGCTACCCCGAGTCGCTGGCCGGCGCGCTCGCCGTGCTCGACCTGCGGCTCGCCCACCCGGAGGCCGCGCACCCGCTGCTGGCCAAGCTGGGCGCGGGCGCGGCCACCCCGGCCGGGGTGCTGGACACGCCCGAGGTGCGGGCCGCCGTCGCCCGCTCCTACGAGCTGGCCGAGGACGACCCGGACGCCGCCGCCGACCTCGCCGAGGCGGTCCTGTCGCTCGTCAGGGCGGCCGCCCCGGCGCCCGGCGACCACCCCTGGCTGGCCCGGCTGGCCCTGCTCGACGACGAGGGCGAGCCCGCCCGCGCCGGTGAACTCCTGCTCCCCGACAGCCCGTTCGCCGAGCTGGCGCGGGAGGACGACGCGGCCTGGGTGGACGAGGAGCTGCTGGAGCGCTGGGGCCCGGAGGTGCTCGCCGCGGTCGGCGCGCTCGCCGACTTCGTGCTGGTCCGGGCCGAGGACGTGGTGCTCGACCCGGACGACCTGGAGCGGCTCGACCCCACCGCGCCCGCCGACCGGGCGGCCGGCGGTCACCCCACCGGGCTGATCGACGAGGCCCCGGACGGCCTGGCCGAGTGGGCCGAGGACGCGCTGGAGGCCCTGCACGCCGACGACGCCGACGCGGTGGGCGTCCCGCCGGTCGCCGCCGAGCTGCTCGTGGTCAGGGACCTGGACCTGGTGGACGACGACGCCTGGCCGCAGGCGCTGGCCGCGCTGGCCCGCCCGCCGTACCGGGACGCGGTGGTCACCCCGGTCCGCACCCTGCTGCCGGACGGCACCTACGCCGACCTGCCGCCGTACACCGCCTGGTGGCTGCGCGACCACCCGGTGCTGGACGGTCGCGAGCCGGCCGGTCTGCGCGCGGCCGGCGCCGATCCGCTGCTGCGCGGCCTGTACGACGAGGCCCGCACCACCCTGGACGAGCAGTTCCTGCACGCGCTGGGCGTGCGCACCACGCTGGCCGCGCTGCTCGCCGAGCCGCACGGGCCGGACGAGGTGCTGGACCGGCTCACCGACCCGGCCGCCGAGATCGGGCACCGCCAGCTGCACGGCATCCACAGCGCGCTGGCCCGGGTCGACTCCGCGCGGCTGGAGCCGCTGGACGTGGTCCGGGCGGTGCCGCCGCTGGACCGCGCCACCGGTCGCCGGCCGGACCGCACGGTGGTGGTGGACGCCACCGAGGCGGTCGTCGCGGACGCCCCGGACCTGGTCGAGCTGCTGCACGACCACCCGTTGCTGCCGGTCGCCCCGGCCCTCGCCGCCGACCTCGCCGAGCGGTTGCACGTCTCGCTGGCCAGCGAGGTGGCGGGCGGGCGGGTGCTCTCCGAGGGCACGCTGCACCGGGTGCCGGCGGTGGTGCGGGAGCTGCTGCCCGGCTGCCCGGTGGCCTACGAGGAGCACGAGGAGCTGCTGGTGGTCGGCCCGGCCGGCGAGGAGGCCGCGGTGGACTGGCGCTGGGACACCGCGGCGGACACCCCGGAGGCCCCGTACGACCCGGAGTCGGCCGAGGAGGCCGACGAGGACGACGAGTTCGAGCTGCCCCCGGTGCCCGGGCTGCTGCACGCCGCCACGCCGGAGGGGCTGGCCGCCGGACTGGCCTGGTCGGTCGGGCAGTGGCACCGCCGGTTCGAGGTGCTGGCCGCGCTCAGCGAGCCGGACCGGGCCTACGAGCTGTCCGCGGCCCGGGACTTCGAGGGCTGACGGCCGCCGCGTTCCGGTACCCGCCCCGGTGGTTCAGGAGCGGGTGCCGGAGCGGGTCCGGCCGCGGGCGATCAGCCGCAGGTAGATCGCGAGCGTGCTGGTCACCCAGGCGGCGGTGAGCAGGGCCGCCAGCGCCTTGCTCAGCCCGGGGCCGGCGTCGATCCCCGCGAGCGCGCCCACCCCCAGGGCCGCCAGGGCCAGCAGGCCGGTGGCCAGCAGTCCGCCCAGGAAGGCCGTGAAGGCCTCCAGTTCCCCGCCCCTGCGCGCCATCGCGGCACCCCCTGTCGCCCGGTTCGTGGGTCAATCATCCAGTCGGCGCCGCATGATCCGCCAGACCACTTCCAGCACGAGTCCGGCGGTCACCGCGATGCCCACGCCGATCCACGGGTCCCGGGTGCCGGACAGCGAGAGCTGGAAGAAGTCGGAGAGCCACGGCACGGTCAGCACCAGCGCGAACGCCCCGCACATCGTCCCGATCAGCAGCAGCCGCCACCAGTTGTACGGACGGGCCACGATCGCCAGCACCCAGATGGCGACCAGGAAGAGCGTCAGGGTGGCCACGCTGGTGTCCGACTCCAGGTCGGTCGCGTGGTCGGCGCGGGCCAAGGCGTACGCGGTGAAGGTGGCCGTGCCGGCGATGATCCCGCCCGGGATCGCCAGCCGCAGCACCCGGCGGACGAAGCCGGTCCTGGCCCGCTCGTTGTTGGGCGCCAGGGCCAGGAAGAAGGCCGGCACCCCGATCGTCAGGGTGGAGAGCACGGTGGAGTGCCGGGGCAGGAACGGGTACGGCGAGTGGGTGAAGATCACCAGCAGCGCCAGCAGCACCGAGTAGACCGTCTTGACCAGGAAGAGCCCGGCGACCCGTTCGATGTTGCCGATCACCCGGCGGCCCTCGGCGACCACCGAGGGCAGCACGGCGAAGGAGTTGTTCAGCAGCACGATCTGGGCGACCGCCTTGGTCGCGTCGCTGCCGCTGCCCATCGCCACGCCGATGTCCGCGTCCTTGAGCGCCAGGACGTCGTTGACGCCGTCGCCGGTCATCGCCACGGTGTGCCCGCGCGACTGCAGGGCGCCGACCAGCTCGCGCTTCTGCTGCGGGGTGACCCGGCCGAAGACGGCGGTGCGTTCGGCGGTGTCGGCGAGGGCCTGCGGCTCGGTGGGCAGGGTGCGGGCGTCCACCGGGTGGTCGGCGCCGGGCAGCCCGAGGTGGGCGGCCACCGCGCCGACCGAGACGGCCGCGTCGCCGGAGATCACCTTCGCCGCGACCTGCTGGCCCTCGAAGTAGCGCAGGGTGTCGGCGGCGTCGTCGCGCAGCCGCTGCTGGAGCACCACCAGGGCCAGCGGCCGCAGGTCGGCGGCCGGGTCCGGGGAGTCCAGCGGGACGGGCGTGCGGCCGAGCAGCAGCACCCGCAGGCCCTGGGCGCCCAGCTCGTCGACCTCGGCGAGCGCCGGATGGCCGGTCGGCAGCAGGACGTCGGGCGCGCCGAGCAGCCAGCTGGCCTCGCCACCGCGCGGCTCCAGCAGCTGCACTCCGCTCCACTTGCGGGCGGAGGAGAACGGCATCGCCTCGATCACCCGCCAGCCGCCCCGGGCCCCGGGCGCGCCCCGGCCGTCCCGGCGGTCGCCCTCGGGGCCGTCGCCGTCGGGGCGGTCGTCCGGGCCGCCGGGGCCGCGGCCGCCGGTGCCGTGGCCGCCGGTGCCGTGGGCGGAAGCGTCGGGGGCCGGGGTGTCGCGGCCGTCGCCGTAGGCGTCGATGACGGCCTGCATGGACGGGTTGGGGCGGGCGTCCGCGCCGGCCATCACGGCCAGTGCCTGCTTGACCGTCTCCTTGAGGGTGCCCCGGTCGTCCAGCGCGCCGCGTTCGTCGGTGGCCCCGCCGTCCTCGTCGCCGCCGATGACCCGCAGGTCGACCACGTCCATGCCGCCCTCGGTGAGGGTGCCGGTCTTGTCCAGGCAGACGGTGTCCACCCGGGCCAGGCCCTCGATCGCGGGCAGCTCCTGCACCAGGCACTGCTTGCGGCCCAGCCGGACCACCCCGATCGCGAAGGCCACCGAGGTCAGCAGCACCAGCCCCTCGGGCACCATCGGCACGATCCCGGCGATCATCCGGCGGACCGCCTCGCGCCAGTCCCGGCCCTCCACCGCCAGCTGGCTGATGATCAGGCCGATCGCGGTCGGGACCAGCAGCCAGGTGATGAACCGCAGGATGCTGTCGATGCCGCTGCGCAGCTCCGACTTCACCAGCGTGAACCGGCTGGCCTCCTCGGCCAGCTGCGCCGCGTACGCCTCGCGGCCCACCTTGGTGGCGGTGAAGGTGCCCGCGCCGGCCACCACGAAGCTGCCGGACATCACCGGGTCGCCGGGCTGCTTGAGCACCGGGTCCGGCTCGCCGGTGAGCAGCGACTCGTCGATCTCCAGACCGTCCGCCTCGGTGACCTCGCCGTCGACGATCACCTTGTCGCCGATGCCGAGCAGCACGGTGTCGTCCAGGACGATCTCGCCGACGGCGATCTGCTGGACCGTGCCGTCCCGGCGGACCTGGGGCTTGGCCTCGCCGATCAGCGCGAGGCTGTCCAGGGTCTTCTTGGCGCGCAGCTCCTGGATGATGCCGATCGCCGTGTTGGCGACGATGACCAGGCCGAAGAGGCCGTCCTGGAGCGGACCGACGATCAGGATGATCGCGAACATCACGCCGATGATCGCGTTGAAGCGGGTGAAGACGTTGGCCCGGACGATCTCGCGGGTCGAGCGGCTGGAGCGGACCGGGACGTCGTTGACGTCGCCGCGGGCGATCCGTTCGGACACCTCGCCGGCGGTCAGCCCGCCGCGCCGGCCGGGCAGCAGCCCGAGCGGGTGGGCGCCGTCGGGCTTCTCCCCGGCGGCCTGGGCCGCGGTCGGCCGGTCCTCGGCGGGCTGCGCAGGCTGCGTCATGGCACCGACTCTACGGGTGCCTTATGTCCGATGCGTGCTACTAAAGGACTATTCAGTCCGACTGGGTGGCCGGGTCCGTGCCGTTCCCGTCCGGGGCCGTGCGCGGGGCCCGCGCGGCCGTCGGCGCCCCGGTCTCCCGGCTGCGCGCGATGGCGTCCCGGCGGGCCCGGCAGTACCAGAGGCCGATCAGTCCGAGGCCGCCGCCGGCCAGGCAGATCCACGGCCAGTTGCCGTGGCCGTGGTCGGAGAGGGTGCCCCAGAAGGGGAGCAGGACGACGAACGCCACGAACCAGAGCACCGTGCCACCGCCGACGATCGCGACGTCGTTGGCCTCCAGTGGCGGCGGTGAGGGGTTCAGGGGCGTCTTCGGCATGGGCCCTAGGGTACGGGTGCGGTGGCCGTTCGATCGATTTCCTGTGCGGACTGTCCGCGTCTGTCCCGGCCCGGTGGGGTCTACGCGCGAAGATAGCGGACCGGCGAGCGAGGTACTCATACTTGTCTCTCCGGTCGGCCGCGGCATGCTCAGGACATCGTGCTTCGTGCCCGTCCGACCGGATCGCCCGGCCACCGTCGCTCCGGGCGGCTCCCCCCTCTCCTCAGCCCCCACAGAGGACGCAGCATGCCCGTGGCCCAGCCGACCACCGAGTCGCCCGAGCCCGCTCAGCCCGCCGGTGCGCCGAACCCCCCGACCGGCGCCCTGGACCGCTACTTCCGGATCACCGAGCGCGGCTCCACCCTGCCGCGCGAGATCCGCGGCGGTGTCGCCACCTTCTTCACCATGGCGTACATCCTGGTGCTGAACCCGATCATCCTGGCCAGCGCCACGGACATGACCGGGGCCCACCTGGACAGCGCCCAGCTGGTCACCGCCACCGCGCTCACCGCCGGTCTGACCACCCTGCTCATGGGCGTGATCGGCAACGTCCCGATCGGCCTGGCCGCCGGACTCGGCGTCAACACCATCGTCGCCCTCCAGCTGGCACCCAAGATGACCTGGCCGGACGCCATGGGCATGGTGGTGCTGGCCGGATTCGCGATCATGCTGCTGGTCGCCACCGGCCTGCGCGAGCGGGTCATGAACGCCGTCCCGCTCGGCCTGCGCAAGGCCATCGCGATCGGCATCGGCCTGTTCATCAGCCTGGTCGGCCTGGTGGACTCCGGTTTCGTCACCCGGATCCCCGACGCCGCCCACACCACCGTGCCGCTCCAGCTCGGCACCGGCGGCCACCTGCTCGGCTGGCCGGTCCTGGTCTTCGTGCTCGGCCTGCTGCTGACCCTGGTCCTGATCGTCCGCAAGGTGCCCGGCGCGATCCTGGTCTCCATCGTGGTGATGACCGGGGCGGCCCTGGTCATCGACAAGCTCGCCGACATCCCCGCCCTCAGCTGGGGCCTGACCGTCCCGGCCTGGCCCGGCAACCCGGTCGCCGCCCCCGACTTCGGCCTGGTCGGCGAGGTCAGCCTGTTCGGCGGCTTCGAGAAGGTCGGCGTCCTCACCGGTGTCCTCTTCGTCTTCACCGTGCTGATGTCGTGCTTCTTCGACGCGATGGGCACCATCCTCGGCGTCGCCGACGAGGCCCACCTGCTCGACGAGAAGGGCGACCTGCCGGGCATCAACAAGGTGCTGATGATCGACGGCATCGCCACCGCGGCGGGCGGCGCCACCTCCTCCTCCGCCAACACCTGCTTCGTCGAGTCCACCGCCGGCGTCGGCGAGGGCGCCCGCACCGGTTTCGCCTCGATCGTCACCGGCGCCCTCTTCGTGGTGGCCCTCTTCCTCACCCCGCTGGCCACCATGGTCCCCGCCCAGGCCGCCACCCCGGCCCTGGTCGCGGTCGGCTTCCTGATCCTGGCGAACTCGGTCCGGGACATCGACTGGGCCGACCACACCATCGCGATCCCGGCCTTCCTGACCATGATCATGATGCCGTTCACCTACAGCATCACCAACGGCATCGGCTTCGGCTTCCTGGCCTTCTGCGTCCTGCGCCTCGCCGCCGGCCGCGGTCGCGAGGTCCCGGTCGCGATGTACGCGGTCGCCGCGGTCTTCGGGTTCTACTACCTGATGCCGGCCCTCGGGCTGCTCTGACGCCGTCCGGCACCCTGTGCGGCCCCGCGCTCCCTCCGGAGCGCGGGGCCGTTTTTGATATCGGGAACGCGCCTAAGCTGATATCGTTTTCTTGTTGTCACCCGAGGGAGGACCAGCCGTGGCGCGAACCGTGATCGACCTCGATGATGAGCTTCTGGCCGAGGCCCAGCAGTTGTTCGGCACGACCACCAAGGTCGCCACTGTCAATGCGGCGTTGCTGGAGGCCGTGAAGCTGGCCAGGCGGATAGAGCTTGCCGACGCCATCGCGAGCGGGGAGTTCGACCTCCTTGACGAGTCGGGCAAGTCGGCGGCGGCGTGAGCCGGGAGCGCTTCCTGATCGACAAGTCGGCCCTGGCGCGCTGGGGGAAGCCAGCGGTGCGGCCTGTCCTCGACGACCTCTCGCAGCGTGCGCTCCTGGCGGTGAGCGCGGCGGTCGAGATGGAGGTGCTGCACAGCGCCCGAAGCGCGGCGGAAGCGGACCGACTGAGCCATCTGCTCAGGGGGTTCGACTACCTCCCGTGCACGGACGAGGTCTGGGACCGGGCCAAGGATGTTCAGCACCACGCCTTGTTCCGGGGCAATCACCGTGCGCTGTCCATGGCTGATCTGCTGATCGCCGCCACAGCCGAGCGGCACGAGGTGACGGTCCTGCACTATGACGGCGACTACGACATGATCGCGGCCATCACCGGGCAGTCCACTCGTTGGGTCGTGCCCGCGGGGACGGCCGACTGACTTCCTGCCCGAGCGGTTGGTGGCGGGCGCCACCAACCGCCTCGGCTTCGGCTTCGTCACCGAACGGCCCCATGTTCCCCGCAGAAGGGAGAAGGGGGCCGAAGCGTCAGTGGACGCAGAACTCGTTGCCCTCCGGGTCCTGCATCACGGTCCAGGAGCCGCCCGGTTCGGCGACCTCGCGCAGGCTCGTGGCGCCGAGGGCCTCCAGGCGGGCGACGGTGGCCGCCCGGGCGTCCGCGCCGGGGTGGAGGTCCAGGTGGAGGCGGTTCTTGCCCTGCTTGGGCTCGGGGACGCGCTGGAAGAGGATGCGGCGGCCGAGCCCGGTGCCGGAGGCCGGGTCGTGCGGGTCCTCGGGGTGGCGGACGGCCGCGAGGGTCAGCCAGCCGTGCCGGCCGTCGACCTCGGTGATCAGGTCCGGGGTGATCGCGCCGACCTTGAGCAGACCCTCGATCAGGACGTGGTGGTCCTCGACCGTGTAGTCGAGCGCGGCGCCCCAGAAGGCGGCCTGACGATGCGGATCGGCGGCGTCGATGACGAGCTTCCAGTGCATGGGCATGTAACCGGTTATAGGGGTTGCGGCCGCCCGGGGGCAAGATCCCCCGTCAAAGATGTCCCGGTGTAGGGGAGTTGACCGGGGGCATACTCCCGGCGAGACGGGGGAGGGGAGCGGTTCGATGGTGCGACAGGATCCGCCGACGGGGATCGAGGAGCAACTGCTGCCGGAGCTGTTCCGGACGGCCGACCGGGCGTCCCTGGCCGGTCAGCAGGAGACGCTGCGCTGGTACCGGGGCCTGATCTCGATGCTGGTGGTCGCGGCCGTGGTGGGCTCGCTGCCCGGGCCGGACGAGAAGGGGACCGCCGACATCACCCCGCTGTTCTCGGTGGTGGCGTTCCTGGTGGCCGGCTACTTCTGGTCGCGGCTGCGCCGCAGCAACCCGCAGGCGCGGTGGTACGAGGGGCGGGCGGCGGCCGAGTCGGTGAAGACGCTGGCCTGGAAGTACGCGATGCGGGCCCGGCCGTTCGGGGGTGACGCGGAGTCGGCGGACGTCGACCGCGGCTACCTGCTCCAGGTGGAGGACGTGCTGCGGGCGTTCGAGGACCCGGCGATCGTGCCGCCGGGGGCGGTCGCCGAGATCACCCCGGAGATGCGCCGGGTGCGGGCGGAGTCGCTGACCTCGCGGCGCACGCTCTACCTGCGCACCCGGGTGGAGGGACAGCGGACGTGGTACCGCTCGCGGGCCGAGTCCTGCGAGTCGCAGGCGGTCACCTGGGGCCTGGCGGTCGCGACGCTGATCATCATCGGTGCGGCGGCGGCGATCGCGCAGGCGACCGGGGCGCTGCAGGTGCACGTCTTCGGGGCCACCTCGGCGGCGGCCGCGGCGGTGATCGCCTGGACCCAGCTGAAGCAGCTCCGCCCGCTGGCGGCCGCGTACCAGCTGGCGGCGCGGGAGCTGGAGAACGTCGGCAACCAGCTGTCCGACCTGGACCTGCGGGCGCCGGAGGCCGAGCAGCGCTGGGCCCGGCTGGCCGCCGAGGCGGAGGACGCGGTCTCGCGCGAGCACACCACCTGGCGGGCCCGGCGGGCCTTCCCGCGCTGAGCGGCGGCCGGGGGGCGACCGGGCGGCGACCGGGCGGCGGCGTCCGGGGCCGGGCCGCCCCCCCGGGCTCAGGCGTCCAGGGGTGCTAGACCGAACGGGTGGCCGGCCGGGTCGATCAGCACCTTGAGGGTGCGCCCGTGCTGGTAGGTGGGCTCGGTGGCGCCCAGTGCCAGGGCGCGCGCGGTGGAGGCGTCCAGGTCGTCGACGTAGAAGTCCAGGTGGAAGTGCTTGCCGCCGTCCGGTTCGGCCCACGGCTCGGGCCGGTAGCCGTTCACCCGTCCGAAGCCGAGCGGGCTGCCGCCCTCCGGGTTGTCCAGGATGGCGAACTGCTCGTCCACGTGTCGGGTCTCCCACCCGAGCAGCTCGCCGTAGAAGGCGGCCAGCGCGACCGGGTCGGCGCAGTCGATGGTGACCATGGCGAGGCGGGCGAAGCCGGTGTCGTTCTGCTCGGCCTGCTCGGCGGCGACGTCGGTCATTTCTGGTCGGCCCTTCTGCTGAGGCGTGGTGCGGCGCCCGGAGGCCCGCCTGGATCGGGCCCCACGACCAGCATGGCACCGGGAGTCATCGAGGGCACGGCCAGAGTTGCGGGGGGAATCGATCCGGAACGTTCCGGATCGCTACAGAATCGGCACTTCCCGGGCATCGGCAGCCAATGATCAGTTGTATAGACTTTTGATCCAATCGAGGGATTGTTGGTTACGGGGGGTTTCTCGATGGCGATCGAACTGCCCGACGAAGTCGCGACGCTGCTGAACTTCATCGGTATCCGCTGGCCCGCGGTCAACGAGGACAAGGTCCGCGAATTCGGCGAGCACATCAAGGAGTTCGCCAAGGGGCTCGAAGAGGTGCACGCGGACTCGACCGCGACGATCCATCAACTCGGTGGAGCGTACGAGGGCGCGACCTACGAGGCGCTGGTCGCCAAGTGGGCCCTGATGTCCGACAAGCACTTCAACGAGGTCGTCCAGGCCGCGCACGTGGTCGCGCAGGCGATGGACATCGCCGCCGACGCGATCGTCGCGATGAAGCTCGAGGCGCTCGGCGAACTCATCGTCCTGGCCGCCACCTTCGTCGCCGCCCAGGCCGCCGCGGTGGCGACCGCCGGACTGGCGGAGGTCGGCGCCATCGCCGCCCAGCAGGCCGCGCGCAAGCTGATGTCCTACCTCGCGCACCAGTTGGAGGAGTACATCGTCGCCCAGGTGGTGGAGGCCGCGCTCAACCCGCTGATCGAGGTGGTCGCGGAGGCGGTCTCGGGGCTGGTCTTCGAGGCGGCCGAGGCCGCGGTCAACGGCGGTTCGGTCGGCGCCGCGTTCAAGATCAATCCCGCCGCGGTGGAGGCGCACGCCCGCGCCCTCCACGAGCAGGCCGAGAAGGTCGCCCAGCACGCCCAGGTCTTCGGCGCCCGGGTGTCGGCGGTGAGCTTCGAGTGAGCGACCCCACCGTCAAGGCGCTCAAGAACGTCGCCACGAAGCTCGGCAAGACCCTGTCGGACGACATGGGCAAGGCCGCGAAGAAGATGTACAAGCAGGCGGGCGACAACCTCGGCAAGACCGCCAAGCACCACAAGGACAACGAGCACCACACCTCGAACGACTTCAACGACAAGGGCAAGGACAAGGCCGCCCCGCCCCCGCAGACGGGCAAGGGGGGCGGCGGCGACGGGCCCAAGACGCCGCCGCGGAAGTACTACATCCACGACGACGGCCGGGTCCAGGAGATCAAGGACGGCAAGCTCGTCGACCTGAAGGACCCGGACGAGTCGCTGAAGACCATGCTGGACGGGACCAAGATCAAGGACCCGTCCAAGGAGGACCTGGACAAGAAGCACAACGCGAAGAAGTACAAGGCCTCCGACAAGGACGAGGACGGCAAGCAGAAGCAGGACGAGAAGGTCGTCAGCCAGAAGATCGACGACCCGACGGAGCTCTCCCGGGCCGTGGAGGAGGCCCGCCGGGCCCAGGGCGACTACGGCGGCAAGAACTACGCCTCGCTCCGCTACCGGGACGAGAAGGGCGAGTTCATCCTGGTCGGCCGGAGCGACTACAACCGGAGCCACTCCGAACGCTCGATCGGCAAACCCCTGCTCGGCGGCCGGGAACGCAATGTCACCGACCTCTACACCGAACGGGCGCCCTGCCAGGCCGGCCCGAACTGCGAACGCTGGCTGGCCAGGCACTTCGAGCCGGAGAACCCGGATCTGAAGGTCACCCACGGCGTCGAGTACGACAACAAGATCCCGGCGAAGGACCGCGACTGGGCGCACAAGGCCTATCTGAAGCAGATCGAGCAGGACCACGCCGCCGGTCAGTACGGTGGCACGATGGGCACGAAGGACTTCGACGCGCAGGGCCAGCAGGACAAGGCGGCCTCCGCCGCGAAGAAGAAGGCCAAGGGTCTGTGACGGTCGAGAACGCGTCGAGAACGAAGGATGGACGAGGTGCTGGTAGGGATTGAGTGGCCGGTGGTCGTGGAGCGGGCCGCGCCCGGTGACCTGATGCGGTTCCGCCCCGACGTGGCGGCACGGTTCTGGCCGGAGGGCGACGGCGCGCGCTTCGTCACCGAGATCGGGATCCCGTTCTCCAACGGGCTCTTCCGGATCCTGGAGGAGTTCGCGGACCGGGACCCGGCGACCCCTGCGCACGCCTTCGAGACCTGGGACTCGACGCCGGTCGACACCCCGCACGGGCGACTGCAGCCGCTGGGCAGCCTGTTCCAGGCGACCGTGTACGTGAACCTCGGCGACGGCACGATCTGGGTCTCCGACCCGGACGCCGAGATCGAGTACGAGCTGATCCACGGGGACGTCTCCTCGCTGAGCTACCTCGTCTACAAGTTCGAGGTCGAGCGCCCGGGCCCCGACGAGCGCCCGGACCCCAACGACTGGGCCGCGGTGGAGGAGATCGTCCGCGAGGGCATGGAGCGCTGGGACCCGCTGCCGTTCAAGAGCGAGTTCTGGGCGATGTTCGTCGACACCTGGGCCACGCTGTGACCGGGGCCGCCGCATGAGCGCGGAGACGGGCGACGGGCTGGTGGCGGCGCTGCTGGCGCACTTCGGGCCGCGCGGGCTGCGGGCCCTGCCGATCGCGCCCGCCGGGCCGTTGCGCCATCCGGGACTGCCCCTGCAGGTGGGACCGTACTTCCGGGCGGCGCAGGAGCACGATCCGCTGTCGGTGGGCGAGTACGCCGCCGCGGCCGGGGCCGAGGCCGGGCCGGCCGCGACGCAGCTGCGGATCGGGACGGACGGCGGGGCCGAGCTGTACTTCGCGCCGGACCGGTCGGTCCGGGCGCTGCTGCTCGGGGCCGTGTCGGTGGACCTGCCGGTGAGCCGCAGCGTCGAGGCCTTCGCCGCGGGGCTGCTGCTGCTCGACCGGCTGCTGCCCGCGGTCGCCGCGGCGGACCGGCCGGAGGAGGCGTTCGGCGCCTACCGGGAGCTGCGGCAGGGGCTGCTGGAGATCGACCCGACGGCCTTCGAGGACCGTGAGGGCTGGTGGTCGCGGGTGCTGGACGACCTGCGGCGGCCGCTGAACATCGACTCCTCGGCGGCCTTCGAGGTGGTCGACGAGCACGGTGCGCGGCGGATCGAGACGGAGGTGGGCGGCCCCGGGCTGCTGCACCCCGAGGAGGCGCTCTGGCACCGGCTGCGGGCCGAGGGCGTGGAGCCGGAGCAGGTGGTCCGGGTGTACTGCGAGCTGGAGCCCTGCATGATGCCCGGCCACTACTGCGCGCGCTGGCTGGCCCAGGAGTTCCCGCAGGCGGAGTTCACCCACAGCTTCGACTACGGGGACACCGCCGAGTCCCGGGAGAGCGGGATCAAGGCGCTGATGATCAGCGTGGCCGAGCGGCGCGGCTGAGCACGGCCACGGGGTACCGGAGCACGGGGAGAGGGAAGCGGGACATGGCGGGGAGCGGGCGGCGGATGCCGCAGCTGGGGGCGGGCCGCAAGCCGGCCGGGCTGGCGCTGCTGGGCTGGCTGGACGACCCGCGGGCGCCGCGGCTGTGCCGGGTGGCGGGGCCGCCCGGGTCCGGCAAGTCGCACCTGCTGGCCTGGCTGGTGCGCGGCTGCACCACGGAGGACACCCCGGGCGGGCGGCGGATCCACGCCGTGCTGCCCGCCGCCGGTGCCACCGTCCGGACGGCCGTCTGGTCGTTGGGGCAGCAGCTCGACCTGGTCGCGCACGACCCGGGTCCGCTGGTCGCGGCGATCGCGGCGGACGGCCGGCCGACCGTGGTCTGCGTCCCCGAGCTGGACCTGGCCGAGGACCCGGCGGCCCTGGTGACCGGGCTGCTCGACCCGCTGCTCCGGCTGCCCGGGGTGCGGCTGGTGATCGAGACGGCGACGGACGGCCCGGCGGCCCGGGCGTTCACCGGCGTGCCCGCGGCGGTGCTGGACCTCGGTGAGCCGCAGTGGACGGACGCCGCGCGGTTCGCGGCCTGGGCGGTGGAGCAGGGCGGCGACCCGGCCCGCTACCCGCTGCCCGGGCCGGTGCTGGGGGAGCGGGCCGCCGCGCCCGCCCCGGTGCCGCCGGTGTTCGCGCCGGGCACCGAGCTGCGCTCGGTCGGCGAGGAGCCGCTGACCGCGCTCTGGACGGCGGCCGTCGCCGCGGGCGAGCCGGGCCCGTTGGCCGCCGATCCCCTGCTCTACGCGCTCGCCCGTCCCGTCCCGGTGACGGCGGCGGTCGAGCGGCGGGACGACGCGCTGGCCCGCGCCTGGCGGGCCGCCGGTCCGGCGGTGATCGAGGAGCCGGACCCGGCGGTCCGGGCGGCCGTGCTGCGGCTGCGGCTGCTGGGCGGCGACACCGTGGCCGCGGCGGCCGCCACCGTGCTGGCGCAGCTGCCCGCGCCCTGGGCCGGACGCTGGGCGCGCTGGGAGCGGGTCGACCGGGACTGGCCCGGTCCGGCGGTCGCGCTGACCGCGGGGGCGGGGCCGTACCTCTCGCAGGTGCTGGTGGCCGATCCGACCGGCTCGGTGCGGACCTTCGACGCGGCCACCGGCCGTCGCCTCGGCGCCGTGGTGGTGCCCGCTCCGCGTCCGCTGCGGGGGCTGGCGGTGACGGCGGGCGGCTCCACGGTGCTGCTCGACGCCTGGGGGCGGCCGGAACTGGTGGTGCCGGCCGAGCCCCGGCCGGGGCTGGAGCCGTACGGGCTGATGGCGGCGCTGGACGCGATGGCGGCCGCGGCCGGTGACCTGAGCGCGGTGGCGGCGATCGGCGGGCTGGCGGACTCCGCGCCGGCGCTCGGTGACGCGAACGGCGCCGTGCACTGGTTCGAGGACGGCAAGGTGGTGAGCGAGCGGCTGCACCACGGGCCGGTGACCGCGCTGGCCGGGACCGCGCTGGGCGGCGGGCCGCTGTCCGACCCGGAGGTCCCGCTGCTGGTGAGCGGTGGCTTCGACGGCGCGGTGCGGCTCTGGGGGCCGCGTTCGGCGCCGATGCCCGAGCCGTCCGACCGGCGGGGCTGCCCGGTGACGGCGGTGGCCGCCGGGGCGACGGCGGCCGGTCCGGTGGTGGCGGCGGCCTGGTCGGACGGGCTGGTCCGGGTGCGGGACCTGGGGACCGGCGGGGTGCTGGACGTGCGGACCGGCTCCGAGGTGTGGTCGCTGGCGCTGGCCGGCACGCTGCTGGTGCTGGGCATGCCGGACGGGCTCGCCGCGGTCGACACCCGGCGCTGACCGGCGCCGACCCGGGGCGCCCGCCGCAGGGAGCCCGACCGGATCGCATACCCCCGTCGGGCGGCCGTGATGCGGGCGGGCGCAAACCAATTTTCTTTAGCGAGAGTAATGACGTAGGCTAAAGAACATGCCCGAGATGTCCGAGCAGGACCTCGCAGCCATCAGTCAGCTGCGGTCGTCCGCCATGCGCCTCTCCCGTCGACTGCGCCACCAGCGGGTCGAGGAGTCGCTGAGTCCTACCGAGATCGGGGTGCTGGGCACCCTGGCGCGGTGCGGGAAGGCCACGCCGGGTGAGCTCGCCCGGAAGGAGCACGTGCAGCCGCCCTCGATGACCAGGATCGTCGCGATGCTGGAGGAGAAGGGCCTGGTGCGGCGCGAGCCGCACCCGGAGGACCGCCGGCAGGTGGTCGTCAGCAGTACCGAACAGGCCGAGGAGATCCTGGCGGAGTCCCGCCGTCGCCGGAACGCCTGGCTCGCCGAGCTCGCCCAGGGGCTCGACGAGGAGGAATGGGCGACGCTCCGCGACGCGGCGCCCGTGCTCTACAAGCTCGCACACCTCTAGGCGCGTCTGCCGGACACGCCTCAGGCATCGCCGTTCCGGTCGCCACCGGAGGACGAAGGAGAACCGCATCACCGCAGGACCGATGACAGACACCAGGAGCGTGACGGCCGTTGCCACGGCCGTCACGCCGCGAGGGGAGACCACTGTGACACCGCCGGCCGCAGCCACCGCAGCCGCCACCCGTACCCGGACCGACGAGCGAACCACCGAAGCCACCGCGGCGAGCGCCGCGGCCGCCGACGCCCAGGCACCCGCCCCGACGGGGCTGCCGGGCAACGGCGACGACGACCCCGACGAACGCACCGCGGCGGACGACCCCGCCGCTCCCGGCCGCAGCCACGCGGCCACGTCCCCGAGGACGGCCGACTCGCCGACCGGCGCCGCGTTCACCCGGCCCGGGGGGATGTTCTCCTCACTGCGCGTTCGCAACTACCGCTACTACTTCGCCGGCCAGGTGGTCTCCAACACCGGGACCTGGATGCAGCGCATCGCCCAGGACTGGTTGGTCCTGAGCCTCACCGGCAGCCCCCTGGCGGTCGGCATCACCACCGCGATGCAGTTCCTGCCGATGCTGCTGCTCGGCCTGTACGGCGGAGTGCTCGCCGACCGGATGCCCAAGCGCCGGCTGCTGGTGTACACCCAGGGCGCGATGGGCCTGCTGGCCGCCGGCCTCGCCGTGCTGACCGTCGGCGGCGTCGTGACGCCGTACTACGTCTACGCCTTCGCCCTGCTGCTCGGCCTGGTCACCGTGGTCGACAACCCGGCCCGGCAGGCCTTCGTCTCCGAGATGGTCGGTCCGAAGGACCTCGCCAACGCGGTCAGCCTGAACGCCGCCAACTTCCAGACCGCCCGGCTGGTCGGCCCCGCCGTCGCGGGCCTGCTGATCGCCGCGGTCGGCAGCGGCTGGGCGTTCGCGGTGAACGCGCTGTCCTTCGCCGCCGTGATCGGCGGGCTGCTCGCCATGCGGGAGGGCGAACTGCGCCCGACCACGCCGATCGCCCGCGAGAAGGGGCAGTTGCGGGAGGGGCTGCGGTACGTCAAGGAGCGGCCCGAGCTGTTCTGGCCGATGGTGCTGGCCGGTTTCATCGGCACCTTCGGCTTCAACTTCCCCGTCCTGCTCTCGGGTTTCGCCTCGGACACCTTCCACGTCGGTGCCGGGCAGTACGGCCTGCTGAACACCGCGATGGCGGTCGGTTCGCTGGCCGGCGCCCTGCTCGCGGCCCGTCGCGGCGCGCCACGGCTGCGCGGACTCGTCGGCGCGGCGCTCGGGTTCGGCGCGCTGGAGGTGCTGGCGGCGTTCGCGCCCGGCTACTGGACCTTCGCGCTGCTGCTCACCCTGATCGGGGTGTTCGGGCTGAGCTTCAACACCTCGGTCAACACGTCGCTGCAGCTGGCCACCGAGCCCGCGATGCGCGGCCGGGTGATGGGCCTGCTGGTGCTGGTCTTCACCGGCGGCACGCCGATCGGGGCGCCGATCGTGGGGTGGGTCACCGCCTCGTACGGCCCCCGGCTCGGGCTGCTGGCCTGCGGTCTGGTCTCGGCGCTGGCGGCCACCGCGGTCGGCCTGGTGCTGGCCCGCAGCGCGGAGCTGCGGCTGCGGCTGGACCTGCACCCGGGGCGCGGCGGCCGGGTGGTCGCCCTGGTGCCGCGGACGCCCGTCGCCGTCAAGCCGGCGCTGGCCACGGCCTGCTGACGCGGGGTCGGCCCCGGAGCACCCGACGGTGCTCCGGGGCCGACCGGCGTTCAGAGCCGGATCGCCAGGATCTGACCGTGCCAGGGGCCGGCCGGCTGCTCCACCTCGAAGGACTCGGTCTCGGTGAAGCCGAGTGCCCGGTACTGGCCGACCAGCTTGCGGTCGCCACCGGCGAAGCAGTCCACCCGCAGCAGGCCGATGCCCCGTCGGCGCGCCTCGTCGAGGGCGTCGGCGATCAGCGCGGCGCCGATCCCCGAGCCCTTGCGGGACCGGTCGGTCACCAGGTTGCGGATGTACAGCTCGGGCTCGTCCACCGGGGTCGCGCAGTCGGGCCGCTCCTCGGACAGGACGCAGGAGCCGACCGTCCGGCCCTCCTCGTCGACGGCCAGCCGGATCAGGAACGGCTCCCGGCCGTACTTGGCGATGTGCTCGACCCGGGCCGGGCTGCCGCTGAAGGAGTGGTCGCCCCACTGCCGGGTGCGGCCCCGGGCCGCCAGCCAGGCCACGGCGCCGTCGAGCAGGGACAGGATGTCGGGGATGTCCTCGGGACCCCCGTTGCGGATCTTCATGAGAACCGTTCTAGTCCACACCGTCGTACGCGGGAAGATGGCCCCATGAGGCTCTTCGTGGCGGTACTGCCTCCGGTGGAGGCGTTGCAGGGCTTGGTCGACGCGGTGGCCCCGGTGCGCGGGCTGCCCGGGGCGGACCGGCTGCGCTGGACGGCGGTCGAGGGCTGGCACCTGACCCTGGCGTTCCTCGGCGAGGTGCCGGCGGACCGGATGCCGGAGCTGGTGGCCGGCCTGGCCGCGGTGGCGGCGGTGAACCCGGCGCACCCGCTGCGGCTGGCCGGCGCCGGCCGGTTCGGCGACCGGGTGCTGTGGGCCGGCGTGGAGGGCCGGGTCTGGGCGCTGCGCCGGCTCGCCGAGGCGGTGAACGAGGCCACCGCGGCGGTGGCCGGCGAGGTGGACGCGTTCAGCTTCCACCCGCACCTGACGCTGGCCAGGGCGGGGTCCTCGCGGGGGCGGCGACGGGCGGAGCAGCGGGTGGCCGCGGCGGAGCTGGACGGCCTGGCGCAGGCCCTGGAGGGCTACCGCGGGCCGGAGTGGGAGGCCGCCGAGCTGCACCTGATGCGCAGCGACCAGGACGGCGGCTCCGCCCACTACGCGTCGCTGCACTCCTGGCCGCTGGCCCGCTGGGAGGACTGACCCCGGGCCCGACCGGGGCCGGACGGGGTCCCGTCAGGGCCAGATCCGCATCGCGTCCGCCGCGACCCGCTCCAGTTCGGCGCGGGTCGCGCCGTCGCGGGCGCGCTGCGACATGCCCTGGACGACGGTGGCGGTGAACTGCGCCAGGGCCGCCGGGTCGGTCCCGGCGGGCTCGTGACCGGCCGCGACGTCGGCGCGGATCAGTGACTCCAGGGCGCGGACGTTGGCGTTGCGCAGCTCCCGGACGGCCTCGGTCACCTCGGGCGAGGTGCAGTTGACCGTCGAGCTGATCAGCAGGCAGCCCCAGGGGTGGTCGGGGTCGGTGGCCACGGCGGCGGCCTCGTGCAGCATCCGGGCCACGCCGGCCCGGGCGGTGGGCTCCTCGGCGAGCGCGCGGGTCGCGTAGGCGCCGTGGCCCTCCCGGTAGCGGGCGACCACCTCGTCGAAGAGGGCGCGCTTGTCGCCGAAGGCCGCGTAGAGGCTCGGCGGGCGGATGCCCAACGCGGTGGTGAGGTCGGCGACCGAGGTCGCCTCGTAGCCGCGTTCCCAGAACAGGCGCAGGGCCCGCTCCAGGGCGGCCTCGCGGTCGAAGGAGCGCGGGCGGCCGCGCCGCGCGGAGGTGGTGGTCATGTGCCGATTCTATATCGGACGCTACAAAAACTGTGCTACGGTCCCTTTCATTAGCGATCGCTACAGAAATGAGTGCCGCAGAACCGGGCGGCACCGGAAACGAAGGGGGCGGTCATGTCGAGGCTGACCGGGAGGACGGCACTGGTGACGGGCGGCAGCCGGGGCATCGGGCGGGGGATCGCCGAGCGGCTGGCGCGCGAGGGCGCGCTGGTGGCGGTGCACGGGCGGGACGCGGAGACCGCCGGGCGGGCGGCGGAGGAGATCGAGCGGGCCGGCGGCCGGGCCTTCGCGGTCGCCGCCGAACTCGGGGTCCCCGGGGACGCCGAGGCGCTCTGGGCGGCCTTCGACGCCGGACTGGCCCGGTACGACGGCGGGCACGGGCTGGACGTCCTGGTGAACAACGCCGGGATCGGGCTGTCGGGGCGGATCCACGAGGTGGACGAGGCCGGCTACGACCGGGTCTTCGCGGTCAACGCGAAGGCGCCGTTCTTCGTGGTCCAGCACGGCCTGGCCCGGCTGCGCGACGGCGGGCGGATCGTCAACGTCTCCTCGGGCGTCACCCGGGTGGCGTTCCCGGGGGCCGTCGCCTACGCGATGACCAAGGGGGCGCTGAACACCCTGACGCTCACCCTCGCCCAGGAGCTGGGGCCGCGCGGGATCACCGTCAACGCGGTGCTGCCGGGCATCGTCGCCACCGACGTCAATCCCTGGCTGGAGGACCCGGGGGCGCGGGCCCGGGCGTCCGCGTACTCGGTCTTCGACCGGGTCGCCGAGGCGGCCGACGTCGCGGACGTGGTGGCCTTCCTGGCCTCGGACGACGCCCGCTGGGTCACCGGCCAGAACCTCGACGCCAGCGGCGGGTCCAACCTCGGCGTCTGAGCGCGAACCGTCCGGGGGTACGCTCGTTGACCGTGGATCCCAAGACGCGCATGCGAATCGTGACCGGAGCGCTCGTCCTGCTGCTGGTCGTCGTGCTGGTCAGCTCGCTGGTCAACCGGTAGCCGGAAGGCCGGAACGGACGGAAGGGCCACCGCCCGGAGGCGGTGGCCCTTCCCGTACGTCCGCGCGGGTCGGTCAGAGCCGCTCGACCACGTGGTCGACGCAGGCGGTGAGCGCCTCGACGTCGGCCGGCTCGATCGCCGGGAACATCGCGATGCGCAGCTGGTTGCGGCCGAGCTTGCGGTACGGCTCGGTGTCGACGATGCCGTTGGCGCGCAGCACCTTGGCGACGGCGGCGGCGTCCACCGACTCGTCGAAGTCGATCGTGCCGACGACCTGCGAGCGCTCGGCCGGGTTCGCCACGAACGGGTTGGCGTACGAGGACTTCTCGGCCCAGCCGTACAGCCGGGACGAGGAATCAGCCGTACGGGCGACGGCCCAGTCGAGCCCGCCGTTGCCGTTCAGCCATTCCAGCTGGTCGGCCAGCAGGAACAGGGTGGCGATCGACGGGGTGTTGTACGTCTGGTCCTTCGACGAGTTGTCGATGGCCGTCGGCAGGTCGAAGAACGGCGGGACGTACCGGCCGGAGCCGGCGATCTCGGCGGCGCGCTCCAGGGCGGCCGGGGAGAAGGACGCCAGCCAGAGGCCGCCCTCGGAGGCGAAGGACTTCTGCGGGGCGAAGTAGTAGACGTCGGTCTCGGTGATGTCCACCGGCAGGCCGCCGGCGCCCGAGGTCGCGTCGACCAGCACCAGCGAGCCCGGGTCGGCGCCGGCCGGGCGGGCGATCGGCATCGCGACGCCCGTGGAGGTCTCGTTGTGGGTGAGGCCGTAGACGTCCACTCCGGCCTCGGCCACCGGCAGCGGGTGGGTGCCCGGCGCGGTCTTGATCACGCTCGGCTCGGCCAGCCAGGGCGCGGCCTTCACCGAGGAGGCGAACTTGGAGGAGAACTCGCCGAAGTCGAGGTGCTGGGACTTCTCGCGTACCAGGCCGAAGGCCGCGATGTCCCAGAAGGCGGTGGACCCGCCGTTGCCGAGAACCACCTGGTACCCCTCGGGGAGGGAGAACAGGCTGCTCACGCCCTCGCGCACGCGCTTGACCAGGTTCTTCACCGGGGCCTGGCGGTGGGAGGTGCCGAGCAGGGAGTTCTCGGTGGCGGCGAGGGCACTCAGGGCCTCGGGGCGCACCTTGGACGGGCCGCAGCCGAAACGGCCGTCGGCGGGCTTGATGTCAGCGGGGATCTGGATCTGAGCCACGGGCCGCAGCCTACCGGCCGGGAGCCGCCCGGATCGACGGCCGTCCGCCCGCTGAGATGTCGTCGACCCGCCCGCGAGCTGCGGAAACAGCGGGTCCGGTCGGTATCCGGACCCGCTGTTCGGGAGGCGGTGGCAGAGCTGCGGGTCAGCCCGCGATGGCGTCGAAGCCCTCGATGTCGCGCGGGCTGCGCGGGCCGGGGCCGATGTAGCGCGCGGCGGGGCGCACGAGGCGTCCGGTGCGCTTCTGCTCCAGGATGTGCGCCGACCAGCCGGCGGTCCGGGCACAGGTGAACATCGAGGTGAACATGTGCGCGGGGACCTCGGCGAAGTCCAGCATGATGGCGGCCCAGAACTCGACGTTGGTGGCCAGCACGCGGTCGGGGCGGCGGTTGTGCAGCTCCTCCAGGGCGGCCTTCTCCAGCGCCTCGGCGACCTCGAAGCGCGGCGCGCCGAGCTCCTTGGCGGTGCGGCGCAGCACGCGGGCGCGCGGGTCCTCGGCGCGGTAGACGCGGTGGCCGAAGCCCATCAGGCGCTCGCCCTTGTCCAGCGCGTTCTTGACCCAGGCCGTGGCGTCGCCGGTGCGCTCGATCTCCTCGATCATGCCGAGCACGCGGGACGGCGCGCCGCCGTGCAGCGGGCCGGACATCGCGCCGACCGCGCCGGAGAGGGCGGCGGCGACGTCGGCGCCGGTGGAGGCGATGACCCGGGCGGTGAAGGTGGAGGCGTTCATGCCGTGCTCGGCGGCGGAGGTCCAGTAGGCGTCGATGGCCTTGACGTGCTTGGGGTCCGGCTCGCCGCGCCAGCGGATCATGAAGCGCTCGACGACGGTCTCGGCCTTGTCGATCTCGCTCTGCGGGACCATCGGCAGGCCCTGGCCGCGGGCGGACTGGGCGACGTAGGACAGCGCCATGACGGCGGCCCGCGCGAGGTCGTCACGGGCCTGCTCGGCGTCGATGTCCAGCAGCGGCTTGAGGCCCCAGACCGGGGCGAGCATGGCGAGCGCGGACTGCACGTCGACCCGGATGTCGCCGGAGTGCACCGGGATCGGGAACGGTTCGGCGGCCGGCAGGCCGGGGTTGAACTTGCCGTCGACCAGGAGGCCCCAGACGTGACCGAAGGAGACATTGCCGACCAGGTCGTCGATGTCGACGCCTCGGTACCGCAGGGCGCCGCCTTCACGGTCGGGTTCGGCGATCTCGCTCTCGAAAGCGACGACGCCTTCGAGCCCGGGTACGAAGTCGGACATGCACGGCTCCTTCAGTTCTGCGATCGGCGGACCTCCGTGGTGGGGAGGCACACCAGTGACCGAATGGTGGTTGGCACTCGGTGCCAGGGTGACAGGCACGGGGTGCATTGCGCCATACACCACCATGGTGATGTTTCCCGTCGGCCCGCTTGACTTTTCGCCCGAGGGCCGGTCGTGCCCGGGAAATCTCCGGAACCAACGGTGCGGTTCAGGACAAATCACCGTACGACGGGCGGCCGAGCGGTGGCGAGTCACCTTATCTCCCACCGGGGTTTGTCCGGAGGTAGCGGTGCCGGTTGCTTGTCGTACGGGATGATGTTGACGTGCAGACCCCGGACCGCGCCCAGTCGACGCCCCTGACCCCCGCCACCCGGATCCTGGCCGACGAGGCCCGACCCGGACCGGACCTCACCGTGATGCGCAAGCACTACGCGCACGAGGGCCTGGTCGAGGAGCACCTCGCCGCCGAGCCGATCGGCCAGTTCACGCAGTGGTTCCACGAAGCGGACGAGGCCGGGGTGGTGGAGCCCAACGCGATGGTGCTCTCCACCGCCGACGCCGAGGGGCGGCCCAGCTCGCGCACGGTGCTGCTGAAGGGGTTCGACGTCCGCGGCTTCGTCTTCTTCACCAACTACGGCTCCCGCAAGGGCACCGAACTGGCCGCCAACCCGCACGCGGCCCTGCTCTTCCCGTGGATCGCGCTGGCCCGCCAGGTGATCGTCCAGGGCCGGGTGGAGAAGGTCGGCCGGGACGAGACCGCCGCCTACTTCCGCACCCGCCCGCACGGCTCCCAGCTCGGTGCCTGGGCCAGCGAGCAGTCCAGCCCGGTCGCCTCGCGCGAGGTGCTGGAGCAGCGCTACGCGGAGCTTGAGCGGCGCTACCCGGAGGGCGAGGGGGTGCCGGTGCCGCCGTTCTGGGGCGGGTACCGGGTGGTGCCGGAGAGCGTGGAGTTCTGGCAGGGGCGGGAGAACCGGCTGCACGACCGGCTGCGCTACCTCGCCGACCCGTCCGGCCCGGCGGGCTGGCGGGTGGAGCGACTCTGCCCCTGAGCCCGTCCGGACACTGCCCCCCGGCCCCGTCCGGTGCTGCCCCCGGGCCGGCCCGACGCTGCCCGCGGGGCCGACCTCGCGCTGCCCCCGGGCGCGGTCCGGCGGCGTCCGCGGGGCCGCCCGGGCCGCGCCCGCCCCGCCGGCGCGCACGCCCCCGACCAGGGCCGTCGCCCCGCGGGGCCGGACTTGTGACGACACCGCTACACCTTCCTCCGTCCATCCGCTGACCTCTCGTCAGCCCGCCAGTAAGGTGGGGACGTTCACCGGCTCGGTGGGGGGTTGTTGGGTGCGGCCGTACTTCTTCTTCAGCTACGCGCGGCGGGACCACCTGGCCGGGGGTGCCTTCGTCGACCAGTTCTTCACCGACCTGCGGGACGAACTGGCCCGGATCGAGCCCGAGGCCGGGCCCGGCGAGCTGGCCTACCGGGACACCGAGCGGCTGCGGATCGGCGACGACTGGGAGCGCCAGCTCTCCCGGATGCTCGGCGCCAGCCGCGCCATGGTCGCCCTCTACTCGCCCGCCTACTTCGCCAGCGCGTACTGCGGCAAGGAGTGGACCGCCTTCGACCACCGGACCCGGCGCCACGAGGAGCAGACCGGCGAGAGCGTCCCGGCCCTGATCCCCGTCCTGTGGGAGCCGCCGCCCGAGGACCTGCCCGCCGAGGTGCGGCGGATCCAGTACGTGCAGCACGACTTCGGCGACGAGTACGCCACCGGCGGCCTGCGCCACCTGCTGCGGACCGACCCGCACGGCACGGCGTACCGCAAGGTGGTGCGGGTGATCGCCGAGCGGGTGCGGGAGGCCGCCTCCTGGCGGGTCGGCGAACTGCGCGACCTCGACCTCGGGCAGGTGGAGGGCTGCTTCCCGGTGCCGGAGATCGCCGTGGTGGCCACCCGCAGCAGCCTGGTCCGGCTCTTCGTCGCGGCCGGCCGGGCCGGCGACCCGCCCGCCCCGGCGGGGGCGTCCAACGGCGAGCGGTTGCCGGTGCCGCGCTCCGGCGCGGACGGCGCGGGCGTCGTCGTGACCGGTGCCGTCGGCCCGGCCGGGCCGTACCAGGGCGGCTGGTACGGGGCGCACCCGCGCGACTGGGCGCCCTACCACCCGCCCAGGCTCCCCTCGTTGGCCGTCCAGGCCCAGCAGGTGATCACCCGGGCCGGGCACAGCACCAGCCTGGAGACCGTCGGCCCGGACCTCGCCGAGGCGCTCGACCGGGCCCGGGAGAACAACGAGGTCAGCGTCCTGCTGGTGGACCCGTGGGCGGCCGGCACCGAGCCCTACCGCCAGGCGCTGCGCGACTTCGACCGGCAGAACCACCCGGTCACCGCCGTCCTGCTGCCCGACAGCACCGACGACCCGCCGGCCGGTCCGGCGCGCGCCCGGCTCTGGGAGGGGGTGCGCGAGGTGTTCGCGCGCACCTGGTTGCACCGGTCGGGGCCCGAGCCGCTCTTTCGCATCCACATCGGACGGGAACGCTTCGAACGTGAGCTGCTCTCCACCGTGACCGTCGCCCAGAACCGCCTGCTCGACCAGGTGGACGACGATCCGGTGGCCGCCCGGGCCCAGTTCGGGCTCGGTCCGGACCCGCGACCGATGCCGGGCCTCACCATCCCGGCCTGGCCGCCCGTCCCGCCGGAACCGCCCGTCACCCCGGGCCCGCCCGTCCCGCGACCGGGCAACGCCCCGGAGACCGGGAACGCGACGGCGGCCGGGACCGCGCCGGGGCCGAGGGGCGCCCTGCGCGAGGAGACCGTGCCCCTGACCAGCCGGGCGCCGAGTGAAGGAGAAGCGGACCGATGAGCGTCGAGCACGCCGCCCTCGCGGACCACGGGTCCGCCGCCCTCGCGACCCCCGCCACCGGCACGGTCGTCACCTTCTACTCGTTCAAGGGCGGCACCGGGCGCACCATGGCCCTGGCCAACCTGGGCTGGATCCTGGCCAGCCAGGGCCTGCGCGTCCTGGTGGTGGACTGGGACCTCGAGGCCCCGGGCCTGCACCGCTACTACCACCCGCTGCTGGTCGACCCCGAACTGCACGGCACCGACGGGCTGATCGACATGCTCCGGGCCTACGTCGACGAGGCGCTGCCCGGCCCGGACCGCCCCGGCCCGGGCCCGGACCCCCGGGAGTGGCTGGCCGCGCCCGGCCGGCTGGAGCGCTACCTGTGCGGCCTGGCCCTCGACCTCCCGGACGGCGGCAAGCTCGACCTGATGCCGGCCGGCCGGCAGAACGCCGCCTACTCGGCCGCCGTCACCAGCTTCAACTGGCGCAGCTTCTACACCCGCGCCGACATCCGCGGCGCGGAGTTCCTGTACGCGCTGCGCGAGCAGTGGACCAGCGGCTACGACTACGTGCTGATCGACAGCCGGACCGGCGTCAGCGACACCTCGGGCATCTGCACCGTGCTGATGCCCGACACGGTCGTGGACTGCTTCACCCTCGGCGCGCAGAGCATCCGCGGCGGCGTCGACGCGGCCCGCGCCATCGTCGACGCCGACGAGCGCGAGATCCGGGTGCTGCCCGTCCCGATGCGGGTCGAGGACGCCGAACGCGCCGGTCTCGCGGCCGGCCGCGACCTCGCCCACGACGCCTTCGACCCCTACCTGGAGCGCTGGCTGAGCCCCGAGCGGCGGGCCGACTACTGGCGCGACGTCGAGGTGCCGTACAAGCCGTTCTACGCCTACGAGGAGGTGCCGGCCACCATCGTCGACCGGCCGCAGCAGGGCCGCAGCCTGCTCGGCGCCTTCGAACGGCTGGCCGCCTGGCTCACCGACGGCCGGGTCAGCACGCTGCGCCCGCTGCCCGACCTGGCCCGCCGCCGGCTGTACGCGGCCTATCTGCGCACCGGCCGCACCCGCTCCCGCCAGGTGCACGTGAGCTACGCCCCCAAGGACCGGGTCTGGGCCGAGTGGATCTCCGAGACCCTGCGCGGCTTCGGCTACCTGGTCAGCCTGCACAGCGCCGCCGTCCCGCTCGAGCCAGGACCGCCGCAGACCGGCCCGCTGCCCGAGGCCGCCGGGCCGCTGGACGGCGACGGTCGGCTGCTCGCCGTGCTCACCCCCGAGTACACCGCCCTGCCGCGCGCCCGGGAGATCTGGCGCCGGCTCACCGGCCCGGGCCCCGGGGGCGACTCCGGCGGCCTGCTCGCCGTGCGGATCGGCGCGCCCGAGGGGCCGGAACCGCCGCAGTTCGCCGGGCACCGGGCGCTGGAGCTCGCCCTCGGCTCGGCGGAGCAGGCCGAGGCCCAGCTGTTCGAACTGATCGGCCCGCCGCCCGGCGCCGGGCGCTGGATGGAGACCGGCGAGACCTCCGTGCCGTCCCCGGCCCGCTTCCCGGACGGCCGGCCCTCCGTCCAGGAACTGCCGCCCCGGCTGCCCACCTTCACCGGCCGGATGCGGCTGCTGGAGGCCGTCCGCGACGGCTTCACCGCCGGCAGCGACGCCGCGCCCGTCCAGGTGCTCTACGGCATCGGCGGCGTCGGCAAGTCGCAGGCCGCGATCGAGTACGCGCACCGCTTCGCGGCCGGCTACGACGTGCTCTGGTGGGTGCCCGCCCAGCAGCCCGAGGTGATCCCGCAGAAGCTCGCCCAACTCGCCCCCGACCTCGGGCTGGAGACCGACGGCGACGTCGTCCGGACGGCCCGCGCCGTCCTCGACGCGCTCGCCAGCGGCCGGCCGTACCACCGCTGGCTGCTGCTCTTCGACAACGCCGAGGACCCCGAACTGCTGGACCCCTGGCTGCCCGCCGCCGCGCCCGGCGGCCACGTCCTGGTCACCTCGCGCGACCGGCGCTGGGCCCGCCGCCCCGGCCGCACCGAGGTCGAGGTGTTCGACCGGGCGGAGAGCGTCGAACTCGTCCGGCACTTCAACACCGGCGTCGAGCGGGCCGACGCCGAGCGGATCGCCGAACTGCTCGGCGACCTGCCGCTCGCCGTCGGCCAGGCCGCCGCCTGGCTCCAGGAGACGCCGATGCCGGCGGCCACCTACGCGGACCTGCTGGACGAGACCCTCACCGACATCCTCGACCGCTCGGTGCGGGGGGGAAGCGCCGTCGCCGTCGCCGCCGAGGAGGAGGAGGACGGGCCCGGCGGGCAGGACGTCACCGCGGAGGGCGCCACCGTCACCGCGACCGCCGCCACCTGGCGGATCGCCGGCTCCGACCTGCGCCGGATCAACGCCCCGGCCGCCCGGCTGCTGGAGATCTGCGGCTTCCTCGGCCCGGACGCCATCCCGATCGCGCTGCTGTACAGCTCGCCGGTCATCGAGGCGATCGGGCTCCCCCCGGGCACCTCCGACCAGCGGCTCGCGGTCGGCGAGATCCTGCGGACCGTCAACCAGTTCAACCTCGCCCGCTACGACCAGGCGGCCGGGACGCTGGTCGTCCACCGGATCGTCCAGGCCCTGCTGCGCGAACAGGTCGGCGCGACCGACCGCGAACGGGTCCGCGGCGCGGCCCACCGCGCCCTCGCGCTCGCCGACCCCGGCGACCCCGACGCGCCGCACAACTGGCTCCGGTACGCCGAACTGCTGCCCCACCTCTGGCCGTCCGGGGCGGCCGACTCCGCCGATCCGGCCGTCCGGCAGTGGATCGTCCACTCGGTCCGCTACCTGTGGCAGCGCAGCCTGCACGGCGCCGGGCGCGAACTGGCCGAGCGGGTCCTCGCCCACTGGCGCGAGGCCGGGCCGCAGGGCGTCGAGGCCGACGTGAGGGTCCAGCTGCTGCGCGTCCAGCTCGGCAACATCCAGCGCACCCAGGGGCTGGTCCGGGAGGCGTACGAGACGGACCGGGACGCGTTCGAGCGGCTGACCGAGCTGCTGGGGCGGGAGCACCGGGACAGCTTCCCGGCGGCGACCAGCCTCGGCGGGGACCTCCGGCACCTGGGCCGCTACCGGGAGGCCCGGGAGCTGGACGAGGGGACCAGGGCCGCCGCGCGGCGGGTCCTCGGGGCGGACCATCCGCGCACCCTGATGGCCGAGAACAACCTGGCCGTGTCCATCATGCTCACCGGCGACTTCGCCGAGGCGCTCGGCATCCACGAGACGCTCTACCCCCGGAAGTTGGAGATCTTCGGCAAGCACAGCCCGTACACGATCACCGGCGGTGTCGTCTACGGCCACGTGCTGGCCGAGGTGGGGCGGCTGGAGGAGGCCGTGGTCAGGCTGGACAAGGCCGTGCGACGGAGCCGGCAGGCGCTCGGCGAGGAGCACGACGAGACCCTGCGCGCCCGCCGCTACCGCAGCGTCGTCCTGCGTCGGCTCGGCCGGCTCCCGGCGGCGCTGACCGATGCCGAGGACGTGTACCAGCGACTCCTGGAGCGGTACGGCGCGGACCACCCGGGCACGGCCGCCGCCGCCGGGAGCCTGGCCGCCGTGCTCGGCGTCCTCGGCGACACCCGGCGGGCCGTCGAACTCGCCGAGGAGTCCTACCTCTACCACCGCGACCACCTCGGCGCCGGGCACCCCGCGGAGCGCGTGGCGGCGGGCAACTTCGCCGTGGCGCTGCGCCGGTCCGGGCAGACCGAGGAGGCCGGCGCGCTCACCGGCACGGTGGTGGACGACCTGCTCGCGGTGCTCGGGGAACGCCACCCGTACGTCGCGGTCGCCCGGCTCAACCGGGCCAACGACCTGGCCCGCGCCGGCCGGCACAGCGAGGCGCTCTCCCAGGCGGAGGCCGCCGCCACGCGGCTCACCGAGCGGTTCGGCGCCGATCATCCCGACGTCCTGGCGGCCGACGCCAACCTCGTCCTGGCCCTCACCGCCGTCGGCCAGACCGCGCGGGCGGCCGAACTGCGGGTGCGGACGCTGATGCGGACGAGGGCGCTGCCGTACCTGGTCGGAAGCCATCCGCTCGCCGAAGCCGTCCGGGTGGGGGAGTGGCTGGAGGTGGAGACCGAGATGCCCATGGTGTGACGGGGGCGGCCCCGTCCCTCCGGCGAAGGGAGCTGACAGTGGAGCGGATCGTGGAGCGGATCGTGGAGTCGGACGTCGTGGCGGACGGTGACGGCCCGAGCGGCGCCGTCGAACGGCCGGGCCTGGCCGAGCTGGCCCGGCTCGACCCGGGTGACCTGGCCCGGGAGCTCGAACTGGCCCTGCCCGGCATGGGCGTCCGGCCGGTCGCCCTGTTCAATTCGGGAATCTGACGAAGTGATTAGTGGGCGTCGGATGCTGGAAGTGTGCGGGCATGACACCTCCACCGCCGCCGATCACGCAGTTCGTGCTGAAGGTCCACAGCCGGTGCGACCTCGCCTGCGACCACTGCTACGTGTACGAGCACGCCGACACCGGCTGGCGGTCCAGACCGCGGGTCGTCGGCGACGCGGTGCTGACGCGGGCGGCGGAGCGGATCGGGGAGCACGCCGCCGGGCGCGGGCTGACCGGCGTCCGGGTCGTCCTGCACGGCGGTGAGCCGCTGCTGGCCGGACCGGAGGTGTTCCGGCGGGCGGCCGGGCTGCTGCGGGCCGCGCTGCCCGAGGTGTGCGAACTCGACCTGCGGGTGCACACCAACGGGGTGCGGCTGGACGCGGCGTACTGCGAGGTGTTCGACGAACTGGGCATCCGGGTCGGCGTCTCGCTGGACGGCGACCGGGCCGCCAACGACCGGCACCGCCGGTTCGCGGACGGCCGCTCCAGCCATCCGCGGGTGCTGCGGGCCGTCGGGCTGCTGCGCGAACCGCGGTTCCGGCACCTGTACGCGGGGCTGCTCTGCACCGTCGACGTGGCGAACGACCCGGCGGCCGTGTACCGGGCGCTCGCCGAACTGGAGCCGCCGGCCGTGGACTTCCTGCTCCCGCACGCCACCTGGGAGCGTCCGCCGGACCGCCCGCCCGGCGCGGGCGCGGGCGCGGGCGCGACGCCGTACGCCGACTGGCTGCTGACCGTCCACGAGCGGTGGGAGGCGGACGGCCGCCCGTTCGCCGTCCGCACCTTCGACTCGGTGCACCGGACGCTGTCGGGGCTGCCGGGCCTGAGCGAGGCGCTGGGGCTGGAACCGGTGGACCTGGTGGTGCTGGAGACGGACGGCACGTACGAGCAGGCGGACAGCCTCCGGACGGCGTACGACGGTGCTCCCGGGACCGGGATGGACGTCTTCCGGCACGCGGTGGACGAGGTCGCCGGGCACCCGGGGATGGCGGCGCGGCAGTCCGGCCTGGCCGGGCTGAGCGCGCAGTGCCGGGCCTGTCCGGTGGTGCGGTCCTGCGGGGGCGGGCTGTACGCGCACCGGTACCGGGAGGGTTCGTTCGAGCATCCGTCGGTCTACTGCGCGGACCTGCGGGCGCTGATCGACGGCCTGGCGGCGCGGGCCGGGTCCGCCCGCAGGCCCGCCGCGGCGCCCGCCGACCTCGCCGGGCCGGGGCTCACGGACGAGCAACTGGACGAACTGGCGCTCGGGCTGGGCGGGCCGGAGACCGTGCGTGCGCTGGCTCGCTCGCAACTCGCGCTCACCCGGACGATGCTGGCCGCCGTGCACGGCTCCTCGGGGCTGGCGCGTTCGGCGTCCTGGGACCTCCTCGCCGACCTCGACTCCTCCGAACCCGCGGCCGTGGACGCGGTGTTCTCTCATCCGTACGTCCGGGCCTGGGCGGCACGGAGGCTGAGCGGGGACCCGGCGGCCGGGCTCGGGCCGCTGGCCGAACTGGCGGCGGCGGCGGCGGTGCGGGCCGGTCGGGGAGACACGGTGGCGGTGCCGATTCGCGACGGGGCACTGCACCTGCCGACGCTCGGGCGGCTGGTGCTCGGGAGCGGGGCGCGCGAGGTGCGGGTCACCGGCGGGCGGAGCGGATGGACGGCGCGCACCGACGACGGTGCGGTCGCCGGTCCGGGTGACCCGCGCTGGCAGCCGGTCCGCCGGATCGGGAACGGGACCGGGATCGGGATCGGGATCGCCCTGGAGGACGTGGACCCGCAGCGAGCGGTCCACCGCTGGCCGGTCGCCGACCGACTGTCCGCCACCGAGCACCTGCACTGGACCGGGGACTTCCGGACGGCGACGGAACTGCTCGACACCACCCTGCCCGAGTACGCGACCGGCCTGCGGGCCGGCCTGACGACGGTCACCCCGCTCCGGCAGCGCGCGGACGGCCACGATGTCAGCTCGGCGGCCCGCCAGGCCTTCGGCGCGGTCGCCATCGCGCGCCCACGCCGTGCGCAGACGCTCGCGCTGCTGCTGGTCCACGAGTTCCAGCACGTGAAGCTGGGCGCGGTGCTGGACCGGGAGGAGCTGTACGACCGGCGCGACACCAGGATGTTCGAAGCCCTCGGGCTGTCCCCCCGCCCGATCGGCTCCCTCTTCCAGGCCGTCTACGCCCACCTGGCGGTCACCGCCTTCTGGGGCACCCGCGCACACGACACGGAGTCGGCCCGCTCCCGTTTCGCCCACTGGCGGACCCTGACGGACGAGGCCGTGGACCTGCTGGCCGACAGCGGAGCCCTGACCGCCCTGGGCAAACGCTTCGCCGACGGCGCAAGGGCATCACTGGACCCCTGGCTCCGGACCACTGTCAGGTGACGAGACTCCGGGCTGCGGGCGTCAGATCAGCGATTCGAGGCTCCCGCGCGGCCAGTGGCCGAGCCAGAACGCGGCGGTGGACGGCTCGGGCTGGTCCTCGGTGGAGCCGTCGTGGGGCAGTAGCTCGGTGGGGGCGATGTAGCCCTCCCCGGGGTCGAGCCGGAACCGGTACACACGGAGCGGTAGTCCGCGGCCGATGTAGGCCCGTAGGTCATCGGTGTGCGGGTATCGCTTCTCAGGGTCGCTGTGGAGGGCAGCGCAGATGGAGCGGATGTCGAGATCGCCGAGCAGGAGGTAGCGACTGCCGGGGCCAAGGTTGATGCACAGACGGCGGCGTCCGGTGTGCTTGTACTGGTAGGGCAGACGGTCCCAGTTGTCGACGTGGAGGCCGATGCGGCGGCCGTCGCGGTAGTTCGGCGTGGTGGTGAGGGCCTCGGCCGGGCTGGAGGCCCGGCCGAGGTGGACGGCGTCAGGGTCGCCGAGCGAATCGGAGAGGTTCGCCAGCCCGCCCGCCGGGGCCGGGCCGGCGGGCAGCTTCACCAGCTCCACCAGCGTGCTGTCGGTGTTCTGCGCGGTGGGGCGGAGGCCTGCGGCCTCGGCGAATGTGAGGGGCTGCCAGGGGCCGTCCGGGAGGACGGCCCCTGGCTCGTAGGTGAGGTTGCCGTGGGTGGCGCGAACGGTGCCGCTGGTGCAACGGCCGATGAGGGCGACGGCGTCGGTGTGAGCGATGGTGAGGGGCACGGATTCCTCCCGGGCTGGGTCACCGGTCGTCGAGGGTGTCTGCGAAGGTCACGTCGAGTTCGGAGATCAGGGCTTCGGCGAGTTCGGCCTGCTGGGCGCGGTCGATGACGACCTTGGCGAGGTGGGCGACACCGCGCAGGCCGGTCAGGTCGTTGCCGCGCAGGTCGAAGCCCTGGTAGTTGCCCCGGCCGAACTCGGTCAGCCGCAGAGTGCAGGTATCGAGCACGGCACCGGTCAGGTCGCAGCCGGTGAAGGACGCCTCAGTGAGTACACACTTGGTGAAGGCGACCGGGCCGGCGGCTCGGAGCTTTTCGAAGGTCGAGTAGTCCAGTTTGCAATTGTCGAACAGGACGTTGTCCAAGGCCGTGCCGATGATGGCGGCACCCATGATCTTGCAGTTGCGGAAGACGACGCGGGACAGCTTGCTGTCGGTGATGCGGACGGCTGCCAGGTCACAGGTGTCGAACTCGACGGAGTCGAGGCGTACCTGGTCGAGTTGGAAGCGGTCGGCCCGCAGGCCGGTGACGCGACCGGTGATCAGCCGGGTCCCGGCCAGGGCCAGGTCCCGGAGCTCGGTGTCGCCGTACTGGAAGTCCTGGACCAGGCCGCGCGCGGAGTCGAGAGTGGTGACGTTGGACAGGTAGAGGCCGGGCTCGTTCAAGCGGGGCAGGGTCACGGTGACACGGCCGAGGGTGATGCTGTTCACGGGGCTCCGATCGCGGGTGGCGCCGGGCCCGCACCGCGCGGTGCGGGCCCGGTACCGTTCGGCTAGTCCTTGTTCGGCCAGTTGTCCCAGGTGGGCCGGTTGTCGAACGACGATCCGGCGTTGTCCCAGGTGGGACGGTTGTCGAACGGGTCGGCGCTGGGACCGGCCACGGCGGCGCCGGTGAGGTCGGCGACCACGGCGGTGTCGCTGGCGGCCAGGAGTTCGAGCAGGGTCATGCGGTTTGCTCCTCACGGACGGTATCGGACAGAGCGGTGATCAAGGCCTGCCGGGACACGCGGCAGTGGTTCGTCTCGGTGGTGTCCAGGCGACCGTTCTCGAAGTAGCGATTGCCGGCCTGGGCTCCTCGGCAGAAGCCGAAGAACTGGCAGGTGGCCTCGCAGCCGTCCAGGCCGGTCAGGAACTCGCGCACGTAACGGAGCTGGTGTGCGCGGTCCAGCATGGAGCCGATGGTCTGCTCCAGGACGTTCCCGGCCCGGAAGTCCTCGTAGACCGGGTCGGTGATCCCGGCGAGTTCGGGGGAGAGCAGGACGACGTCGCCATTGGAGGCGACGGTCGGAATGGGATCGATCAGTGTGCGGTCCCAGCTGTCCTGACGGCCGTCACGGAGGGCTCGCAGGTAGGCCCCGAGCCGATCGACTTCGCGGACGGTCAGACCCGTGTGGGCACGGGACCAGGAGATGGTGCGCCGCCAGAACTCGCGGGCCTGTTCGGCGGTCGGCACTGCGCGGTCGGTGTTGACGCCCTCCCTCTCCTCCACATTCAAGCCGACGGAGTGGCAGCCGAGGTCGGTCATGAAGTCGAGCAGTGCCTCCGGAGCACTGATGCTCTCGGCGCTGACGACCGAGATCGCGGAGAAGCGGATCCCGTGCTCGCGCAGCCGTCCGATGCCCTTCGTGATCCGGTCGAAGGCGGGGCGGCCGGACCGGTCCACGCGCTGCCGGTTGAGGGCGGCAGGGCCATCGATGCTGACCCCGACGCGAAAGCCGTACTCGGTGAAGAAGTCGCACCATGCCGGGGTGATCATCACCGCGTTGGTCTGCACCGAATGCTCGACCAGCCCGGCCTGCCGCAGCGGCTCGAACGGGGCCAGCAGCTGAGCCAGCCGGACCCGACCGATGGCCAGCGGCTCGCCGGCGTGCCAGACGACCTCGACCGGGCGTGGCGAGGCGGTGTCGGCGAATTCCGCGATCGAGTGCGCGACGGCCTCCGAAACGGGGACCGGCATCGGGGTTCGCCGCCTCCGGTGCGGCAGGTAGCAGTAGAAGCAGTCCAGGTCGCACAGGGTGTCGCCTTGGACGATCACCGTGCTGGGGCGTCGGGCGATGCGGTGCCGATAGCGCAATAGGGTCTGCATCGTGCGGTCCTCCGGTGACAGGAGAGGCCAGGGGCTGAGTGGTGCTGGGCCGGTGGCGTGTCCATGTGCCTGCCGGTAGGACCACCTTGGTCGGTGGTGTGTCACCGAACCAGTCCCGCGTCCTATAGGACGGCCCTATATTTCGAAGGGTGGCCGAGGACTTGGACGTGTGGACCCACCCGGGACTGTGGGCTGCGGTGGCGGCCGGGGACTGGTCGGTGGTGCTCAAGCGGTGGCGGGCGTTGACCCGCAGCAGCCAGAGCAGGCTCGGTGGTCTGGTCGGGCTTGCCCAGTCGGATGTGTCGGCGATCGAGAACCGACGCCGTGAGGTGACATCGATCGAGGTCCGTCAGCGGATCGTGACGGGGCTGGGCGTTCCGGCGGAACTTCTCACCGGGCGCGTAGAGGAGTTGTCGCTGCCTTCGCTGGTACTGCCCGGGGTCGTGGCCGACCCGGAGGCGGACCGGCTGATCAAGGTACGGGGCGGGATGCGGCTGGACGCCCCGTCGTTGGATGCGGTGGAACGGCTGCTCGCCGAACACCGCCGAGCCGAGGACACCCTCGGGGCTCGTGTCATGAACGGCGTGGTCACCGCACAGTTCGCGCAGGTCGCCAAGTTCTACGACCAGGCGCGCGGGCCGCTGGCCGACCGCCTGGTGAAGATTCTCGCTGAGTACGCCCAGTTCCTGGCGTGGCTGGCGCAGGACCAGGACAACGCACCGGCGGCGCTCGGATGGTTCGACCGCTCCTATGACTGGGCGTTGGAGTCCGGCTACGGCGACATGGCCGCCACCACCATGAGCATGAAAGCCCACCTGGCGTGGTCACAGGGCAATGGCCGCCGCTGCACCCGGCTCGGGGAGGCCGCAGCGGTAACAACGGGCGCGAGTGAGGCGACCAGAGCCATGGCGCTACAGATGGCCGGCCGCGGGCACGCCTTGGACGGTGATGCCGAGAGCGCCTACCGGCGCTTGGACGAAGCCCAGCGGATCATCACCGGCATCACCGACGCCCCGCCCTGGCTGTATTTCTACGGCGAGTCCTGGTTCACCGCCCAACGTGGCATGGCTGAGCTGCATCTGCGCAGATGGTCCAGTGCGGTGGACCATCTGCGGGAAGGGCTCAATGGTTTCGGAGCTGCTTACCGTCGGGACCGTGCCTGGTACGGGGCATGCCTGGCGCATGCTTACGCAGGAGCCGGCGAAGCCGAGCAGGCACTGGCCTGCTCGCTCGGTGTCCTCAACGACGCCAGCGAGATCGGCCGACCCCATTCCTGGGTCGAACTGCACACCGTGGCGTCAGTACTGCTCAGGCAAGGTGCGCGCCAGGGGCGTGCCCTGGTCGACGCGTTGGCAGCGCTGGACTGAAGGATCAGCGGCTGCTCCCGCGCGTCGCGGGAGCAGCCCGGGAGGTGGTGTTCAGCTGGTGAAGTGGTCGAACTCGCCGGCCTTGGCGCCCTGGAGCCAGGCGGCGAGCTTGGCCTTGGTGGTGGTGATGGCGACGGTGGGTTCGTCGGACTCGCGGATGTGGATGAGTTCGCCGTCGGATGCGATCTCGACGCAGTCGGTGTTCTCTCCGCTGAAGGTCGACTTCTTCCAGTTGAGTTGTTCCACGGCTACCTCCCCAGGAGTTTGTAACGGACGTGCTGGATCATGCCCCACGAGTCCCGAAAGGCAGGAGATGGCCCAGGTGCGGTGGAATCCAGGGGTGGTAGGGCCATGCCCTTGATCCGGTCGAACTTCCGTCGGAATGCGGCTACCCCCTCAGGATCTCCCAGGAACGATGAGCCGTGTGGGTTCTCGACCAGAACGGTATCGAGCCGGGTGTGTGCACCGTGCATCACCATGAACGCCGTGTCGGTGGATGCGTAGACCGTGCAGTCGAAGGGCAGGATCTGGATCGTCACGTGGGGCAAGTGGGCCATCTCGACCAGGTGGTTCAGCTGGTCGCGCATCACAGCCGGACCGCCGTACATCATCCGTAGAGCCGCTTCGTGGATGACTGCGTGGAAAGGAGTGGTGTTCTCGGCGTTGATCACCTGCTGACGTCGTCGGCGGAACTCGACCTTCTTCTCGGCATACTCGTGGATCACCTCGCAGTACGCCTTGGTCTGCAACAGGCCCGGGATCAGGTGAGTCTGGTAGCTACTGAAGGCGTTGGCCGCGTCTTCGAACTCGGCCAGGTCGATGGCCTCCGGCACGACATAGGGCCGATAGTCGCTCCACCAACCCCTGCCGTTGCTCTGGCACATGGCGGCCATTCCGGCTCGGTAGTCGGGGTCGGTCATGCCGCAGACATCGAGCCATACGTGCAACCGTTCGATGTTGAGGCTCAGGCGTCCTGCCTCGGTATGGCTGACGGCGGGACCCTTCATTCCCATCAGCTCGCCGATCTCCGGACCGGACATGCCGGTGGTCTCGCGCATACGGCGAAGTTCTTCGCCGAAACGGCGCTGGCGCTCGCTGATTACGCCCCTGAGTCCCACGCTCGTCACCTCTCGTCCGGACGGATGGCCACTCACGGCCAGTGTATGGGGAGTGGCGGAGAGTGTTGCAAAACTGGATCCACTTCAATTACAGTCATGGCAAGCCACGCATCCAATGGGTTGTCAGTAACGTCCAACCCGAGGGCAGTTGGTACCGAGCTGCCCGGGCACCGAAGAGCACTCGCATGCGGCCCCTCCAGTCCCGCAACGGGCTTGTTCACGGCGACAGACCCCAGGTGTGTCTCTCCTGCACCGCAGGGAGCATTCCCGTGTGTAACCCCAGCCTCAACTCCCCCTCCCTCGCTCTCGCCCGGCAGTCGTTGCGCGACGCGATGGTGCGCGCCGGATGGGACGAGCACCGCGTCTTCGACGCCGAGCTCGCGCTCGCCGAGCTGATCGTCAACGCCTGGCGGCACGGCCGCACCGCCGCTCCCGTCGTCCTCATCGCTACCCTCGGCCGCACCCTCCGGGTCTCCGTCGGTGACGAGAGCCACGCCCTCCCCGAGCGGCACCACTCCTCCCTGCTCGGCGAACTCGCCGAGTGCGGACGGGGGCTCCAGCTCATCGAGGGGCTCACCCACCGCTGGGGCGCCGACCCCCAGAAGAGAGGCAAGCTCGTCTGGTTCGAGCTGGACTCGGCCGCGTGACCGTCGCCCTCGCCCTGCTCCTCCTCGCCTCGGCGCTGGTCGGGGCGGTCGGCGAGGTGCTGACGCGAGCGCTCCGGGACCGGGTCGAGCGGGCGGGCGGCACGGTCGACTCGTAGGTGCCATTTATGGCACCAAGCCCTCGCCCGAGGCCCGGGCGAGGGCCCACCACGTAAACTCCGGGCCTGTGAACGAGCAGCCTCCGGTCCTGGTCACCCGTCGTCTCGCGCCCGGTGTCGTCGAGCGCCTCTCCGCGCAGCTCCCGGCTGCCCTGCACGACTCGGAACTGCCGATGAGCCGCGGGGAGTTGCTTGCCGCCGTCCGCGGCCGCCGCGCGCTGATCACGACTCTCGACGAGCGGGTGGACGCCGAACTCCTCGACGCCGCCGGTCCCGGCCTCGAGATCGTCGCCAACCACGCCGTCGGCTACCACAACATCGACGTGGCGGCCTGCGCCGAGCGCGGCGTCACCGTCACCAACACCCCCGGCGTGCTGACCGCCGCCACCGCCGACATGGCCTGGGCGTTGCTCCTCGCCGCCACCCGCCGGCTCGGCGAGGGCGAGCGGCTCCTCCGCTCCGGCGAACCGTGGGCCTGGGCGCCGACCTTCATGCTGGGCCTGGAGCTGAGCGGCACCCAGCTCGGCGTGCTCGGCATGGGCCGGATCGGGCAGGCGGTGGCCCGCCGGGCCAAGGGCTTCGACATGCCCGTCCGCTACCACAACCGCAACCCGCTGCCCCCCGAGCAGGCCGACGGCGCCGAGTGGCTGCCGCTGGAGCAGCTGCTGTCCACTTCCACCGTCCTCGTCGTCACCTGCCCGCTGAGCGAGGCCACCCGGCACCTGCTGGACGCCCGCCGGCTCGCCCTGCTGCCGCCCGGCGCGGTGGTGGTCTCGATGACCGCCGGGGTCGTCGACGAGGAGGCGCTCGCCGCGGCCCTGGAGTCGGGCGCGCTGTCGGCCGCCGCCGTCGACAACTTCGAGCACGAGCCGGCCGTCCCGGCCGCCCTGCTCGCGCAGGACCGCGCCGTGCTCGCCCCGCACCTGGGCAGCGCCACCGTCCGCACCCGGCAGGCGATGGGCAACCTCGCCGTCGACAACGTCCTCGCCGTCCTCGCCGGCAAGGACCCGCTCACCCTCGTGGCGCGGTAGCGCTCGCCCGGTCCGGGCGCGCCTCGTCGACCGGGTTCAGTCGCCGATGAATTCCAGGTAGCTGCCCGGCGTCGCCGCGCATTCCGCGAGGAGCGCGTCGAGGTCGAGGAGGGCCGCCCGCTGCCGCTCGTCGGAGCATCCGCGGGCCAGGGCGGCGACCTCCTGACGGGCGGCTCCGGCCTCCTGCTCGTTGAAGAGGGTGTCCCCGTACGGGTCCACCCGGCCCAACCTGCCCGACCTGCTGCGGTCGAGCGTGCTCAGCGCACGCGCGAGCGCCTCGCCGTGCCGGTACGACCCGCGCAGCAGGGTGGCCCGGGACGAGCCCTTTCCCGGCCGCCGGGAGTGCAGTTCCAGTTCGATGCCCATGGCTCTCCAGTGATCTCGGGGCTCCGGTCGCGCGGGGTCATCGGTCGGACGGGCTCCGGGCGGCCCGCCGCGCGATCAGGGCCTCCAGGCCGTCCAGGACGCGCTCGACCCCGAACGTCAGGGCCTGGTCCCGCTCCTCCGCCGGGGAGGTCATCGCGGCCAGCGTCGCCGGGTAGTCGTCGCCGTGCTCCCGCAGCACGCCGGCGAGGGCCGTGACGAGCCGGGTCTCGGCCTCCGAGCCGCTCGCCCGCGACTGCTGGGCGATGCCGCGCACATGGCTGGTCAGCAGGACGACGGCGTCGAGCCGCTCGCCGCCCGTGAGGCCCTGGCCGTCCAGGGCGGTCAGCGCCCGTTCCATCCAGGCCAGTTCGCGCGGTCCCATCAGCCGCGCGCCCACGGTGGCCTCCAGGAGCCAGGGGTGCCGCTCGAAGGCCCGGTACAGGGCGGCGGACCACTCGGTCAGCGCCGTGCGCCAGTCGCCGGCCGTGAGGTCCGGCGGGGCGGCGACCGCCCGGTCGGTCATCAGGGCGATCAGCTCCGCCTTGCCCGGCACGTACCGGTAGAGCGACATCTTGGTCTTGCCGAGCAGCTCCGCGACGCGCTGCATCGACAGGGCGGCCAGGCCTTCGGCGTCCGCGACCTCGATGCCGGCCCGGGCGATGCCGTCCAGGCTCAGCGCGGGCCTGGGGCCCCGCTTGGGCCCCTCGTGCGGGCCCCAGAGCAGCCGTGCCAGTTCGTCCGCCATCGCGTCCCCGCTCTCCCGCCCGCCCCTCGGGCTTGCCACATCCAGAAACTGTGTCTACCGTACACAACAGCAAACAGCGTCCGTCGGACACAGTTTTGATCGAGGGGTGGCACACCATGGGCACGAAGGTCCTGATCTCCGGCGCCGGCATCGCGGGACCGGCGCTGGCACTCTGGCTCGGCCGGTACGGCTTCGAGGTGACGGTGGCCGAGGCGGCCCCGCAGCTGCGCGGCGGCGGCCAGGCCGTCGACTTCCGCGGCGCCACCCACCTGACCGTGCTGGAGCGCATGGGCGTGCTCGACGACCTCCGCCGGATCCGCACCGGCGGCAGCCCCATGCGCTTCGTCGACGAGCGCGGGCGGACCAGGCTCCAGCTGCCCTCCGAGTTCGCCGCCGGCGACCTCGAGGTCCTGCGCGGCGACCTCGTCCGGGTCCTGTACGACCACAGCCGCCCGTTCACCGACTACCGCTTCGGCGAGTCCGTCAGCGCGCTCCACCAGGACGCCGACGGTGTCCACGTCCGGTTCCGCAGCGGCGGGACCCGTACCTTCGACCTCGTCGTCGGGGCGGACGGCCTGCACTCCAACGTCCGCCGGCTCGCCCACGGACCGGAGGAGCGGTACGTCACCCACCTCGGCCACTACGCCGCCGGCTGGTCCCTGCCCAACTACCTGGGCATCGGCCCGGGGGAGGGGTCCGTCGGCCTCAACGTGCCCGGGCGGCTCGCCTCCGTCGGCACCAGCCACCGGGACCCGGGGACGGCCGCGGCCTTCTTCGTCTTCGCCTCGCCCGCGCTGACGTACGACCGCCACGACCAGGAGCAGCAGAAGGCGATCGTCGCCGGGGCCTTCGCCGGGGCGGGCTGGGAGGTGCCGCGGCTCCTGGCGTCCCTGGCGGAGGCCGACGACCTGTACTTCGACTCCATCAGCCGGGCCGACGTCCCGACCTGGTCCACCGGACGCGTCGCCCTCGTCGGGGACGCCGCCTGCGGGGCCACCATCGGCGGCATGGGCACCGGCACGGGGATCGTCGCCGCCTACGTCCTCGCCGGCGAACTGGCCGCGGCCGCCGGGGACCACGCCACCGCCTTCGCCCGCTACGAGGGCCTCCTGCGGGAGTACGCCCGGGGCTGCCAGAAGGGCGGCGACCGCGCGGGAAGGTTCCTGGCCCCCGGCGCCGTCGGGCTGCGACTGCGCAACTGGACGCTGAACCGCCCCCGGATCCTCGACTGGATGATCGAGGAGGGCCGCAAGGCGACCCACCTCGACCTGCCCGACTACCGGCGGTTCGAGACCGCCCCGGTCGGCCTCAGTGCTCCCGGTCGGCCGAGCCGTTGACCTCGCGGCGGGCCTGCCAGGTGGTGTGCTCGCGGGAGACGGCGTCCTCGGCGTCCCGGGCGAAGCGGGCCCACAGCTCCTCCGCGTCGGGCGAGCCGATGTCGAGGCTCGCCAGCTGGGCGCGGATCAGCGCCAGCTCGTCGGCGGCCAGGCCGTAGGCGGCGGCGAGCGGCCGGTACTGGCGCAGCTGGGCCCAGGCGGTGACCGAGGCGGCCACCGCCGAGACGGTGCCGAGCGCGTCGAAGTCGAACTGGCCCATCGCCCGCAGCACCGCGAGCACCAGGCCGAGCAGCGGCAGCACCACTCCCGCGACCCCGGTCCAGAAGCCGGCCCGGGCGCAGTAGCGCGACTTGGACCGGTACCAGTCCTGCTGCACCTGGATGCGTTCGCGCAGGTAGACGTCGCGCCGCACGGCCAGCGGCCGGTCGCGCAGATCGCGCATCGCCGGGGTGATCCGGCTCCCGGCGGGCCCGCCGGCCCGACCGGGCCCGAGAGCCCGGCTGTCCCGGAAGGCGTGCAGCACCCGGCCGAGCTGGAGGCCGTAGAGGCCCTCGGCGTCCCGCAGCGGGCGGGGCGGCGGCTGGACGGCGTCGGCCCGGACCGCGAACTTCCAGGCGAGGGTCTTCACCGACTCGGCGGCGGCCCGGCCCTCGTACCAGAGGCCCTGCGGGTTCTGCCGGCTGATCACCGCGGAGAGGCCGATCGCGCCGAGGTAGGCGACGGCCGCCAGCCAGGCCCACGGCCGGCCGTCGGCGGAGCCGGCCGTGGCGGCGGCGACCAGCAGCAGCAGTTCGGCGGCGGAGAGCCGGACGGCCCTGCGCTGCCCCTGCTGGGAGGCCGAGTCGGCCGCCCAGAACAGCTCCGGCAACAGCTCGCGCTCCCGCACCACCCGGTCCGCCCCACCCGTGCCCGACGTCATTCCCGTCCCCCCGCTCGCAGCTCCACCGCCCCGGCGGTTCTGCCCGGACGGGCGGGCCGGTACGCCTGGGGCGGTCCGACGGGCACGGACGTCCACGTACTCGGACCGGGTGGCGTACTCCTCCTGGTACAGACGGTTGCCCGACCGGTCCGTCGACCGGACGGAACGGTCCGGAGAAGTGGTTCGGAGCGCTTGGGGGCCGGTCAGAAGGTGTAGAAGATCCGGTCCGCGTTGTCGGCCATCTGCTTGGCGTTCCACTCGGTGCCGCCGGGCACGTTGCCCGAGCGGAAGAGCGGCGGCGCGGCGCCCTCGCCGGCGAGCGCCGCGGTGGCCAGCCGGTCCACCGCGGAGGCCACCACGGCCTGCATCAGGGCGCTGGTGACGATGGTGGAGACCGGGCCGAAGGTGGTCTCGGCACCGGGGTGGGTCAGCTCGCCGTCGCCGACCGCGATCTTGTTGTCCAGGACGACGTCGCAGTGGTCCTTGAGGTAGGTGCCACCGGGGTGCGCCGAGGGGACCTCGTCCGGGTAGGCCAGCGAGGTCAGCCCGATCACCTTCAGGCCCCGTTCGCGGGCGTGCTGGGCCAGCTCGACGGGCATCACCTGGCGGCCGGAGAGCGAGATCAGGAACAGCAGGTCACCGCTGGTGGCGGGGGTGAGGTCCAGGGTGGTGGTGGCCAGTCCGGAGACCCGCTCCAGAGCGCTCGCCAGCGGCGCCGGCATCACCGTGACCCCGGCCATCCCGGGGACCTCCAGCAGGTTGATCGGGACCAGCCCGCCGGCCCGGTAGACCACGTCCTGGGCCGCCAGCGAGGAGTGGCCGGCGCCGAAGGTGAAGATCCTGCGCCCGTCGGCGATCGCGTCGGCCAGCAGGGCGGCGGCCGCCTCGATGTTCCCGGCCTCCTCGGTCCTGACCCGCTGGAGGTGGGCGATCGCGGCGTCGAAGTACCGGCCGACCAGCTCGCTCATCTGCTGCCTTCGCTCTCTGCCGGTGGGGTGTCCGGCCGGGTGGGGCGGCCGTGACGGACCGGACCGCAGGTGGAGAAAGCTACGGCCAGCACCGTGCTGCTTCGCCGGTGCCGCTGTCAACAGGCACGAAAACCCGCTCGCCGGGCCCTCGGGCGGGCCCGGTAGTCGGTGCGGTAGGTCAGAATTGGCGATGAGGACACCGAGGAACGGAGCCAGCGGCGATGTCTGGGCTGATCGACACCACTGAGATGTACCTTCGCACCATCCTGGAGCTGGAGGAGGAGGGCATCACCCCGATGCGCGCCCGGATCGCCGAGCGCCTGGAGCAGAGCGGTCCCACGGTCAGCCAGACGGTCGGCCGGATGGAACGCGACGGGCTGCTGCGGGTCGCGGGCGACCGCCACCTGGAGCTGACCGAGGAGGGCCGCCGGCTCGCGGTGCGGGTGATGCGCAAGCACCGCATCGCCGAGTGCCTGCTGGTCGACGTGATCGGCCTGGAGTGGGAGCAGGTCCACGAGGAGGCCTGCCGCTGGGAGCACGTGATGAGCGAGACGGTCGAGCGCAAGGTGCTCGCCATGCTCGGCCACCCGACCCAGTCCCCGTACGGCAACCCGATCCCGGGCCTGGACGAGCTGGGCGACGCCAGGGCCGAGGGCGAGGGCTTCGACGCCGGGCTCGTCCCGCTGGACACCGTGCGGCCGGGCGACGACGGCGCCGACGTCGTGGTCCGCCGGATCGGGGAGCCGATCCAGACCGACGGCGACCTGATGCGCACCCTGCGCCGGGCCGGCATCCGGCCGGGCTCCACGGTGCGGGTGAACGCCGGGGTCGGCGGGGTCCTGGTGGGCACCGGCGAGAACGCGGCCGAGCTGGGCAAGGACATCGCCGCGCACGTCTTCGTCGCGCAGGCCTGACGCAGGTCCGCGGCAGAGTCCGGGCAGCCGGGGCCACGGTTCGCGCCGCGCGCGCGAGAACGGCCGGAAGGGCCCGGTGCTCCCCGTGCACCGGGCCCTTCCGCCCTCCCCGTTCCCTCCCGTTCCCGCGCCACCGGCCGCCCCGAACCCGGCCGGTGCCACGGCCCCGCCCTTCCCTCCCGTCCCCTCCGGTTCCCCTCCGTCCCTCCCGTCCGCCCCGCCCGGCTTCCCCGTCCGAGCGACCCTCCGGCGACCCCCTCACATGGGGATTTCTGCCACTCGGCCGATCATGGCAATCCTTGAGCGTTGTCACTCGTACGAGGGGCTTTCGCCGTTGACCAGCGGGTACACCGAACCCTTATCCGCACATGCGTATGACGGGCCCGGTCTCCGGTGGGAGACAAGGCCCGTCACTCGCGCGCGGGGTCTCGCGCGTCGCACGCCCCTCACCCGATCGGCGCAGGGCGGCAGTCCTCGGAAGGGTCGGCCGTTCGGCGGCCCGGGGTGCGGTCAGCGCACCGCCGCGGGCTGGGCCTGCTGCGCGGCGACCGACGGCGCCTCGCGTCCGCAGGCGTAGGCCAGCGGGTTGATCAGCTCGACGGCGTCCGGCAGCCAGCGGTTCAGCGCCGAGGGCGAGCGGGCCCACTGGGCGAAACCGGCCGGGCCGACCCGGGACGGCGGGGCCACCGTCCAGTCGCCCTCGCCCCGGGCCACCAGGTCCAGCCGACCGGACGGCCACCCCAGCTTGCGGAGCATCTCCGGCAGCTTGGCCGCCACCCCCGGCAGCACCAGGAAGTGCAGCCGCCGCCCGGACCGGCCCTGCGCGGTCGGGACCACCGCGACCGGCCCGAGCTGCAGGCCCATCCGCTCCATCCGGGCCAGCGCCAGGCAGCCGGCCACCTCCGGGACGTCCAGCACGTCGAAGGACCGCCCGGTCGGCAGCAGGATCGACGCCTCCGGGCGCTCCGTCCACCAGCGCCGCACCGCGCCCGGGCCGGCGCTCGCCTTGCGCGCCCAGTCCGAGTCGATCGGGTGGGCACCGGGCAGCGCGCAGCGCGGCTCGCCGCAGGAGCAGCGGGCGGGGCCGTCACCGTCGATCAGCCAGGCGCCGGGGGCGACCTCCCAGTGACGGGTCTCGGCGTAGCTGACGGCTTCGATGAGCAGCGGGGGCAGTCCGGCGTCGGAGCCCTGGTCGGGGGAGTCGGGGATGTCTTCCACGGGCTGCTCAACTACCGTGCGTGAGGCGGGTTACGGTCGGGTGCGGGCCGTTCCGCCACGCGGTGGCAATTCACCCGAACCGGTGAGGCGGACCGTGCGGGAGCGCGCCGGGGGGAGGCGGGGTGGGCGCAATGGGGGCGCACGGGAGCATTTTGCCGGGCGCGTGGGGGGTGGGGATCGTCACCGTGGGTATCCCGCTGGCGTCACTGATCGCTAACCTGGTGTCAGTTTCCTTGAACGGTCGGACAGTCGGCAACTCGGCAACAGAGATCAGCAGAAAGCGTCGCCCGCCGGCCGGGTCCGGAGGGTGTGGGGAGGCGAAGCCCAATGGCCGCGAGACCACTTGTCGCACGACAGCCCAACGAGCGCCTGCAGCAGCTGATCCAGGAGGCCAGCTGCTCCAACGCCGGACTGGCACGGAGAGTCAACCTCTGCGGTGCCGAGCACGGTCTGGACCTGCGGTACGACAAGACCTCCGTCGCGCGCTGGCTCCGCGGCCAGCAACCGCGCGGACAGGCCCCGGCGGTGATCGCCGAGGCGCTCGGCCGCAAGCTGGGGCGCAGTGTGTCGGTCGAGGAGATCGGCATGGCGGACGGCAAGAACCTCAGCTCCGGCATCGGGCTGCAGTTCGCGCCGACGCTGGGCGCCGCGTTGGAACAGGTCTGTGAACTGTGGCGCAGTGACGTCGGTCGCCGGGACTTCCTGACCGGGGCGACGGTGGCGGCCTCCGCGCTGGTCGAGCCCAGCCGGGACTGGCTGATCACCCCGCCGGATCCGGTGGTGGCCCGGAGCGGTGGCACCAGGGTCGGCCCGACCGACGTCGCGGCGGTGAAGGCGACCACCGCGATGCTGGTCGACCTGGACCACCGGTTCGGCAGCGGACACGTCCGCCCGGTCGTGGTGCACTACCTCAACAGCGTGGTCTCCGGCCTGCTCGGCGGCTCCTACCGCGAGGAGACGGGGCGCCAGCTCTTCGCCGCCGTCGCGCGGTTGACCGAGCTGGCGGGCTACATGGCGGTGGACACCGGCCAGCCGGGCCTCGCCCAGCGGTACTACATCCAGGCGCTGCGCCTCGCCCAGGCCGCCGACGACCGCGGCTACGGCGGGTACGTGCTGGCGGCCTCGATGAGCCACCTGGCGGCGACCCTGGGCAACCCGCGGGAGATCGCCCAGCTCGCCAGGGCCGCCCAGGAGGGCGCCCGGACGGTGGCCACCCCCACCGCGATGGCGATGTTCCTCGCCGCGGAGGCGCGCGGCCACGCGCTGCTCGGCGACGCCCGGGCCTGCGAGGCGGTGGCCGCCAAGGCGCTGGAGATGATGGAGAAGCGCCGCCCGGAGGACGACCCGGACTGGATCGTCCACTTCGACGACGCCTACCTCGCCGACGAACTGGCCCACTGTCACCGGGACCTCGAGCAGGCCGGCCAGGCCGAGCACTACGCCCGCCGGGCGCTCGACCTGCACCCGCCCACCCGGGTGCGGCGCCGCGCGGTGGACCTCGTGCTGCTGGCGACCGCGCAGCTCCAGCAGCGGGACGTCGAACGGGCCTGCGAGACGGGGGCCCAGGCGGTCCGGCTGCTGAGCGGCCTGCGCTCCAACCGGGGCGTGGAGTACCTGGACGAGTTCCGCCGCCGGCTGGAGCCGTACCGGGAGCAGCGGGTGGTCCGCGAGTTCCAGGCCAGGGCGGAGGCGGAGGCCGCCTGACCGGGGGCGCGGCGGGGAGCGTGCAGGGACGGTGAGGGGCGGACCGCCCACGTGGTCGGCCGGTTCGGTGAACCGGTAGCGTGGGCGCGACGTCCAAGGAACTGTGATGCTCCCAAGAACCGACGAGATGTGGTCCGCCGTCAGCGCGCGGTCGTGCACAGGTGAGGAATCGCGTTGAGCCAGCGCCGCTCGTACCCCAACTCCGGTGACTTCAACCTGGACGACCTGTTCCGCCCGGAGCCCGGTCAGTCCCAGGGCCAGCAGCCGGCGCCGCCGCCGGGGCAGCAGCCGGGGGCGCACCCCGGTGCGCCGCAGGGGCAGCAGCCGCCGTACGGCGGTCAGCCGGTCGCGCCCTACCCGGGCGGGCCGGCCGGCCCGTACCCGGGGCAGGCGCCCGGTCAGCCGGAGTACCTCGGCGACAGTGCGCTGCCGACCCAGGCCATCCCGGCCCAGCCGGGCGGCGCACCGCCGGCCTGGGGCGGCGCGCCGCAGCCCGGACACCCGGCCGACCCGGCCCAGGCGACCCAGTACCTGCCGCCGTACCCGGGCGCGGACCCGCAGGCCGCGGGCGGCCGGCCGCCCGCGCAGCCCGGGTACCCCGACCGGCCCGCGCCGGGCTTCCAGGGCTACCCGCCGGCCGGCCAGGAGTACCCGGGCGAGACCCCGAGCGGGCGGGACGGCGGCCGCGGCGGCCGGTCCTCCCCCAACAAGCTGATCATCGGCGGCGTGGTGGCCGGCTGCCTCGCCGCGGCCGTCCTGGTCGCGGTGCTGGTGAACGGCGGCGACGAGAAGTCCGACCCGGAGAAGAAGGCCGCCCCCGCGGTCACCGGCAGCGGGACGACCGCCGCCACCGCCCAGGGCGCCGCCCCCACCACCGCCACGGTCAACCCGGAGGTCAAGGCGCAGGCCCAGGCGCTCTCCGACCTGCTCGGCACCGCCAACGACAGCCGGCAGGCGGTGATCGGCGCGGTCGCCTCGGTCCAGAAGTGCGAGAAGCTGCCCGAGTCGCAGCAGGCGCTGACCGCGGCGGCGGGCCAGCGGCGGGAGCTGCAGAGCAAGCTGTCCGGACTGAAGACGGACAAGCTGCCCGGCGGTCCGCAGCTGGTCGAGCAGCTGAACGCGGCGTGGGCGGCCTCGGCGAGCGCGGACGACGAGTACGCGGCCTGGGCCGGGGACGCGCAGGGCGGCTGCGACCCGAAGAAGAACGACAACCAGCACTACAAGAACGCGGTCGCCGCGAGCGGTACCGCCACCACGGCCAAGAAGCAGGCGGCCGGGCTCTGGAACACCGTCGCGGGTCAGACGGCCCTGCCCACCCGCACCGACGGCGACCTCTGAGTCCGGGAACGCCGCAGGGCCCGACCGGTGCGGTCGGGCCCTCGGGCTTCTTGCGGTGCGTGCGGTGCGTGCGGTCGGTGCGGTCCGTGCGGTGCGTGCGGTCCGTGCGGTGCGTGCGGTCGGCGCGGTCCGTGCGGTCCGTGCGGTCCTCGTGGTTCTCGAGGTCCGTCGTACGGTGGCTCAGGCCGGCGGCCTGCCCCCGGTGAGCACCCAGCGGACGTCGACGAAGCCGGGCCGCTGCAGGACCATCTGACCGCCCTTGACCACCTGGAAGGTGACCCAGGTGTTCACCAGCCGCGGCGACTCGGTGCTCGGCAGCATGTTGGTGGTGGCCCAGTTCAACGGCGGGGTGAGCCCGACGTCGATCGGCTCGCCGCCGTCCAGCAGGGTGGTCACGGCCTTGCTGGTGACCGGCTGCCCGGCCCCGGCCAGGCGCTCGGAGACCTGCTTGAACACCTCGTAGGCGACCCAGGTGGTCTGCACCCCGGGGTCGGCGGCGTCGATGTGCCGGCCCGCGGTGTCGGCGCGGATCACGGCCCGCAGGCCGTCCCAGATCCTGGCGGACTCCGGCGGGTACCAGCCGGTCACGAAGGCGCCGGAGAGCGGGCCGCCGTCGCCGCCGGTGGAGTCGACCACCGACTGCTGCACGCTGCCGATCACCGAGGCGATCCGGGTGTTCTTCGCCCCGGTCCGGCGGAAGGCGTCGAGCAGGTTGCCGGTCGGCTCGGCGCCCAGCGCGCTGGTGACGCAGTTGCCCGCCTGGTCGGCGCCGATCGCCTTGCGGACCACCGGGCTGTAGTCGCTGGACTTCTCCGGCGCCTTGACGTCCAGCAGCTTGATCCCGGCCGGCTTGAGCGCGTTGCCCAGGTAGCCGAGCAGGTTGTCGCCGGCCGGGGTGTCCGGGCGGATCAGCGCGACCGCCTTGCAGCCGGCCTCCACCAGCTGACGGCCGCTGCCGCCGATCAGGGCGGGCATGCCGCCGCCCACCGGGTAGGACAGCGGGCTGCTGAACTCCGGCTGGGACAGGCCGTAGCCGCCGATCAGCGGGATGCCGGCGCGCTCCAGGACGGGCATGAAGTCGTCGCCGTACTGGCTGTAGGAACCGAGCACCGCGATCGCCTTGGCGTCCACCGCCTGCTGCGCGCAGGCCCGGGCGCCGTCGGAGGTGTTGTGCTCGTTGCAGGTGATCACCCGCAGCTGGCGGCCGTTGAGGCCGCCCTTGACGTTGAGGTCCCGGCCGATGGCCTCGGCCAGGGCGGTCATGCCGGGGCGGTCCGCCGAGCCGGTGCCGGACGGTGCCCAGGTCATGACGGTGAGCTCGCCGCTGCCGGTGGCGGCGTCGGCCGGTCCGCCGCACGCGGAGGCCGAGAAGAGGGTGGGGAGCAGGGCCGCCGCGGTCGCGGCGGCGGCGATCGGGCGCCGGCGGCGCCGTCCCGCGATCGGGTGCACGGCCTGGGACGAGCCCCTTCGGCTGGTCATGGGTCCTTCCCTCCCTGGGCGCTCTGCGGCGCCACCGGTTCCAGCCAATCCCCGGCGTGGCAAGGCGAGAGGGCCGTAAAGCCAACAAACGACAAACGGGGATGGAACTCCGGGGGGGAACGCGTGTAGATCGGGAGTGGAGCACGAACGGTCGGGGAACGTACGATCCATCCCCATGTCCGCCAGCACAGAATCTTCGTACCGGTCTGCCCGAAACCCTTCTCGTCCGGGCCACCGCTCCAGCACGATGGGCGGCATGCCGCTCAACGACCTGCCCTGGTGGCGCTGGCGGGCCCGACTCCGCTCGGCGCTCCACATGCTCTCCGATCCCGGCTTCCAGCAGGAGGCCTGGCTGGCCGGCCGCGCCGGGTACGGCGACGTGACCGACGCCGTCTACCGCCTCGTCGAGGACACCTGGCTGGACCGCTGGTCCGCCGAGAAGTACGTCGGCACGATCTTCCGGGACTCCGCCGAGGCCACGCTGGTGGACGTCGCGGTGCTGCGGGTCGTGCAGATCCTGCACGAGGTCGGTGCGGACGCCCCGGCCGCCGCCTACCTGGAGCACCAGGGTTGGCCGGAGGCGGTCCGGGCGGCCCGCGAGGCGCACGTCCTGCTGGCGGCCAACGACGGTGAGGACCCGGACGCCCCGCCGCGCTCGCTGGACATCCTGCGGATCCTGACCCAGGTCTGACCGGCCCGTCCCGCACTGCGGGCAGCCCGGTGGGGGTCGTCCCGGAGTGTGACACGCTGGACCATTCACACCAGCACGAGCTCAGGACGGGATACCCCCACCGTGGAACAGCAGCCGGCCAGCGCCCAGTACGTCCTCACGCTGTCCTGCCCCGACAAGCAGGGCATCGTCCACGCGGTCTCCAGCTACCTCTTCATGACCGGGTGCAACATCATCGACAGCCAGCAGTTCGGTGACGGGGACAGCGGACTGTTCTTCATGCGGGTGCACTTCTCCGCGGTCGAGCCGGTGACCGTCGACAAGCTGCGGGCCAGCTTCGCCGCGATCGGGGCCTCGTTCGGGATGGACTGGCAGATCCACCCGAGCGAGGAGAAGCTGCGGATCGTCCTCATGGTCAGCAAGTTCGGCCACTGCCTGAACGACCTGCTGTTCCGCACCCGGATCGGCGCGCTGCCGGTGGAGATCGCCGCGGTGGTCTCCAACCACACCGACTTCCGCGACCTCACCGAGGGCTACGGCATCCCGTTCCACCACATCCCGGTCACCCGGGAGACCAAGGCCGAGGCCGAGCAGCAGCTGCTGGACCTGGTCGCCAAGGAGAACGTCGAGCTGGTCGTGCTGGCCCGCTACATGCAGGTGCTGTCGGACCACCTGTGCACGGCGCTCTCCGGCAAGGTGATCAACATCCACCACTCCTTCCTGCCGAGCTTCAAGGGCGCCAAGCCGTACCACCAGGCGCACGCCCGGGGCGTGAAGCTGATCGGTGCCACCGCGCACTACGTCACCGCCGACCTCGACGAGGGGCCGATCATCGAGCAGGAGGTGGCCCGGGTGACCCACGACACCACCCCGGACCAGCTGGTCGCGCTCGGCCGGGACGTCGAGTGCCAGGCGCTGGCCCGCGCGGTGAAGTGGCACAGCGAGCACCGGGTGCTGCTGAACGGCACCCGGACCGTGGTCTTCGCCTGAGCAGCGGGCCCTGAGCAGCGGGCCCTGAGAGCCGGGCCCTGAGTACCGGGCTCCGAGGACGGGGCTCAGGGCCGGGACAGCAGCGGCGTCGCGCGCAGCACCTCGCGGATCGCGGCGCGGTCGCCGTGCTCGCCGACCGGAAGCCGGTCCGGGTCGCGGTGCGCGGCGGCCAGCTGGCAGAACTCCAGCCCGTCCAGCACCATCGCGGCCACCGGCTCGCCGCCGGGCGGACCGGCGTCCGGGCCGTCCAGCGGTATCAGCCACTCACCGGCCGCCGGACCGTCGATCACCAGCCGGATCCGTCGGCCGGTCCGCCGCGCGTCGGCGGGCCCGGGGCCGTCCGGTCGCCCGTCGGCGGTGCCGGACGCCGCGCCGGCCCGTTCGGGGTGCGCGGCGCGCTGCCCGGCCAGGGCGAGCGGCAGCATCCGCACCGCCAGGTCGATCATCTGCCGCAGGTGCTGGGGGGCCGGCGGGTCGTACGGGTAGGCGACCGCGCGGGCGACGTCCTCGCCGTGCACGTAGCACTCGAAGGCCCGGTCGACGAAGGCGTCCCGGAGCGGGACGGTCGCGAAGCCGAAGTCCACCGGGGTGTTGCCCTGCGGGGCGAGCGCGGCCGAGCGGACCAGTTCGTGGCAGTGCCGCCGCCACCGGGCGCGGATCCGCTGCGGCGGCTGGCCGGCCTGCTCGGCGGTGAGCCGGGCGGTGCGTTCGGCGATCCCGGCCCAGCGCGGTCCGGTCTGCGGCGGCACCCGGGGGACCGTCGGGCCGACGGCCTCCTGCGGCGGGACCCGACGCGCGGCCCGCGGCCCTCCGGCGGGGAGCGGGCCTCCCGGGACCGGGTCGGGCAGACCGAGGGCGACGGCCAGGTAGCCGTCCACGGCGGCGAGGTGGCAGAGCACCTCGGCCGGGCGCAGGTACTCGGTGCCGCCGTGCCAGGGGAGTTCGGCCACCTCCTGCCACTCCTCGGGGCCGAGGTCGCGCAGCAGGGCGTCGAGCTTGGCGGTCTCGGCGGTGTACGGCACGCCCCAGGCGGGCACCGGAAGGTCCGCCGGGCGGCGGGTCAGGCACCAGTCGAGCACCTGCTGGCGCAGCGCGCCGGGCTGGTCCAGCGGCTCCTCGACGGAGAGCCAGCCGGCCGCCTCGCGGAGCCGGCCGGCCTCCTCGGCGCACTGCGGGCAGCCGGCCAGGTGGAGTTCGAGCTCGGCGGCCTCGGAGGACGGGACGGCGCCGAGGGCCCAGGCGCCGAGCAGCGAGCGCAGCGCCTCGTGCCGCTCGTCGGTGATCGTCACGTCCCTCCGCCCTCCGTCCGTCGCCCCTCGTCCGCCACCCGCGGCCCGTCCGCGCTCCCGGTGCCCGCCGTGCGGTGCCCGTCCCGCGGTTCGCCCGCCGACGGGCCGGGGCTCCGGTGCCGCTCGCGCTCCTGCTCCAGTTCGGTGGCCAGCAGCGCCAGGCCCAGCCGCATCCGCTGTTTGGCGGCCTGTTCGCTGATCCCGAGCCGACGGGCCGTCTCCTGGTAGGTGCGGCCGTCGTAGTAGGACTCCGCGATGGTCTCACGCAGCGGTTGCGGCAGCGCGGCGACCACGTACTGGACCCGGGCGGCGGTGGCCACCGTGCGGATCTCGTCCTCCTCGTCGGGGCCGGCGAGGCCGAACTCCTCGGCCCGGCGGGCCCGCAGGCGGTCCACCGCGCGGCGGTGGGTCAGCGCGCCGAGCCAGGAGCGGAGCGAGCCGCGGGACGGGTCGAAGGACTCGGGGTGCTCCCAGACGTGGGCGAAGATCTCCCGGGTCAGTTGTGCCGCGGCGGTCTGGTCGGCCAGTATCCGGCCCGCCAATCCGTGCACCATCGGGGCGAGTTGGTCGTACAGCTCGCCGAGGGCGGTCTCCTCGCCGCGGGCCAGGCGCCGTTGCAGCTGCTCGTCCCGGCGCGGGGCGCCGTCGGTGGTGGCCACCGGTCACCACCCCTCCTGCCGGACCGACCGCTGACGCGTCCCACGGTATCCCGGGCGTTCGGGCGGCGGAGCGATTCGGGGAAGAACGGAGGCCGGTGCTTCGGATCGTCGGATCGTGGGATCTGCCGCCGATCCGGCGGTTGCGCTGTTCGAAGGCGGTTGGACATATGTCGCACGGGTGGTTCGCGAGTGGCGGGCGCGGCGCGAGGGGCGGACGGCGGTAGGTTCGCCTCTGCGTCCGGGGCCGGTCGGGCCGGTCGGGCCGGGCGATCGCCGGTCCGAGGCTCGCCAGAGTGAGCGGGACAGTATGCCCTGCCCCGTCCCCCGATCGCTGGAATATGCCCGAAGCGCTTGCTGCGGTCGGGCCGCCGACTCATCCTGAGGCGTATTCGTGTCGCGGCCGGTGCGCGACGGACGAGGTGGCACGGGCCTGCCGTAGCGGGCGTGACGTGCGGCGATCCGGCGAACGACGGCCCGGCGAACGGCGGCCCGGTGGACGGCGGCCCGGTGGGCAGCCGGGCCGGCCGGGCGACCAGGGCCCGGTCGAGACGGTGCCGAACTGCGAGTGCGGGTGGTGGAGCGGTGCAGGTTCTTCAGGTACAGCTGGCGGTGCGGGCGGACCCCGCCGAGGTCGGCCGGGCCCGCCGGTGGGTCCGCTCCCGGCTGCTCAACCACGGCGTGGACCCGGACGCGCCGATCGCCGAGACGGTGGTGCTGGTGGTCTCCGAACTGGTCACCAACGCCGTGGTGCACACCGGGTGTCCGGCCGTGCTGCGGCTCTGCTTCCCGCTCGGCGACTTCCCGGGAGCGGCTCCGGGCCTCCCCCCGGACGGATCCGCGGCCGGTGCGGCCGGCGTCCCGGCCGCGCCTCCGGTCGGCGCCCCGTCCGGCGTCCCCTCGGGGGTCCCGTGCGGCGCCCCGGAAGGGGCCGGCGGGGTCCGCGAGGCGGTGCCGGTCGGTCCGCTGAGGGTCGAGGTCGCCGACGCCAGCCGGATCGCCCCCGCCCCCCGGCACGCGGGCGCGTCCGTCGACGCCACCAACGGGCGCGGCCTGGAGCTGGTCGAGCTGCTCTGCGACCGCTGGGGCTGGTACCCGGACGGCTCGGGCAAGCGGGTCTGGTGCGAGATCAGCCCGGACGCCCGGCCGGTGGACCCGCTGACCGCCGTCGACTGGGCGGCCCTCGCCCAGTAGGCGCCCGCCGACCCCTGCCCGGGCGTGGGGGGACGTCGTGGGACGTCCGGCGGCGACCGGTGATCACCGGGCCGAAAGCTGACGCAACCATTCCGAATTTCCGACAACCCATTGACGTGACGTATCCGACTGATCACGCTTGGGTGCAGCTCTCCGTCGCGAGGGGACGCCGAGGGACACCCGAACGCCGCCGCGGTGCTGCTGTCCAGGGGGATCACGTCAGCAGGGGGGCCGCAGGCAGGGCCGGTCGGGCACAGGTTCCTCGGCGAGTGCGGAGGGCGTCGTACGGGTTCAGGGCCCGTGCGCCGAGGTTGGATGGCGGCCGGCCGTGCCGTGCTCGGGGTGCGTGCGGCCCGCCGCCATCCGATCCGCCCGCAGCGGACGGTCCTTTTCGGCCACCCGGCCCGTTCGTCGAACCGCGGGTTCCGGTCGGCCGGTTCCCGCCCCCGTTGGCCCGATTCCGACGAAAGCTGGCAGCCTCGCCCCTCGTCGCGCCCCGGCCCCTTCGGGAGACTCGGCCGCGTGAACGAACCGAACGCCCCCACCGGACCGGCGCGTCCCGCCGGATCCGCGCGCCCCGCCGGACCCGCGGCCCCCACCGCGCCCGCCGACGCGCTCCCCGCGTCCACCCGTGCGCCCCGGGTGCACTACGCCTGGGTGGTGGCCGGAGTCGCCCTGCTGGTGCTGCTCGGCTCGGCCGGATTCCGCTCCACGCCCAGCCTGATGATGGACGCGCTGCACACCGAGTTCGGCTGGTCGATGGGCACGATATCCAGCGCCACCTCGGTCAACCTCACCCTCTACGGCCTCACCGCGCCGTTCGCCGCCGCGCTGATGGACCGGTTCGGGGTCCGGCTGGTGGTGGTCTGCGCGCTGCTGACCATCTCGGTCGGCGCCGGCCTCACCATGCTGATGCGCCAGCCCTGGCAACTGGTGCTGTGCTGGGGCGTGTTGGTGGGCCTCGGCAGCGGCTCGATGGCCGGGGCGTTCGCCACCACGATCACCGGACGCTGGTTCCGGGCCCGGCAGGGGCTGGTCACCGGCGTGCTGACGGCCGCCGGGGCGGCCGGGAACCTGGTCTTCCTGCCGCTCGGCGCCTGGCTGGTCGAGGAGCACGGCTGGCGCTCCGCGGTCGTGGTGGTCTCGCTGGCGGCCAGCGCGGTGGCCGTCCCGGTGGTGCTGCTGATGCGCGAGCGGCCCGCCGACCTCGACCTGCTCCCCTACGGCGCGACCGAGGCCCCGCCCGCCCCGGCGGCCGACGGACGGGCGCTGGCCCGTTCGCTGCGGGTGCTGCGGGAGGCCTCCCGCAGCCGGGCGTTCTGGCTGCTGGCCGGGTCCTTCGCGATCTGCGGGGCGACCACCGCCGGGCTGGTCGGCACCCACTTCATCCCGGCCGCCCACGACCACGGCCTGCCGGTCACCACGGCGGCGAGCCTGCTCGCGCTGATCGGCGTGTTCGACGTGATCGGCACCGTCGCGAGCGGCTGGTTCACCGACCGCTTCGACGCCGGCCGGCTGCTGGTCGTCTACTACGGGCTGCGCGGGCTCTCGCTGCTGGTGCTGCCGCAGCTGTTCGCCGGCTCGCTGGAGCCGCCGATCCTGGCGTTCGTGATCTTCTACGGGCTCGACTGGGTGGCCACCGTGCCGCCGACCGTCGCACTCTGCCGCCGGCACTTCGGGGAGGACGCGCCGATCGTCTTCGGCTGGGTGCTGGCCTGCCACCAGATCGGCGCCGCCGCGGTGGCCGGCCTGGCCGGCCTCGCCCGGGACGCGCTCGGCGACTACGACCTCGCCTGGTACGCGGCGGGTGCGCTCTGCGCCGTCGCGGTGCTGCTCTGCCTCGCGCTGCGGGCGACGGCGCGGCCGGAGCGGGCGGCTCCGGCGGTGGCGTGAGCGCCGGACTCCGGCCGTGGGACGGTGAGGCTCCGGCCGTGGGGCGGCGACGGGGGAGGAGCGGGGCGGACGGTTGTCCGCCGGGGTGGCTAGGCTCCGGAACATGGCACTGATCTTCACCCTGGACCCCGACGTCGATCCCGGACTGCGCGCCGAGATCACCAGCCTGTGGGCGGCCGCCAGCAACGCCGGCGGGGCCGTCGGCTTCGTCCGGCCGGTGACCGAGGACGAGGTCCGGGCCGCCGGGGAGAAGCAGCTCGCCGGGATCGCCCCGGCCGGACCGGACCGGCTGCTGGTCGCCCGGGAGGCCGGAACCGGACGGCTGGCCGCGCTGCTGCTCCTGGAGTCGATGCGGTTCGGGCCGATGGACCACTGGCGGCTGGTCTCCAAGGTCATGGTCCACCCCGAGCTCCAGGGGCGCGGCCACGGCGCCGCGCTGCTGGCCGAGGCCGAGCGGGTCGCCCGGGAGTGGGGCCTGGAGGGGCTGAAGCTCCAGGTGCGGGGCGGGCTCGGCCTGGAGTCCTTCTACCTCCGCAGCGGCTACGTCGAGGTCGGCCGGGTGCCCGGCGCCATCCGGGTCACGGCGGGCGACGACCGGGACGACGTCATCATGTGGCGCGACCTGCGCTGATCATGCCGGCGCCGAGGCCGGCACGGGGGCGGTGCGCGGCGGGACCCGTTCCCCGCGGGGCCCGTCGGGCATGCTTCACTGGAGGACCGGCCCGGTCCCAGCGCAGTGAAGGATGTGTCCCCCGGTGAGCAGCAAGGTGAGCAAGAAGTCGCACGCCACACTCCGCTACACCTCGATGCGGGTCTCCGTGTTCCTCGGCTGCCTGCTGGTCTCGCTGATCCTCGGACACTTCCAGGTGCTCCCGGTCTCCGGCGAGACCGGGGTGATCTTCCTCGTCCTGCTGGCCGCCGTGGCCTCGGCGCCGCTCAGCTACGTGCTGCTCAGCCGGCAGCGTGACGAGATGTCGGCCGAGATCTCCGGCCGGGTGGACGGCATCCGGACCCGGACGGCCTCCAAGTTCGCCGCCCAGGCCGCCGAGGAGGACGCCGCGGACGACGCCGTCCGCGCCGCCAACGGCTCCACCGCCGCTGCCCCGCAGAACTGACCCGCGCCACCGTGCCGGAGAACGCCGTGCCGGAGAACGCCGTGCCGGAGAGTGCCCTGCCGGAGAGTGCCGGGCCGGAGGTCGCCGCGCCGGAGCGCGGCGTGTCCGGGAGCGCCGACGCCGGGCCGGCCGCCGGGACCTGGCCGGCCCCGGTCCGCCGCCCCACCGGCCGGGACGTCGCCCGCCTCGCGGGGGTCTCGCAGGCCACCGTCTCCCTGGTGTTCTCCGGCTCCGAGGCCGGCCGCCGGGTCTCCGACGCCACCCGCGAACGCGTCCGCGAGGCCGCCCGCAGCCTCGGCTACCGGCCGCAGGCCGCCGGTCGTCAACTGCGGCTGGGCCGCAGCGGCATGATCCTGCTCGCGGTGCCGAACATCCTCGGCCCGTTCTTCGGCCGGGTGCTGGAGGGCGTCCACGAGGAGGCCGGCAAGCACGGCCTGGCCGTCGTGGTCAGCTCCGGCTGGGGGAGCGCCACGCTCGCCGAGGCCGCCACCACCAGCCGCTTCGACGGCCTGCTGATTTGTTCCCCGGACGACAGCCAGCTCGGCGAGCTGCCCGCCGACACCCCGGTCGTCTTCCTCGACGCCGATCCGGGCACCGACCGGGCCCGTCCCACCGTCGAACTGGACGTGGCCGGCGGCATGCGCGCCGCCGTCGAGCACCTCGCGGCCCTCGGCCACCGCCGGATCGCCCGGCTCCGCTCCACCCACGCCGCGTACACCTTCCGGGTCCGTCAGGCCGCCTTCGAGGAGACGGTCCGGGCGCTCGGCCTGGACGTGGTCGAACTCGGGGTCAGCCTGAACGAGGGCCAGTCGGCCGCGCGCGAGGTCGCCCACCGGCTGCTGGAGCACCCGGACCCGCCGTGCGCGGTGATCTGCGACGACGACGTGGTCGCCTCCGGCGTCTACCAGGCCGCCGCCGAACGCGGGTTGCGGGTGCCCGCCGACCTCTCGGTGGTCGGCATCGACAACGTTCCGGTGGCCGCGCTGCTCGCCCCGCCGCTCACCACGGTCGACCTGCCGGGCGAGGAGCTGGGTCGGGCCGGGGTGGCGGCGCTCGCCGGACTGCTCCGGGGCGAGGCCGTCGCACCGGTGCCGCCGCTCGCCACCTCCCTGGTGCTGCGTTCCTCCACCGCGCCGGGCCCGGGCCGGAGGCCGTCGACCGGGTGAGCCCGAGCGGGTGAAAGATCGTCGCACCGGATCGCGCCAGCACCGCGGACGGATTATTGGACGATGAGATTCCGCCCATGTGGACGTCAAGACCCGAACCCTCCCGTCTCCCACGGCCGGCACGGCCGGCAAGGCCGTCCCGTCTGCCGCGCCTGGCCGCCGCGCTCGGTCTGATCGGCGGCACCCTGCTGACCGGTACCCTGACCGCCCCGCCCGCCGAGGCCGCCGTCAGCTTCACCAAGACGGTGGACAAGCCCGAACCGGTGCCCGGCGAGAACGTCACCTACACGCTGCGGTACACCTGCTCGGTCACCGACTGCGTCAACGGGCAGATCGCCGACGTCCTCCCGGCCGGGATGGAGTTCGTCGGCTGGACGCCGGACGCCACCACGGTCGATGTCCCCGGCTCCACCGTCCCGGCGGCCGGCACCCGGGGCGGCACCCTCACCGCCAAGCTCCGGAACCTCACTCCGGGCACCACCGCCACCGTCAAGGTGGTGCTGCGGTACCCCAACTTCACCACCCCCAACGGGAGCCGGAGCACCAACACGGCCACCCTGACCGCCGACGGCGAGACGCCGCGGACCGGTAGCGCCGACACCGTCGCGGTGGTCCGGCCCGGTTACACCACCACCAAGGGCGTGCAGGCCAGCAGCCGGGACGGACGCTCGGTCGCCTACCGGTTCAGCGCCTGTTCCACCGCCGACGTGCCCAACGTCGACCTGGACGCCGGCCGGCTGGTCGACACCCTCCCGCCCGGCGCCGTGGTCGACACCAGCCGCTCGCCGGGCTGGGTCAACGACCCGGCCGGCTCCACCACCTGGGTCTACGACATCGGCGCCTTCCGGTCCGGCAACGGGCGGGCCGGCTGCCGCAACCCCGGCGCCCTGGTGGTCAACTACCCCGACCCGACCTTCCCGAGCGGCACCACCGCCACCAACACGGTCACCCTCCAGGGCGATCCGCTCGGCCCCGACCCGCAGCGCGACCTGTCCAGCGCCACCGCCGAGACCCCGGTCCTCCAGCCGCCGGTCTCCGGGGTGGAGGTCAGCGGCTCCAAGGGCTGGCAGGCGAACACGACCTCCGGGGACATCGCCTCCCTCAACCTGTTCGTCACCAACAACGCCGACCCGGTGACCCGCCTGGTGCTGACCGACCCGGGCGCCGGCACCACCGCCAACCTGTACAACTGGCTGTTCCCGCAGTCCCTCCAGCTGGACGCGTGGAACCCCACCACGATCGACCTCGCGCTGGAGTACCGGCTGGACGGCGACCCGGCCTGGCTGACCTTCACCCCCGGCAGTCCGATGAACGGCTCGTCCAACCGCTGGATCACCTTCGCCGAGGGCGCCGGCAATCCGGCCGGTGACGTCATCGGCATCCCGGCCGGCCGCTACCTGGACGGCCTGCGGTTCACCTGGACCGGACCGGTCCCCAGCGGCTGGAGCCCGGGCAACGCCGTCCGGCTGCACGCCCAGATCGTCACCCCCGGACACGACGGCCGAACCGCACCCGTGCCGCTGCACAACTGCTTCGACGCGGTCGGCACCGACGCGGCGGGGAACACCGCGGCGATCAACGCCTGCGCCGACACCACCGTCACCGCCGCCACCAACCTGGGCGCGGCCAAGACCACCGTGGCCGGCGCCGTGCTCTCGCCCGGCGGGACCGCGACCTTCCAGGTCACCCCCTTCAACCGGACCGGCCGCACCCTGGACCGGCCGCTGGTCCTCTACGACCTGCTGCCGCCCGGCACGGTGTACGTCGACGGCAGCGCCCGGCGCGACCCGTCGTACGCCGAGTCGGTCGCCCCGGAGTCCGTCGCGGTGCTGCCCGGCCCGGACGGCCGCCAGCTGCTCAAGCTGACCTGGCCGGCCGGCAGCCCCGACATGATGTACGTGAACGACCACCGGGCCCACCGGACCCTGATCGACGTCCAGGTGGCCGGCAGCGCCGAGCCCGGCACCCTCACGAACGACGTGTACGTCACCGCCGACGGCGCCGGCGACCCGGTCGCCTGCTTCTACTTCGGCAGCGACAGCGGGGCGGTGGACGCCCAGGACATCGACAAGGACGGCGACACCACCGAGACCATGTGCCGGGCCTCCTCGCCGGTCGAGGTGCAGGTGCCGGCCGTGCTGCGGGCGTACAAGGAGGTCAAGGGCGACCTCGACGCCGACTACGGCAGCACCGGCACCACCCGGCCCGGCGGCGTCATCTCCTACCGGCTGACCGTCCGCAACGACTCGGCCGACCCGGTCACCGAGTTCCTCGCGTACGACAAGCTGCCCGCCCCCGGCGACGGCCACGTGCTGCGCCCGGACGTCCCGCGCGGCTCCGCCTGGACGCCCTCCCTGGTCGAGCCGCTGACCTCCAGCGACCCGACCGTGGTGATCGAGTACACCACCTCGCCCAACCCCTGCCTGCCCGGCGAGTTCGCCGTGCCCGGGCCGTGCGACGCCGCCGCGCCGTGGAGCACCGCCTTCCCCGGGCCGGGCGTCGCCACCTGGTTCCGGGTCCGCCGGCCCGGCACGCTCGCGGCCGGGGAGAGCTTCGTGCTCACCTGGCGGATGGTCGCCTCGGTCGACGCGGGCCCGGACGAGTTCGCCTCGAACAGCTTCGCCTACACCGCGACCGACGCGGACGGCCGCCCGTTCCTGCCCGCCGAGCCGGCCAAGGTCGGCGTCGGCATCGAGCAGGTCACCCCGCCGGCCGACGCGCTCGGCGACTTCGTCTGGCACGACCTCGACGGCGACGGCATCCAGCGGCCCGGCGAGCCCGGGGTGCCCGGCGTGCGGGTGGAACTGCTGGACGGCGAGGGCCGGGTGGTCCGGGACAAGGCGGGCGAGCCGGTCACCACGGTGACCGACGCGAGCGGGCACTACCTGTTCGAGCGGCTGCCGGACGGGGTGTACGCGGTGCGCTTCGACCTCTCCACGCTGCCGAAGGACGCCACGGTGACCGGGCGGGCCGCCGGGACGGACCGGACGCTGGACTCGGACGCGGACCCGGCGACCGGGGTGACGCAGACCGTCACGCTCGCCGGCGGGACGCGGGACCTGGGGCTGGACCTCGGGCTGGTGCTGCCGCCGCGGCCCTCCCCCTCGCCGTCCCCCTCGCCGTCTTCGTCGCCGTCTTCGTCGCCGACAGCCTCCCCGTCGCCGACGCCCACGCCCAGCCCGTCGACCTCGACGCCCAGCCCGTCGACTTCCACCTCCGCGCCGACGCCGACGCAGACCCACTCGCACTCGCACCGTCCGATGCCGACGCACTCGCCGAGCCACGGCGGTGAACTGCCCGACACGGGTGGCGGACCGGGAGTCCTGCTCGGTGTGCTCGGCGCCTGCGCCCTCGGCGCCGGTCTGCTGCTCGCCGTGATCACCTCGGGAAGCCGAGGCCGCCACGGCTGAACCAGGGAAGGGTGACAGCGCCCGTCGGCCAGACCACCGGCCCGACGGGCGCTGCCACGTTCTTGGGGGGCGTCAGCCCACCGGTACCGCTCAGCGTCGGTACCGGCTCAGCCCACCGGCACCGGTTCGGCGAGTCGGGCGGCGGCCGGGGTGTCGTCGGCCGGGGCGTCGTCGGCGGGGCGGATCCAGCGGCGGGCGCCGAACAGCAGCAGCGCGCCCAGACCGATCCCGCCGGCCGCGCAGAGCGCCACCGAGCGCAGCGACCCCTCGGCGAGGTGGCCGGAGACCGCGTAGCCCAGCGAGTTGCCGGTCGCGAAGAGCGTGACCAGCCAGGCGAAGGCCTCGGTCACGGTGCCCACCGGAGCCAGCTCGGCGACCAGCACGAAGGCCGCCGCCAGCAGCGGTGCCAGCGCGATCCCGGAGAGGAAGGCGAAGGCGGCCGTCGCGGCCGGTCCGGGGACCAGCAGCAGCGGCAGGTAGCTGACGGCCATGCCGAGCGCCATCAGCCAGGTGCGGGTGGCCGTCGAGCTGCGCCACGGCACCGCGCCGTAGGCGAGCGCGCCGAGCAGGCCGCCGAGCGCCGCCAGGGCGAGCAGGGTGCCGGCGCCGCCGGGCAGACCGCCGCCCCCGTGGGCCTCGGCGTACGCGATGAACAGCACGTTCTGCGAGCCGACCGCCCAGCCGGCGCCGGCCAGGCCGATCAGCAGCAGGACCAGACCGGGGGAGCGGAGCGGTCCGAGCAGGCCGGCCGAGTGCGCGCGCGGCGGCGCCTGCCAGGACCGGGCCGGTGCGGTGGTGGCGACCACGAGCGCCCCGGCCAGACCCAGGCCGGCCGCCACCCAGAGCGCCGTGACCGGTCCGGCCGTGCCCGCGATGCCGGCCACCGCGAGCGGACCGGCGACGTAGAGGATCTGCTGGGAGGCGGAGTCGAAGGCGTACGCGGTGTCGAGCTGCTCCTCCTCGACGACGTCCGGCCAGAGCGAGCGCAGGCAGGGTTCGAGCGGGGGCATCGCCAGACCGGCGATCGCGGCGCCGATCGGGGCGGCGACCGCCGAGCCGGGGGCCAGCGCGAGCAGGGCGTACCCGCCGCCGGCGATCACGGCGGAGAGCAGCAGCACGCGGGGCTGCCCGGTGCGGTCCACGATCCGGCCGAGCACCGGTCCGCCGACGGCCGCCGCGATCGCGTACGCGGCGGTGGCCAGCCCGATCCGGCTGTACGGCGCGTCGGCGTCGCGCAGCGCGAGGGCGATCACCAGGGCGGTCATACCGGCCGGGAGGCGGCCGAGCAGGGTGCCGAAGAGCAGACGGCCGACGTGCGGGGCGCGGAGCAGGGCGAGGTAGCCCATGGGCGGGATTCTCCGGTCAGGGCAGGGGACGGGCGGGGGATGCTCTCCAAGTTATACGTATAACTGCTGACCGGTCAATCGGACCCGGGATCCGGCCCCCGGGTCCGCCGTGAGGCCCTTCGGCGGCCCTCCGGTGGCCCTCCGGTGGCCCTCCGTGGCCGGAACTCAAACAACTACTTTGAACATCTCAAACCTTTACTGCTAACGTGTCGGCCATGACCACCTCAGACGCACGTTCGGCGCACGGCCTGGGCTCGCAGCCCGGTGCCGCCCGCGGGCGTCTGGCCGGTGCTGTGGACAGCCCGCGCCGTTGTCGCGCCATGAGCTGTATTCAGGCGGCACGCCCCTGACCGGGGCCGGTTCCCTTCCCGTCCGGCCCGCGCGCCGTGCCGCCGTTCTCGCCCCCCGCCTCACCGTCAGCAACGCCTCCCCCGGAGCCGCACCGTCATGTCCACAGCGCCCGAGGCGACTTCGTCGCCGTCCGTGCTCGCCAGAATCCGCAGGACCCCGTTCTGGGCCCAGATCGTCGCCGGCCTCGTGCTCGGCGTCGCCCTCGGGTACCTGGCCCGCGCGGCCGACATCTCCTGGCTGGCCACCACCCTGGAGACCATCGGCCGGATCTTCGTCCAGCTGCTGAAGCTCGCCGTCCCGCCGCTCGTCTTCACCGCGATCCTGGTCAGCGTCGCCAACCTGCGGAACGTCGCCAACGCCGCCCGGCTGGCCGTCCGCACCCTGCTCTGGTTCGCGATCACCTCGCTGATCGCCGTGGCCATCGGCCTCGGCCTCGGCCTGCTGACCAACCCGGGCGAGGGCACCAACCTCAAGACCGAGGGCCTCAAGCCGCCGAAGTCCACCGGCAGCTGGATCGACTTCCTCACCGGGATCTTCCCGACCAACATCGTCACCGCGTTCACCGAGGTCGAGGTCCTGCAGATCGTCTTCCTGGCGATCGTGGCCGGCGCCGCCGTGATCAAGCTCGGCGCGAAGGCCGAACCGGTCCTCAAGCTCAGCGAGTCGGTGCTGGAGCTCATCCAGACCGCCCTGTGGTGGGTCATACGCCTCTCGCCGCTCGGCACCCTCGGCCTGATCGGCAAGTCCGTGGCCAAGTACGGCTGGGACCTGCTGGAGCCCTTCGCGACCCTGACCGTCGACGTCTACGTCGGTTGCGCGCTGGTGCTGTTCGGCGTCTACTCGCTGCTGCTGAAGTTCGCCGCCGGCCTCAACCCGGTCAACTTCTTCAAGGGCGCCTGGCCCGCCATCCAGCTGGCCTTCGTCTCCCGCTCCTCGGTCGGCACCCTGCCGGTCACCCGTCGGGTCACCGAGCGCCTCGGCGTCCCGGGCGAGTACGCCTCCTTCGCCGTCCCGTTCGGCGCCACCACCAAGATGGACGGCTGCGCCGCGATCTACCCGTCGCTGGCCGCGATCTTCGTCGCCCAGGTGTACGGCATCGACCTCGGGATCAAGGACTACCTGCTGATCGCCTTCGTCTCGGTGATCGGTTCGGCCGCCACCGCCGGTCTGACCGGTGCGATCGTCATGCTGACGCTGACCCTCTCCACCCTGGGCCTGCCGCTGGAGGGCGTCGGCCTGCTGCTGGCCATCGACCCGATCCTCGACATGATGCGCACCGCGACCAACGTCGCCGGCCAGGCCCTGGTGCCGGTCGTGGTCGCCGCCCGGGAGAAGACGCTCGACCTGGTCGCGTACAACAACCCGACCGGTGACCTCTACGACGAGGCCCCGGCCCCGGCCACCGTCCCGGCCCAGGCCGGCGCCAAGGCCCCCGCGGCGGCCTGACACCCCGCAGGGCCCCGGCGTCCCGCTCGCACGCGGAAGGCCCCTCCCCGGCAACGGGGAGGGGCCTTCGGCGTGTGTGGGCACGGGTGCGCGGGCGGTGCCTGCTCGCGGGCGCGGGCGCGGGCCGGCCGCCCTGCCGCGGCGACCGTGGCCGGACAAGCCGGCGACCGTGGCCGGACAAGGCAGCGACGGTGGCCGGACAAGGCAGGGGGCCCACCGGACGGGCGGGCCCCCTTGGGTACTGCTGCTCTTGTGCTCACCGTGACGGCCGGAGGCCGTCGGCGGACCCGTGGGGGTCCCGAGCGATCAGATCATCATCGAGGATGGTCAGACAACGGTGACGTTCTCCGCCTGCGGGCCCTTCGGACCCTGGGTGACGTCGAAGCTGACCGCCTGGTTCTCCTCCAGCGAGCGGAAACCGCTCGCGTTGATGGCGGAGTAGTGGACGAAGACGTCGGGGCCGCCGCCATCCTGGGCGATGAAGCCGAAGCCCTTCTCAGCGTTGAACCACTTGACGGTTCCCTGAGCCATGCCGTTCTCCTTGCGAGGGACGTGTCGGGGACCACACCGTGTGGCACCCGGTCCGCTGCGCTGATCGCCCTGCCTCCGGACGGGTCCGGAGTTTTTCGATATTGCTGAAAAACTACAAAAAGCCTGCGGTTACATGCTCCGCAGGCTTCAAGTACTGCAAGGGGAATCAAACTGCAACTGAGGGCAACGCTAGCATGCGGCTGCTGTGACGACCAGGGGTGACTTGCGGGCTGGACGGCGCGTGTCGTAAGGCGGTTGTGGCGATCGGCACGGTGCGTCGCGCGAGGCTGGTGCGGGGCTTGTGGACCGGCGGGCATACCCTGCGGGAAGGCGTACGAACAGCAAGGGAGCGGTGCAGTGGCACGACCGGACGCGGTGACGCGGGAGCCCCGGGAGAACACCCCGGTCCGGCCCCGAGTGGGGCACATTCAGTTCCTGAACTGCGTACCCCTCTACTGGGGCCTGGCCAGGACCGGCAACCTGCTGGACCTGGACCTCACCAAGGACACCCCGGAGAAGCTCAGCGACCAGCTGGTCGACGGCTCGCTGGACGTCGGTCCGATCACCTGTGTGGAGTACCTGCGGCACGCGGACGAACTGCTCGTGCTCCCGGACATCGCCGTGGGCAGCGACGGCCCGGTGATGTCCTGCGTGATCGTCAGCAAGCTGCCGCTCGCCGAGCTGGACGGCCGACGGGTCGCGCTCGGCTCCACCAGCCGCACCTCCGTGCGGCTCGCCCGGCTGCTGCTGGAGGAACGCGAAGGGGTGCGGCCGGAGTACTTCAGCTGCCCGCCCGACCTCGAGGCGATGCTCGCCGAGGCCGACGCGGCCGTGCTGATCGGGGACCCGGCGCTGCGCGCCTACCTGGGGCAGGCGGCCGAGCACGGCCTGACCGTGCACGACCTCGGCGAGATGTGGAAGGAGTGGACCGGGCTGCCGTTCGTCTTCGCGGTCTGGGCCGCCCGCCGCGACTTCGTCGAGCGCAGCCCCGAGCTGACCGCGGCCGTCCACCGCGCCTTCCTGGAGTCCCGGGACCTCTCGCTGGTCGAGGCCCGCGAGGTGGCGGCGCACGCGGCCCGCTGGGAGGCCTTCGACGCGACGGTGCTGGAACGGTACTTCAGCGAGGCACTGGACTTCTCGCTCGGCGAGCGGCAGCTGGCCGGGGTCGCCGAGTTCGCCCGGCGGGTCGCCCACGACAGCGGGTTCGCCCCCGATGTGACCGTCCGGCTGCTGGAGCCGGCACCGGTGGTGGTCTGAGCACCTCCGGGGTTCCCGGACGTCCGGGGACGCGGTCGTCGCGCGCCACCACCCCGCCGCCCGATAGCGTCTGCACGCGAGAAGGCCCCGCCGGCGGGCCGGGCGGGTGACGGGAGCGTGCGGGGGATGCAGGCACTGGGATCGGACGACCCGCGCCAGGTGGGCGGGTACCGGCTGCTGCGGCGGCTCGGCGCGGGCGGCATGGGCCGGGTCTACCTCGGCCGGACGGCGGGCGGCCGCACCGTGGCGGTGAAGGTGGTCCGCGGCGAACTCGCCGAGGACACCGAGTTCCGGGCCCGGTTCCGGCAGGAGGTGGCCGCCGCCCGCCGGGTCGGCGGGGCCTGGACGGCGCCCGTCCTGGACGCCGACACCGAGGGCACCCACCCCTGGGTGGCCACCGGCTACGTCGCCGGGCCCGCGCTCGGCGGCGCCGTCCGCGAGTACGGACCGCTGAGCGAGCCCGCCGTGCGCACGCTGGGCGCCGGCCTGGCCGAGGCGCTGGAGCACGTGCACGGGCTCGGCCTGGTGCACCGCGACGTCAAACCCTCCAACGTGCTGCTCACCCTGGACGGCCCGCGGCTGATCGACTTCGGCATCGCCCGCGCCCTCGACGCGGCCACCGGGCTCACCCAGTCCGGCTTCGTGGTCGGCTCGCCCGGCTTCATGTCGCCCGAGCAGGCGAACGGCCGGCCGGCCGGGCCGCCCGGCGACGTCTTCTCGCTCGGCGCGGTGCTCGCGTACGCGGCCACCGGCGTCCACCCCTTCGGAGAGGGGGTGAGCGCGGCCGTGCTGCTCTACCGGGTGGTGCACGAGGAGCCCGACCTCACCGGGCTGGCCCCGGGGCCGCTGCGCTCGATCGTGCTCGACTGCCTGGCCAAGGACCCGGCGGCCCGGCCGACGCCGCGCGGGTTGCGGGAACGGCTGGACCCGGACGGCGCGGCCGTCGGGCGGCTGGGGCACGGCGGCTGGCTGCCGCCGGCGTTGGCGGCAGCGGTCGGGCGCAGTGCGGTGCAGCTGCTGGACCTGGAGGGGGAGGACGGCTCCGGGGGCGGGGCGGCGGGTGCCGGTGCTGGTGCTGGTGCTGGTGCCGGTGCTGGTTCGGTGGAGGTGGAGCGGACGCCCACCTTCGTGCCGGGGGTCGGTGCGGTACCGGTCGGTGCGGTGCCGGTCGGTGCCGACGGAGGTGCGGGCACGGGTGGTGGTCCGGTCGGTCGTCCGGTCGGTGGTCCGGAAGGTGCTCCGGGAGGGGCCGGGGGAGCGTCCGGGACGGCGCCGGTGGTCGCGGACGGCTCGCGGCGGCGGGGCGTCGCCGCGCTGGCGGCCGGAGCGGTGGTGCTGGCGCTCGCCGGGGGTGGGTACGGCGCGTACCGGGTCTGGGGGACGGACGAACCGGGACCGGGGCCCACCGGGCCCACCGCGGCCACGGGCGGGATCACCCAGGCACCGCCGTCACCGGTGTCCCCTTCGTCGTCCCCGTCGTCCCCGTCGCCCGCGGCGTCCCCGGCGTCGCCGGTGGCGTCGACCTCGCCGACGCAGACGGCGACGGCCGCGGGGCCGAACGCCGTGCCCGAGGCGTTCCTCGGCACCTGGCGCGGGGAGATGACCACGCAGAAGGGGGTCCCCGCCGGCACCACCACCATCGTCGTCGGCCGCGCCGCGATCGGGCAGGACGCCGTCACCAGCCGCAACGAGCTGACCGGGCTGCTCTCGCTCACCTGCGAGGGCGCCTGGACGCTCACCTCGGCCGAGCCGGAGAAGCTGGTCCTCACCTCCCGGCTGGTCCGCTCCTCCCTGCCCGGCGCGTGCACCGGCGGCTCCTACGCCGAGACGCTCACCCTGCAGAAGGACGGCACCGTCCGCTTCACCTCCGCCGACCCCAGCGCCGGGAACCCCTCCGGGACGCTGCGGCGGACGGGCTGACGCGGGGGCCCGAGGGCGCTGGCGTAGGCTGATCCGGATGCGACCCGGTGCCGCCGGAACGGTTTCGCCGCACGCCGCAGCACCCGCAGCACCCGAAGTACCCGAGAGAGAGAAGGCCGTCAGGTGTCCGAGCTCGCAGCGACCACCCTCGATGCGCCCAGCACCGACCTGCAGGCCGTCCTCGACCGGGCCGCCGGCGGCGGCCGGATCAGCCCGGAGGAGGCGCTCGAGCTCTACCGCTCGGCCCCGCTCCACGCGCTCGGCTCGGCGGCCGACGCCGTGCGCCGCCGCCGCTACGCCGGTACGGAGCACATCGCGACGTACATCATCGAGCGCAACATCAACTACACCAACGTCTGTGTGACGGCGTGCAAGTTCTGCGCCTTCTACGTGCCGCCGAAGAGCGACAAGGGCTGGTCCCGCGACCTCGACGAGATCCTGCGCCGCTGCGCGGAGACCGTCGAGCTGGGCGGCACCCAGATCATGTTCCAGGGCGGCCACCACCCGGACTACGGCGTCGAGTACTACGAGCGCGCCTTCTCGGCGATCAAGGCGGACTTCCCGCAGCTGGTGATCCACTCGCTGGGCGCCTCCGAGGTCGACCACATGGCGCGGATCTCGGGCGTCTCGATCGAAGAGGCGATCACCCGGATCCACAAGGCGGGCCTGGACTCCTTCGCCGGCGCCGGCGCCGAGCTGCTGCCGGCGCGCCCCCGCAAGGCGATCGCGCCGCTCAAGGAGTCCGGCGAGCGCTGGCTGGAGATCATGGAGGCCGCCCACAACCTGGGCGTCGAGTCCACCTCCACCATGCTGATGGGGACCGGCGAGACCAACGCCGAGCGGATCGAGCACCTGCGGATGATCCGCGACGTGCAGGACCGCACCGGCGGCTTCCGCGCCTTCATCCCCTACACCTACCAGCCGCAGAACAACCACCTGAAGGGGTCCACCCAGGCCACCGTCTTCGAGTACCTGCGGATGATCGCCATCGCCCGCCTGTTCCTCGACAACGTCGCCCACATCCAGGGCTCCTGGCTGACCACCGGCAAGGAGGCCGGCCAGCTGTCGCTGCACTACGGCGCGGACGACCTCGGCTCGGTCATGCTGGAGGAGAACGTGGTCTCGGCGGCCGGTGCCAAGCACCGCTCCAACCTCACCGAGCTGATCCACCTGATCCGGGCCGCCGACCGCGTCCCCGCGCAGCGCTCGACCACCTACCAGCACCTGCGGGTGCTGGACGACCCGGCCAACGACCCGGTCGACCCGCGGGTCGCCTCGCACATCGCCTCCACCGCGATCGAGGGTGGCACCGCGCACCCCGAGCTGAAGATCCTCGACAACCGCTGAGGCACCCGCACACCCGTGCTGACCCTGCACCGGGCCGCCCTCGTGCTGCCCGACCCGGCCGATCCCACCGCCCCGTTGCACGTCGACGGGGCGGTGCTGGTGCGCGGTGAGCTGATCGAGGCGGTCGGCCCGTACCCGGAGCTGGCGGCGGCCCACCCGGCGGCCCGGGTCCGGGACTGGGGCGACGCGCTGCTCACCCCGGGCCTGCGCCAGCCGGACGGGCACCGGCTGCTGGAGCTCGCGTACCACCCGGACCCGCGCGAGGGGGTCGGCGACGAGCCGGTGCCGGACGGCCTGGTGGGGGAGACGGACGGGACGCGGTGCGGGGCGAGCGCCCGGCGCGGGCTGCAGCGCATGCTCGGCTTCGGCGTGACGGCGGTGGCCGGGCCGTTCGAGCGCGCCTCGGTGCGGACGGCGGTGGCCCGTTCGGGGCTGGCCGCGCTGCCGGGGGGCGTGCCGGTGCCGGGGGGCGTGCCGGGGTCGGCGGCGGCGTCGGGGGACGTGCGGGACGCGGGTGGCGGAGGTTCGCTGGACCCGCTGGCGGTGCTGCCGCTCGCGGCCGCCCTGCACGGTCGGCTGGCCGTCGGGGGACGGGCGGACTTCGCGGTGTTCGCCCCCGGGGCGGACGGCCCCCGGGCCGGTGGCTGCCGGGCGACGGTGCTGGGCGGCCGACTGGTGTTCCGGCGGCGCTGAGCGCCGTCCGCGCGGGAGTTTCCTCCCGGTCCGATCCGGTTCGTCCGGCGACCCCGGACGCCTCCTCCGTCAACCGCCCGGTCGCCTACTCGTCGGTAGTCGCACGGTTTTTCCCGTGTCGCCCCGTACTCCCGTGCGACGTACGGGACTTGCTTCGTATGCCGTCGAACTGCGAGGCCTCCACGGTGGCCTGATTCTCCCTTCGCCGTGACCTGAGGGCCCGCCAGCGGATAGCATCCGGCTCAGCTCTCAGTCCGTACCCTCACCACACCCCCGCCCGTGCCCACGGGTGGCGGGGCCCCGCCCCGGGTCCCGAACGCACGCCAGGACAGGAACCATGCGATCCGCGACCGTCCCCCCGCAGCGCTCCCCGCGGTTGGGCCGTGGCTGGTACGTCACCGCCGTGCTCAGCGCCGTGCTGGCCGTCGGGATGTGCCTGCTGGGGTGGCGTCAGGCCGAGCAGGCAGACCGGATCGGGGCGCACCCGGTGCGGGTCGAGGGCGTCGTGACCCAGCTCCCGACCGGCGGCGGCTCCTACAGCACCGTCAGCTACCAGGCCCGCAGCCAGCACCACACCGCCACCGCGCTTCCGCTGGCCGACGGGGCCAAGGTCGGGGACGCCGTCTGCCTGGAGCACGCGGCCGACGACCCGGGGGCGGTGCGGATCTGCGGCGACACCTATCCCCAGCCGGTGGGTGTCGGACTGGCCCGGTTCAGCGTGCCGGTGGGCGTGCTGCTGTTCGCCGTCTGCATGCTGCGGATCCGTCGGCACCGGCGGGCGGTGGCCGTGCGGGGCGGGCAGAACCGGTTCGCCACCACGGTCGCCATGGCCACCGGCGCGCTGGCCGACGGGATGCCGGCGATAACGCAGGGCAAGCGCTCCCGCCGTCGCCGCCGTGCGGGCGGACGACGCGCCCTGCACTGAGGGCCCGGAGGCGGGAGGGCAGCCGTCGAGGACGGCGGGCGCCGCCGGGGGCGTGAGGCCTTCCGTGCGCGCCCCAGGCTGTTCTGCCCGCCCCGCGTAGGCACTCTGCGCGCACTCCGAGAACGGGGCTGACGCGGACCCCGCGCCTTCCCGAGGTGTCCGGAAGGCGCCCCCTTGCCCGGATCGCCGGAGCCAGGGTGAACAATGGGGGCGTGACCCGAGCCTCTCTGGACAAGCAGCCGCACGAAGTCGCCGCCATGTTCGACGACGTCGCGGCCAAGTACGACCGCACCAACGACGTGCTCTCGCTCGGCCAGGCCCGCGCCTGGCGCCGTGCGGTGGCCGAGGCGGTGGACGCCGGACCCGGGGACCTCGTGCTCGACCTCGGGGCCGGCACCGGCACCTCCTCGCTCCCCTTCGCGGAGGCCGGGGCCAAGGTCGTCCCGTGCGACTTCTCGGTCGGCATGCTCGCCGAGGGCAAGCGCCGCAACCCCGAGCTGGCCCTGACCGCCGGAGACGCCACCCGCCTGCCGTTCGCGGACGACACCTTCGACTCGGTGACGATCTCCTTCGCCCTGCGCAACGTGCAGGACACCGGGGCGGCGCTGAGCGAGCTGTTCCGGGTCACCAAGCCCGGCGGCAAGCTGGTCATCTGCGAGTTCTCCACGCCGACCTGGACGCCCTTCCGGACCGTCTACACCGAGTACCTGATGCGCGCGCTGCCCCCGGTCGCCACCGCCGTCAGCAGCAACCCGGACGCCTACGTCTACCTCGCCGAGTCCATCCGCGAGTGGCCCGACCAGCCCGCGCTGGCCGCCCGGCTCCAGGAGGTCGGCTGGTCCAAGGTGGCCTGGCGCAACCTGACCGGCGGGATCGTCGCCCTGCACCGCGCCCACAAGGCCTGATCGGCCGCCCGTCCGGACCGGCCGCCCCGTCCGGACCGGTCGCCCCGTCCGGACCGGCCGTGCCGCCGGGACCGGCCGTGCCGCCGGGACCGGCCGTGCCGCCGGGACCGGCCGTGCCGCCGGGACCGGCCACGTCGCCGTCCGCAGCTCATAGACTCGTCCCAGCCCAGCCGGGCCGGCCCCCGCCGTCCGGCCGACCCCCGCAGCAGGAGTGTGCCCACCGTGTCCGAGACCGCCGTTGACCTGAGCGCAGGCGTTGTGGAGAGCACCGCGGACGTCATCGTGGTCGGCGCGGGCCCGGCCGGGTCCACCACCGCCTACTACCTCGCGCAGGCCGGTCTGGACGTGCTGCTGCTGGAGAAGACCAGCTTCCCCCGGGAGAAGGTCTGCGGCGACGGCCTGACCCCGCGGGCCACCAAGCAGCTGGTGGACATGGGCATCGACGTGTCGACCGAGAACGGCTGGCTGCACAACAAGGGGCTGCGGATCATCGGCGGCGGGGTCCGGCTGGAGCTGGACTGGCCCGAGCTGTCCGCCTTCCCCGACTACGGCCTGGTCCGCAAGCGGGCCGACTTCGACGAGCTGCTCGCCCGTCAGGCGGAGAAGGCCGGCGCCCGGCTCTACGAGCGCTGCAACGTCAGCGGCCCGGTGCTGGACGAGCGGACCGGCCGGATCGTCGGCGTCACCGCCAGGCTCGGTGACGAGAAGCGGCCGGTGACCTTCCGCGCTCCGCTGGTCGTGGCCGCCGACGGCAACTCCACCCGGCTCTCGCTCGCCATGGGCCTGCACCGCCGGGAGGACCGCCCGATGGGCGTCGCCTACCGCACCTACTTCACCTCGCCGCGCCACGACGACGACTACCTGGAGTCCTGGCTGGAGCTGTGGGACACCCGGGGGGCGGAGCGCAAGCTGCTGCCCGGCTACGGCTGGGTCTTCGGCATGGGCGACGGCACCTCCAACGTCGGTCTCGGCATCCTCAACTCCTCCCCCGCCTTCGGCGAGCTGGACTGGCGCGAGGTGCTCAAGGCCTGGTGCGCCAGCATGCCGGAGGAGTGGGGCTACACGCCCGAGAACATGACCGACCCGATCCGGGGCGCCGCTCTGCCGATGGCCTTCAACCGGCAGCCGCACTACACCCGCGGCCTGTTGCTGGTCGGCGACGCGGGCGGCATGGTCAACCCGTTCAACGGCGAGGGCATCGCCTACGCGATGGAATCCGGCCAGATCGCCGCCGGGGTGATCGTCCAGGCCAACGCCCGGGTGACCGAGGCCGGCCGGGAGCGCGCGCTCCAGGCCTACCCGCGCATCCTCAAGGACGTCTACGGCGGCTACTACACGCTCGGCCGCGCCTTCGTGAAGCTCATCGGCAACCCGAAGGTCATGCAGCTCGCCACCCAGCGCGGACTGACCCACCCGCTCCTGATGAAGTTCGTCCTCAAGCTCCTCGCCAACCTCACCGACCCGCAGGGCGGCGACGCCATGGACCGCATCATCAACGGCCTGGCCAAGGCCGCGCCCAACGCCTGACGGCCGTGGGCCTGACACCTGTCGTCTGACGCTCGGGCCCCGACGCCCGGGCCCGACGCCTGGGCCCGCCGCCTGTTGTCTGCCGAACGGGTCTTCCCGGGCGGCCCGGCTCCCCGGGCCGCCTACGGCTCGCGGCGGCTGGCCGCGGAGCGGTTCTCGACGTAGGCGAGGCGGTCCGCGAAGACCCGGGCGGCGTCGGGGGTGAGCGTGCGCAGGGCCACCAGGGCGGAGAACACCACGTCGCAGAGTTCGTGCTGGACGTCCTCCCAGGTGTGGGTCACGCCCTTGCGCGGGTTCTGGCCGGTCGCTCCGATCACGGCCGCGCTGACCTCGCCCACCTCCTCGGAGAGCTTGAGGATGCGGGTCAGGCGCTCCTCCTGCGGCGAGAGCGGGCTCTCCTCGTCGAGCCAGGCGACCATGTGGTCGACGCTCTCCCAGATCCTGCTGTCCATCGGCACGGCTCCCGTACGGCTCGCGGTCGTGCTGACCACCGTACGGGAGCGTGACGGGCCGCTTCGGAGGTGGCTCAGCGGGCGGAGATCTTCACATTGCGGATGTTCACGGGCAGGGTGGGGAAACCGTCGCCGGGATTGTTCTGGTCGTCCTCGCCTCCGGCGGCGATCTTCTGCAGGACGTCCAGGCCGGCGGTGATCCGGCCGAACGGCGTGTAGGCGGGGGAGAGCTTGGTGTCCTTCCAGACGAAGAAGAACTGGCTGCCGTTGGTGTTGGGGCCGGCATTGGCCATCGCGACCGTGCCGGCCGGGTAGGTGGCGCCTTCCAGGTTCTCGTCCGGGAAGGAGTAGCCGGGACCGCCGCTGCCGGTGCCGGTGGGGTCGCCGCACTGCAGCACGTAGATCCGCTGGGTGGTGAGCCGGTGGCAGTGGCTGCGGTCGAAGTAGTCGCGCTCGGCGAGGAACCGGAACGAGAAGGTCGTGCAGGGCGCCTTGTCGGTCAGGGCCTGGAAGGTGATCGACCCCTGGGAGGTCTTCAGGGTCGCGCTGTAGGGCTTGGCGGCCTTCCGGGCGTTGAAGACCGGGATGCCCTTGAAGTTGTCGGCGGGAACGGCCGGGCTGTAGGTGCAGGTGGTGCCGGTCGCGCCGGCCCCGGCTCCGGTCGACGGGGTGTCCGCGACGGCGGTGCCGGTGCTCACCACGAGCGGCAGAACGGTGGCGGCGGCGATCAACGCCCAGTGCTTCCGCGTCACTTGACTGGCCTTCCGGCGAGTGGGGAACGGCTGCATTGTCATGGCGACATCATCCACGGCGGGGTGGAGATCCGGTAGGGGTCGGAAAAGCGTTGATCGCGAACGGTGCGATACGCGAGGATGACGGGCCCTGTTCAGCTCCGGGATCCGTCCGACGACGTGCGCGACTCTCGTGTGCCGCCCCCGCTCGCTTCGAGAGGTGCTGCCCATGCGCGCTCCGTCCTCCGTCCTTCTGCGTGATCTGCCGGTCCTCCTGGTGGCGGTGGTGTGGGGATCGAGCTTCCTGGCGGTCCAGCGCGTGGCCGAGCCGGGGACGGTGGTGGCGATGCTGGTGCTGAGGTTCGGCCTGGTGCTGCCCGTGCTCGGCCTGTTCGCCTGGCGGGCGCTGCGGCGGCTGCGCCGAGCCGAGTGGCTGGGCGGGGCCGCGCTGGGGCTGGTGCTCGGTGCGATCTTCCTCCTGGAGACGTTCGGCGCGGTGCACACCTCGGCGACCAATGCGGGCCTGATCATCAGCCTCACGATCGTGTTCACCCCGCTCGCCGAGAGCGCGCTCGCCCGCACACCGCTGCCGCGTCCCTTCCTGGTCGCCGCCGGCCTGGCGGTGGTGGGAATCGCCTTGCTGACCGGCGACGGCGGGTTGCGGGCTCCCGCGGTGGGGGACCTGCTGGTCCTCGGCGCCGCCGTGGTGCGGACGGTCAACGTGTTGGCCACCGCCCGCGTCCGGGCGATCCGGGAGACCGACACGCTGGCCGTCACCTGGGTCCAACTCGCGACCGCGACGTTGGTGTTCGCCGTCGTCGCGCCGTTCGTGGGTCCGATGCCGTGGACGGTGGCGGCCGCCTACGGGCCGGCCCAGTGGGGCTGGCTGCTCCACCTGGCGCTGCTCTGCACGCTGTTCGCCTTCTTCGTGCAGATGTGGGCCGTCCGCACCACCTCGCCCTCCCGGGTCAGCCTGCTGCTGGGCACCGAACCGCTCTGGGCCGCGGTGTTCGGCATCACCCTGGCCGGCAACCACCTCGGGCCGCTCGCCCTGCTGGGCGGTGCCCTCGTCCTGGTCGGCACCGAGTGGGGCCGCCGGACCGCCGTCTCGGCGCCGCTCCGGGAGTCGGTGCCGGCGGAGCGGGAGCCGGTGCCGGTCTGACCGCCGGCGGGGCTGTCCGCGCGGAGGGTGTCGGTCGGCGCCGACCGGGTCATCGGCGCCGCCCCAGGGTGCGGCGGGCGTAGGCGAAGGTGACCGCGGCGACCAGCGGACCCCAGGCGAGCATCGGCAGGTAGCAGAGGGTCATGACCACGGCGGCGAGACCCTGCGGGGCGTCGGGATCGCTCAACTCGGTGGCCCAGCCGCCGAACAGGGAGCTCATCCCGACGAAGGTGAGCACGGCCGAGCCGAGCGCGGCGGGGACGACGGCGGCGAGCGGCCGGACGGTGCGGCCGCCGATCAGCGGGATCCAGGACGGGACCACCTCGCCCCAGGGCCGGACCAGCCCCATGGTCAGGAAGGCCGCGAACTCCGCCAGTCCGCTCAGCGCGACCAGGTACGCGGTGCCCCAGCCGGGGACGAGCGGATCGAGGGCCGCGGACAGCTCCCCGCTGAAGCCGACCGGGACGCCGATGCCGAGGGCCAGCCGCCAGAGCCCGGAGGGCACGGTGGACCAGACGGTGGCCCTGGCGGCCAGCTCGGCCCAGCGGGGGGTACCGGCGGGCCGGGTGGCGCGCTTGCGAGCGGCCCCGGGGACGACGGCGGCGCCGACGGTTGCTGCGGTGACCGTTGCCGCGGTGGTCGACATGGTGACGGACTCCCTCCCGGCCGGCCACGGCGGCCGGTCCGACGGGATCAAGAGTGGCTGCCCGGCAGGGGCCACCGTCAGTGCCGATCGGGCTGTCTTGGCTGCTCGGAAAGGGCGCGGATATGTGCCGATCGGCAGAGGCGGAGCGTTCCGGTGATCCGTAGGCTTCCCGCAGGAAGGAGGCGATGATGAGTCAGTTTCTCGCGTTGGCAACCCCGGCGGTGGTCCTCTGCGGATGGTTCCTGCGGTCCCGGTTCGGGGTGGCGGCGGTGGCCTGCGCGGCCGGTGCGGTGTCGGTCGCGGCCACGTTCGGCGTCTGGGCCGCCGGGCGGTGGGCCGAGTCGGACCGCTGGACCGGCCTGGTCGGCCTGCTCGAACTCGCCTCCCTGCTGGTTCTGGTGGTCGTGACGCTGCGGGCCGAGGGCGGTCGGCGCGGGGCGGTGGCGGTCTGGACGATCGGCGGCGCGGTCGCGCTCTGGCCGTCCCGGTTCCAGGGGACGGGCACCTCGGGGGACGCGCTCGCCCTCTTCGGCTTCGGCTCGGCCCTCGCGCTGCCGACGGTCCTGGTGGGGCTCTACCTGCGCGGGCTGGACGACGCCCGACGGCGTTCGGTGGCCGCCGCCCGGCGCTCCCAGCGTCTCGAACTCGCCCACGACCTGCACGACTTCGTCGCCCACGACGTCAGCGGCATGGTTGCCCAGGCGCAGGCCGGCACGGTGCTGGCGGCCTCCGACCCGGTGCGGGCGGCGGCGCTGTTCGAGCGGATAGAGCAGGCCGGGTTGCAGGCCCTGGCCTCGCTCGACCGGACGGTCCACCTGCTGCGCAGCGAGGACACGGACGGCCCGGAGCGTGCCCCGCAGCCCGGCCTGGCCGAACTGGTCGAGCTCACCGAGCGATTCGCCGACTCGGACCGGGTGGTGGTGCGACTGGACGCCCCGGCCGAAGATCCGGCGGTTCCCCGGGAGGTGGCGGCCACCGCCTACCGCGTCGTGGTCGAGGCGCTGACCAATGTGCGGCGTCACGCGCCCGCCACCCGGGCGGTCGACGTCCGGGTGCGCCGCGAGGGGCGGCGGTTGACGGTACGCGTCCGGGACGACGGAGGTGGGGCGGCAGCGCCGTCCGGGCCGCGCCGGGGCGGCGGCAGTGGACTGGTAGGCCTGGCCGCCCGAGTGGAGGCGCTGGGTGGCACCTTGGCCACTGGTCGCGAGGGCGAGGGCTGGCAGGTGGCGGCCAGCATGCCGTTGACGGATCGGTAACCGGCCGGGGGGCGGCACCACCCACGGCCGCCCGCGGCCGGCAGTACGGACAACAGGAGCCGCGCGGGCGGCAGGACCGACAGGGGCGGCGGGTGCCGCGGGCCGGGCACGGATGGCCGTGCCCGGCGAACGGAAGGAGGGCGGGCCTATGAGCATCAGGGTGCTTCTTGCCGACGACGACGAGGCGATCCGCAGTGCGTACCGGATCATCCTCGACGCCCAGCCGGACATCGAGGTGGTCAATGAGGCCGCGGACGGCGAGGCGGCGATCGCGCTGGCCGAGCGGCTGCGTCCGGACGTGATCCTTGCCGACATCCGGATGCCCCGGCTGGACGGTCTGGAGCTGACCCGGCGGCTGGGCGGGGAGTTCCGGGTGGTCGTGGTGACCACCTTCGACCTGGACGAATACGTGCACGAGGCGATCCGTGCGGGAGCTGCGGGCTTCCTGCTGAAGCGCTCGGGGCCGGCCCTGCTCGCGGAGGCGGTCCGGGCCGCCGTCGCGGGCGACGCGTTGATCAGCCCGCAGATCACCGTCCGGCTGCTCCGCCAGATGTCCCGGGGCGGTCCCGGCACCGGCCAGAGCAACAGCAGCGGCAACAACAGCAGCAACAGCACCAGCGTCGGCGCCGGCGAGCGGCGCGCTCTGGGCGGACGGGCCAAGGAGAGCGAGCGGGTCGGTCCGGTCGAGGAACTCACCGCACGGGAGAAGGAGGTCGCACGGTTCGTCGCGGACGGCGCGACCAACAGCGAGATCGCGGCGGCGTTGTTCATCACCGCCGGCACGGTGAAGAACCACCTGGCCTCGATCCAGCGAAAGCTCGGTGCGCGGAACCGAGTCGGCGTCGCCGCATGGGCCTGGGAGAGCGGCGCCTGAGCCGTGGGGTCCGGCCGGGAGGACTTCCGGCCGGGAGGACTCCGGCCCGGCGGTGAGGTGCTCCAGGCCTGGCCCGGGAGGTGCCCCGGCCTGCGGTTGGCGCGCTTGTGAACGAAGGGTCAAGCAGGCGTTCGCGGGGCCGCCACCCCTGAGGGTGAGGCGCTATAACACGTCAACATGACGCCCGGAAATTTGCGTTCCGCAAGACGTAGTTGATATAGGACTGCGGCTCTGACCAGCCGCTTCGCAGATGAATGCGACTGCTTGTGACCATTTGACTTCTTTGCGTTGACAACTCTCGTCATGCTCACCTTCGCCACGATTCGCGAGGTGGCGGAGATCACAAAGATCGTCTTGAACTGCGTGTCGCAGATCACAAGCCGACGGGCATAGGATGCGCTCGTTCCAGGCTTTGTGAACTGCCTCACATGGGGTGGATCTCGGGAACTGGAACACCGGGTTCACCGCAGTGTGACCCGTCGGTTCCGATCTGCAGTCAAGGACGACTGGACGGAGGGAGCGGGGGCTATGAATGCCTACGCGCCGATCCTCGTACTCGGTGCCATCGCGGCGGCGTTCGCGGTCGGCTCCGTCGTGATGGCCTCACTGACCGGCCCCAAGCGCTACAACCGGGCCAAGTTGGAGGCGTACGAGTGCGGCATCGAGCCGACCCCGCAGCCCGTGGGCGGCGGTCGGTTCCCGATCAAGTACTACCTGACGGCGATGCTCTTCATCGTCTTCGACATCGAGATCGTCTTTCTCTATCCGTGGGCGGTGAGTTTCGACGCCCTGGGGATCTTCGGGCTGGTCGAGATGCTCCTGTTCATCGCCACCGTCTTCGTCGCGTACGCCTACGTCTGGCGCCGTGGCGGCCTGGAGTGGGACTGAGCCGGGGGAGGGGCCGGGGGAGAGGCCGGAAACCGGGCGGCCGCCGGACCTTGTGAACGAGCGGACAAGCCCGAACGGGCGGACGAACCACAGGACTTGAGGGCATTGAGAGGGATCTGATGGGAATCGAGGAGAAGCTGCCGAGCGGCTTTCTGCTCACGACCGTGGAGACGGCCGCCGGTTGGGTGCGCAAGGCGTCGCTCTTCCCGGCCACCTTCGGGCTGGCCTGCTGCGCGATCGAGATGATGACCACCGGCGCGGGCCGCTACGACCTGGCCCGGTTCGGCATGGAGGTGTTCCGGGGCTCGCCCCGGCAGGCCGATCTGATGATCGTGGCGGGTCGGGTGAGCCAGAAGATGGCGCCGGTGCTGCGCCAGGTCTACGACCAGATGGCCAACCCCAAGTGGGTCATCTCGATGGGCGTCTGCGCCTCCTCGGGCGGGATGTTCAACAACTACGCGATCGTGCAGGGCGTCGACCACATCGTCCCGGTGGACATCTACCTGCCCGGTTGTCCGCCCCGCCCGGAGATGCTGATGGACGCGATCCTGAAGCTGCACGACAAGATCCAGCACGAGCCGCTCGGCGTGAACAAGCGCCGCGCCGAGGAGCTGGGCGAGGCGCTCGCGCTGCAGGCCACCCCGGTGAGCGAGATGCGGGGGCTGCTGCGATGAACGACCAAGTACCCGAGACCCGCCGCGAGCAGCCGCGCCGCGAGATCCCGGTCGAGGTGGTCGGCCGCCGGCAGGGCATGTTCGGCGCCCAGGGCAGCGGCGACACCTCCGGCTTCGGCGGGCTGGTCGCCCCGATCGTCCTGCCGGGTGCCACCGAGCGCCCGTACGGCGGCTGGTTCGACGAGGTCGCCGACGAGTTGGAGGGCGCCCTGGAGGAACAGGGCCTCGACCCGGCCGAGGTGATCGAGAAGACCGTCGTCGACCGCGCCGAGCTCACCTTCCAGATCGCCCGCGAGCACCTGCTCCGCACCGCCCGGATCCTGCGCGACGACCCGGCGCTCCGGTTCGAGCTCTGCCTCGGGGTGAGCGGGGTGCACTACCCGGGCGACACGGGCCGCGAGCTGCACGCGGTCTACCAGCTGCGCTCGATCACCCACGGCCGGCTGGTCCGGCTGGAGGTCACCGCGCCGGACGCCGACCCGCGCATCCCGTCCGTGGTGAGCGTCTACCCCACCAACGACTGGCACGAGCGCGAGGCCTACGACTTCTTCGGCCTGGTCTTCGAGGGGCACCCGGCGCTCACCCGGATCATGATGCCGGACGACTGGCTGGGGCACCCGCAGCGCAAGGACTACCCGCTCGGCGGCATCCCCGTCGAGTACAAGGGCGCCCAGATCCCGGCGCCCGACCAGCGGAGGTCGTACAGCTGATGAGCACCCAGCACCACGAGGAGACGCACCAGGGCGGCACGACCGAGGCCGGCGCCCGGGACACCACCGAGGGCCGGGTCTTCACGGTCACCGGCGGCGACTGGGGCGAGGTGGTCGAGGCCGTCGGCCGGGCCGACGACGAGCGCATCATCGTCAACATGGGCCCCCAGCACCCGTCCACCCACGGCGTGTTGCGGTTGATCCTGGAGATCGACGGCGAGACGGTGACGGAGGCCCGCTGCGGCATCGGCTACCTCCACACCGGCATCGAGAAGAACATGGAGTTCCGCAACTGGGTCCAGGGCACCACCTTCGTGACCCGCATGGACTACCTGACCCCGCTGTTCAACGAGACCGCCTACTGCCTGGCGGTCGAGAAGCTGCTCGGCATCACCGACGACATCCCGGACCGGGCCAACGTCATCCGGGTGCTGATGATGGAACTCAACCGGATCGCCTCCCACCTGGTCTGCCTGGCCACCGGCGGCATGGAGATCGGCTCCACCACGCTGATGATCTACGGCTTCCGCGACCGGGAGCTGATCCTGGACGTCTTCGAGCTGGTCACCGGCCTGCGGATGAACCACGCGTACGTCCGCCCCGGCGGCCTCGCCCAGGACCTGCCGCCCGGCGCGGTCGACCAGATCCGCGAGGCCGTGAAGACCCTCCGCTCCCGGATGCACGAGTACGACAAGCTGGCCACCGGCAACCCGGTGTTCAAGGCCCGCCTGGTCGACGTCGGCTTCCTCGACCTGCCCGGCTGCCTCGCGCTCGGTGCCACCGGCCCGATCCTGCGGGCCACCGGCCTGCCGCACGACCTGCGCAAGAGCGACCCGTACTGCGGCTACGAGAACTACGACTTCGAGGTCGCGATCGCCGACAGCGCCGACTCCTACGGACGCTTCCTGATCCGCCTCGAGGAGATGAAGCAGTCGCTGCGGATCGTCGAGCAGTGCCTGGACCGGCTGCGCCCCGGCCCGGTCATGGTGGCCGACAAGAAGATCGCCTGGCCGGCCCAACTGGCCGTCGGCCCGGACGGGATGGGCAACTCCCTCGACCACATCCGGAAGATCATGGGCACCTCCATGGAGGCCCTGATCCACCACTTCAAGCTGGTCACCGAGGGCTTCCGGGTGCCGGTCGGCCAGGCCTACGCGGCGATCGAGTCGCCCAAGGGCGAGCTGGGCGTGCACGTGGTCAGCGACGGCGGGACCCGCCCGTACCGGGTCCACTTCCGGGACCCGTCGTTCACCAATCTGCAGACGATGGCGGCGATGTGCGAGGGCGGCCAGGTGGCCGACGTCATCGTCGCGGTGGCCGGGATCGACCCGGTGATGGGAGGCGTGGACCGGTGACAGACGTCCAACTGGGGATGCCGGCGCTGCCGGCCAGGCCGTACCCCGAGGAGGTGCACGCCCGGCTGGCCGCCGACGCCGCGGAGCTGATCGGCCGCTACCCGGTGGCCCGGTCCGCGCTGCTGCCGCTGCTGCACCTGGTGCAGTCCGAGGAGGGCTTCGTCAGTCCGACCGGCATCCGGTTCTGCGCCGAGCAGCTGGACCTCACCACCGCCGAGGTCACCGCGGTCGCCACCTTCTACACCATGTACCGGCGCCGGCCCGCCGGCGAGTACCACGTCGGGGTCTGCACCAACACCCTGTGCGCGGTGCTCGGCGGCGACCAGATCTTCGCCGAGCTCCAGGAGCACCTCGGGATCGCGAACAACGAGACCACCGAGGACGGCCGGATCTCGATCGAGCACATCGAGTGCAACGCCGCGTGCGACTACGCGCCCGTGGTGATGGTCAACTGGGAGTTCTTCGACGACCAGACCCCGGAGAGCGCCAAGCGGCTGGTCGACGACCTGCGCGCGGGCCGGGAGGCCACCCCCACCCGCGGTGCCCGGCTCTGCTCCTTCAAGGAGTCCGCCCGGATCCTGGCCGGCTTCCCCGACGAGCGCCCCGGCGCCGTCGACGAGTCGGGCGCGGGCGGCGCCGCCTCGCTGGCCGGTCTGCGGCTGGCCCGCGGCGAGGCCCTGCCCGGCACCGGCGGCACCCGGGTCGTCTCACCCCGCCACGAGGGCGCCCTCCGCGAGGGCGGTTCCGCCGAGGGCACCGGCCAGGAAGGGACCGAAGCGTGATGACCTCCGCCGAGCCGGCCGAGAAGCTGCTCACCCCCGTGCTGTCGGCGTTCTGGGACGACAGCCGTCCCTGGACGCTCGCCACCTACCGTCGGCACGCCGGCTACGAGGGCCTCAAGGCGGCCCTCGCGATGCCCCCGGACGACGTGATCGCCCTGGTCAAGGACTCCGGTCTGCGCGGCCGCGGCGGCGCCGGGTTCCCCACCGGCATGAAGTGGCAGTTCATCCCGCAGAACGACGGCAAGCCGCACTACCTGGTGGTCAACGCGGACGAGTCCGAGCCGGGCACCTGCAAGGACATCCCGCTGCTGTTCGCCAACCCGCACTCGCTGATCGAGGGCATGATCATCGCGTCCTACGCGATCCGCTGCGACCACGCCTTCATCTACCTGCGCGGCGAGGTCGTCCCGGTGCTGCGCCGGCTCCAGGCCGCCGTCGCCGAGGCCTACGAGGCCGGGCTGCTCGGCCGGAACATCCTCGGCTCCGGCCTCGACCTGGACATCACCGTCCACGCCGGCGCCGGCGCGTACATCTGCGGCGAGGAGACGGCGCTGCTGGACTCGCTGGAGGGGCGCCGCGGCCAGCCCAGGCTGCGACCGCCGTTCCCGGCCATCGCCGGCCTCTACGCCTGCCCGACCGTGGTCAACAACGTCGAGTCGATCGCCTCGGTGCCGCCGATCCTGGCCCGCGGCAAGGAGTGGTTCAAGGGACTGGGCACCGAGAAGTCCCCCGGTTTCACGCTCTACTCGCTCTCCGGCCACGTCACCAACCCCGGCCAGTACGAGGCCCCGCTGGGCATCACGCTGCGCCAGCTGCTCGACATCAGCGGCGGGATCCGGGCCGGCCACCGGCTCAAGTTCTGGACCCCGGGCGGCTCCTCCACCCCGATGTTCACCGACGAGCACCTCGACGTGCCGCTCGACTACGAGGGCGTCGGCGCGGCCGGCTCGATGCTCGGCACCAAGGCCCTGCAGATCTTCGACGAGACGACCTGCGTGGTCCGCGCCGTGACCCGCTGGACCGAGTTCTACGCCCACGAGTCCTGCGGCAAGTGCACCCCCTGCCGCGAGGGCACCTACTGGCTGGTCCAGCTGCTCAAGCGGATCGAGGCCGGTCAGGGCGTCGAGGGCGACCTGGAGAAGCTCCTCGACATCGCCGACAACATCAACGGCAAGTCCTTCTGCGCCCTGGGCGACGGCGCGGCCAGCCCGATCGTCTCCTCGCTCCAGCACTTCCGGGCCGAGTACGAGCAGCACCTCGTCGAGCGTCGCTGCCCCTTCGACCCGGCCGCCTCCACCGTCTGGGCCGACGGCCCCCGCCCCGGCCACCAGTCCGCCACCGAAAGGGAGGTGCACGCGTGACGATCACAGAGCCATCCACCTCCACGGGCGACAAGGCCGCGGTCGAGCTGGTCACGCTCACCATCGACGGCGTCGAAGTGCAGGTCCCCAAGGGGACGCTGGTGATCCGGGCCGCCGAGCAGATCGGCACCCAGATCCCGCGCTTCTGCGACCACCCGCTGCTCGATCCGGCCGGCGCCTGCCGGCAGTGCATCGTCGAGATCGAGGGCCAGCGCAAGCCGGTCGCCTCCTGCACCGTCCCGGTCGCCGAGGGCATGGTGGTCCGCACCCAGCTCAGCTCGCCGGTCGCCGAGAAGGCCCAGCGCGGCGTGATGGAGCTGCTGCTGATCAACCACCCGCTGGACTGCCCGGTCTGCGACAAGGGCGGCGAGTGCCCGCTGCAGAACCAGGCGATGTCCACCGGTGACGCGGACTCCCGCTTCGAGGGGATGAAGCGCACGTACGAGAAGCCGGTGCCGATCAGCAGCCAGGTGCTGCTGGACCGCGAGCGCTGCGTGCTCTGCGCCCGCTGCACCCGCTTCTCCCAGCAGATCGCCGGGGACCCGTTCATCGACCTGGTCGAGCGCGGCGCCCTCCAGCAGGTGGGCACCGGCGAGGGCGACGACTTCGAGTCGTACTTCTCCGGCAACACCATCCAGATCTGCCCGGTCGGCGCCCTCACCTCGGCGGCCTACCGTTTCCGCTCCCGCCCGTTCGACCTGGTCTCCTCGCCGAGCGTCTGCGAGCACTGCTCCTCCGGCTGCGCCCAGCGCACCGACCACCGGCGCGGCAAGGTGCTGCGCCGACTGGCCGGTGAGGACCCGGCGGTCAACGAGGAGTGGAACTGCGACAAGGGCCGGTTCGCCTTCCGCTACGCCCAGCAGCGGGACCGGATCACCACCCCGCTGGTCCGGCGGGACGGCGAACTCGTCCCCGCCTCCTGGCCGGAGGCGCTGGCCCGGGCCGCCGAGGGGCTGCGCGAGGCCCGCACCGGCGTGCTCACCGGCGGTCGGGTCACGGTCGAGGACGCCTACGCCTACGCCAAGTTCGCCCGGGTCGTGCTCGGCACCAACGACGTGGACTTCCGGGCCCGCGCGCACAGCGGCGAGGAGGCGGACTTCCTGGCCGCCGCCGTCGCCGGGCAGGGCGTGGACATCGGCGGCGACGCCCTCGACTACGCGGGCCTGGAGGCCGCCCCGGCGGTCCTGCTGGTGGCCCTCGAGCCCGAGGAGGAGTCGCCGATCGTCTTCCTGCGGCTGCGCAAGGCCAACCGGGCCCACGGTCTCACGGTCTTCTCGATCGCCCCGCACGCCTCCCGGGGCCTGGCCAAGCTGCACGGCGCGCTGCTGCCCGCCGCCCCCGGCACCGAGGCCGAGTGGCTGGCCGCGCTCGCGGCCGACGAGCCGCTCAGCGACGACGCCGGCCGCGCCGCCGCACTGCTACGCACCCCCGGCGCGGTGATCCTGGTCGGCGAGCGGGCGGCCGCCGCCCCCGGCGCGCTCACCGCCGCACTGCGGCTGGCGCACGCCACCGGTGCCCGGCTCGCCTGGATCCCCCGCCGGGCCGGCGAGCGCGGCGCGGTGGAGGCGGGCGCCCTGCCCGGTCTGCTGCCCGGCGGCCGCCCGGTCGCCGCCCCGGCCGCCCGGGCCGAGGCCGCCGCCGCCTGGGGCGTGGCCGAGCTCCCGGCCCGGCCCGGTCGGGACACCGAGGAGATCCTCGCCGCGGCCTTCGGCGGCGAACTCGGCGCGCTGCTGGTCGGCGGTCTCGACCTGGACGACCTGCCCGACCCGGTGCGCGCCGAGGAGGCACTGGCCGCCGTGCCGTTCGTGCTCTCGCTGGAGCTGCGCCCGTCCGCCGTCACGGCCCACGCCGACGTGGTGCTGCCGGTGGCCGCGGTCGCCGAGAAGGCCGGCACCTTCCTGGACTGGGAGGGCCGGGTGCGGATGTTCGAGGCCGCGCTCAAGCCCGACCAGCAGATGGGCCGCCACCTGCACCCGGACCTGCGGGTGCTGAACATGCTGGCGGACGCCCTGGGCCACCGGCTCGGCCTGCCCGACGTCCGGGCCGCCCGGCTGGAGCTGGACCGGTTCACGCCCTGGACGGGTCACCGCCCGGCCGTGCCGGCCGCCCACCCCGGACTGCTGCCCCGCCCGGCCACCGGCCAGGCGGTGCTGGCCGGCTGGCGCCTGCTGCTCGACCGCGGCTCGCTCCAGCAGGGCGACCCGCACCTGGCCGGCACCCGGCACGCCGCGGTCGCCCGGCTCTCGCCGACCACCGCGGAGGAGATCGGCGCCTCGGGCGCGCCGGCGCTGCGGCTGACCGGGCCGGCCGGCTCGCTCACCCTGCCGCTGGAGATCAGCAAGGAGATGCCGGACCGCACGGTCTGGATCCCGCTCAACTCCACCCCGGGCGGCGCCTACCGGACGCTCGGCACCACCATCGGCCACCTGGTCACCATCGCCGCCGCCGAGGCCACCGCGCCGGCCGGGACCGCCGGGCCCGAGGAGGAGGAGAAGTGACCCCGACCCCGCACCCGCTCGCCGGGCACGGCCCGGCCGCTCTGGCCGAGCTCGCCGCGAACGAGACGCTCGGCTTCTTCGGCCGCGACCCGTGGTGGCTGGTCCTGCTCAAGGCGGTGTTCTGCTTCGGCTTCCTGGTCGGCACGGTGCTCGTGGCGATCGTCTGGGAGCGCAAGGTGGTGGCCTGGATGCAGCTGCGCATCGGGCCCAACCGGCACGGCCCGTGGGGCCTGCTGCAGTCGCTCGCCGACGGCGTGAAGCTGGCGCTCAAGGAAGACCTGGTGGTCAAGGGCGCCGACAAGGCGGTCTACATCCTGGCCCCGATCGTCTGCGCCATCCCGGCCTTCATGGCCTTCGCGGTGATCCCGTTCGGCCCGGCCGGCAACGAGATCTCGGTGTTCGGCACCCGGACGCCGATGCAGCTGACCGACTTCCCGGTGGCGCTGCTCTACATCCTGGCGACCGCCTCGGTCGGCATCTACGGCATCGTGCTGGCGGGCTGGTCCTCCGGCTCGACCTACCCGCTGCTCGGCGGCATCCGCTCCTCGGCCCAGATGATCAGCTACGAGATCGCGATGGGCCTGTCCTTCGCGGCGGTGTTCATCTACTCCGGCTCGATGTCCACCTCGGAGATCGTCTCCTCGCAGCAGCCGACCTGGTTCGCGGTGCTGCTCCCGGTGTCGTTCATCGTCTACATCGTCGCGATGGTCGGTGAGACCAACCGTGCGCCGTTCGACCTCCCGGAGGCCGAGGGCGAGCTGGTCGGCGGCTTCAACACCGAGTACTCCTCGCTGAAGTTCGCGATGTTCATGCTGGCCGAGTACGTCAACATGGTCACCGTCTCGGCCGTCGCCTCCACCCTGTTCCTGGGCGGCTGGCGGGCCCCCTGGCCGGTCTCCACCTTCTGGGAGGGCGCCAACCACGGCTGGTGGCCGCTGCTCTGGATCACCCTCAAGATCCAGCTGTTGCTGTTCTTCTTCATCTGGCTGCGCGGCACCCTGCCCCGGTTCCGCTACGACCAGTTCATGAAGCTCGGCTGGAAGGTGCTGATCCCGGTCTCGCTGGTCTGGCTGGTGATGGTGGCCAGCGTCCGGGCCCTGCGCAACGAGGGCTACGGCTTCGGCGAGGTGGTGCTGTACGTCGGTGCCCCGGTCGGCGCGCTGCTGCTGCTCGGCCTGCTGCGGGACGTCCTGAAGCGCAAGCCGGAGCCCGGGTCCGAGGCGCCGCAGGGGGAGTTCGACCCGATGGCCGGCGGCTACCCGGTGCCTCCGCTGCCCGGCCAGCAGCTCCCGCCGGTCCCGCGCCGGCGCAGCCGTGCCCCGAAGCAACTCCAGGACGCCCTCAACGGGGCCGACCATTCCGAAGGGAGCTGAACCGAGATGTCGTCCGACCAGAACGCCCGGAACGACCGGCCCGAGCGGGCCGACAAGCCGTCCATCCTCGGGCCGGCCGCCGGCTTCGGCGTGACCTTCAAGGCCATGTTCAAGAAGCGGCTCACCGAGCAGTACCCGGAGCAGAAGAAGCCCACCGCTCCGCGCTTCCACGGCCGCCACCAGCTGAACCGGCACCCCGACGGCCTGGAGAAGTGCGTCGGCTGCGAGCTCTGCGCCTGGGCCTGCCCGGCCGACGCGATCTACGTGGAGGGCGCGGACAACCGGGAGGACGAGCGCTACTCGCCCGGTGAGCGCTACGGCGCGGTCTACCAGATCAACTACGCCCGCTGCATCCTGTGCGGCCTGTGCATCGAGGCCTGCCCGACCCGGGCGCTCACCATGACCAACGAGTACGAACTCGCGGACTCCTCCCGCCAGGACCTCATCTTCACCAAGGAGCAGCTGCTGGTCGGCCTCTCCGAGGGCATGGTCGACAGCCCGCACTCGATCTTCCCGGGCGCCGACGAGGGTGCGTACTACCGGGGCGAGATCACCGCGGCGGCGCCGGGCACGGTCCGTCAGGAGCGGACCGACCGGGAGAAGGAGGCGCAGTCGTGAGCGCCGCCACCTCCCTGAACCTCGCCGCCGTGACGGGCGCGACCTCCACCGGGGAGGCCGTCCAGTTCTGGGTGCTCGCGGTGGTCGCCGTGGGCGGCGCGCTCGGCATGCTGCTGATGCGCAAGGCGGTGCACAGCGCGCTCTGCCTGGCCGCCACCATGCTCGCCCTGGCGGTCTGTTACATGGCCCAGGGCGCGGTGTTCCTGGGCGTGGTGCAGATCGTCGTCTACACCGGCGCGATCATGATGCTCTTCCTGTTCGTGGTGATGCTGGTCGGCGTGACCAGCGCGGACTCGCTGAAGGAGCAGCTGAGGGGCCAGCGGTTCGCCGCCGTGCTCTGCGGGCTCGGCTTCGGCGTGCTGCTGGTGGCAGGGTTCGCCAACGCCAGGCTGGACACCTTCGCGGGTCTCGGCGAGGCCAACGCCGAGGGCAACGTCCAGGGCCTGGCCCGGCTGATCTTCACCAAGTACGTGTGGGCCTTCGAGGTCACCGGCGCGCTGCTGATCACGGCCGCGATCGGCGCCATGGTGCTGACCCACCGCGAGCACGTGAAGGCCCCGAAGACCCAGCGCGAGCTGGCCGCCCAGCGGGTCGCGGACAACCTGCAGGTCCCGCCGATGCCCGCGCCCGGCGTCTACGCCCGGCACAACGCGGTGGACATCCCGGCGCTGCTGCCGGACGGTTCGATCGCCGAGGACTCGGTGATGGCGACGCTGCGCGAGCGCGGTCAGATCCGGGACGTCAGCCAGGACATGCTGGCCCGGATGGCCGAGCTGGAGTCCACCACCGCCGACTGGCTGGGCCGCCCGCCGTCCGAGCGCCCGCCGGTGACCGGCCCGCGCAAGGCGCTGGAGCCGGTGGCCGCCAACCACCCGGCGCCGGCGAACCGCCCGGCGTCCGACCACGACGAGGAGGGGGCGGAGTGAATCCGGTCAACTACCTCTATCTCTCCGCCCTGTTGTTCACCATCGGCGCCTCCGGCGTGCTGATCCGGCGGAACGCGATCGTCCTGTTCATGTGCGTCGAGCTGATGCTCAACGCCTCGAACCTGGCGCTGGTCACCTTCTCCCGGATGCACGGCAACCTGGACGGCCAGATCATCGCGTTCTTCACCATGGTGGTGGCGGCGGCCGAGGTCGTGGTCGGCCTCGCGATCATCGTCTCGATCTTCCGGACCAGGCACTCCGCTTCGGTCGACGACAGCAACCTCATGAAGCTGTAGGCGGAGGGCCTCGGTGAACTCTCTCATTCCGCTGCTGGTCGCGGCCCCGTTGGCCGGCGCAGCCCTGCTGCTGCTCGGCGGCCGGGCCTTCGACCGCCTGGGCCACTGGCTGGCCACCGCGCTCGCCGCCCTGTCCTTCGGCTTCGGCCTCGCGCTGTTCTCGGACATGCTGGGCCGGGACGCCGAGGACCGCACCCTCACCCGGCACCTGTTCAGCTGGATCCCGGTGAACGGCTTCCAGGCCGACATCTCCTTCCAGCTCGACCAGCTGTCGATGACCTTCGTCCTGCTGATCACCGGCGTCGGCACGCTCATCCACCTCTACTCGGTGGGCTACATGGCGCACGACGAGCGCCGGCGCCGCTTCTTCGCCTACCTGAACCTCTTCCTGGCGGCCATGCTGCTGCTGGTGGTGGCGGACAACTACCTCCTGCTGTACTTCGGCTGGGAGGGCGTGGGCCTCGCCTCCTACCTGCTGATCGGCTTCTGGCAGCACAAGCCGAGCGCCGCCACGGCCGCCAAGAAGGCGTTCATCGTCAACCGCGTCGGCGACATGGGCCTGTCGATCGCGATCATGCTGATGTTCGTCGAGTTCGGCTCCTTCGCCTTCGAGCCGGTCTTCGCCACCGCCGACAGCGCGAGCGAGGGCAAGCTGACCGCGATCGGCCTGATGCTGCTGCTCGCCGCCTGCGGCAAGTCCGCGCAGGTGCCGCTGCAGTCCTGGCTCGGCGACGCCATGGAGGGCCCGACCCCGGTCTCCGCGCTGATCCACGCGGCCACCATGGTCACCGCCGGCGTCTACCTGATCACCCGCTCCGGGGCGATCTTCAACCTGGCGCCGGACGCCCAGACCGCCGTCGTGGTGGTCGGCGCGGTCACCCTGCTCTTCGGTGCGATCGTCGGTTGCGCCAAGGACGACATCAAGAAGGCGCTGGCCGGCTCGACGATGTCGCAGATCGGCTACATGATCCTCGCGGCCGGCCTCGGCCCGATCGGCTACGCCTTCGCGATCATGCACCTGGTGACCCACGGCTTCTTCAAGGCCGGGCTCTTCCTCGGCGCCGGGTCGGTCATGCACGGCATGAACGACGAGGTGAACATGCGCCACTACGGCGGCCTGCGGAAGTACATGCCGGTCACCTTCGTCACCTTCGGCCTCGGCTACCTGGCGATCATCGGCTTCCCCGGGCTGTCCGGCTTCTTCTCCAAGGACAAGATCATCGAGGCGGCCTTCGCCAAGGGCGGCACCGAGGGCTGGATCCTCGGCCTGTGCGCCCTGACCGGCGCCGCCGTCACCGCGTTCTACATGACCCGGGTGATGATCCTGACCTTCTTCGGCGAGAAGCGCTGGCAGCCGGACGCCGAGGGCCACGACCCGCACCCGCACGAGTCGCCGAAGACCATGACCGTCCCGATGATCGTGCTGGCCTTCGGCTCGGTCTTCGCGGGCGGGCTGTTCGCCTTCAACGACTCCTTCCTCACCTGGCTGGAGCCGGTCACCGGGCACGAGGAGGGGAACTCCCCGCTCGCCCCGCTGGTGGTCACCCTGCTCACCAGCGCCTGCATGCTGGTCGGCGTCGCGCTCTCGTACCTCATGTACGGCCGCTCCGCCGTCCCGGTGGTGCCGCCGTACGGCTCGCCGCTCACCCGGGCCGCCCGCCGGGACCTCCTCCAGGACGACTTCAACCACGCCGTCCTGGTCCGGCCCGGCTCGGCGCTGACGGCCGCCCTGGTCTACTTCGACAGCCGCGGCCTGGACGGTTTCGTCAACGGCCTGGCCGCCACCATCGGCGGGGTCTCCAGCCGGCTGCGGCGGATCCAGAACGGCTACGTCCGCTCGTACGCGCTCTCCATGTTCGGCGGCACGCTGGTGCTGGTCGCCACGACTCTCCTGATGAGGTCCGTCTGATGCACCCGGATTACACACATCGTCAGGAGGCCGAGGAATGAGCGCCCTCCTCTCCGCCACCTGCGTCGTTCCGGCGGTCGGAGCGGTGGTCACCGCCGCCCTGCCCGCCGGGACCACCGACGCCCGGCGGCGGACCACCAAGACCGTGGCGATGGTCTTCTCCGCCGCCACCCTGGCCCTGGCCGGCGCGGTGGCCGCGCAGTTCGACCCGGACGGCGCGCGCTACCAGCTGACCGAGTCCTACAGCTGGATCCGTTCCTTCGGCATCACCTTCTCGCTCGGCGTGGACGGCATCGGCGCCGTCCTCGCCCTGCTCACCGCCGTCCTGGTGCCGGTCGTGCTGCTCGCCTCCTGGCACGACGCCGACCCGGCCCCGGCGGCACCGCTGGCACCCGGGACGTCGTCCGACCCCGACACCTTCGAGGGGCGCCGCCGCACCCAGGCCTTCTTCGCCCTGGTCCTGGCGGTGGAGGCGATGGTGGTCGTCTCCTTCTACGCCACCGACGTCTTCGTCTTCTACGTCTTCTTCGAAGCCATGCTGATCCCGATGTACTTCCTCATCGGGGGCTTCGGCGACCGGGCGGGCGGCCCCGAGTCCGCCCGCCAGCGCTCCTACGCGGCGGTCAAGTTCCTGCTCTACAACCTGCTCGGCGGCCTGGTCATGCTGGCCGCCGTGATCGGCCTGTACGTGATCGCGCAGCAGCAGGGCGTCGGCACCTTCGACCTGCAGACGCTCACCGGCGCGGTCGCCGACGGCCGGCTGCGGTTCAGCGGCACCGCCGAGAAGGCGCTCTTCCTCGGCTTCTTCTTCGCCTTCGCGGTCAAGGCCCCGCTCTGGCCGCTGCACACCTGGCTGCCGAACGCGATGGGCGAGTCCACCGCCGGAACCGCCGTACTGATCACCGCGGTGGTCGACAAGGTCGGCACCTTCGCGATGCTCCGCTTCTGCCTCGGGCTGTTCCCGGACGCCTCGAAGACCTTCGCCCCGGCGATCCTGGTCCTCTCCCTGGTCGGGATCGTCTACGGCGCGCTGCTGGCCATCGGCCAGAAGGACATCAAGCGGCTGGTGGCCTACGCCTCGATCTCGCACTTCGGCTTCATCATCATGGGCATCTTCGCGATGACGAGCCAGGGCCAGAGCGGAGCCACCCTCTACATGGTCAACCACGGCATCTCCACCGCCGCGTGGATGCTGGTGGCCGGCTTCCTGATCTCCCGTCGCGGCTCGCGGCTGATCGCCGACTACGGCGGTGTGCAGAAGGTGGCCCCGGTGCTCGCCGGGACCTTCCTGATCGGCGGTCTGGCCACCCTCTCGCTGCCCGGGCTGGCACCCTTCGTCAGCGAGTTCCTCGTCCTGGTCGGCACCTTCAGCCGGTACCCCGCGGTCGGCATCGTCGCCACCTTCGGCATCGTGCTCGCCGCGCTGTACGCCCTGCTGCTCTACCAGCGCACCATGACCGGCCCGGTCAAGGAGGAGGTGCGCGGCATGTCGGACCTCAAGGTCCGCGAACTCGCCGTGGTCGCCCCGCTGGTGGCCCTGACCGTGCTCCTCGGGGTCTACCCGAAGCCGCTCACCGACCTCGTCAACCCGTCGGTGAACGCGACCCTGTCGCAGGTGCACCAGACCGACCCGGCACCGGCGCACCCGGTGTCCGCCGACCACGGGACCGCCCAGGACGGCACCGCCCGCTCAGGAGGTGAGCACAAGTGAGCAGCACCGGATGGCTCGCCGCCGCCGGCGGCGGCACCCAGAGCATCCCCGCCCCGCACATCGAGTACGGCCAGCTCTCGCCGATGCTGGTGGTGTTCGGCGCCGCCGTGGTCGGCATCCTGCTGGAGGCCTTCCTGCCCCGGCGGCTGCGGCACTGGGCCCAGGTGGTGACCGCCCTGGTCGGCCTGGCCGGCGCCTTCGTCGCCGTCCTGGTGCTCGCCGCGCAGGGCTACGGCACCACCAAGGTCGACGCGGTCGCCATGGGCTCGGTCGCCCTGGACGGTCCGACGCTGTTCCTGCAGGGCGTGATCCTGCTGGTCGCGGTGGTCGCGGTGCTGACCTACGCCGAGCGCCGGCTGGAGCCCAAGGCCGGCGGGGAGCCGGCCGACGCGTTCGCCGCCCAGGCGGCCGCCACCCCCGGCGGTGAGCAGGAGCGCAGCGCGATCCGGGCCGGCTTCACCACCAGTGAGGTCTTCCCGCTCACCATGTTCGCGGTCGGCGGCATGCTGCTGTTCCCCGCCGCCAACGACCTGCTGACCATGTTCGTGGCGCTGGAGGTCTTCTCCCTCCCGCTCTACCTGCTCTGCGCGCTGGCCCGGCGCCGTCGGCTGCTCTCCCAGGAGGCGGCGGTCAAGTACTTCCTGCTGGGCGCCTTCGCCTCGGCGTTCTTCCTGTTCGGCACCGCGCTGCTGTACGGCTACGCGGGCAGCGTGCGGCTCGGCGAGATCGCGGACGTCATCTCCGGCAACGCGCTGCTGACCCCGGCGCTGGTCTCCTCGACCCAGAACGACGCCCTGCTGCTGGTGGGCCTGGCGATGCTGACGGTCGGTCTGCTCTTCAAGGTCGGCGCGGTGCCGTTCCACTCCTGGACCCCGGACGTCTACCAGGGCGCGCCGACCCCGGTCACCGGCTTCATGGCGGCGGCGACCAAGGTCGCCGCGTTCGGCGCCGTGCTGCGGCTGTTCTACGTGGCCTTCCCGGCGCTGCGGCTGGACTGGCGGCCGGTGCTCTGGGGTGTGGCGATCCTCACCATGGTGGTCGGCGCGGTCCTGGCCGTCACCCAGCAGGACGTGAAGCGGCTGCTCGCCTACTCCTCGATCGCGCACGCCGGTTTCATCCTCACCGGTGTGATCGCCAGCAACCGGCAGGGCGTCGGTTCGGTGCTCTTCTACCTGCTGGCGTACTCCTTCGTGACGCTCGGCGCGTTCGCCGTGGTCACCCTGGTGCGCGACTCCAAGGGCGAGGCCACCCACCTGTCCAGCTGGGCCGGTCTCGGCCGGCGCTCCCCGTTGGTCGCGGCGGTGTTCGCGCTCTTCCTGCTGGCCTTCGCGGGCATCCCGCTGACCTCCGGGTTCACCGGCAAGTTCGCGGTCTTCCAGGCCGCGGCGGCCGGCGGGGCGACCCCGCTGGTGATCGTGGGCGTGCTCAGCTCGGCGGTGGCGGCGTTCTTCTACATCCGGGTCATCGTGCTGATGTTCTTCTCCGACCCGCAGCCGGGCGGTCCGACCGTCGCCATCCCGAGCGCCTTCACGGCGACCGCGATCGGCGTCGGCGTGCTGGTCACGATCGGGCTCGGACTGCTGCCGCAGTACTTCCTGGATCTCGCCTCGAAGGCGGTGTTCTTCGTCGGCTGACCGTCCGCCGACGGACCGGCCGAAGGGCCCGGCGAAGACCCCGTCCGACCGCTCCGACGACCGTCCGGGTCGCGCCCCCCGCGCGGCCCGGACGTGTCGTTCGGGCATCCGTGCTGGCCAGCGGGGACGCCCGGCGCATGACAGAGCCGCACGCCCGTGCAGTGATCCACTCGCGACCGGATACCCTGCCTGTATGGCCAGCGGCGGCACTCAGGGACCGGGCCGCTAGATCGACCAGGGACAGAGGAGTGGTCTTCGTGACCGTCGTGGGACCCTTTGGGCTCAGCGTGCAGGACCGCGATCTGACCCGTGACGTCCAGGCCGGGATGGACGCGGTGGAGATCGCGCTCGCCGAGGCCGTCAAGAGCGACGTCCCCTTCATCACCGTCACCGCCAGCCATCTGATGGCCGCCGGCGGCAAGCGCTTCCGCCCGCTGCTGGTACTGCTGTCCGCCCAGTTCGGCGACGCCGGTGCGTCCGGCGTGATCCCGGCCGCCGTCGTCGTCGAGCTCACCCACCTCGCCACGCTGTACCACGACGACGTCATGGACGAGGCCCCGGTCAGACGGGGCGCGCCCAGCGCCAACTCGCGCTGGGACAACTCGGTCGCCATCCTGACCGGCGACTTCCTCTTCTCCCGTGCTTCCCAGGTGCTCGCCGACCTCGGTCCGGAGGCCGTCCGGCTGCAGGCCGACGCGTTCGAGCGGCTGGTCACCGGCCAGATCCTGGAGACCGCCGGCCCCGGCCCGGACGACGACCCGCTCGACCACTACCTGAACGTGCTGGCCGGGAAGACCGGATCGCTGATCGCCGTCTCCTGCCGGATAGGAGCGCTGGCCGCCGGCGCCGAGCCGTGGGTGATCGACATCCTCAGCTCCTTCGGCGAGCGGATCGGCGTCGCCTTCCAGCTGGCCGACGACGTGCTCGACATCGCCAGCGACGGTCACGAGTCCGGCAAGACCCCCGGCACCGACCTGCGCGAGGGCATCGAGACCCTGCCGACCCTGCTGCTGCGGCAGATGGCCGCCGACCCGGCGGACCCGGCCGACGCCCGGCTGCGCGAGCTGCTCCGCCAGGACCTCGCCGACGACGAGCTGCACGCCGAGACCCTGCGGCTGCTGCGCCGCCACCCGGCCCTGGAGCACGCCCGCCGGGAGACCCTGCGGCACGCCGAGGAGGCCCGCGCGATGCTGGACCCGCTCCCGGACGGTCCGGCCAAGGACGCGCTCCAGGCGCTCTGCGACTCGGTGGCCATCCGCACCATGTGACGCCCGCGGCCGACGCCGGCGGGCGGTGTCCGCACGGCCCGCCGCGCAGCCGTGCCACGCAGCCGTGCCGCACCGCCCGACCACGGGGGCCCGGCCACGCGCACCCGGCGGTGCGGCCCGACCGCACCGGCCGACCGCACCGGCCGACCGCACCGGCCGACCGCACCGGCCGAACACACCGCCCGGAGCCGCCGCGAGCGCTCCGGCACGAATTGCCCTCCGGCGTCCCTGGACGCGCGGCGATGGGGGAGACTGACACCCGTCAGCACCGTGTCCGCAGCTCCGCCCACCCGGAAGGCCGCCATGCTTCGCGTCGTCATCGCCGAGGACTCCGTACTGCTGCGGGAGGGTCTGACCCGGCTGCTCACCGATCGCGGTCTGGAGGTCGTGGCGGGCGTCGCGGACGGCGACGCGCTGATCAGCACCATCCACGAGCTGGCCGCCGCCGACGCGCTGCCCGACGTGGTGGTCTCGGACGTGCGGATGCCCCCCACCCACACCGACGAGGGGCTGCGGGCCTGTGTCACGCTCCGCGGTCGCTATCCGGAGCTCGGTGTCCTGGTGCTTTCGCAGTTCGTCGAGGAGCGCTACGCCTCCGAACTGCTGGCCGGATCGACCCGGGGCGTCGGCTACCTGCTGAAGGACCGGGTCGCCGAGGTGCGCGAGTTCGTGGACGCGGTGGTCCGGGTCGCCGAGGGCGGCACCGCGCTGGACCCGGAGGTCGTCCAGCAGCTGCTGAGCCGCAGCCGCAAGGGCGACGTGCTGGCCGGGCTGACCCCGCGCGAGCGCGAGGTGCTGGGGCTGATGGCGGAGGGCCGGACCAACACCGCGGTGGCCAAGCAGCTGGTGGTCTCGGAGGGCGCGGTGGAGAAGCACGTCAGCAACATCTTCCTCAAGCTGGGGCTGGCGCAGAGCCCCGGGGACCACCGCCGGGTGCTCGCCGTGCTCACTTATCTGAATTCCTGACCGGCTCGCCGCCGGGCCGCCCACGGCCATCATTCGCACGCGAACCGTCCTCCCCGGGCCGGGTACCGTTCCGGTCGCCCACGGTGTTGTTTATGAGTGCGGCGGTGATTTTCCGCCGCATCGGGGAGTTCCGTCCAAGGCAATCCTTACCCGCATAGGATGCGAGAGGTGCACCAGGCGGACGGGGCACACGGCTCACGCCCGCGGCTGGTGCCCACGAGGAGGTCCGCGGCAGTGACCAGTCAGGTCGATCAGTCAGAAGCAGTGGACGGCTCGGACGGCGACGAGGGCCGGTCCGGGCCCGGTGAGGGCCGCTCCGGCCCAGCCGTGCCGGTCGGTCCGCAGCACAGGGGCGCCAAGCCGATCCGCAGGCTGGACCGGGTGATCATCAGATTCGCCGGAGACTCCGGCGACGGCATGCAGCTCACCGGTGACCGCTTCACCTCGGAGACGGCGTCCTTCGGCAACGACCTCTCCACCCTGCCCAACTTCCCGGCCGAGATCCGCGCCCCCGCCGGAACCCTGCCGGGTGTCTCGTCCTTCCAACTCCACTTCGCCGACCACGACATCCTGACCCCGGGGGACGCGCCCAACGTCCTGGTGGCGATGAACCCGGCGGCCCTCAAGGCCAACCTCCCCGACCTGCCGCGCGGCGCGGAGATCATCGTCAACACCGACGAGTTCACCAAGCGCGCGCTGGCCAAGGTCGGGTACGCCGCCGACCCGCTGGCGGACGGCTCGCTGGAGGCCTACCACCTGCACAAGGTGCCGCTCACCACGCTGACCCTGGAGGCGCTCAAGGAGAGCGGCCTGGCCCGCAAGGACGCGGAGCGGGCGAAGAACATGTTCGCCCTGGGCCTGCTCTCCTGGATGTACCACCGTCCGACCCACGGCACCGAGTCCTTCCTGCGCACCAAGTTCGCCAAGAAGCCGCTGATCGCCGAGGCCAACATCAGTGCCTTCCGGGCCGGCTGGAACTTCGGCGAGACCACCGAGTCCTTCGCGGTCTCCTACGAGGTGCCGCCGGCCAAGCTGCCACCGGGCCGCTACCGCAACATCTCCGGCAACCTGGCGCTGTCCTACGGTCTGATCGCCGCCTCCGGGCGCTCCGGGCTGCCGCTCTACCTGGGCTCGTACCCGATCACCCCGGCCTCGGACATCCTGCACGAGCTGAGCCGGCACAAGAACTTCGGCGTGCGCACCTTCCAGGCCGAGGACGAGATCGCCGGCATCGGCGCGGCCCTGGGCGCGGCCTTCGGCGGCGCGCTCGGCGTGACCACCACCTCGGGCCCGGGCGTGGCGCTGAAGAGCGAGACCATCGGCCTCGCCGTCTCGCTCGAACTCCCGCTGCTGGTGGTGGACATCCAGCGCGGCGGGCCGTCCACCGGCCTGCCGACCAAGACCGAGCAGGCCGACCTGCTGCAGGCGATGTTCGGCCGCAACGGCGAGGCCCCGGTGCCGATCGTGGCCCCGGCGACCCCGGCCGAGTGCTTCGACGCGGCACTGGAGGCGGCCCGGATCGCGGTCACCTACCGCACCCCGGTCTTCCTGCTCTCGGACGGCTACCTGGCCAACGGCTCGGAGCCCTGGCGGATCCCGGAGGTCGACGAACTGCCCGCCATCGATCCGGACTTCGCCGCCGCGCCGAACCGCGAGGACGGCGCCTTCTGGCCGTACCTGCGCGATCCGCAGACCCTCGCCCGCCCCTGGGCGGTGCCCGGCACACCCGGTCTGGAGCACCGGATCGGCGGCATCGAGAAGCAGGACGGCACCGGCAACATCTCCTACGACCCGGCCAACCACGACTTCATGGTCCGTACCCGCCAGGCCAAGGTGGACGGCATCGAGGTGCCGGACGTGGTGGTGGACGACCCGTCCGGTGAGGCCCGGGTGCTGGTGCTCGGCTGGGGATCGACCTACGGTCCGATCACCGCGGCGGTCCGCCGGGTGCGCGCGGACGGCGGTGAGATCGCCCAGGTGCACCTGCGCAACCTCAACCCCTTCCCAGCCAACCTCGGCACGGTGCTGCGGAGTTACGACAAGGTCATCGTCCCCGAGATGAACCTCGGTCAGCTGGCGCTGCTGCTGCGCGCCAAGTACCTGGTGGACGCGCAGTCCTACAACCAGGTGCGCGGACTTCCCTTCAAGGCGGCGCAGTTGGCGGACGTGCTGTGGGCGGCGATCGGCAACCTGGACGAGGAGGACAACCGATGAGCGAGAAGTTCCCCTCGTTGAAGCTGGTCCCGAAGGCCGACGCGCCGCAGAGCGCCAAGGAGTTCAAGACCGACCAGGAGGTCCGCTGGTGCCCGGGCTGCGGTGACTACGCGATCCTGGCCGCGGTACAGGCCTTCATGCCGGAGCTGGGGATCAGACGGGAGAACACCGTCTTCGTCTCCGGTATCGGCTGCTCGTCCCGTTTCCCGTACTACATGAACACCTATGGGGTGCACTCGATCCACGGCCGTGCTCCGGCAATCGCCACCGGGTTGGCCTCCTCCCGGCGGGACCTCAGCGTCTGGGTGGTGACCGGCGACGGCGACGCGCTGTCGATCGGCGGCAACCATCTGATCCACGCGCTGCGCCGGAATGTGAATCTGAAGATCCTGCTGTTCAACAACCGCATCTACGGCCTGACCAAGGGGCAGTACTCGCCGACCAGCGAGGTCGGCAAGATCACCAAGTCCACGCCGATGGGTTCGCTGGACGCCCCGTTCAACCCGCTCTCGCTGGCCATCGGCGCGGAGGCCACCTTCGTCGCCCGGACCATCGACTCCGACCGCCAGCACCTCCAGTCGGTGCTGCGGGCGGCCGCCGAGCACGAGGGCACGGCGCTGGTCGAGATCTACCAGAACTGCAACATCTTCAACGACGGGGCCTTCGAGGTGCTGAAGGAGCCCGGCACCCGGGACGAGGCGCTGATCAGGCTGGAGCACGGGCAGCCGATCCGGTTCGGGGCCGACCGGGCCCGCGGGGTCTTCCGGGGCGCCGACGGCGAGTTGACGGTCGGTGTCGTCACGGCGGAGAACGAGTCGGCGGTGCTGGTCCACGACGCCCACGCGGCCGGCCCGGCGACGGCGTTCGCGCTCTCCCGGATCGCCGACGCGGACACCCTGCACCACACCCCGATCGGTGTGCTGCGCGAGGTCCGCCGGCCGGTGTACGACGAACTGATGGCCGACCAGCTGGACACCGCCGTCGCCGAACGAGGTGAGGGCGACCTGGCCTCGCTGCTCGCGGGCGGTGACACCTGGACGGTCGACTGACCCCGGCCGCCCTGCCGACCGCACGTGAAGCGGCGCCCCCCGACCGTCCGGTCCGGGGGCGCCGCCGTTTCACGGTGCCGTTGCTCCTGCTGTCGGTACTGCCGGTACTGCCGGTGCTGCCGCGGCCGGGGCCGGGGCCGCTGTCAGTGCTGCTGCTCCGCCCACTCCACGAGCTGGACCACGACCCCGTTCGGGTCGGTGACCTGGAAGAGCTTCTCGCCCCACGGCTCCTCGCGCAGCGCCATGGTGATCTCCACTCCGGCGGCCCGCAGTCGGGCCTCCTCGGCGGCGACGTCGGCGACCACGAAGGCGAGGATCAGTCCGGCGGCGACCTGGTCGCGGAACCCCTCGGGCAGGACGTCGGTCCCGCGCCGGAGGAGGACCACGTTCACCCCGGCGCTGTCGTGCCCGAGCGAAACGAACCCGTCCGCCGCCATCTGTTCGGCGAACCCGAAGTGCTCCCGCAGGAACGCGGCGGACGCCTCGACGTCCTCGACGGTGAGTGAAACGGCGGAGGAAGTGATCTGCATGCTCTGGGATCCTCTCGTCGACAATATCCCGTACGCAGTACACTATACACAGTACGGAGAATGAGGCCACAGTGATCCCGATCACGTTCGAAGCGTGCGTTCGGCCCCGGCCCCGTTCGGTCCGGTCCAGTCCGGCCCCGTCCGGTCCGGGCGGTCAGTCCAGTCCTGGCAGCGTCTCCTGGTCGACCTCGCGACGGACCACCCGCTCGGCGGGGTCGCGGCACTCGGGACCGAGGCGCAGGATGCGCGACTCCGGGTCGTGCAGCGGGCGGTGGCAGCGGCGGCAGGTGACCCGGGGGCGGAGGACCTCGCGGGTGTCGGTGCCCGGCAGCGGGTCGGGGTCGGCGGTGGTCATGGGTCCGACGGTACCGGCGGGCACGGCGGGCGCGACGTGAAAGGATCGAGCCATGGCCAGTGATCGCAGCAGTGCCGGGGACCCGGCGCGCACGCTCGCGCTGCTCTGGGGCGTGTCGGCGGAGGAGAAACCCGGCCGGCGCGGGCCCCGGCAGGCGAAGTCCCCGGCGGAGATCGCCGCCGCCGCGATCGCGGTCGCGGACGCCGAGGGGGTGGACGCCGTGACCATGCGGCGGGTCGCCCAGGAGCTGGGCGTCTCCCCGATGGCGCTCTACACCTACGTGCCCGGCAAGGCCGAACTGCTCGACCTGATGCTGGACACCGTCTACGCCGCCGTCCCCCGCACCGCCCCCGTCGACGACGGCTGGCGGGCCCGGGTCACCGCCGTCGCCGAGGACAACCGCGCGCTCCACCGGGCCCACCCGTGGATCGCCGCCGTCGCCACCAGTCGCCCGCCGCTCGGCCCGGGCGTGATGGCCAAGTACGAGTACGAGCTGCGCGCCTTCGAGGGCACCGGTCTGTCCGACGTCGACCTCGACGCCGCGCTCACCCATGTGCTCGGCTTCGTGCAGACCTGTGCGCGGATGGCCGCCGACGAGCGCGCCGCGCAGCAGGACAGCGCGATGACCGACGCCCAGTGGTGGGCCGCCAACGCGGAGTTGCTGGCCCGGGTCTTCGACCCCGCGCGCTACCCCGTCGCGGCCCGGGTCGGCGCCGCCGCCGGCGAGGCGCACGGCGCCGCGTACGACCCCGACCACGCCTACGCCTTCGGCCTGGCCCGGGTGCTGGACGGCCTGGCGGCGCTGATCACGAGCGCGTAGCGCGCCCGTCGTACTCCTCGCGCGCGTCGCTGACCGCGCACATCCGGGCCTCCACCCAGTGCGCGAGCGCCGACACGTACTCGGCCGCCTCCAGGCCGAGCGGGGTGAGGCTGTAGTCGACCCTGGGCGGGATCACGGGGTGCGCCTCGCGGAGCACGAAGCCGTCCCGTTCCAGGGTCTGCAGGGTCTGCGCGAGCATCTTCTCGCTGACGCCCGAGACCCGTCGGCGCAGCTCGCTGAAGCGGTAGCCGCGCTCCCGCAGGGCGACCAGCACCAGCACCCCCCAGCGGCTGGTGACGTGCTCCAGCACGCCGCGCGACGGGCACATGCGGTCGTAGATGTCGGGCGCCCGGTCGAGCAGGGACGAGCCCTCAGTCATTACCTCCATGTCAGTACCCTACTTCAAAGTGCGTACTATCCAGAAGTTAGTGCCGTCCTTAGGGTGAGTCTCGAAGTCATCGCGACACCCATGAGGAGCAGGGACATGTACGTCGTCACCGGAGCCACCGGACAGCTCGGCCGACTGGTCGTGGACGGGCTGCTGGCAGCCGTCCCGGCGAGCGAGATCGCGGTGGTGGTCCGTTCCGCCGCCAAGGCCGAGGAGTGGGCGAAGCAGGGCGTGCGCGTCCACGAGGGGGACTACAACCGTCCCGAGACGCTCGCCGGGGCCTTCGCGGCCGGCGACCGGGTGCTGCTCATCTCCGGGAACGAGTTCGGCAGCCGGGTGGCCCAGCACGGCGCGGTGATCGACGCGGCGAAGGCCGCCGGGGTCGCGCTGCTGGCGTACACCAGCATCCTGGGGACGGCCACCTTCGGGCTGGCCGACGAGCACAAGGCGACCGAGGAGCTGGTGCTCGGTTCCGGCCTGCCGTTCGCCCTGCTGCGCAACGGCTGGTACACCGAGAACTACCTCGGCGACGCCGCCGGCACGGTGGAGCGCGGCGTGGTGGTCGGCAGCGCCCGCGACGGCCGGGTGGCCACCGCCCCCCGCCGGGACTACGCCGACGCCGCGGTGGCGGTCCTGACCGGCGAGGGCCACGAGAACCAGGTCTACGAGCTCAGCGGCGACGTCGCCTGGGGCCTGTCCGAGCTGGCCGCCGAGCTGGCGCAGGCCTCGGGCCGCCCGGTCGAGCACCGGGACGTCACCCCGGCCGAGCACCGGGAGGTGCTGATCGGTGCCGGTCTGCCGGAGGGCTACGCCGATGTGTTCGTGGACGTGGACGCCGGTATCGCGCGCGGCGAGCTGGCCACCGCTCCGGGCGACCTCGCCCGGCTGATCGGCCGCCCGACCGTGCCGCTGGCCCACACCGTCCGGGCCGTCCTGGGCGCCTGAGCCACAGCCGGCCGCCGGACCTTGCTCGCCGCACCCTGCTCGCCGGACCCTGCTCGCCGGACCCCGGCCCCGGCCCCGCCGCAGCCCCCGCCGGGGCCGGGCCGGGGCGGGTGCGGGGTCCGCATCGTGAGCAGTGTCATGACCAAAAACCGCATACGGAGATGACAGCCGCCTCCGCGCCCGCTACCGTCGGCTGGACACTCGCGCGCGCGGAGGGCGGACGGTCCATGCCAGAGACGAACCAGCAGGAGGCCGGGCGCGGCCTCGGGTACGGATTCGCCGCCTACGGCATATGGGGGCTCTTCCCCCTCTTCTGGCCGCTGCTGGAGCCCGGGGCCGCCGACGACCTCCTCGCCAACCGGATGGTCTGGTCCCTGGTCGCGGTGGTCCTGCTGCTGATCGTCCAGCGGCACTGGGGCTGGATCCGCCCGCTGCTGCGCCAGCCCCGCCGGCTCGCCATGCTGGGTGTCGCCGCCACGGTGATCTCGGTCAACTGGGGCGTCTACATCTGGGGCGTCAACTCCGGGCACGTGGTGGAGACCAGCCTCGGCTACTTCATCAACCCGCTGGTCACCATCGCCTTCGGCGTGCTGGTGCTCAAGGAGCGGCTGCGCCGGGCCCAGTGGGTGGCGGTCGGGATCGGCGCGCTCGCGGTGGCGGTGCTGACCGTCGGCTACGGGCGGCTGCCGTGGATCGCGCTGACCCTGGCGCTCTCCTTCGCCACCTACGGCCTGTTGAAGAAGACGGTCGGGCTGAGCGGCCTGGAGAGCCTGGCCGCCGAGAGCTTCTTCATGTTCCCCCTGGCCCTCGGCTACCTGATCCACCTGGAGCTCACCGGCCGCGGAACCTTCGGACACACCGTGCCCGGCGAGTACGGCTGGGGGCACACCGGGCTGCTGATGCTCAGCGGGCTGATCACCGCCGTCCCGCTGCTGTTCTTCGGCGCCGCGGCGGTCCGGGTGCCGCTGAGCATGCTGGGCCTGATCCAGTACCTGGCGCCGGTGTTCCAGTTCCTGATCGGCATCGCGGTCTTCCACGAGTCGATGCCGCCCGCCCGCTGGGCCGGCTTCGCCCTGGTGTGGGCCGCGCTCGCGGTGCTCACCTGGGACGCGCTGCGGCGGGTCCGGGCCGACCGGGCCCGGACCACCGCCGCGTCCACCGCGACCGCCGCGTCCACCGCGACCGCCGCGACCGCCGTCGTCGCGGCGTCCGCCACCGCCACCGCCACCACGGCCGGGGCCGGGGCCCCCGCCGGGACCGGGGCGCCCGACGCCGTGCCGGTCAGGCGGTGATGTCCCGCGCGGTGAACCGGGACCAGGCCGCCGAGCCGAACACCGCCACGTAGGCGCCCTGCAGCCCGAGGTTCTTCAGCACCCCGTCCCACTCCATCGGCGCCCGCAGCAGGTCGCCGAAGGTGAGCCAGTGGTGGGTGAAGAGGAACGGCTGGATGGCGTGCAGCTGGGGGAAGCTGTCCAGGATCTGCACGGTGATCACCAGACCGACCGTCGCGGCCATCGCCGCGATGCCGCTGCCGGTGAGCGTCGAGACGAACAGCCCGATCGCGACCAGCCCGGCCAGCGAGGCGGCCACCACCGCGGCCACCAGGACCGCGCGCAGCAGGGCCGGGCCCAGGCCGATGGTCTCGCCGGAGATCAGCGTGACGTCGCCGACCGGGAACAGCGCCGCCCCGGTGGCGACCGCCGCCAGTGCCACGGTCGCGGTCGCCGCCAGGCAGAACACCAGCCCGGCGGTGAACTTGGCGGCCAGCAGCCTGGTCCGGCCCGCCGGGGCCACCAGCAGGTAGCGCAGGGTGCCGGTGGCGGACTCGCCGGCCACCGAGTCCCCGGCGACCACGCCGACCGTCATCGGCAGGAAGACCGGCAGCGCCACCGCGAGCGCCGTGAACACCAGGAACAGACCGTTCTGGGTGACCTGCGCGATGAAGGCCGGGCCCTCGCCGCCCCGCGGCCCGTCGGTCTCGATCCGCACCACCACGCCGATCAGGATCGGCAGCAGGGCCAGGATCCCCAGCAGCACGAGGGTCCGCAGCCGGCGGAAGGTCAGCAGCAGCTCGCTGCGGAACAGCGCCAGGAACCCGGCCGCCGTCTGCGGGCGCCGCCCGTGCGCCGCCGCCGTGACCACCGGCACCGCCTCAGCCCGCGACATCGAAGCCCTCCCCGGTCAGCGCCACGAAGGCGTCCTCCAACGTGCCCCGCTCCACGCCGAACCCGTGGACCCGGACCTCCGCCGCGACCAGCGCCGCGCAGAGCCCCGGCAGCGCGTCCTCGGCGAGCGTGCCCAGCTCGCCGTCCACCCGGTTCTCGGTGATCCGGATCTCGGTGACCTTGTGCGCGAGCAGCACCTCACCGGCCCGGTGGGTGTCGGGGGTCCGCACCACCAGCCGGCCCCGGGCCCGGGCGGCCAGCTCGGCGACGGTGCCCTGCACCACCAGCCGGCCGCGGGACATCACCGCGGCGTGGGTGCAGACCTGCTCGATCTCGTCCAGCAGGTGCGAGGAGAGGAAGACCGTGGTGCCCTCGGCCGCGACCTCCCGGACCAGCGCCCGGATCTCCCGCATGCCCTGCGGGTCCAGGCCGTTGGTGGGCTCGTCCAGGACGAGCAGCTCGCGCGGCTGGAGCAGCGCCGAAGCCAGGCCGAGCCGCTGCTTCATGCCCAGCGAGTAGGCGCGGGCCTTCTTGCCCGCCGCGGCGGTCAGCCCGACCCGGTCCAGGGCCTCGGCGACCCGTCGCTGCCGGGTCCGCGGATCGGCGGTCGGGTCGGCGGCGTCGAACCGGGCCAGGTTGTCCCGGCCGGAGAGGAAGCCGTACAGCGCCGGCCCCTCGATCAGCGCGCCGACCCGGGGCAGCACCGAGGAGACCGACTGCGGCATCGGCTCGCCGAGCACCGTCGCCACCCCGGACGTCGGGGCGATCAGCCCCATCAGCATCCGGATCGTGGTGGTCTTGCCGGAGCCGTTGGGTCCGAGGAAGCCGAAGACCGAGCCCCGGGGGACGCTCAGGTCCAGCCCGTCCACGGCGAGCTGGCCGCCGCGGAACCGCTTGGTCAGGCCCCTGGTGCTGATCACGTCGTCGGTGCGCAGGGACGGCGAAGCGGCACCGGGGGCCGGGCGCGCCACCGCGCCCGGCCCCCCGGCCGGCTCCGTAACGTCCCCCGTTACGGAAGCCCCGGCCACTACTTCACCCCGGCCGCACTCTGCAGCACCGGCAGGGTCACCGCGCCCGCGAAGACCCGGCCGTCGTCGGTGACCAGCACGTTCAGCACCTTGGTGCTGATCAGCGAGCCGCCGGCGACCGGCTTGCCCAGCGACTTCACCAGCGCGAGCGGGTTCTGCAGCTTGCCGGCGCCGCCCGGGCCGTGGCCGCCCTTGCCGCGCGGGCCCTTGCCCTCGGCCGGGACGAACACGTCGTCGGCGGGCAGCTCGGCGGAGAGCACCGTGGTCCAGCCCTCGCCGATCACGTTCAGACCCTTGGCGGCGGCCTCGGCCCGCTCCGGCGTCACCTCGGCGCGCGGCGCGTCGTCGGCCTTGCGCTCCGTCACCTTGGCGCCCTTGGGCACGGTGAACTCGAAGGTCTTCGCGGCCGGCTTCGCGAACGAGACGTCCGTGAAGTGGACGTCCAGCACCGTGTCGCCGCCCGTGCCCCTGACCACGACCGACAGCGGCACGCCGTTGTCGGCGGCCACCGCGATCCGGACCTCGCCGATCGTCGACCCGGACCCGGTGGGCTTCACGCTCAACCGGTAGGCCTTCTGCCCGGCCACGTTCACGGTGCCGTCCACGGCGACCGTGGTGGTGCCCGCGCTCGCGGTCAGGAACTGGCGGGCCGCCTCCTGCGGGGTGGTCGGCACCCCGGTCAGCGGCGCCTTGCCCGGGTGGCCGTCCGCCGGGGCGTCCGGCCGGGCCCCGGTCAGGTGCACGGCCTCGTTGCTGCTGCTGTCCCAGGCCCAGACCTGGTCGCCGTTGCGGATCAGCTCGTACCCGGACAGCTGCTCCAGCAGGCCGATCCGCTGCCGGTCCGGCCCGTCCACCGCGACCCGCAGCCGGTGCTCGCCGCCGAGCAGGCCGGTGAGCTTCGCCTCCGGGGCGGCGCCCGAGGACTTGTTCCCGGCACCGCGGTCCTGGCCGCCGGCGAAGCCGCCGGTCGCGGCGCCCAGCAGCTGGCTCGGCACACCGAGGTCGGCCGAGACCGACACCGTGCCGGTCAGCGTCTCGGCCTGCGAGCCGAGCGCCTTCGCCACCACCTGCTCCGCCGTCAGCGCGGGCAGGTCCGGCGGCGAGGAGTCCGCCAGCGCCGGTACCAGCCCCACCCCGGCGGCGATCGCCGCGGTGACCGCCAGCGGCACGGCCACCCGCACCAGGGTGCGCCGGCGGGACCGGTAGGGAGCCCCGCCCTGCCACTCGTCCGCCGGATCGCCGCCCGCGGTCGCCCTGTTGTCCGTCATCCGTCCAACCCCTCCGTCAGTGCCCGACTGTCCCTGGGTATCCATTAGACGGTCCCGCGTCGCCCGCGTCATCGCCCTGCAGGGTTGGATCCGGCTCGACCTCGCGGCGCAGCCGACCCTGATGTCCCCTCAGGGTCGTCTCCTCCGAACGTACGAGGAACGTACGAGGACTGGCGTAGGGTCGCGGCATGGACGCATCCCACACCCCGACCGCCAACGCGATGCGGCGCGCCCTGCGCCGCGCCCGGGACGGTGTCGCGCTGGACGCGACCGAGGCGGCGGTGCTGCTCCGGGCCAGAGGCGAGGACCTGCGCGACCTCTGCGCGAGCGCCGCCCGGGTCCGCGACGCGGGCCTGGAGGCGGCCGGCCGCCCGGGCGTCATCACCTACTCCAAGAGCGTGTTCGTCCCGCTCACCCGGCTCTGCCGGGACAAGTGCCACTACTGCACCTTCGTGACCGTCCCCGGGAAGCTCCGCCGGTCCGGCCACGGGATGTACATGTCTCCGGACGAGGTGCTGGAGGTGGCCCGCCGGGGCGCCGCGCTCGGCTGCAAGGAAGCGCTCATCACCCTCGGGGACAAGCCCGAGGACCGCTGGCCGGAGGCCCGCGAGTGGCTGGACGCGCACGGCTACGACGACACCGTCGCGTACGTCCGCGCCATGTCGATCCGCATCCTGGAGGAGACCGGGCTGCTCCCGCACCTCAACCCCGGGGTGCTGAGCTGGACCGACTTCCAGCGGCTCAAGCCGGTCTCCGCCTCGATGGGCATGATGCTGGAGACCACGGCCACCCGGCTGTGGAGCGAGCCCGGCGGCCCGCACCACGGCTCGCCGGACAAGGAGCCGGCGGTCCGGCTGCGGGTGCTGGAGGACGCCGGGCGCAGCTCGGTGCCGTTCACCAGCGGGCTGCTGATCGGCATCGGCGAGACCGTCGAGGAGCGCGCCGAGTCGCTGTTCGCGCTGCGCCGGGTCTCCCGGGCCTACCACGGCATCCAGGAGCTGATCCTGCAGAACTTCCGCGCCAAGCCGGACACCGCGATGCGCGGCATGCCGGACGCGGAGCTGGACGAGCTGATCGCCACCGTGGCGGTGGCCCGGCACATCATGGGCCCGTCCGCCTGTCTGCAGGCCCCGCCGAACCTGGTGGACGGCGAGTACGAGCGGCTGATCGAGGCCGGCATCGACGACTGGGGCGGCGTCTCCCCGCTGACGCCCGACCACGTCAACCCGGAGCGCCCCTGGCCGCAGATCGACCGGCTGGCCGAGCGCTCGGCGGCGGCCGGCTTCGAGCTGCGCGAGCGGCTCGCCGTCTACCCCGAGTACGTCCAGCACGGCGAGCCCTGGCTGGACCCCCGGGTGCTGCCGCACGTCCGGGCGCTGGCCGACCCGGAGACCGGTCTGGCCCGCCCGGACGCGGTGGTCACCGGGCACCCCTGGCAGGAGCCGGAGGACCTGCCGGAGTCGTACGGGCGCACCGATCTGCACAGCACCATCGACACCGAGGGCCGCACCGGCGACCGGCGGGCCGACTTCGAGGACGTCTACGGCGACTGGGAGGTGCTCCGCGAGCAGGCGGCCTCGGCCGCCCCCGGCGGGTCCGGGGCGCCGGAGCGGCCGGACGCCGAGGTCCGGGCCGCCCTCGCGGTGGCCGCCGACGACCCGACCCGGCTGACCGACGAGCAGGCGCTCGCGCTGTTCCAGGCGGACGGCCCGGCGCTGGACGCGCTCTGCCGGATCGCCGACGCGGTGCGCCGGGACACGGTCGGCGACGAGGTCACCTACTGCGTCACCCGGAACATCAACTTCACCAACGTCTGCTACACCGGCTGCCGGTTCTGCGCCTTCGCCCAGCGCCGCACCGACGCGGACGCCTACAGCCTCTCGCTGGAGCAGGTCGCCGACCGGGCCGCCCAGGCCTGGGAGGTCGGCGCCACCGAGGTCTGCATGCAGGGCGGCATCCACCCGGACCTGCCCGGCACCGCGTACTTCGACATCGCCCGCGCGGTGAAGGAGCGGGTCCCCGGGATCCACGTGCACGCCTTCTCGCCGATGGAGGTGGTCAACGGCGCCACCCGCACCGGTCTGTCGATCCGCGACTGGCTCCAGCGGGCCAAGGAGTCCGGGCTGGACACCATCCCGGGCACGGCCGCCGAGATCCTGGACGACGAGGTCCGCTGGGTGCTCACCAAGGGCAAGCTGCCGGCCGCGACCTGGGTCGAGGTCGTCAGCACCGCGCACGAGCTGGGCATCCGCTCCTCGTCCACGATGATGTACGGGCACGTGGACACCCCGCGGCACTGGGTCGGCCACCTGCGGCTGCTCGCGGAGATCCAGCAGCGCACCGGCGGCTTCACCGAGTTCGTGACGCTGCCGTTCATCCACACCAACGCCCCGGTCTACCTGGCCGGGATCGCCCGGCCCGGTCCGACCGCGCGGGACAACCGGGCGGTGGTCGCGATGGCCCGGCTGCTGCTCCACCCGCACATCCCCAACATCCAGACCAGCTGGGTCAAGCTGGGGGCCGAGGGCGCGGCGGAGATGCTCCGCTCGGGCGCCAACGACCTGGGCGGCACGCTGATGGAGGAGACCATCTCGCGGATGGCCGGCTCGGCGTACGGCAGCTACAAGTCGGTCCGGGACCTGCGGGCGATCGCCGAGGCGGCCGGGCGGCCGCACCGGCAGCGCACCACCACCTACGGGGAGGTCCCGGCCGAGCGACTGGCCGCCGCGCTGGCCTCGGACGGGCACCTGCCGGAGCTGCTGCCGCTGGTCGACTGAGTCGCCGACCGCCGCCGACCGCCACCCACCACCCGCCGCCTCCGGTCGGCGGGTGGTGGAACATCCGGTGGCGATCCCGTGGAGCCGGAACCCTGCCGTGCCGTTCGGGCATTCGAATACAGTGCGAGGGCGCGTGACCGGCCGTGCGTCGCGCGACCCGCCCGCTCCCGGACAGAAAGGCGCTTGCCGTGATGCCACTGTGGTCCCGCGCCCAGCAGCAGGACTTCCGCAGCCGGGTGCGGGGATGCCTGCTCGGCGGGGCGATCGGGGACGCACTCGGCGCCGGGGTGGAGTTCGAGTCGCTGGAGAAGATCCGCGCCGCGCACGGCCCGCACGGCGTCACCGGGTACGTCCCCGCGTACGGGCGGCTCGGCGCGGTCACCGACGACACCCAGATGGTGCTGTTCACCCTCGACGGGCTGATACGCGCGCACATCCGCCGGGACACCGGCAGCTGGCACCCGCCCACCGACGTCCACCGCGCGTACCTGCGCTGGGCCGCCACCCAGCGGGACTGGGGCCCGGACGAGCGCCGGGCCGACCTCGGCTGGCTCGGCCGGGAGGAGTGGCTGTACGCGCAGCGGGCGCCGGGCCAGGCCTGCCTCTCCGGCCTCTCCGGGCCGGACGCCGAGCGGCTGGGCACGCTGGAGGCGCCGAAGAACCCGCACTCCAAGGGCTGCGGCACGGTGATGCGGGCGGCGCCGTTCGGGCTGCTGACCACCTGGGAGCCGGGCCTGGTGTTCCAGCTGGCGGTGGAGTGCTCGGTGCTCACCCACGGCCACCCCACCGGTTACCTGTCGGCCGGAGCGCTGGCGGTGATCGTCCAGACCGCGGCCCGCGGCGGCACGCTGGAGGAGGGGGTGCACCTGGCGCTGGCGCTGCTCTCCGAGCGGTCGGCGCACGAGGAGACCACGGCGGCGCTGCGGGCCGCGCTGGACGCGGTGCGGGCAGGCGAGCCGTCCGCCGAGCGGGTCGAGGCCCTGGGAGAGGGCTGGGTCGCCGAGGAGGCGCTGGCGATCGGGGTGTACTGCGCGCTGGTCGCGCACGACATCCGGTCCGGGCTGCTGCTGGCGGTGAACCACTCGGGGGACAGCGACTCCACCGGCGCGATCTGCGGCAACCTGCTCGGGGTGCTGCACGGCGACACCGCGTTGCCGTCCGGTCTGGTGGCGGGCCTGGAGGGGCGCGGGGCGCTGCTGGAGCTGGCCGACGACTTCGTGCTGGAGCTGATGCACGGGCCCGAGCTGCACAGCCGGGAGACCGCGGAGGGCGCGGCCTGGGCGGCCCGCTACCCGGTCCTCGGCTGATCCTCCCGGGGCGGCCGGCCCTCCCGGGGCGGGGCCGGGAGCCCTTGGCGGGGGCGCGCCCCCGGGAGCGCAGATGCCCGTAGCGGTGTCCGCCGCCCCGGGGGAGGGCGACGGACACCGCTACGGGCACCTGGGCCGGGAACCGGCACGAGGTGGATCAGAGGTCGCCGAACGCTCCGGCACCCGCGGCGGCGGCGAACGCGTGCCAGGCCTCGGGGGAGAAGTGCAGCTGCGGACCCTCCGGGTCCTTGGAGTCCCGGACCGCCACCAGATCGGCGGCCGGCACCCGGATCTCCACACACGCGCCGTTGCCGCCGCTGTGACTGCTCTTGCGCCAGCTCGTCCTGTTCTCGAAGGTGGTGCTCATCGGTGGTATCCCTCTTCAATGTCGGCTATCAGTGAGCGGGTCTCCGCCACCCCGAGCGCGGCCGCCCGCAGGTGGTCGTAGAGACTGGTATAGCGGCGCACGTCGGCCTCCTTCTCGAGGTAGAGATCGCTCGTCACCCCTTCGAAGTAGACAACCGTGGAATCGGCTGACTCCGGGAACTCCAACAGGGAGAATGTCCCGGTCATGCCGGGGTGGGCCCCGTGCGAGAACGGGATGACCTGGATGGTGATGTTGGGGCGCTGGCTCAACTCGAGCATGTGCTTCAGCTGGTGGGCCATCACCTCCTTGCTGCCGACCTCCCGGCGGAGTACCGCCTCGTCTATGACGGTCCACAGACTGCCCAGCTGGTTCTCGCCGTTGACCCGGTCCTGGCGCTTCATCCGGACCTGGACCCGGCGCTGGACGGCGAGCGCGTCGGTGTCCGGCTGGGTGCCCTCGACCACGGCCTGGGCGTACTGCTCGGTCTGCAGCAGACCGGGCACGAAGGAGGACTCGTACGCGCGGATCGACGAGGCCTCGGCCTCCAGCCCGATGTACACGCTGTAGGGGGTGGGCATGTCGTTGAAGTCGTGCCACCAGCCGCGCTGCCGGGACTCCCGGGCCATCTCCATCAGGCTGGCCCGCATCGCCTCGTCGGCGACGTCGTAGACGTCGCAGAGGTCGCGGACGTCCCGCTGGCTGATGCTGCGGCGGCCGTTCTCCAGGCGGCTGATCTTGGACTGGGAGACCATCAGCCGACCGGCGACCTCCTCCGCCGTCATCCCGGCCGCGTCCCGGAGCTTGCGCAGCTCCGAGCCCAGGCGTCGACGGCGCACCGTGGGATTGATGTTCGCGGACACGTCGACCTCCGGTCGGACCTCTGGTGATCGTTGGAACGGAAGTCCTCGGAACACGGTGGAAATCTGGATCAACCCCCTGACGTTGAGCAGCATGTCACCCCGGATCAGGTCGGCGCCGGGAAATCGCAGGAGCGCAGTAGAACAGATCATCGGAAAAGCGCTTCGGCGAGACAGCGGGCACCCCCGAGTGGTAGGGGAGCCACGGCCCGGTCCGGTGGTGGTGCGGCGGCGTGACGGATGCGGTGCGGGTGCGGCACGGAGCCGCGCAGGTGCTGGTGGCACGTGCGGGGGCGGTATGCGGCCGGGGGTCCGGGTGGGGCCGGACGGACTCGGGGGACGGCGGAGGGGCGGTCGCCCGGCGACTTCCGTCGGGGGCGACCGCCCCTTCTCACTGCCGGGTGGTGCCGGTTGCTCGGCGCCTCCGTGGGGCGTGAGCGGTGCTGCGTGCGCCGCCGTGCGCGCTGGTGCGGGCCCGGGGCGCGGGGGTGGTGCGGGGTGCCCTGCGCCGGCCCCGGGGGCGGGGCCGGGGCCGGTTCCCGGGTCGGACCGGTCCGGGGTGCCGGCCGTGCGTGCGGGCGTCGGTGCGGTGGGGGTCCGGCCTCGGCGGGAGCCTCAGCGGACGCCGACGCGGGATGCCGCGACCCGGCCTCCGCCGCTGCCGCGCCCGGCCGCCGAGCGCTGACCGGCCCGGCCTCCCGAGCCCGAGGGCGCCGTACCGGCCTGGGCGGAACGGTTCTGCTGGCTCGGCAGACCGTTCTGCACGTCCATCACGGCGTGCGCGACCATTCCGCCCAGCGGGTCGTACCGGATCAGATCCCGCAGTCGCGACCGCGAGGAACGGCCCTCGTTGCCCGGGTAGAGGTGCTTGCCCAGACCCACCGAATGGGCCAGCGCGGCGAGCGCTGCCGTCCGCGGGTCCGGCGGCACGCCGGTGCGGATCGCGGTGTCCAGCCGTTGCTTGATCGCGGCGTTGGTGCAGTCGTCCGACGCCTGGTAGCGGGTCGTCGGCAGCACCCCGCACACCTGACCGGGCACGGCGGTCACCATGCCGCACCGCTCCAGGTGCGCCAGGTAGGTCTGCCGCAGCCCCAACCGGGGCCCGCCGATCCAGTGCGCGGCGCGGACCGGACTGCCACGTCGTCGCAGCAGTTCCAGCGCGTGGTCGAGTGTCGGGTCGCCGGTCGGCCGTGGCAGCACCACGGCGATCCGGTCGCCCTCAGGAACGATCCGTCCGGCCAGGGACAGCTCGACGAGCTGTGCCCCGGCAAGTCCTAGGTCGAGGGTCTGCGGCTGCGCCGTGGTACCCGTGGCCGGGTCCAAAGCGAGCAGCAAGAGCTCCTCGGGAACAGTTCTGCGGCTCTTGCCCATCCAAGCCTCCCCGCGTGGATGGGAAACAGCGTGACGCCTCTCACACGGGCTTGTCGAGTACGCCTCCGAATCGTGACCTTGCGATCGACCGGGGGAACCACCCGTGGCGGGCCCGGCGTCTGACCGTTGAACAGGCCGCGGTGCGGCCGTGCTGCGGCAATAACCGCCGGTCGGGCGGGGTGTGGCGGCCGGAATCGGTCGTCGGTGGCGGAGACTGTACAGGTACACGGGGCGGGGCGTCGGCTTCCCGAAATCGGGTCGGCCGGCGCCCCGCCGGGCGTTGAGGAGGCTGGGTTACGTGGGCGAGTCCCCCGACAGGGTGCTGCGGGACGGCGATCGGGCGCGGGAGCGGGACGGCGAACCGGCCCTGTCCGCGGCGGCCGAGGAGGTGGCCGCGCCCGCGGTGGAGCCGGTGGTGGAACCGGAGGAGGCGCCCGGTCCGGGTGCCGCCGCCGACCCGGACGCCGATGCCGCCGCCGATGCCGCCGCCCCGTCCGGCGGCGCCCGGTCCGGTGACCCGGACGACCCGCGCGACCCGGCCGTCACCGCCGAGGACGCCGGGGACGCTGCCGACGCCGAGGACCCGGCCGCCGACGGCGGGGCGCGGCGCCCCGCCCGGCCCGCCACGGTGCAGCTGCGCGTCCGGGATTCGGACACCAGGACGACCGCGCTGCGGATGCCCGTGGACCAGGCGACCACCGCCCTGCGGATGCCCGTCGACGAGGCGACCACCGCGCTGCGGCTGCCGTCCGACGACGCGACGACCGCCCTGCGGCTGCCCGCCGACGACGCGACCACCGCGCTGCGGCTGCCCGAGGAGCTGCGCAGGCCCACCGGGGCCACGGCGATCGGCTCGGCCGGGAAGGACCGGCGGACCGGAGCGGAGAAGGGGGACGGGGAGACCGCCGGGGCCGGCGGGGCCGACCGCCCGGAGCGCCCGGCGGGCACCGACCCCCGTCTCGCCATGCGGACGCCGACGGCGGCTCCGGCCGACCCGGCGGAGCCCGCCGACGGCGCCGGGACCGCGGACGCCGACGGGCAGCCGGCCTCCGCGTCCTCGACGGCGGCCGGGGCGTCCGCGGCGCCGACCGGACCGGCGGCCGAACGGGCCGCGCGGGCGGAGAAGTTCGAGAAGCGGGAGAACGCCGAGCGGACCCGCGTCCTGCGCGTCCCCGCCGCTCCGGCCGGGGCCGTGCCCGACACGGACAGCGTCCCGAAGCCGCCCGCCCCGCGCCCGCTGCCCGAACCGGAGCCCGGCCCGGAGCCGGCACCGACCCCCGACCCGGAACCGCGGCCCGCGCCCGAGCCCGGTCCCGGTCCCACCCCGAAGCCGAAGCCGAAGCCGAAGCCGAAGCCCGCCCCGGCCCCCGGGCCGTTGCCCGACCCCGGCCCCCGGCCGGTCCCGCCCGCGCCGCCGCTGCCGGCGCCCGAACCGATGCCGTTCCCGGAGTCCACCTCCGAGGCGATGGACGTTCTGGCCGCGCTCAACGCCCGGCCGGTCTCGCCGCTGCGCCGCGCGCTCAAGCGGATCACCATCTGGACGCTCCTCCTCGCCGTGGTGCTCGGCGTGCTGGTCACCGCCCAGCTGCTCCGCCCGCTGCCGGACACCAAGGTGAGGATGACCGCCGCGACCGGCTTCGGCTTCGCCGGTGACCCGCTGGACCTGGCCTGGCCCGCCAAGGGCCAGTCGGCCGCCGAGGTGGTCGGGATCGGCAGCCTGGGCAGCTCGGGCCCGGAGACGCCGGCGTCGATCGCCAGCGTCACCAAGGTCATGAACGCCTACCTCATCCTGCAGGCGCACCCGCTGAAGAAGGGCGAGGGCGGTCCGAAGATCACCGTCGACAAGCAGGCCGCCCAGGAGTCCGGCAACGTCGACGAGTCCCGGGTCACCCTGACCGAGGGCCAGCAGCTCAGCCAGTACCAGGCGCTGGAGCTGCTGATGCTGCCCTCCGCCAACAACGTGGCCCGGCTGCTGGCCCGCTGGGACGCCGGGTCGGAGGAGGCGTTCGTGAAGAAGATGAACGACACCGCGGCCAGGTTCGGGATGACCAACACCACCTACACCGACCCGGCCGGCTTCAACCCGGACACCAGGAGCACCGCCAAGGACCAGCTGAAGCTGGCCGGACAGGTGATGCAGGACGAGATCTTCCGGCAGATCGTCTCGACCCCGGACACCACCTTCAACAACCAGAAGATCTCCAACACCAACACGCTGATCTCTCCCAAGAACGGCATCATCGGCGTCAAGACCGGCTCCAGCACCCCGGCCGGCGGCTGCCTGATGTGGGCCGCCTACAAGGACGTCGCCGGTGTGCGGCGGATGATCCTCGGCGTCACCCTCGGCCAGCCGGCGACCGCCGCCGAGCCCAGCATCCTCAAGGTGGTGCAGAACGTCAGCGCCAAGCAGATCCAGGCGGCCCAGAACGGCGTCACCGGGCAGACCCTGGCCAAGCAGGGCGACGTGGTGGGCCGGGTCGAGGACGGCCTCGGCGGCTCCGTCCCGGTCGTCGCCGCCGAGGACCTCACGGTCGCCGGGTTCCCCGGCATCACCGGCACCCTGGTGCTGGACCCGGTGAAGGTCGGCCACCGGGTGCCGGCCGGGACCAGGATCGGCGTGCTGCGGTCGGGCGAGGGCGCCACCAAGGTCGAGGTGCCGGTCGTGCTGAAGTCCGAGCTCGCCCCGCCGTCGATCCTCGCGCGACTGACCCGGGCCCTCTGAGGCCCGCCGCCCGCACGGCGGCGGAGGGGGCACCGGACGCTCCGGTGCCCCCTCCGCCGCGCGGGGCCCCTTCGCTGCGCAGAGCCTCTTCGCCGCGCGGGGCCGCTCAGAAGCGCGGGCCGCCCCACCGGCCGGGCTCGGTGCGTGAGCCCAGCAGTCCGGCGACCGTCTCCTCCTCGGCCACCACCCGGCCCAGCGCGATCGCCAGCGTCACCCCGCTGAACACCACGATCAGCCAGGACAGCGCGGTGAACACCACACCGTACGGCCCGAACTGGCCGATGCTGCGGCTCATCGCGCTCGGCAGGTAGACCCGCGAGGCCACCCCGATCCCGGTCACCGCCACCCCGCAGAGCAGCGCACCCGGCAACAGCGGCAGCCAGCGCACCCGGCCGCCCAGCAGCAGGTACTGGGTCCACCACCAGAGCGCCGTCGCCCCCACGAAGGTCAGCGGGACGCCGATCCAGGCGCCCAGCCCGAAGCCGTCCCGCACCGGGGTCTGGAGCACCAGGCAGACCAGCCAGACCAGCAGCCAGACCAGCCACCGCCAGGCCGCCACCCTGGTCCCCGACTTGGGCAGCTCCCAGCAGCGCTCGCAGACCCGTTGCATCGCCCGGCTCAGCGCCGTCGCCGAGAGCACGGTCATCAGCGCGCCGATCGCCCCGAAGCCGGTGTCCTCCTCGTGCCCCGTCCCGAGCAGTTGCTGGACGGACTGCGCCGCCGCGCCCTGCAGTCCCAGCTCCTTGCGCAGCGAGTGCACCAGACCGTCCCGGACGGCGGCCGGGGTGAACACCGCCACCACGAACAGCGCGGGCAGCGCGCTCAGGAAGGCCTGGGCGGCCAGCCGGGTCGCGCAGTCCAGCAGGTTCACCCGGAGCAACTGGCGCAGGGCCCGGCCGACCAGCGGGACCTGTTCGGGCAGCTCGCGCGCCGTCCCGGCCAGGGCCGCCGACCGCTGCTTCCAACGGGCCGTCCGCCGGGCCGTCCGCCGGGCCCGTCGGTCGGGCGGCTGCTCGGGCGGCTGCTCGCTCGGCTGCTCGCTCACGGACGGTCCTCCCGACCTGGTCGCCGTGCTCCATGGTCGCCCGGGCCCCGCCCCGCCGCATCCGGGCCGCGGGGTGTGCGGCGGCACGGGCCGCGGGGTGCACGGGAGCCGCGGGGCTCAGCGCCCGGCGCGGCCGTTCAGGAGCGCGAGGGTCATCCCGCCCAGCGGCGTCACCTGCTCCGGCGGGCCGAACCGGGCCCGCAGGGCGGCGGCCTCGTCGGCGGGCACCTCGGCCAGCGGATCGGCGGTGTCGCCCAGCACGACCAGCCAGGTCCGGCCCCCCGCTCCGGTGCAGCTCGCGGGGTCCTGGCACGGCACCGGGAAGAGGTCCCCGGCCGGGACGGCCCCGCTCTCCACGAACAGCGGGTACGGCCGCACCCCGTCCGGCAGGTAGTAGGAGACGCCCGGGCCGACCATCGACCAGGCCTGCTGGCCGATCGGCACGGCCAGCCCGTCCCCGGGCCGGTAGCCGGCCGCGATCAGCCGGGCCACCTCGCGGTACGGCTCCTTCGACTGGGCGTGCGACCCCGGGTAGCGGACCAGCGACTGCCGGGGCATCGCCGCCACCCCGGTCACCGCGACCACACCGACGGCGAGCAGCAGCCCCGCCACCCGCAGCTCCGGCCTGGTCCGGCCGGGCCGGGCCGCCGCCGTCACCGCCGCGTAGACCGCACCGACCCCGCAGCCGGCCAGCGCCGCCCAGGCGGGCACCGTGAACAGCAGGTACCGGTCCAGGAAGTACGAGGTGGGGCCCTGGGAGATCAGCCAGACCGCCAGCACCGGCAGCACCGCGAGCAGCAGCAGTCGCAGCGCCGGGCCGCGCCGCCCGGGCAGCGCCAGGGCCAGCAGCGCCAGCACCAGGAAGACGTGGAACACCCGGACCGAGCCGAACAGCGGCTCGCCGAAGTGCCACAGCTGGTCCGCGGTCGGTCGGCCGAGCCAGCCCAGCTGCCGCTCCGACTGCCGGTGGCCGAGGAACGCGACCGGCAGCACCGCGACCACCAGGGCGGCGCCCACCAGCGCGAGCCGACCGAGCAGCCGCCGCCGGGCCGGACCGGCCGTCCGCCACAGGTACGGCGCGACCAGCGCCGCCTGGCCGACCACGCTGCTCAGGGAGACCAGGTGCGCCGAGCCGGCCACCGCCATCGCCAGGCCGTACGGCACCCACCGCCGAAGCGTCGGCTCGTCCAGCGCACGCAGCAGGAACCAGGTCGCCGCCGCGACGGCGCAGGTCACCAGCGCGTACGAGCGGGCCTCCTGCGCGTAGCGGGAGACCAGCGGCACCGTCGCGAAGAGCAGCCCGGCGCAGACGCCCGCGACCCGGCCGCCGAACAGTCGCGCGGCGGTCAGCGAGGTGAACGCGGCCGCGGCCGCCATCGCCAGCACCGACGGCAGCCGCAGCGCGGTCGCCGAGTCGCCGAACAGGGCCGTCCAGCTGTGCAGCAGGATGTAGTAGGCGCCGTTGCTGGCGTCTATGTGCCCCAGCATCCGCAGCAGTTCGACGAGCGGCCTGGTGGCCGCGGTCCAGCTCGCCACCTCGTCCCGCCACAGGGTGGGCGTCCCGAGCCGGTACCCGCCGACCACCAGCATGACCAGCGCCGGGGCGATCCAGGTCACCGGCCCGGCCACCTGCCACGCCCGGCGGACGGGTTCCTGGTACCACCGGTCGTCCGACGCCATCTGCCACCCCTGCCGTGCTTCTCCGACGGCCGGCCGCAGGGCCGCCCCGCCGAGGTCCGTCCGTCCAGGCTAACCAGGCCGTCCGCCGGTGGCCCGGTCGCCCCCGGCCGACTTGATCACCCGTCGGCCCGCCCACCCCCCGCGGTCCCGCCCGAGCCTCCCCACCGATCCGCTAGGCTGTCTGCGGTCGTCCCCGCCTCAGTAGCTCAGGGGATAGAGCACGGCTCTCCTAAAGCCGGTGTCGCAGGTTCGAATCCTGCCTGGGGCACACGATGGCAGTGAAGCGCGGCCCGGGTCGGCGAGATCATCTCGCCGACCCGGGCCGCGGTCGTTCGCGCGGGAGACCGGCCCGGGGGAGCGCGTCGGCGGTGGCGTCAGCGCAGGAGCCCGTCGGGGTGGTCGGCGATCGGGTCGCCGACGGAGCCGGGACGGTCGACCGGACCGACCGGGTCGGCGAGGTCGGCGGGGTCCGTGTCGCGGGGCGGGCGGTCGGCGGAGACCAGGACGCGCTGGACCCGGGGGCGGGTGCGCCAGTCCACCCGGCGGAAGTCGCGGGCGAGGGCGCCGGGCCGGGCGAGTTCCACGATGACGGTCACGGCGCCGAGGACGATGCCGGCGGCGAGCCAGCCGCCCAGGACGTCGCTGGGCCAGTGCACGCCGAGGAAGACCCGGGAGGAGCCGATCGCGAGGACGGTGAGTCCGGCGATCGAGCAGGCGGTGATCCGGCCGGCGCGGCGGGCCCGCGGCCAGAGCAGGCCGACCAGGACGGCGCAGGTGATCGCGGAGGCCATCGCGTGTCCGGAGGGGAGGGCCAGACCACCGGCGTGCGAGACGGGGTCGGAGAAGTACGGGCGGTGACGGCCGAAGGAGAGCTTCAGGATCCATTGGCCGCCCCAGCCGACCAGGGTCTGGGCGGCCACCCAGCCGGCCAGCGTCCGGGCGCCGATCAGCCAGAGCCAGAGGGTGACCGCCGCGAGCACGCTGCGCATGGTGATCGTCCCGCCGATGTCGGAGAACATCTGGACCGACGCGGTCCACACGGTGTGATCGGTCGCGTAGCGGTGCAGGTCCTCGGTCAGCGCGCGGTCGAACCGGGCGAGCGGGCCCCAGCCGGTCTGCACCAGGGCCGCGAGGACGGCGAACAGCCCGGCGCAACAGACCGCGAGCGCCGCGTGCCGGAGCAGGTGGCGATCACGCGGGGTGATGGTGGGCGAGCTGTTGGTCAGGTGCATGGCTGTCACCTTCCCAGCCGCCTGTGCCGATCGCCCGCTGCGGCGATAGCGATTTGGCATCTTTTGTGCGGAGAACCTGCGTGCGCCGGGGTGTGGGCGCCGGCCCGCGCGGGAACGCGGGTGGCGCCGTTGTGGTTGTGGCGGAGAGAGCCCGCGCGCGGGGGCGCGCCGCAACGCTCCCGAAGGCGTACCTCATGTGCCGGGCCGGTCACCCTGCGTTCGGAACCCGGGTGAAAATCGGCAGGATACTGCATCGCCGGAAGAATCTGAGCGACTTGGGAATGTTGTCCGGAATCTGTTCGTTGGATCGTTACGTGTGAGCCCCGCGGGGCCCGCACTTCCTTGCCCTCCCGGGGCAGGCAGCCAGGACCTCGGCAACACCAGCAAAGGGAGCAAGCATGGCCACCCGTGCCGTCGTTCGCGACAGGGCCGACCGGACTCGCGCGGCCCGCCCGACCAACCTCGAGGCCGACCGTGACCTGGTCGGCATGTACCTCGACGAGATCGCCAGGACGCCCCTGCTCGATGCCGCCGAGGAGGTCGAGCTCTCCCTGCGGATCGAGGCCGGCGTGTACGCCCAGCATCTGTTGGAGGAGGGCAGCCTCCCCGAGGGCGTGCGACGGGAGGAGCTGGAGGCGATAGCCGAGGACGCCGAGCGCGCCAAGGACGTCTTCATCCGGTCGAACCTCCGTCTCGTGGTCGCCGTCGCCCGGCGTTACCCCCGCAGCGGCCTGCCGCTGCTGGACCTCATCCAGGAGGGCAACGCGGGCCTGGTCCGCGCGGTGGAGAAGTTCGACTACGCCAAGGGCTTCAAGTTCTCCACCTATGCGACGTGGTGGATCCGCCAGGCGATCACCCGGTCCATCGCCGACCAGTCGCGCACCATCCGGCTGCCCGTCCACCTGGTCGAGGAGCTCGGACGGATCCGGCGGGTCCAGCGGGAGAAGTCGAAGGAGCTGGGCCGGGAGCCCGAGCCGGCCGAGATCGCGGCCGAGCTGGACACCACCGAGACCCGGATCAAGGACGTGCTGGACTGGGCGCGGGACCCGGTCAGCCTGAACATGTCGGTCGACGACGAGGGCGAGACCCAGTTCGGCGACCTGGTGGAGGACACCGGGGCGACCTCCCCGGAGGACGCCGTGATGGTCATGCTCCGCCGTGAGGAGCTGGACGGTCTGATCGGGCGGCTGGACGACCGGACGGCGTCGATCATCCGCTCGCGGTACGGCATGGAGGACGGCCGCGAGCGCACCCTGACCGAGGTGGGCAAGCAGCACGGGCTGACCCGTGAGCGGATCCGCCAGATCGAGAAGCACGCGTTGGCCGAGCTGAAGAAGATCGCCGACCACGCGGGCTTCGAGGCCGCGTGACGCGGGTGTGAGGGACGACGTCGGCCTGGTGCGGGGGGCGGATGTCGGCCGGTGGGCCCGGTGCGGAGCGTTCCGCGCCGGGCCCACCGGCGTCCCGGGGCCTTCTAGGCTGGTGGGCAGGGGCGGGGCACGGCGGACAACGGCCGGGCACGGCGGTGGACGGCGGAGAACGGCGAGAGCGGTGGAGGACAGGATGGCGAAGGACAGGGCGGACGACGAGCCGACGGCGCGGAGGGCACGGCCGCCGCAGGCGGAGCGGGCAGAGCAGGTGGAGCAGGTGGAGCCCGGGGCGTCGGCGTCGGCGTCGGCGGCCAAGGCCCGGTTGATCTTCGGGGACCCGCTGGAGCGGCAGTCCCGCGACGACACCGACGCCGGCTGGGGTGACCGCCCCGGGGCCGGGGAGAGCGGTGGACGGGGGCTGGACTGGTACCTGAGCCAGCGCCCGCCGCACCACGGGGACTGACGAGGGCCGGCGAGGCGGCGGCCCGGGGCGCGGTGGGGCTCAGCGTGCCGTGGTGACCAGGGCGTCGCGGATCTCGGTGAGCAGCAGGACCTCCTTGGCCTCGGCCTCCGCCTGCACCTCGGCCAGGGTCTTGCGCCGGGCGGTGAACCTGGTCATCGGCAGGATGAGGCAGAAGTAGACGACGGCGGCGGTGATCAGGAACTGCAGGGCCGCGCTCAGCACGCTGCCCCAGAGGATGGGGATCCCGGACGTGACCTCCCCGGTGGCGGTCACCTCGCAGGGCCCCTTGAGGCAGGAGCGGTAGGACGCGAGGTCCTTGGCCCCGAACGCGCCGACGATCGGATTGATCACGCCTTTGACGAAGGCGTTGACGATGTTGGTGAAGGCCGCGCCGATGACCACGGCGACGGCGAGTTCGACGACGTTTCCGCGCAGCAGGAATTCCTTGAAGCCCTTCATGCCGCGCTGAACGACGAAGTCGTCCGCCGGTTACGGGTGATTTCCTCCCCCCTCCGACGGACAACCCGTTCGGCCGAGCGGTGGCGCCGCCCCCGGCGCCGGCGGGTCCGCCCAGGCCGGTCCGAGGGCGAGCGCGGCCGCCATGGCGAGGAGCAGCACGGCCGGCACCCGCGGGCGGGACCTCAGCATCTGTCGGAGCCGTGCGCGCGGGCCGGACCGGCCCCCGATCGGCGGGAACGGCGGCACCGGCCGCCGGGGCGGAACGCTCGGCGCGGGGAGCGGCGGGATCGGCAGCGGACGGGGGGACAGGGCGGGCGAACCGGTACGCACGGGCACCTCCACGGTCGGACTCCGGGCTTGCGGTGCCCACTCTGGGCCGCCCGCCGGTCCGCCGGAACCGTGTTTCCCGAGCCTGTGGAAAACCCGGGGCTGTGGACGGAGAGGCTCACCCGGGAGGGTGGGCCGACCGGCCCGCCGTTGACGTCGCGGCCTGCGCCGGGCCGTCCCCGGGCATGCGAAAGGCCCGCCCCACCCGTGGAGAACGGGAACGGCGGGCCGTCCGAAGGACCTGGTGCCGGGGCCCGGCCGAAGGTCAGCCGGCCGCCGGAGCGGGGCTCGCGGCAGGGGCCGAAGCGCCCGAGGAACCCGACGAGGACGAGCTCGACGAGGAGGTCGAGGACGACGTCGTCGACGAGGACGACGACGAGCCCGAGCCCACCGAGCTGCTGGAGGAGGAACGGCTGTCGGTCCGGTAGAAGCCGGAGCCCTTGAACACGACACCCACTGCCGAGAAGACCTTGCGGAGCCGTCCCTGGCAGTCGGGGCACGTGGTCAGCGGCTCGTCGGTGAACTTCTGCACCGCCTCCAGGCCGTTGCCGCACTCGGTGCACTGGTACTGGTACGTGGGCACTTGTCTTCCTCCTGGCACTCTCGCCTGATGAGTGCTAACGATGGTCAATGATGCGGCATTCCGATGGATCAGTCCAGCGACTCGAATGTGAGATGAGTCCGCCGTGACCCGTGCCCGACCGTGCCGCGCCTCCGCGCCGCCCCCGCGCCGCCTCCGGACCGCCCCCGGCGCGAGTCCGTCGACGGGCTGGTCGGCGGGCTGGTCGACGGGCCCGCGCCGAGCCGGCCTCAGCCCTTGGTCGCGCCCACCAGCCGGCCGGTCGCGCCCCGCTCCACCGAGCCGGCGACCACCGTGCTGCGCGTCCCCGCCGGCACCAGCAGCCCCCGCAGCGTGGTCAGCGCGACCAGGCCCAGCCCCGCGCCGACCACCGGCACCAGGAAGCCGACCGAGGGCCCCTGCGCGTCGATCAGTCGCCCGGCCGCCATCGCGCCCATCGCCAGGCCCAGGCCGATGGCACCGGTCAGCCAGGTGAAGGCCTCGGTCTTGGCACCGTCCTCGACCAGCGTCTCGACCAGGGTGTAGCCGCTGATCAGGGTCGGCGCGATGGCCAGACCGCAGACCAGCCCGGCGACCGAGAGCGCGACCAGGTTCGGCATCGCCCACAGCGTGGAGCAGCCCAGCACCAGCAGGCCGTAGCTCATGACCATCCGCTGCTGCACCGACCGCCGCCAGGCGATCACGCCGTACAGCACGCCGGCCAGCATCGAACCGCCGGCGAAGATGCCGTACACGGTACCGGCGGCGCCGTGCTGCCCGACCGAGTCGGCGAAGGCGTTCACCGAGACCTGCAGGCCGCCGAAGACGGCGCCCACGCCGAGGAAGGTGCCGGCCAGCAGCCGGACGCCGGGCGAGGCGAGCGCGGAGGCCTGCCGGACGCCGGGCTCGCGCACCACCCGGGCGGGCGCGGTGCGCCGCTGGGCCGCGAAGGCCAGGCCGCCGACCAGGGTCAGCGCGGCTTCGGCGACCAGCCCGGTCGAGGGGTTGATCGAGGTGGCGACGGCGGCGGCCAGGATCGGGCCGATGACGAAGGTGAACTCGTCCGTCACGGACTCGAAGGCGAAGGCGGTGCCCACCTTGGCGGCGGAGGAGGCGGAGGCGCCCTCGGCGGTGAAGGTGGAGATCCAGCGGGCGCGGACCATCGCGCCGATCTGCGGGACGCTCGCACCCGCCGGGGCCGCGGCCAGGAAGAGGCTCCAGGCGGGCGCGTGCCCGAGCGCGAGCGCGATCAGGGTGCCGACCGAGGCGGCGTGCACCAGGACGGTCGGCACGAGCACCGCGGCCTGGCCGTACCGGTCGGCGAGGCGCCCGGTCTGCGGGCCGATCAGCGCCTGGGCGACGGCGGCGACCGCCGCGACGGTGCTGGCGGTGCCGTAGGAGCCGTGGGTGTCCTTGACCAGCAGCAGGATGCCCATGCTGAGCATCGCGTAGGGCAGTCGCGCCACGAACGCGGGGGCCAGGAACGTCCAGGCGCCGGGTGTGCGCAGCAGGGTCCCGTAGCCGACCCGGGCGGGGGCGGCGGCGCTCGCGCTGTCCGCGGCGGCACCGGCACGACCGGCGTCCGTGCTGGAGCCGGTGCTCGTGCTGGAGCCGGTGCCCGTGCTGGAGCCGGCGTCCGGGGTGGCACCGGCGTGACCGGGGTTCCCGGCGGTGCCGGAGCTCTGGGCGTCCTCGACGCTCTCGACCGTTCGGCGGGCCGTCACGGTCGGTCCTTCCTGCTGCCTGGTAGCGCGGCAGGGCATGGGGTGGCCCCGGCGGCGCCGAGAGTAGTCCTCTCGCGCGTCGACCGGGGTAGATACCGGGCCGGTCCGGCGGTGGGCCGGGGCCGGGCCGCGGCCGCCGAGCGGTCGCGCCAACTCTGCTTCAGGCAGATGCTGGGTTGTGGTGTATCAGCCGTTGTGGATATACGCGCGTAGATGTCGCGCTCGACTCGACACTACAGGACGGGCCCAAAATTGTCCTGTCAAGTCAAGGCGAACAGTGCGGGAGACCTTCAGGTCCCGCGTCCGTGCAGCCAGTCGGCCAGCTTGCCGCCCTTGTCCACGGCCCGCAGCCGGCGCTCGGCCGCCTCGCCCACCTCGTCCGTGGTGACGACCAGCAGCTCGTCCCCGCCACGCAGCACGGTCGTCTTGTCGGGCACGAAGCTGCTCCCCTCGCGCACCACCAGGGTCACCGCCGCGCCGGTCGGCAGCCGCAGCTCGCCGATCTCCACCCCGGACATCCGGGAGTCCGGCGCCAGCGCGACCGACAGCAGGTGCCCGTGCAGCTTCTCCAGCGGCGCCGACTCGATGCCGAGGTCCTGGCCCATCGATCCCTCGCCGATCCGCAGGCCCTTGGCGACCCAGGGCAGGGTCGGCCCCTGGAGCAGGGTGAAGACCACGACCAGGATGAAGACGATGTTGAAGACGTCCTGGGCCATCGGCGCGCCGGACACCATCGGGATGGTGGCGAGCACGATGGGCACCGCTCCGCGCAGGCCGGCCCAGCTGAGCAGGGCCTGCTCGCGCAGCGGCAGCCGGAACGGGGTGAGGGTCAGCACCACCGACAGCGGCCGGGCGAGGAAGACCAGCACCGCGCCGATCACCAGGGCCGGCACCACGGCCGAGCCCATCGTCTCCGGCGTGCAGAGCAGGCCGAGCAGCACGAACATGCCGATCTGCCCGATCCAGGCCAGGCCGTCGGCGAAGCCCCGGACGGCCGGGCCGTGCGGCAGCTTGGCGTTCCCGAGGATCACCGCGCTGACGTAGACGGCGAGGAACCCGGAGCCGTGCAGCAGCGCGCCGCCGGCGTAGGCGAGCACCGTGAGGGCCAGCACGGCGATCGGGTAGAGGCCGGAGGACGGCAGGGCGACGTGCTTGACGCCGTACGCGCCGAGCTTGCCGACCGCGAGGCCGACGGCCAGGCCGATGGCCAGTTCGGCGAGGATCGTGCCGATCAGGACGTACCACGGCTCCGGCTCGCCGACGGCGGCGAAGGCGACGACCAGGATGACCACCGGGGCGTCGTTGAAGCCGGACTCGGCCTCCAGCAGACCGGTCAGCCGGCGCGGCAGCGGTACCGTCCGCAGGACCGAGAAGACCGCCGCGGCGTCGGTGGAGGAGACGATCGCGCCGAGCAGCAGCGAGGTCCGCCAGTCCAGGCCGACCAGCCAGTGCGCGCCGGCCGCGGTGACGAAGACGCTGACGCCGACGCCGACGGTGGCCAGGACGGTGGCGGCCGACATCACGGGTCTGGCCTCGCGCCAGTTGGTCTTGAGGCCGCCCTCGGCCAGGATCACCACCAGGGCGGCGTAGCCGAGCACCTGGGTGAGCTCGGCGTTGTTGAAGGAGATGCCGAGCCCGTTCTGGCCGAGCGCCACCCCGATGCCGAGGTAGATCAACAGGCTGGGCAGGCCGGATTTCGTGGAGAGGCGCACGGCGACCACCGCGACCAGCAGGATCACGGAGAACTCGAGCAGCAGCTGGTTCAGGTGGTCGACATTCACGCAGGCGCACTCCGGGCATGGCGGGGGGCGGACGGGGTACCGACAGGGGTGGCGACCGGGGGCGCCGATTACTCCCCTTGCGGATCGTTACTCAGTCTAACATTTTGCCATATCTTTAGGTTCGCATGTCACACCTCCCGCCGCCGGGCGCTTCTGACCTCCTCCGATCCCACCGTGAGCGTCCCCCGTGCACGGCCGCCAGCCGAGTCGGCCTAATGTGGTGCCCTGTCACGGCCCCGTGCCCTTGACATGTCCGCCCGCCCCCCAGTGAGGACCGCAAGGACCCAGATGCCCCGCTCGAAGAAGTTCCGGCGCGCCCGTCTGATCGTGATCGTGCTGGTCGTACTGCTGGTGGCCGGCGCCGGCTACGGCGGCTACCGGGGGGTGGCCGCCGTTCGCGCGTCCTTCCCGGAGGTCGACGGCAGTGTCAAGGTGGCGGGCCTGAGCGCGCCGGTCGACGTCAAGCGGGACGCCAACGGCATCCCCCAGGTCTACGCCGACACCTCCGAGGACCTCTTCCGGGCCCAGGGCTACGTCCAGGCCCAGGACCGGTTCTGGGAGATGGACGTCCGGCGGCACATCACCGCGGGCCGGCTCTCCGAGATGTTCGGCGACAGCCAGGTCGAGACCGACTCCATGATCCGGACCATGGGCTGGCGCCAGGTGGCCCAGAAGGAGTTCGACACCGTCCTGGGCGCCGACACCAAGAAGAACCTCCAGGCCTACGCGGAGGGGGTCAACGCCTGGCTGGAGGAGCACCCGGGCGGCGCGTCCGCCTCGGTGGAGTACAGCGTGCTCGGCGTCGTCAACGGCGACTACAAGCCCGAGCAGTGGACCCCGGTCGACTCGGTGGCCTGGCTCAAGGCGATGGCCTGGGACCTCTCCGGGAACCTCCAGGAGGAGATCGACCGCTCGCTGCTCGCCCAGGACTTCAGCCCGGAGAAGATCGCCGAGCTGTACCCGGACTACCCGTACGCCCGCAACGGCACCATCGTGAAGACCGGCACCGTCAACGGCACCGGCTACAAGCCGGCCGACGGCTCCGCCCCGGCCGGGGCCGGCACCGCCGCCACCGGCACCGCGCAGGGCGCCGTCGCCACCGGGGCGCTGCTCAAGGACGTCACCGACCGGATCGACGGGCTGCCCGAGCTGCTCGGCCGCAACGGTCAGGGCATCGGCTCCAACTCCTGGGTGGTCGCCGGCAGCCACACCACCACCGGCAAGCCGCTGCTGGCCAACGACCCGCACCTCGGCCCCGGCCTGCCCTCGGTCTGGTACCAGATGGGCCTGCACTGCCGGACGGTCTCCCCGACCTGCCAGTACGACGTCTCGGGCTTCACCTTCGCCGGGATGCCCGGCGTGGTCATCGGCCACAACAAGGACATCGCCTGGGGCTTCACCAACCTCGGCGCCGACGTCACCGACCTCTTCCTGGAGAAGGTGACCGGCCCGGAGACCTACCTGGTCGACGGCAAGGAGAAGAAGTTCGAGCTCCGCAAGGAGACCATCAAGGTCGCCGGGGGCGAGGACCGCACCATCACCGTCCGCACCACCGAGACCGGCGCCCCGCTGATCTCCGACCCGAGCACCGAGCAGCAGAACGTCGGCAAGTACGCGCCCAACGGCGCCTCCGCCCCGGACCGCGGCACCGGCGGCTACGGCGTCGCGCTCCAGTGGACCGCGCTGATCCCCGGCCGGACCATGGACGCCGTCTTCGCGCTCGACCGCGCCAAGGGCTGGGAGGACTTCCAGAAGGCCGCCGCGGACTTCGCCGTCCCGGCCCAGAACCTCATCTACGCCGACGCCAAGAACATCGGCTACCAGGCCCCCGGGTACATCCCGCAGCGCGGCAAGGGCGACGGCCGCTACCCGGCGCCGGGCTGGGACTCCGCCTACCAGTGGAAGAAGGACCCGGTCCCGTTCGGCGCGCTGCCGTGGAGCCTCAACCCCGCCAGCGGCTACATCGTCACCGCCAACCAGGCCGTGGTCGACCCGACGTACAAGTACGCGCTGACCACCGACTGGGAGTACGGCACCCGGGCCAAGGAGATCACCGACCAGCTGGAGGCCCGGCTGAAGAACAACGGCAAGATCTCGCCGGACGACATGCAGGACATGCAGCTCGACAACACCAGCATCCTGGCCAAGACCCTGGTCCCGATGCTGCTCAAGGTCGAGGTCGACGACCCCTACGTGCGCGAGGCGCAGGACCTGCTGAAGGACTGGAACTACCACCAGGACGCCGACTCGGCCGCCGCCGCCTACTACAACGGCGTCTGGCGCCAGCTGCTCACCCTGGCCTTCGGCCAGAAGTTCCCGGCCGACCTCCGGGCGAAGGAGAACTGCCTGCTGGTCCGCCAGCAGATCGACCCGACCCGCCCGGACAGCAAGTCGAAGATCGTCACCGAGTGCGGCACCCGTGACCCGGCCCAGGCCCAGCCGGACGGCGGCGACCGCTGGAACGAGGTGGTCCGGCAGCAGCTGGAGAAGCCCGACAGCGCCTGGTGGACGTACATCGACTCCCAGCACAAGGAGCAGAAGGGACTGGACAACCTGCTGCGCGAAGCGATGACCAACGCCCGCCAGGAGCTCACCTCGCTGCTCACCAAGGACATCACCACCTGGAGCTGGGGCCGGCTGCACAAGCTGGAGCTGCGCGAGCGCACCCTCGGCTCGGACGACTCCTCGATCGCCTCGGGCGTCGTCCACCAGCTGCTCAACCGCGGCCCCTACCGCCTCTCCGGCGGTTCGGCGGCGGTCGACGCGGCGGGCTGGAACGCGGCCGCGGGGTACCAGGTCGACTGGATCCCCTCGATGCGCATGGTGATCGACCTGAACGATCTCGACGCCTCCCGCTGGATCACCGTCGGCGGAGCCTCCGGGCACGCCTTCCACGACAACTACAACGACCAGACCGACCTCTGGCTCAAGGGCAAGCTGCTGACCTGGTCCTTCTCGCCGGACGCGGTCGAGAAGGCGACCAAGCACAAGCTGACGCTGACGGGCTGACGCCCGCCCGCCGTCGAAGGCCCCGTGCCCCCGGATCCGTCCGGGGCACGGGGCCTTCCGCCGTCCTCACCCCAGCCGGTGGGTGCCGGAGGGGGTCAGCGCGAGGTCCACCGGACGGTCGTGCGGCTCCGCCGGCACCGCGTCCAGCAGCTCGTGCTCGTACAGCAGCACCGCCAGCACCGGCCGCGTCCCGGCCCGCTCCAGCCGGGCCAGCACCCGGTCGTAGGAGCCGCCGCCCCGGCCCAGCCGCAGTCCCCGCCGGTCCACCGCCAGCCCCGGCAGCAGCACCAGCCCGGCCCCGGTCACCGCCTCGGGACCGAGCCGCTCGCCCACCGGCTCCAGCAGTCCGCGCCCGGCCGGGGCCAGCGCCCCCGGCCCCGCGTACTCCGCCCAGTCCAGGTCGTTGTCGGCGAGCAGCACCGGCAGCAGCACCCGCAGCCCGCGGGCCCGCAGCGCGTCCAGCAGCGGGCGGGTGCCCGGCTCGGCGCCCACCGAGACGTAGGCGGCCACCGTGGCCGCCGCCCCGGCCGGACCGGGCGGCGCCGCGGCCGCCAGCTCGCCGGCGTGCCCGGCCAGCGCCTCGGCGGCCCGCTCCCGGGCCCCGGCCGGAAGGGCCCGCCGCGCGGACAGCAGCCGTGTCCTCAGTGCGCCCTTCTCGTTGTGCATGGGATGGTCCACCGTTCCTCCACCGCTCCGACCACGACCGCTCTGGACCCCTGACGCCTGCGCGAGGGGGACGCCCAGAGCCTGACACGCGGAAGGCACCCCCCGATGTCCACCCCGCTGCTGGTCCAGGCCCTGGCCGTGCTGAGCGCCCCCGCGCTGGCCGGCACCGTCGTCCTCGGCGCGCGGCTGCGGCGCGGCACGGCCCGTGCGGCGGCGCGCGAGGCCGGGCTGCGCGAGCGCCTCGCCGGACTGGAGGGCCGCTGCGCCGAACTGGAGCGCACCGCCTCCTGCGACCCGGTCACCGGCGTCTGGAACTTCCGGCACCTCCAGCTCACCCTGGACCGGGAGATCGACCGGGCCCGCCGGGCCGAGCAGCACGACCCGCAGGACGGACCGCGGCCGCTGGCCGTCCTGCTGCTGGAGATCAGCGGGTTCGACGCGGTGGTCGCCGAGCACGGCCGGGCCCGGGCCGGGACGGTGCTGCGCGACCTCGCCCAGCGGCTCGGCATGGAGATCCGCCGCTCCGACACCCTGGGCCGCTACAGCGGCGAGGAGTTCCTGGCCGTCCTGCCGGACACCGGGGCCGACGGCGCGGCGCAGGTCGCCGACCGGCTGGTCTGGTCGGTCCGCCGCCACCTGCTGCTGGACTGGTCCTCCGGTGAGCGCTCCGACCGCCGCCCGCACGGCAACGGGCTCACCGCCGCGATCGGCCTGGCCGTGCTGCCCGAGGACGGCACCCACGCCGCCGTCCTGCTGCGGGCCGCCGACCGGGCGCTCGCCGCCGCCCGCGCGGCCGGCGGCGACTGCTGGCGCCCGGCCGCCCCGGCCGCCCTTTCGGGAAACGTTCCGGAGGCCGGTCCGGCAACCCTCTCCCCGTCGTCGTCCGATGTCTTCGCTGCCGAACGTGACCGTTCGGAAAAGCCGGGTAATCTGTCGCCCTGTGCCGGAGGGGACCACCTCACCCCACCCGGCACGTCCCCCTTGCCTGCCATCGCGGCCGGGTCCGGCGACGTGCTGCCCAAGCATCGGTCATCTGCGCCCGGTCAGGCGAAATACGTGCCTTAGTAAGGTAAACGCATGACGACGACCAACTCCCGTATCCCGGTCACCAAGGCAGTGGTCCCCGCGGCCGGTCTGGGTACCCGATTCCTGCCGGCCACCAAGGCCACTCCGAAGGAGATGCTGCCCGTCGTCGACAAGCCGGCGATCCAGTACGTCGTCGAGGAGGCCGCCTCCGCCGGGCTGTCCGACATACTGATGGTCACCGGCCGCAACAAGCGCGCCCTGGAGGACCACTTCGACCGCGCCTACGAGCTGGAGGAGCTGCTCGCCCGCAAGGGTGACCAGGACCGTCTGCGCCGGGTCCGCGAGTCCGTCGAGCTCGCCAACATGCACTACGTCCGCCAGGGCGACCCCAAGGGCCTCGGCCACGCCGTCTCGGTCGCCGAGCAGCACGTCGCCGGCCAGCCCTTCGCCGTCCTCCTGGGCGACGACCTGATCGACCCGCGCGACCCGCTGCTGTCCCGCATGATCGAGGTCCAGCAGGAGCTCGGCGGCTCGGTCGTCGCGCTGATGGAGGTCGACCCCTCGCAGATCCACCTGTACGGCTGCGCCGCCGTCAAGCCGAGCGACGCCGGCGAGGACGTCTTCCAGGTGACCGACCTGGTCGAGAAGCCGGAGACCGCCGAGGCCCCGTCGAACTACGCCGTCATCGGCCGGTACGTGCTCGACCCGTCCGTCTTCGACGTGCTGCGGGAGACCCCGCCCGGCCGCGGCGGCGAGATCCAGCTCACCGACGCCCTCCGTGAGCTGACCACCCGCCCGGCCGACACCGGCGGCCAGGTCCACGGCGTGCTCTTCAAGGGCCGCCGCTACGACACCGGCGACCGCTCGGACTACCTGCGCGCTATCGTCCGTCTCGCCTCGGAGCGCGAGGACCTCGGCCCGGACTTCCGCGCCTGGCTGCGCGAGTTCGTCGCCTCCGAGCTGCAGGACTGACACACCGACAGAGAGCGAGCGCGCCGATGACCGGGTCCACGGAGAGCGGTACCACCCCCGCAGCCTGCTGCGACGACTCCGCGGACCCGGTCCCGGCCGCCCGCCCCGGTGCCCGTCCGGACGGTCTGTGGACCGTCGACGAGCACCTCGCGGACGTCCTGGCCACGGTCGGCCCGCTGCCCGCGATCGAGCTCCAACTGCTCGACGCGCAGGGCTGCCGACTGGCCGAGGACGTCCTCGCCGAGGGCGACCTGCCGCCGTTCGACAACAGTTCGATGGACGGCTACGCCCTGCGCACCCCCGACACCGTCGGGGCCAGTGACGCGTACCCCTCGGTGCTCACGGTGGTCGGCGACATCGCCGCCGGCGCCGACGAGCTCCCCACCGTCGGTCCCGGCCAGGCCGCCCGGATCATGACCGGCGCGCCGCTGCCGCCCGGCGCCCGCGCCGTCGCCCCGGTCGAGTGGACCGACGGCGGCACCGGCACCGGCCGCGCCGCCGACGCGATGACCGCCCCGGTCGAGGGCGAGGAGGTCCGGGTGCTGCGCCCGGTCGCCGAGGGCGCCCACATCCGCCGCCGCGGCAGCGACGTCGCCGCCGGCAGCCGGGTGCTCACCGAAGGCACCCGGCTCGGCCCCGCCCAGCTCGGCCTGCTCGCCGCGGTCGGCCGGGCCACCGTCACCGTCCGACCGCGCCCGCGGGTCGTGGTGCTCTCCACCGGCAGCGAACTGGTCCAGCCCGGTGATCCGGTCGGACCCGGACAGATCACCGACTCCAACAGCTTCACCCTCACCGCCGCCGCCCTCGACGCCGGCGCGATCGCCTACCGGGTCGGCGGCGTCCCCGACGACGCCGCCCGGCTGCGCGCCGTGCTGGAGGACCAGCTCGGCCGGGCCGACCTGATCGTCACCAGCGGAGGCGTCAGCGTCGGCGCGTACGACGTGGTCAAGGAGGTCTTCGCCGAGTACGGCGGGGTGGACTTCCGCCGGCTGCGGATGCAGCCCGGCAAGCCGCAGGGCTTCGGCCGGATCGGCCCCGGGGCCGGCGTGCCGCTGATGGCGCTGCCCGGCAACCCGGTCAGCGCGTACATCTCCTTCGAACTGTTCGTCCGCCCGGTGATCCGCGCGATGCTCGGCGCCGAGGACGTCCACCGCCCGGTGGTCCGGGCGCTCTGCCCGGTGGCGCTGCGCTCGCCCGCCGGTCGCCGGCAGTTCCTGCGCGGCCGGTACGCGGCGGCGGACGGCCTGGTCGAGCCGGTCGGCGGGGCCGAGTCGCACCTGGTCGGCGCGCTGGCCCGGGCCGACTGTCTGATCACCGTGCCGGAGGACGTCACGGAGCTGCCCGCGGGCAGCGAGGTCGACGTGGTGCTGCTCGGCGGCTGAGCACCGGCCCGCCGGCCCCCCGGGCGCCGAACTCCCCGCCGCGGCGGGCCGTCTCACCGGGGCGGCCCGTCCCACGCCCCGGCCGGACCGGGGGGTACGGTAGCGCGGTATTCGACCTGCGCGCCCCCTGGAGCCACCCGTGACCGCCTCACCCCCCGGCGACCGCCTCACCCATGTCGACGAGCAGGGCGCGGCCCGGATGGTCGACGTCTCCGAGAAGGCCGTGACCGCCCGGACCGCCGTCGCGGCCGGCCGGGTCCGGGTGGCCCCGCGGGTGGTCGAGCTGCTGCGCGGCGCGGGGGTGCCCAAGGGCGACGCGCTGGCCGTGGCCCGGATCGCCGGGATCATGGGCGCCAAGAAGACCCCCGAGCTGATCCCGCTCTGCCACCCGATCGCCGTCTCCGGCGTCAAGGTCGAGCTGACCGTGGCCGACGACGCGGTGGAGATCACCGCCACCGTCCGGACCGCCGACCGGACCGGCGTCGAGATGGAGGCGCTGACCGCCGTCGCGGTGGCCGGGCTCACCGTGATCGACATGGTCAAGGCCGTCGACAAGGGCGCCGCCATCGAGTCCGTCCGGGTGCTCACCAAGACCGGCGGCAAGAGCGGCGACTGGACCGCCCCGGAGGGGGACGCATGAGGGCCCTCGCCGTCACCGTCTCCAACCGCGCCTCCGCCGGCGTCTACGCCGACAAGGGTGGCCCGCAGCTGGTCGAGGGCCTGCGGGCGATGGGCTTCACCGCCGACGGGCCCCGGGTGGTCCCGGACGGCGAGCCGGTCGAGGCGGTGCTGCGGGAGGCCGTGGCGGCCGGCTACGACGTGGTGCTGACCACCGGCGGCACCGGCATCTCGCCGACCGACCGCACCCCCGAGATGACCGCCCGGGTCCTCGACCGCGAGATCCCGGGCATTCCCGAGGCGATCCGGGCGTACGGCCGGGACAAGGTCCCCACCGCCGCGCTCTCCCGGGGGCTGGCCGGCGTCGCCGGACGTACCCTGGTCGTCAACCTGCCGGGCTCGACCGGTGGCGTCCGGGACGGCCTGGCCGTCCTGGCCCCGCTGCTCGCCCACGCCGTCGACCAGCTCGGCGGCGGGGACCACCCCCGGCCCGACGCACCAGCTTCCGGGAGCGCGCCCTGAACGCCGGCTGGCCGGTAGAACTCCACGAGGGGGACGTCGTCCTGCGCCCGATCAGGGCCCGCGACCAGCGCGAGTGGCAGGAGGTCAGCCGCCGCAACCGGGACTGGCTGCGGCGCTGGGAGGCCACCGTGCCGCCCGGCCCGGCCGGTCTGGCGGCGGGCCCGCGCCCGACCTACCGGCAGATGGTCCGCTATCTGCGCGGCGAGGCCTCGGCCGGCCGGATGCTGCCCTTCGTGGTGCTGTACCGGGGTCGGCTGGTGGGGCAGTTGACCGTCGGCGGGATCACCTGGGGGTCGATGTGCTCGGCCAACGTCGGGTACTGGATCGACGAGGCGGTGGCCGGGCGGGGCATCATGCCGACCGCCGTGGCGCTCTCGGTGGACCACTGTTTCCGCACCCTCGGCCTGCACCGGATCGAGGTGTGCATCCGGCCGGAGAACAGCCCGAGCCGGCGCGTGGTGGAAAAGCTCGGCTTCCGCTCGGAGGGAATGCGCCCGCGCTATCTGCACATCGACGGCGACTGGCGGGACCACCTGGTGTTCGCGCTCACCGCCGAGGAGGTTCCGGAAGGGATGCTGGACCGCTGGCGTTCCCTCAGCTCGGGCCGTCGTCCGAGGAATTGAATGCATGTTCGAATAAAATATCGATCTGGCATCGGCGCGACGACGGACGGGCACAAATACCAGCAAAATAGTCGGAGAATCAGCTTGATCACACGACACGCCGTGCCAAATTGCTACCGGCCCTTCCTCCACGCCCGTACGGTGTGAATCGTGAGCAGTAGCGGCCTTATCTACGCCGTCATCGTAGGGGCCTGGGCCGCCTATCTGGTGCCGATGTGGCTCCGCAGGCAGGACGAGCTCAACGAGGCGCGCCCGACGGAACGCTTCAGCACCGCCATCCGCCTGCTGGCCGGGCGTTCGGCGCTGGAGCGGCGGGCGTCCCGGGCCCTGGGCGACGAACCGCGTGACGACGAGCAGAGCAACGACGGCCCCCCCGAGCGGGACGCGGCCGTCCCCGGCGACCCCACGGACGCCCCCGAGGAGCGCGCGGGCGCCCCCGCGGCCCCCCGGCCGGTCGACCGTGACCGGGCCGAGTCGCGGCCGGACCCCCGGGGCGGCGCCGAGCGCCGGGCCCGGCTGCTGGCGCGCCGGCGCCGGATGGTCACCGTCCTGTTCCTGGCCTTCGCGCTCGGCGCGGTGGTCGCGGCGGTGGCCGGGCTGGCCTTCCTCTGGGTCCCCGCCGTCCCGGCCGCCCTGCTGACCCTCTACATCGGGCACCTGCGGCGCCTGGAGCGCCAGCGGTACGCGGTGAAGCTGGACCGGACCCGCGCGGCCCAGGCGGCCGAGCGGCTGCGCAAGCGCGAGCAGCAGCGGGCCGAGGCCGACCGTGCGGCCGCCGCCCCCGTGCCCGCCCCGGCGGCGCCGGCCACCGGGCCGGAGACCGGCGGCCCGGTCACCGGCCGCGGGCGTTCGCACCTGCGGCTCGCCACCGAGGCCGACGCGGCCTGGGCGGCGTCCACCGGGGGAGGCGCCTCGGCCTCGGCCGTGGCGGAGGCGACCGAGCACGAGGAGTGGGTCGACGGCATGCGGGAGCGCGGTGCGGCCGGCCCGGACTCCTGGGAGCCGGTGCCCGTCCCGCTGCCGACGTACGTGACCGCGCCGGTGGCCCCCCGGGTCAACCGCGGCCTCGACCTGTCGGCGCCGGGCACCTGGACCGCCGGCCGTCCGGTCGAGTCCCGGAACACCCCGCTGTTCGACCAGTACGCCGAGCCGGCCGCTCCGGAACCCCGGCCGCGCGCCGCCAACGAGTAGCCGCGCCCACCCGCTCCGAGGCCCCCTCCCGGGGGCCTCTTCGCGTTCCGGCTCCGGCCCGGGGCCCTCACCAGGGGGGTGGTCACGGACCCCCTCCGAAAGGTGCTAGAGTTTCTTCTCGTTGGGGCTGTGGCGCAGTCCGGTAGCGCACCTCGTTCGCATCGAGGGGGTCAGGGGTTCGAATCCCCTCAGCTCCACCCAATGAAAGTCCCGCCCGATCGGTTGATCGGGCGGGACTTTCGCGTTGTGGGGGTGCGTCGGCCGACGGGGGGTCAGCCGGGGTGTGCGGGTCGCGCTTCGGCGGGGTGTGGTGCGCGTCACGCGCGGATCACTCGCGGACCACGATCACCGTGCAGGGGGCGTGGTCGACGCAGTGGAGGGCCACCGTGCCGAGCGGGGCGCCGGGCGGTGCGGAGCGGCCGCGGGAGCCGACGACCAGGGCGGTGGCTCCCGCCGCGACGGCCACCAGGGCGGGGCCGGGCCGGCCGGCCGGGAGCCGGCGGCGGACGGCGGTGCCGGGGGAGAGTGCGGCGGCCAGGCACTCGTCCAGGACGGCGGCGGCCCGGCCCTCGGGTTCGAAGCCGTCGAGCGGGGGCGGGACGAGGCCGTCGCGGCCGAGCAGGGCGGGGAACTCCCAGACGGTCACCGCCTCCAGCGGGCCCCCGGTGACGGCGGAGAGGCGGGCGGCCCAGCGGAGGGCTTCGCGGGAGAGTGGAGAGCCGTCCACCCCGACCACGATCCTGCCGTCCGGTCGCGCGGGCACACCACGAGCCTAGGCCTCCCTCCCGGAGCACGCACCGGACGGCGGGAGGGAACGGCCGAGGGCCGGCCGGAGGTGCTCCGGGCCGGCCCTCGGGGCGGACGGGTCAGGACTGGCCGGAGCCCGCGTAGGGGCCCGGCTGCGGGGCGCCGGACTGCGGCGGCACCGAGCCGTAGCGGGCCGGCCGCCGGCCGCGGGGGTGGCGGGTGAGGGTGTACCCCGCGACACCCGCCAGGGCGGCCAGCACGCCGCCGACCAGGGTCCAGAACCAGCGGCTGTTCCAGCCGGAGAACCAGCCGGTGTACCAGTGCTCCTCGGGCTCGTCCGGGGCCGCCGCGGTGGCGGTCGCGGCGCCGCCGCCGGCCGGCGGGACCAGCGGGGCCTTGAGCTCGCCGCCCTCCGGCTGGGCGTCGTCCTCGTCGCCCTTGGCGGTCACCCGCAGCTGCACGGAGGCGGGCAGGCCCAGGTCGGGCTGCGGGACGTCGGCGACCGAGAGCCGGACGTAGTAGGTGCCCGGCAGCGGGTCGCCGGACCACGGCTCGGCCCAGGAGCGGACCTCGCGCAGCGTGCAGCTGAGCGACAGCGAGCCGGTCTCCTTCGCGGCGGTCGCGTTCTGGGTGCCGTCGGTGCAGGACTGGCGGCGGCGCAGCCCGTCGAACACCTCGACGCTCCAGGTCTGCGGGTCGTGCCGGTCGGCGGACGGGGCCAGGGCGACCGTGAGGTCCACCTTGGCGGTCCGGCCCTCGGCGGCGCCGAACGCCCAGTACAGGTAGTCGCCGGTGGAGACGTTCACCTGGGCGTCCTGGCCGGGCGCCAGGTTGACGGCGGTCAGGAAGGAGGTGCCGGCCTTGTTGGCCGGGGCCGGGGTGCCGCTCGCGCTCGGCGAGGGCGAGGCGGCCGAGGCGGCGGGGGCCGCGAGGAGGAGCGCCGGGAGCGCGGCCAGGGCGGCCGCGGCGGTGCGGAGGAAGGTCGTACGCATGGTCAGTTCTCCTGCCAGACAGCGATCCGCCAGCGCGCGATCCAGCCGAACAGCAGGCCGGTCAGCAGGCCCGCCAGGGTGAGCACGAGCAGCAGGATCCAGCCGCGGCCCAGGCCCATCGCCGGGCCGTCCGGCGCGGGGGAGGCGGCGGTCAGGTCGACCGTCAGCTCCAGCGGCAGACCGGGGTCGGCCGCGGCGCCGGCCTGGGGGGCCAGCGAGTTGGAGACGACCAGGCAGACCTGGGTCTCCGGCTTGCCGCTCGGCGAGGCGGACGCGGTCGCGGTGGCGTAGCCCTTGGAGGCGTCGGCCGACCAGCGCAGGCCGGTGGAGACGACGTCGGTGCGGCCGCTGCCGGCGTCGGTGCCGCGGACCAGCTCCTGACCGGTGGTGCTGGTGGCCTGGAGCAGGACGCCGTAGTCGCGGGCCACCGGGCGGTCCAGGGCGACGCTGACGGAGGCGCGCAGCTCCTGGCCGGCCTTGACCGGGACGCGGTAGACGCGGTGCTCGGAGAACTTCTCCCGGTCGCTGTAGACGCCGGGGGCGAGGACCGGGGCGGACTCGCACCTGTCGGTGCCGGCGGTCTTGACCGGAGTGACCGTGTAGGTGTCGTTGGAGCGGTCGACCAGCTGCTTCACCTTCTCGGTGAGCTGCTCCTGGGTGCGCACGTCGGTGTAGGTGCCGCCGGTGGCGTTCGCGATGCAGAGCAGCTGCTGGCGGGTCTTGTCGTCGTGGGCCAGGCCCAGGGTGTCGACCACCAGATGGATGCCCTGGGAGGCGAGTTCGCGGGCGACGTCGCAGGGGTCCGGCGGGGCGCAGGAGTCCTCGCCGTCGGTGATCAGCACCACCCGGCGGGTGGTCTCGCCCTTGCCGAGGTCCTGGGCGGCGCCGCGCAGGGCCAGACCGATCGGGGTCCAACCGGTCGGGCGCAGGGTCGCGACGGCGGTCTTGGCCTCGGTCTTGTTGGTCCTCCCGACCGGGAAGAGCTGCTTGGTGTCCAGGCAGCCCTGGGCCTTGTCGTCGCCGGGGTAGTTGGCGCCCAGCGTGCGGATGCCGAACTCGGTCTCCGTCGGCAGGGCGTCGATGACGTCGTTCAGGGACTGCTGGGCCACCGCGATGCGGGTCTTGCCCTGGATGTCGGCGGCCCGCATGGAGCCGCTGACGTCCAGCACGAGGTCGACCCGGGGGGCCTCCTTGCCGGCTGCGCCGGCTGATGGTTCGTCGGCATGGGCGGGCAGGCCGCTGAGCAGCGCACCGCCCGTTATCGCCAGGGCGGCCAGCAGGCTGCCGAGCCTGGCCTTCGGTCGTCGTCCGGTATTCACCCGCCGATCCTAGGGATCATCAGTTCGCCGTGGCCAACGGGTGACGGTGCGCGGACGGACGGACTCCGGCGCGAACTCCCGGACGCCGGTGGGGGATCGCCGCGGTGGCGCTCCGGGGTGCGCCCGGCGCGGGCGGCCCGGCGGGGCGGGCGGGCCCGGTGGTCGGGTGGGGCGGGACACACCGGGTGAATGGGACGATACCCGTGGACAGTGCTCGTTAGGGTGACGAAGGGGACGGGAGTGCCGCCCGTCCGTCCCGGTCGTCACCCGGCGGCGCCCGCAGCCCCGACTCCCAGGACGGTCCGTGGCGACACCCTCCGCCGTGACGAGAACCGCCGACCGGCCGCGCCGGACCGTGCCGACCCGGCGCACCACCGAGCTCGTGCTGGTGCTGGCCGCCGTGCTGATCGCCGTGCTCGGCTACGCCGAGGTGGGCCTCAACCTGGACGGCACGCTCCCCGCCGACGCCGCCGGGTACGGGGCCGCGCTCGGGGCGCTCGCGCTGCTGGCGCACGCGGCGGTCCGCCTGCGGGCGCCGTACGCGGATCCGCTTCCGCTGCCGATCGGGGTGCTGCTGAACGGTGTCGGACTGGTCGTCATCCACCGGCTCGACCGGGCCACCCCGGGCAGCGCGGCCCCCACCCAGGTGCTCTGGTCCGCCCTCGGGGTGGGGCTGTTCGTCCTGGTGCTGCTCCTGCTGCGGGACCACAGACGGCTCCAGCGGTACGCCCACACCGGGGCGCTGGTGGCCCTGGTCCTGCTGGTGCTGCCGGTCTTCTTCCCGCCGGTGTACGGGTCGCGGATCTGGATCACCGCGGGACCGTTCTCCTTCCAGCCGGGGGAGTTCGCCAAGGTCCTGCTCGCGGTCTTCTTCGCCGCCTACCTGGCGGTGCACCGGGACGCGCTGGCGCTCACCGGGCGGCGGGTGTGGCGGTTCCGGGTGCCGCCCGGGCGGGTGCTCGCGCCGGTCCTGGCGATCTGGGCGGCGTTCGTCGGGGTGCTGGTGCTGGAGACCGACCTCGGTACCTCGCTGCTCTTCTTCGGCCTCTTCGTGGTGATGCTCTACGTGGCCACCGCCCGGACCGGCTGGATCGCCATCGGGCTGTTCCTCTCGGCGGTGGCGGCGGTCGGGGTGGGGTGGCTCTCGCCGCACGTGCACAGCCGGGTGAACGACTGGCTGGACCCGCTCGGCTCGATCGCGGCCGGACGCGGGGCCAACCAGATCGCCCAGTCGCTGTTCGCCTTCGCCTGGGGCGGTGAGCTGGGGACGGGGCTGGGGAACGGGCACTCGGCGCTGATCGGGTTCGCCGCGAAGTCCGACTTCGTCCTGGCCACGATCGGGGAGGAGCTGGGGCTGACCGGGCTGTTCGCGGTGTTCCTGCTGTACGCGCTGCTGGTCTCGCGCGGGTTCCGGACCGGGATCGCGCTGCGCGACCCGTTCGGGCGGCTGCTGGCGATCGGGCTGGCGGCGCTGGTGGGCCTCCAGGTCTTCGTGGTGGCGGGCGGGGTGCTGGACCTCATCCCGCTGACCGGGACGACCCTGCCGTTCGTCGCCCAGGGCGGTTCCTCGGTGGTCACCAACTGGATCATCGTCGCGCTGCTGGTCCGGATGAGCGACGTCGCCCGCCGGCCCGCCCCCGGGGAGGGGTGGTGAGGGGGCCCGGTCCCGCCCCGGGCCGGGCCGTCGGCGGCCGGCCGGGCAACGGACCGCAGGGTCTGCCGGGGATCTCCGTCACCGGGCGCCGGGCCGGGACCTTCTGCCTGCTGCTGATCGTGGCGCTCTGCGTCCAGGCCACCCGGGTGCAGGTGTTCCGGGCCGACGAGCTGGACCGCAACAGCGCCAACCAGCGGCCGGTCGTCGAGCGCTACGCCCAGCCGCGCGGCGGCATCCTGGTCGGCGCCGACAGCGTCACCGGCTCGGAGCCCACCGGGGGGCGGTACGACTTCAAGCGCACCTACACCGACGGCCCGCTGTACGCGGCCGTCACCGGCTGGTCCTCGCAGACCTACGGCAACGCCCAGCTGGAGGGGACCGAGGACGCGCTGCTCTCCGGCACGGACAGCCGGCTGGCGAGCTGGGCGCTGTGGGACGCGGTGGCCCGGCGGCAGAACCCCGGCGGGGACGTCCGCACCACCATCGACCGGGCCGCCCAGGAGGCGGCGGTGCGCGGACTCGGCCGGCAGAAGGGCGCGGTGGTCGCGATCGAGCCGTCCACCGGGCGGATCCTGGCGCTGGCCTCCACCCCCTCCTACGACCCGGGGAGCTTCGCCGGGACCTCCGCCGACGACCGGGAGGCCTGGGGCCGGCTCCAGGCCGACCCCGAGCAGCCGATGCTCAACCGGGCGCTGCGGCAGACCTACCCGCCCGGCTCGGCCTTCAAGGTGGTCACCGCGGCGGCGGCGCTGGAGAGCGGCGTGGTCACCGACGTCGACGCGCCGACCGACACTCCCGCCCCTTACGTCCTGCCGGGCACCGACCGGGTGCTGGTCAACGACTCCGCGGCCTGCGACCGGCCGGGTCTCCCGCTGGACACCGCGATGGTGCTCAGCTGCAACAGCGTGCTCGGGCGGCTCGGGGTCGCGGTGGGCCCGGGGCGGATGGTGGCCACGGCCGAGGCCTTCGGGTTCAACGATCCCCGGCTGGACACCCCGGTGCGGGCGGCGAGGTCCGTCTTCGACACCCGGACGGACGAGTCGCAGCTGGCGCTCTCCTCGATCGGCCAGTTCGACACCGCCGCCACCCCGCTGGTGATGGCGATGGTCGCGGCGGGGATCGCCAACAACGGCACCGTGATGCGTCCACAGCTTGTGGACAGCCTGACCGCGAGCGACGGCACCGTGGTGCAGCGGACGCGGCCGACCGCCTACCGGCAGGCGGTCGGCCCGGCCACCGCCGGGCAGGTGCGGCGGCTGATGACCGACGCGGTGGAGAACGGCACCGGGCGGGCCGCCCGGATCCCCGGCGCGGTGGTCGGCGGCAAGACCGGTACCGCCGAGCACGGGGTGGACAACAGCGGGACGCCGTACGCCTGGTTCATCTCCTGGGCGGCGCCGGCCGGATCGGACGCGGTGCCGCCGGTGGCGGTCGCCGTGGTCGTGGCGGACAGTGACGCCACCGAGGTGACGGGCGGCGGGCTGGCGGCGCCGGTCGCCCGGGCGGTGATGCAGGCGGTGCTCGCCGGGTGAGCTCCTTACCGACCGCGCTGACCTGCCGCTTTAGCGGCTCGACGGAAGATCCGCCGTTTGCGAAGTGTCCGGTTTGTACAGGCCGATGCGACGGTTCGTACAATGCGCGCGCCGGGACTGTTCGTTTGCGACACTGGTGCATTCGCGCGGTACTGTCCCATCTTTGTTCGGTTGGTCCGCGATGACACCCTTCGGCGCGTCGAGTGACCGGCCGCTAGGACACCCTCCCTCGCCCAGAAGGACCCTCGTTTTGGCCAGCAACACGCTCGGCGCGCGCCTCACCCGGCGCAAGCCCGTCTCCACCCTGATCGCCGAGAGCGAAGGCCGCGACGGCCCGCCCGCCGGGGCGCCCGAGGAGGGCGGACGTTCCGGCATCCACCTGCGTCGCTCGATCGGGCTCTGGCAGCTGTCCGCGATCGGCATCGGCGCCACCATCGGCACCGGCATCTTCTTCGTGCTGAACAGCGCGGTGCCGTCGGCCGGCCCGGCCGTCATCCTGTCCTTCGTGATCGCCGCCGTCACCGCCGGCCTCACCGCGCTCTGCTACGCCGAGATGGCCTCCGCCATCCCGGTCAGCGGGTCCTCCTACTCCTACGCCTACGCCACCCTCGGCGAGGGCGTGGCCTTCGCCGTCGGCATCTGCCTGCTCATGGAGTACGGCGTCTCGGCCTCCGCGATCGCGGTCAGCTGGGCCGAGTACCTCAACAAGTTCTTCGACCTGGCCTTCGGCTTCCAGATCCCCGAGAGGTTCGCCGGCGCGCCCGGCGACGGCCACTGGTTCAACCTGCCGGCGCTGCTGCTGGTCGCGATGGTCTGCTTCCTGCTGATCCGCGGCGTCAGCGAGTCGGTCAAGGTCAACACGGCCATGGTGGCCGTCAAGATCCTCATCCTGCTGCTCTTCATCGGCGTCGCGCTGACCGGCTTCCACTCCGGCAACCTGACCCCGTTCATGCCGCTGGGCATCGGCGGCGTCCAGGTCGCGGCCTCCAGCATCTTCTTCTCCTTCATCGGCCTGGACGCCGTGTCCACCGCCGGTGAGGAGGTCAAGAACCCCCGGCGCACCCTGCCGCTGGCGATCATCATCTCGCTGGTCGTGGTCACCGTGCTGTACATCCTGGTGGCCTTGGCCGGCATCGGCGCCCAGCCCTGGGAGAAGTTCGACGGCCAGGAGGCCGGCCTCGCCCAGATCCTCCAGGACATCACCGGCCAGAGCTGGCCCGCCATGATCTTCGCGATCGGCGCGATCGTCTCGATCTTCTCGATCACCCTGGTGGTCATCTACGGCCAGACCCGCATCCTGTACTCGATGGGCCGCGACGGCATGCTGCCCAAGCGCTTCGCCGAGCTCTCCCCGCGCACCGGCACCCCGGTGTGGAACACCATCGTGGTCGGCGTGGGCGTCGGCGTGCTCGCCGCGTTCGTCCCGCTGGAGAGGCTGGCCGACATCACCAGCCTCGGCACCCTGATCGCCTTCTCGGTGGTCTCGATCGGCGTGATCGTGCTGCGCCGCACCCAGCCCGACCTGCCGCGCGGCTTCAAGGTGCCGGGCTACCCGGTCGTCCCGCTGATCAGCGTCGGCTTCTGCGTCTACCTGATCACCGGTCTGCACGCGGACACCTTCGCGGCGGGTGCGGTGGCCCTGGTGATCGCGGTGGCGGTGTACTTCGGCTACAGCATCAAGCACTCCAGGCTGGAGCGGGCCGAGTCACAGGCCGACGCCGGCTCCAAGGTCGGCTGAGCACCGGTGCTTCGTGGACGGGGCCGTTCGGGGGACACCTCTCCCGGGCGGCCCCGTCCGTGTTCCGACGGGCGTTCCCGCGGCCGTTCCCGGCCGTTCGCCCGCCGGTGCCGCCGCCGGCCACCGGGTCCGTGGCGGTGGACACTCCCGTGGTCCACATGGCGACAGGGCCCCACCCCCGGCCCTAACCTTCCACCATGGTGAGCACCCGCACGCCCGGCTTCTCCCGCCCGCGCGGCCGCTTCACCGGCCGGAGCGCGAGTTCGACGACGCCCGCTCCGGTGGTTCCCCCGGTCGGACGCGGCCGCCCGCGCGGCGGCCCGGGCCCCCGGCCGTTCCCCCGCCAGCGTGGCGAGGAGGGCCTGCCGTCCCCGCCCGATCGGCTGAATCCGGCCGGACCCGCCGGACACCGCGGCGTCCAGCTGCTCGGCTGCCTGGTCGCCGCCGGCTGGGCGGCGGGCTTCCCGCTCGTCTCCGACCTGCCCAACCAGCGCCTCTGGGGGATGCTCGCGGCCCCCGCCTACCTGCTCGCCGGGGTGCTCTGCCTGACCCTCCCGCGCCGTCTCGCGGCCCGCGCCGGAGCGGCGGCCGCCCTGCTCGGCGCGGTGCTGGTGCCGCTGGTGGTCCTCGTGCTGCAGGGCCGCCACCAGTCCGAGGTGATGGTGGTCGAGCGCTCCGCGCACCTGCTCTTCCGCACCGGGAGCCCCTACCTGCCGGATCCGGTGGTGGTCACCGACTACAACCCCTACCTGCCGGCGATGGCGCTGTTCGGGGTGCCGCGCGCGCTGTTCGGGGACGGCAATCCGCTCACCCGGCTGGCCGGGGACGCCCGGATCTGGTTCGCGCTGGCGTTCGTCGCCTGTCTGCTGGCGAGCTGGCGGTTGCTGCGGCCGACCCGGGACCGCGCCCCGCTGCTGCCGCTGACCGTGCTCACCGCCTCGCCGCTGGTCGCGCTGGCGCTGGTCGGCGGCGGGGTCGACCTGCCGCTGATCGGGCTGTGCTGCCTGGCCATGGCACTGGCCGAACGGGACCGGACGATCGCCGCCGGGCTGGTGCTCGCCCTGGCCGGGACCCTCAAGTGGACGGTCTGGCCGGCGCTGCCGGTGGCCGTCCTGCTGCTCTGGCGGCTCTACGGCCGGCGGCCGGCCGCCCGGGCCGGGCTGACCGCGCTCGGCGCGGCGTGCGCCGTGATGGTGCCGTACGTCCTGCTCCGGGCCGACGAGCTGCGCGACCAGGTGGTGCGCTTCCCGCTCGGGCTGACCGCGATCCAGACCCCGGCCGGCAGCCCGCTGCCCGGCAAGGTGCTGGCCGGGTTCGGACCCACCGGGCACACCGCCTCGCTGGTGCTGCTGACCGTCGGCGGCCTGGGGGTGACGGTCTGGCTGCTGGCCCGGCCACCGGTCTCCGCGATCGCCGCCGCGGACCTGCTGGCCACCGGGCTGGCGATCGCCTTCATGCTCGCGCCGGCCGGGCGGTTCGGCTACCTGGCGCTGCCGGCGGTGCTGGTGATCTGGCCCCGGCTGGCGGCCCGGCGGTGGACCGCCCGCCCGCCCGCGCCCCCGTCCTGCCTGCTGAGCTACCCGGAGCCCGCCCTGCCGGTGCGGTAGGGCGGGCGTCCTCGTCGGGTCAGCGGTTGCCGGCCGCCTTGATGATCGAGGCGACGGCGGGACCTGCGGCGTCCACGCCGTGGCCGCCGCCCTCGACCTCGGCGGCGACCGCGAGGTTGCCCCGGTAGGCGGTGAACCAGCTGTTGGTGGTGGCGATGCCGGTCGCCTCGGCCGAGCCGGTCTTGGCGCCCGCGTTGTCGGAGATCCCGGCCATCACGTCCTTGGCGGTGCCGCCGGTCGCGGTGGCGGCCATCATGGCCTTCAGCTTGCTGTCGACGTCGGGGGCCATGTCACGGGCGGCCTTCTGCTGCGGCAGCTCGGCGACCAGGATCGGCTGCTTGAAGGTGCCGCTCTGCACGGTCGCCGTGATCGAGGCGATGGCCAGCGGGTTCATCTGGACCTTGCCCTGGCCGATCGACTGCATGGCCTGCTCGTCCTTGTTGGTGCCGGCGTCCGGCACCACCGCGTCGAAGCTGGGCAGACCGGTCTGCCAGTTCAGGCCGATGCCGTACACGTCCTTGGCCGTGGTGGTCAGCGCGCCCGGCTTGAGGCTGGTCAGGCCCTGGTCGATGAAGGCCGTGTTGCAGGAGATCATGAAGTCCTGCTGAAGGGTGTTGTTCGGGTACGCGTCGGGGAACGAGTTCGGGATCTTCTTCGGGTTGCTGCTCAGGGTCGGGCAGGCCACCGGGGTGTCCGGGTTGACCCCGGCCTCGATCAGCGCGGTCGAGGTGAGGATCTTCAGCGTGGAACCCGGCGCGAGCTGGCCCTGGAAGGCCCGGTTCAGGCCGGTGACCGGAGCGTTGGCGAAGGCCAGCACCTGGCCGGTGCTCGGCTCGATGGCGACGATCGAGCCCTTCTTGCCGCCCAGGTCGGTCATCGCCTTCTCGGCGGCGGCCTGCAGGGTGGCGTCGAGGGTCAGCTTGAACGGCTTCGGGGGCTTGGGGTCGACGATGGTGAACAGCCGGTCGGGCACGCTGTTCTGGTCGGCCGGGTTGGTGATCACCACGCCGGTGCCGTTGTCGTTCTGGTCCTTGTTCTGGTCCGCGAGGAGCTTGGCGACCTTGGCCTGCAGCGTGGGGATCAGCGGGGTGACCGAGGGGCTGTTCAGCGGCTTGTTGTTGCGGTCCACCACGTTGCCCGCCAGCGGGGGCAGCGGCTGCACGCCGATCGTCTCGCCCGCGGCCAGGTGCGGGTGGATCACCGACGGGGCCCAGTGCACGGCCGGGGTGTTGTCGCTCATCTTCACGACGCCCAGGAAGCCGCTGTAGTCCCAGACCCGGTTGGTGCCCTCGAACTCGGCCCGGGCCTTGAAGCCCATCAGCACCCCGGTCGGCGCCGCGGGGGCGGTCGACGGGGAGTCGGTGGCGGGGGCGGTCGGGGCGGCCGAACCGGAAGCCGGGGGCTTGGCGGCGGCACTGGGGGTGCCGGTCGCCGCGGCGAACGCCGCCGGGGTGGCCGGGCCGGCGGGCGCCAGGGTGAGAGCGCTCGGCTTCACCTGGTCCCGGAACGCGGTCAGCGCGGTGGTCGCGCCCGCCGGGTCGTCGGTCAGCGAGGCCGCCTTGGCGAGATCCCCGGCCGCCCACGCGTCCAGGAACTCCTTGGCACCGGCCGCCGCCTGCTCGGCGCTCGGAGGCTCGGCGACCACCGTGCGCGCCTTCTTGGCGGCCGGCTCGTCCTTGTCGTCCGAGCCGCCGACGAGGCTGTACGCCCCGTAGCCGCCCGCGGCGAGCACGGCGACGGCCACGCCGGTGATGATGCCGGTCTTCGCGCCATTGCGCATGGTGATGGTCCCCCAAGGGTCAGGCGATCGGGCCGCAGCCGGACGTGGCCGGATGCGCGTTCGGAGCCAAGCCTAGGCAGCCGGACTCCGTGCCCCGACGAATTGGCCGGGTGTTGTGACGGATCTGGTACGTGTCGCGCACCACTCCGGTACGCTCCGCCGCCCAGGTCCGCCGCCCGGCCCGCCCGCCGTCAGATCCAGGTGTTGAACCACATCCGCCGGCGCCAGTCGTCCATCGGAATCGTCTCGCCCGTGTACAGGGGGTGGAAGAAGAGGAAGTTCCACATGATCAGCAGGACCACCAGGCCGGCCGCCGCCCCGCCGATGATCCGGCGGTCCCGGGAGGCCCCGGCGGGCCCGATCAGCGCGCCGATCAGCATGGTCACCGCGAGCACCAGGAACGGCACGAAGCAGACCGCGTAGAACAGGAAGATGGTCCGCTGCTGGTAGGCGAACCAGGGCAGGTAGCCGGCGGCCAGGCCGCAGAGCACCGCGCCGGCCCGCCAGTCGCGCCGGGCCGCCCACCGCCACAGGCAGTAGACCAGGGCGATCACGCCGGTCCACCAGAGCAGCGGGGTGCCGATGCCGAGCACCTCGCGGGCGCACTCGTTCACGGTGCAGCCGGCCGTGCCCTGCTTCGGCGACTCGTAGAAGAAGGACACCGGCCGGCCCAGCACCAGCCAGCTCCACGGGTTCGACTGGTAGGTGTGCGGGTCGCTCAGGTGGGTGTGGAAGTCGTAGACCGTCGAGTGGTAGTGCCAGAGCGCGCGCAGGCCCTCCGGGATCCACGGGTAGTCGGTCGACCGGCCGACCGCCCAGTCACGGCCGTAGCCGCCCTGGTTCGGCGTGGTGCTGCTGGCGAACCAGCCCCACCAGGAGGTGAGGTAGACGACCACCGAGACCGCCACGATCGAGACGAAGGCCGGCACCGCGTCCCGGACCAGCGTCCACCGGTAGGGGCGGTCGGCGCCGGCCAGCCGGCGCGAACCCGCGTCCCAGAGCACCGTCAGCAGACCGAAGGCGGCCGCCACGTACAGGCCGCTCCACTTGGTGGCGCAGGTCAGGCCGACGCAGACGCCGGCCGCGATCCGGTAGGGGCGCCAGCCCAGGTTGAGCCGGTGGGCGAGCCGCGCGTCCGGGCCGCCGTCGCCGAGCGCCGTCAGCCGGGCGGCGATCCGGGCCCTGGTCCGGTCCCGGTCCAGCAGCAGGCAGCCGAAGGCGGCGAGGATCCAGAACATCACCACCAGGTCCAGCAGCGCGGACCGGCTCATCACGAAGTGCAGGCCGTCCACCGCGAGCAGCAGGCCCGCCACGCAGCCCAGCAGGGTCGAGCGGAACAGCCGGCGGGCGATCCGGGCCACCATCAGCACCGACAGGGTGCCGAGCAGCGCCACCGCGAACCGCCAGCCGAACGGGTTCATCCCGAACAGCTGCTCACCGGCGCCGATGATCCACTTGCCGACCGGCGGGTGCACCACGTACGAGGGGTTGCTGCGGTACGGGACCGGGCCGCCCGCCATGATCTGCTCGTTGGCGCCGTCCGGCCAGCTGATCTCGTAGCCGCCGTGCCAGAGCGCGTAGGCGTCCTTGGCGTAGTACGTCTCGTCGAAGATGATCGCGTTCGGCGAGCCGAGGTCGGTGAACCGCAGCACGCCGGCGAACAGCGTCACCACGAGCGGGCCGAGCCAGCCCGCCCAGCGGCAGAGCCACGACCACAGCGGCTCCGGCAGGGCGAGGCCCAGACGCAGCAGCAGCGGGGACGGCGGCACCCGCTCCGGGGTGACGCCCGGGCCGTCCGGCATCGGCGGGACCAGGCGCTCGGCCGGGGTCGCGGCGGGGGCCGGGGCGTAACCGAACCGGGCCAGACCGCGCAGCCAGGCGGAGCGCGACGGGGGCGGGACGGGTATGGAGCCGTCGGCGCCGTCCGGACCGTCGGCGGGACCACCGGGGGCACCGTCGCCCTCCGGGGCGCGCGGGCCCGGCGGGGCGGGCGACGGCTGGTCCGTCAGGACCGGCCCGCCGACGTCACCCCGCGCGGTGAGGTCTGTACCAGTGGGCGTCTGCGCCGCCGTGTCGCCGTTCATCCGCCACATGGTAGGGGTGCGTCATGACCACGGGACCGCTCCCTCCGAAGCTGCCCGAATCGTCACCAAAAGCGCCCGGCGGCCGGATGCTGGAAGGATGGGGCCCGTGACAGGAGTACTCGTACTGGCAGGAACCCCCATCGGCGACGTCGCGGACGCCCCGCCCAGGCTGCTCACCGAGCTGGCCACCGCGGACGTCATCGCGGCGGAGGACACCCGGCGGCTGCGCCGGCTCACCCAGGCGCTCGGGGTGACCCCGGCCGGGCGGGTGGTCTCCTACTTCGAGGGCAACGAGGTCGGGCGCACCCCCGAGCTCGTCGAGGCGCTGCTCGGCGGGGCCCGCGTCCTGCTGGTCACCGACGCCGGGATGCCGTCCGTCTCCGACCCCGGGTACCGGCTGGTGGCCGCCGCCGTCGAGGCCGACGTCAAGGTGACCGCGGTGCCGGGGCCGTCCGCGGTGCTCACCGCGCTGGCGCTGTCCGGGCTGCCCGTCGACCGGTTCACCTTCGAGGGCTTCCTGCCGCGCAAGAACGGCGACCGGGCCCGTCAGCTGGCCTCCGTCGCCGCCGAGCCGCGCACCATGGTCTTCTTCGAGGCGCCGCACCGGATCGCCGAGGCGCTCGCCGCGATGGCCGAGGCGTTCGGGCCCGAGCGGCCCGCCGCCGTCTGCCGGGAGCTGACCAAGACCTACGAGGAGGTCAAGCGCGGGCCGATCGGCGAACTGGCCGCCTGGGCGGCCGAGGGCGTCAGGGGTGAGATCACCGTGGTCGTCGCGGGCGCGCCGCCGGCCGCGCCGCAGGAGCTGACCCCGGCCGAGCTGGCCCGGCTGGTGGCCGTGCGGGAGGAGGCCGGCGAGCGGCGCAAGGAGGCGATCGCGGCGGTCGCGTCCGAACTCTCGCTGCCCAAGCGGGAGGTCTTCGACGCGGTGGTGGCGGCCAAGAAGGCCACCGCCGGCGGCGCCGGCTGACGGCCGGGCGGCCGCCGCGGCAGCCGCCTGAGCTGCGGGTACGCACCGTTCGTGGGCGAGGTGCCGCGGGGCCCGCGGACGCGTACCTTGGAGAGAAGGCCCCGGGTAAACACCCGTCGAGCTGAAGCTTCGGTCGAGCTTTTCGGACTGGACCCACCCTTTCGTATAGAGCTTCCCAACCCCCCTCCAAGACTTCACAAGACGGGCATCGCCCGGGACGTTCCGGGCATTTCCTGGGATGGAAAGACCCAGCCGGGCGAGCGCCCGGCGGGCGCTGGGAGACGGCTATGAGCGAGACGATCGATAGCCCCCGCGGTGGCAACGCCCTGAGCGACCCCGGCCCGAGCGGCACCGGCCCGAGCGGCCGGACGCACACTCCCGTCGAGACCGTCCGGGAGGCCTACTCCTTCGTCTGCCTGAGCTGCGGCTACGGCTGGGAGCAGGCCTACGACATCGAGCACCACGTGGCCCGGGACGGGCACGTCGTGATCGAGTACCACGCCAACGGAGTCCGGGTGCCGTCGCCGCTGCTCAAGCCGACCTGCCCGGGCTGCGGCGGCCACACCGTGCGGATCATGCGCGAGGGCCGGGTGGCCGTCGCGGACCAGCAGTGGCAGCACGCCCCCGGGTACCCGGCGCACGCCGAGCCGGCCGGTCCGCCCGCGGCGGCGCGGCCGGTGCGGACCGCCCCGTCGGGCGGGCGCTGGGCGCGGTTCTGGGCGCGGATGCGCGGCTGACACCCGGATCGCGGGGCCCGTCCCCCCGGCCGGCTCCCGACCGGCGGCCCGCCGCCGGTCGGGACCCGATCCGGGCCCGACTAAGCTTGCGGACCATGGCGGCCACTGCAGACCTCAGCACCGACGGGGGCACCACCCCCGCGTACTACGTCACCACCCCGATCTACTACGTGAACGATCGCCCCCACCTGGGCCACGCGTACACCACCGTGGCGGGCGACGTGCTGACCCGCTGGCACCGCCAGCGCGGCGAGAAGGTGTGGTACCTGACCGGCACCGACGAGCACGGTCAGAAGATCCTGCGCACCGCCGAGGCCAACGGCGTCACCCCGCAGGAGTGGTGCGACAAGCTGGTCGAGGAGGCGTGGAAGCCGCTCTGGCAGCACCTGGAGATCGCCAACGACGACTTCGTCCGCACCACCCAGGAGCGGCACACCGCCCGGGTGCAGGAGTTCGTCCAGGACCTGTACGACAAGGGCGAGATCTACAAGGGCGGCTACTCCGGCCCGTACTGCGTCGGCTGCGAGGAGTACAAGCTCCCCGCCGAGCTGCTCGACGGCGCCACCGAGGGCGAGAAGCTCTGCCCGATCCACAAGAAGCCGGTCGAGTGGCTGGAGGAGGAGAACTACTTCTTCAAGCTCTCCGCCTACGGCCCGAAGCTGCTGGAGTTCTACGCCGCCAACCCCGGCTTCATCGCCCCGGAGACGGCCCGCAACGAGGTGCTGCGCTTCGTCGAGCAGGGCCTGCAGGACCTCTCCATCTCCCGCTCCACCTTCGACTGGGGCGTCCCGCTGCCCTGGGACGAGAAGCACGTGCTGTACGTGTGGGTGGACGCGCTGCAGAACTACATCACCGCGGCCGGCTACGGCGCCGACCCGGAGCGGTTCGCCGAGCTGTGGCCCGCGTCGGTGCACCTGGTCGGCAAGGACATCCTGCGCTTCCACGCGGTGATCTGGCCCGCCATGCTGATGGCCGCCGGCCTGCCGCTGCCGAAGCGGGTCGTCGCCAACGGCTGGCTGATGGTCGGCGGCGAGAAGATGTCCAAGTCCAACCTGACCGGCATCGCGCCCACCGACCTGACCTCGCACTTCGGCGTGGACGCGTACCGCTACTACTTCCTGCGGGCGATCCCGTTCGGCACCGACGGCTCGTTCTCCTGGGAGGACTTCACCGCCCGGTACACCTCCGAGCTGGCCAACGACTTCGGCAACCTCGCCTCCCGGGTGGCGGCCATGGTCGGCAAGTACTTCGACGGGGCGCTGCCCGCGTCGGCCGCGCACGGCGACGCCGAGCAGGCCGTCGCCGACGGGCTGACCCGGGCCGCGGAGACCGCCGACCGGAAGATCGGCGAGGAGCTGGACTTCGCCGGCGGACTCGCGGCGGTCTTCGAGTTCGTCAAGCAGGTCAACGGCTACCTCACCGAGCAGGAGCCCTGGAAGGTCGCCAAGGACGACTCGGCCGAGGGCCGGGACCGGCTGGCCACCATCCTCTACACGGCGGCCGAGTCGCTGCGGGCCACCGCCGTGCTGCTCAACCCCGTCATGCCGGCCACCGCCGAGAAGCTCTGGGCGTCCCTCGGCGCCGCCGAGGGCCTCGGCGAGCTGTCCGCGCAGACCGTCGCCACCGTCGCGGACTGGGGCCGGCTGCCCGTCGGCGCCACCGTCACCAAGGGCGAGATCCTCTTCCCGCGCCTCGAAGAGAAGCCCGCCGCCTGATGGCCAAGAAGGACGACGACCGGTCGACGCCGCCGCCGCTGCCCGCCCCGCTGGCGGTGGCGGTCGCCGACTCGCACACCCACCTGGACATGCAGTCCGGCACGCCGGAGGAGGGGCTCGCCCGCGCCGCCTCGGTCGGGGTGACCACCGTCGTCCAGGTCGGCTGCGACGTGCCCGGCTCGCGCTGGGCCGCCGACCTGGCGGCCCGGTTCGAGCAGGTCCACGCGGCCGTCGCGCTGCACCCCAACGAGGCGCCGCGGATCTTCCTCGGCGACCCCGACGGCTGGTCCGGGCAGCGGCGCGAGCCGGGCGGGCAGGCCGCGCTCGACGCGGCGCTCGCCGAGATCGACGCGCTCGCCGCGCTGCCGCACGTCCGGGCGGTCGGCGAGACCGGCCTCGACTACTTCCGCACCGGCCCCGAGGGCGTCGAGATCCAGAAGGAGTCGTTCCGCCGCCACATCGCGATGGCCAAGCGGCACGGCAAGGCCCTGGTGATCCACGACCGGGACGCCCACGAGGACGTCATCGCCGTCCTGCTGGCGGAGGGCGCCCCCGAGCGGACCGTCTTCCACTGCTACTCCGGCGACGCGGAGATGGCCAAGGTCTGCGCCGAGCACGGCTGGTACCTCTCCTTCGCCGGCCCGGTCACCTTCAAGGCCAACCAGCCGCTGCGGGACGCCCTCGCGGCCACCCCGCTGGACCGCGTGCTGGTCGAGACCGACGCCCCGTTCCTCACCCCGCACCCGTACCGGGGCCGCCCCAACGCGCCGTACCTGATCCCGGTCACGGTCCGCTCGATGGCCGACACCCTGGGCCTGCACGAGGACGAGCTGGCCAGCGCGATCGCGGCGAACACGGCGCGAGCCTTCGGGTACTGATCCGGTCGAACGAGTATCGGGTTCCGAAGGAACGATTCGGCACTCCTGGTGGCTTCCTAGGCTGGTTAGCATGAGTGCAGTGAGGGAGGTGGCCATGACCGCCATGCCGATCGACGGACCCGTCGAGGATCATCACGAACCGTCGCACCCGCTGTCCGAACTGCGGACGTACGAGCAGGCCAAGCACCTTGATCTGCCGTTCGACTGGGATCTTGTGGACGGAGTCATCGTGGTCCGGGGGCAGACGAATCAGTGGCACGACCAGGTGCGGGACGAGCTCTACTCGGTTCTGCGTAGCTCCCGGGTCGTTCCCTACGCGGCCAATGTCGAGCGTTGTGTGCTGCTCGACGAGGACAACACGACCAAGCCGGACGTGGTCGTGTTCGACAAGACCGGCATCGACGTGTTCGAGCTGGAGTGCCTCCCGCCCGAGGCCGTCGTGCTGACCGTCGAGGTCGTCTCGCACGGGACCCGGGCCAACGACCGGTTCCGCAAGCCCGGCCAGTACGCCGACAAGGGCATCCCGTACTACTGGCGGGTCGAGCGCGGGATCGACAACCTGCCGATCGTGCACGAGTTCCACCGGGACGAGGAGAAGGGCGTCTACCTGCCCGTCGCCCAGCACGAGGGCGTGCTGCGGACGGCCGTTCCCTACCCCGTGGAGATCGACCTCGCGGCGGTCGTCGAACTGTGAGCCGCCGCCGCGCCCGTATCCTTGGCGCGTGAGCACCACCGACCCCACCTCTGACACATCCCCCCAGCCTCCGGCCGGGGGGACCCCCTTGCTCAGCGGCGCGGACATCCGGGCACTGGCCGAAGCGTTCGGCGTCCGGCCGACCAAGCAGCGCGGGCAGAACTTCGTCATCGACGGCAACACCGTGCGGCGGATCGTCCGGGCCGCGGAGGTGACCGCCGAGGACGCGGTGGTCGAGGTCGGTCCCGGGCTCGGGTCGCTGACGCTCGCGCTGCTGGAGGTCGCCCGGCACGTCACCGCCGTGGAGATCGACCCGGTGCTGGCCCGCCACCTGCCGGACACCGTCGCCGCCCGGATGCCCGGCAAGGCCGACGCCTTCGACCTGGTACTCAGCGACGCCATGGTGGTCACCGAGCTGCCCGGTCCGGCGCCGACCGCGCTGGTCGCCAACCTGCCGTACAACGTGGCCGTGCCGGTGCTGCTGCACATGCTCGCCACCTTCCCCACCATCGAGCGCACCCTGGTCATGGTGCAGAGCGAGGTCGCCGACCGGCTCGCCGCCAAGCCGGGCAACAAGGTCTACGGCGTCCCCTCGGTCAAGGCCAACTGGTACGCCGAGGTGAAGCGCGCCGGCGCGATCGGCCGCAACGTCTTCTGGCCCGCCCCCAACGTCGACTCCGGGCTGGTCTCGCTGGTCCGCCGCGACCCGCCGAGCACCACCGCGAGCCGCGAGGAGGTGTTCGCGGTCGTCGACGCCGCGTTCGCCCAGCGCCGCAAGACCCTGCGGGCCGCGCTGGCCGGCTGGGCCGGCTCCGCCGCCGGGGCCGAGCAGGCGCTCGCCGCCGCCGGGATCGACCACAAGCTGCGCGGCGAGATGCTCACCGTCGAGCAGTTCGCCGCCATCGCCGAACACAAGCCGGAGTAAGGGTTTCCCAGTGAGCGTCACGGTACGCGTGCCCGCCAAGGTCAACGTCCAGCTCGGGGTCGGCGGACTGCGCGCCGACGGCTTCCACGACCTGGCCAACGTCTTCTTCGCGGTCGCCCTCGGCGACGAGGTGACCGCGACGCCGGGCGGGCCCGGCACGGGCGTCACCCTGAGCTGCACCGGGCCGGACGCCGACGTCGTCCCGCTGGACGACAGCAACCTCGCCGCCCGCGCCGCCCGGCTGCTCGCCGCCCACCACGGCCTCGCCGGCCCCGACGTCCACCTGCACATCGCCAAGGCCATCCCGGTGGCCGGCGGCATGGCGGGCGGCAGCGCGGACGGGGCGGCCGCGCTGGTCGCCTGCGACGCGCTGTGGGGGCTCGGCACCCCCGCCGAGACACTGCTGGAACTCGCCGCCGAACTCGGCTCCGACGTGCCGTTCGCCCTGGTCGGCGGGGTCGCCCTGGGCCGCGGCCGGGGCGAGATCCTGGAGCCGCTGCCCGTCACCGGCAGCTACCACTGGGTCTTCGCCGTCGCCGAGGGCGGACTGTCGACGCCCGCCGTCTTCCGGGAGTGCGACCGCCTCCGCGAGGAGGCCGGCACCGGCTCCGCCGACACCGAGGTGCGCACCCCCGACGCCGACCCCGCGCTGCTCGCCGCCCTCGCCGACGGCGACGCCGTCGCGCTGGCCGCCGCGCTGACCAACGACCTCCAGGCGGCCGCCCTGTCGCTGCGCCCGGCCCTCGCCGACACCCTGCGGGCCGGCACCGAGGCCGGTGCGATCGGGGCGCTGGTCTCCGGCTCCGGGCCGACCTGCGCCTTCCTGGCCAAGGACGCCGAGGCGGCCGAGACCGTCGCGGCCGCGCTGCGGGCCTCCGGCAGCTGCCGGGCCGCGCACGCCACGTACGGGCCGGTGCCGGGCGCGGCGGTGGCGGGCGGGGCTCCGTCCGCCGGGGAGTAGCCGGGAGACGGGGCTCGGTCCGGCGGGGCTCCGGCCGCCGGGGGTAGCCGGGAAGCAGTCGGGAAGCAGTCGGGGAGCAGTCGGGGAGCTGGGCTCCGGCCGCCGGGGAGCAGTCGGGGAGCTGGGCTCCGGCCGCCGGGGAGCAGCAGCGGCCGGGGAGCCGGGGCGGGCCCACTAGGCTGGGGAGGATCCGGACTCCGCCGAGCCCGGCCCGTCGAACCCAGGAGCGCTGCACACGTGGCCGTCAACCTCGCCACCATCGAGTCCGTCACGAAGGTCTACGGCACCCGGGCCCTTCTGGACGGGGTCAGCCTCGGCGTCAGCGAGGGGGACCGGATCGGCGTCGTCGGACGCAACGGCGACGGCAAGACCACCCTGATCCGGATGCTCGCCAAGCTGGAGGAGCCGGACGGCGGCCGGATCACCCACGCCGGCGGCGTCGAGATGGCCGTCCTCACCCAGCACGACTCGCTCGACCCGAAGGCCACCATCCGGCACGAGGTCATCGCCGACCGGGCCGACCACGAATGGCTCGGCGACGCGCGCATCCGCGACATCATCGAGGGCCTCTTCGGCGGCCTCGACCTGCCCGGCTTCGCCGACGGCCTGGACACCGTGATCGGCCCGCTCTCCGGCGGCGAGCGCCGCCGGATCGCCCTCGCCAAGCTCCTGCTCGGCTCGCCCGACCTGATCGTCCTCGACGAGCCCACCAACCACCTCGACGTCGAGGGCATCGCCTGGCTCGCCAAGCACCTCCAGAACCGCCGCTCCGCGCTCGTCTGCGTCACCCACGACCGCTGGTTCCTCGACCAGGTCTGCACCCGGATGTGGGACGTCCAGCACGGCTCCGTCCACGAGTACGAGGGCGGCTACTCCGACTACGTCTTCGCCCGCGCGGAGCGCACCCGGATCGAGGCCACCGAGGAGCAGAAGCGCCAGAACCTCGCCCGCAAGGAGCTCGCCTGGCTGCGCCGCGGCGCCCCCGCCCGCACCTCGAAGCCGCGCTACCGGATCGAGGCCGCCAACGCCCTGATCGCCGACGTGCCGGAGCCCCGCGACAAGAGCGAGCTGATGAAGTTCGCCAACGCCCGGCTCGGCCGGACGGTCTTCGAGCTCGAAGGCGTCACGGTGAAGGCCGGCCCCAAGCTGCTGCTGGAGAACCTCACCTGGCAGCTCGGCCCCGGCGACCGGATCGGCCTGCTCGGCGTCAACGGCGCCGGCAAGACCTCGCTGCTGCGCGCCCTGCGCGACGCGTACGCCTCCGAGGGCGACGTGCAGCCCGAGGCCGGGGTCGTCAAGGTCGGGAAGACGGTGCGGCTCGCCTACCTCTCCCAGGAGGTCGCCGAGCTGGACCCGGCCACCCGGGTGCTCCAGGCCGTCGAGCAGGTGCGCTCGCGCGTCGACCTCGGCAAGGGCCGGGAGATGAGCGCCGGCCAGCTCTGCGAGCAGTTCGGCTTCGGCAAGGACAAGCAGTGGACCCCCGTCGGCGACCTCTCCGGCGGTGAGCGGCGGCGGCTCCAGCTGCTCCGGCTGCTGATGGACGAGCCCAACGTGCTCTTCCTCGACGAGCCGACCAACGACCTCGACATCGAGACGCTCAACCAGCTGGAGGACCTCCTCGACGGCTGGCCCGGCTCCATGGTCGTCATCAGCCACGACCGCTTCTTCATCGAGCGGACCACCGACGTGACGTACGCGCTGCTCGGCGACCGGCGGATGCGGATGCTGCCGAACGGCGTCGACGAGTACCTGGACCGGCGGGCCGCGATGGCCGCCGCCGCGGCAGCCGCCGCTTCCGCCTCCGCCGGAGGTTCCGCCGGGGGCTCCACCGGTGCGGCCGCTCCGGCGGCCGGCGGGGACGCCGCGGCGCCCGCGCTGTCGGGCGGGGACCTGCGGGCGGCGAAGAAGGAGATGCAGAAGCTGGAGCGGCAGATCGCGAAGCTGGACGAGCAGGAGTCCAAGCTGCACACCCAGCTCGCCGAGCACGCCGCCGACTTCTCCAAGGTCGCCGAGCTGGACGGCCGGCTGCGGGCGGTCCGGGACGAGAAGGAGGAGCTGGAGATGAGCTGGCTGGAGCTGGCCGAGCAGGTCTGACCGCGGCCCGGGCGCGCGGGCGGCCGGACAGGCGGCCGGACAGGCGGACGGATCGGGCGGGCGGATCGGGCGGGCGGATCGGGCGGACGGCTGAACGGTCAGCCGGGGCCGGTCCCGGGACCGGCCCGGCCGACGGCGAGCAGGGCGTCCAGTTCGTCCGCCGCACGGCCCAGCGCACTGCGCGTCGGGTCGTGCGGCCGGGTCGGACGGTCCGCCGCCCCGGTCGGCGGACGGTGCGCGCGAGCCGCGGCCGTCAGCTCGTCCAGGGCCCGGCCGACCCGCGCCACCTCGGCAAGGTCCGGCACCCGCCCGCCGTACCGGCGCTGCGCCGCGAACGCCGCCACCGCGCCGCTCAACCGCTCCAGCGCGGCCGTCGCCGGCAGCCACTCGGCGGCCAGCCGGCCCGTCGGCGGCGGTTCCGCCAGCCCCTGCTCCACCTCCGCGCGGGCGTCGGCCAGCGCACGGTAGGCCGTCCGCCGCAGCCACACCTCGGCGCGCGGCTCCGGCCCGTCCTGCCGCACCACCGAGGCCAGATACGCCTTCAGCGCGGTCGCCGCGGACACCAGCCGCGGCTCGATCCGGTGCCGGGGCCGCTCCGGCCAGAGCAGGTGGCCGAACAGCAGCACGACCGCGCTGGCCAGCACCGTGTCCAGCACCCGCGGCCAGAACTCGGCCGCGCCGTCCTGCCCGCCCAACTGCAGCAGGACCAGCGCCATCGGCGTCATGACCACGGTGTTCAGCCCGTAGTGCGCCGCCGTCGCGTACGGCAGCAGGGCCACGCAGAGCGCGGCGATCGCCACCAGCGCCCACGGCCCGGGAGCCACCGACAGCACCGCCGCCGTCACCGCCACCCCCAGCACCGTCCCCACCGAACGGCTCACCGCGCGCAGGAACACCGAGCCGAGGTCCGGCTTCAGGACGAACGCGATCGTCATCGGCACCCAGTAGCTCCGGCTCAGCGGCAGCGCGGCCGTGAGCGCCACGCCCACCGCGACGCACAGCGCCAGCCGCGCCCCGTACCGGGCCGCCCCGGGCGAGACCAGCCGCACCCGCAGCCGCCACGGGTCCGGCGGCGGGGCGGGCGCCGTACCCAGCGCGGCCTCCCGGCCCGCGACCGTCGCCGCGGCCGCGCGCAGCGCCGCGTCCAGGGCCTGCCGGGACGGCGTGTCCGGCGCCCAGTCCGGCACCGGCACCTCGCCGCCGCCGCGCTCCACCGCGCGGGCCAGCCGGCCCGGCACGGCGGCGACCTCCGGCGGCACCGGGCGCCGGGCCCAGAGCAGACCGGTGGCCGCCTCGGAGGCGGCGAGCGCGGCCCGGTACATCGCGTGGACGCGGGCGGCGGGGGTGGGCGTGGGCGGTGGCGTGGGTGCGGGCGGAGGCGTGGGCGCGGGGGTCGGCGGGGGCGGTGGAGGGAGGACGTCCTGGAGCTGGTTCAGCCGGGCCGTCAGCGCCCGGCGGGAGGCCGAACCCCGCGAGGTCCCCAGGTCGGCGAGCACCCGGCCGAGTGCGTCGTACACCGCGGCGAGCGCACGGGCACCCGGGTCGCTGCCGGGAGCCCGGCGGCCGCGCAGCGGCAGACCCAGCAGGAACACCAGCACCGCCCCCGCCGGAAGCACCGCCGCGGCCGCCCACCACGGGTGCGGCAACGGCATACCGCTCCCGAGCGTGGCCGAGACCAGCAGGAGCAGTCCCGCCGCCGAACCGCGCGGCCCCGTCGCGCTCAGCGCGCCCGAGACGAACGCCGTCCCGGTCAGCGCGGCGCCCACGGCGAACCCGCCCACCTGCCCGTGCTGCAGCGCGGTGCCGATCAGCATGCCCAGTGCCGAGGCGAGCACCGCCGAGGCGATCCGCCGGGCCCGCAGCCGGACCGGCTCGACCCGGTCGTTCATGGTCGCGTGCATCGCCCCCAGCCCGGCGAACACCCCGAGGTCCACCCGGTGCGCCAGCACCCCGGCGGCGAGCGCCACCGCCATGCCGAGCGCGGCCCGCGCCATCGGCGCCCACGGCAGCGGCGGTCGCGCCGGTCGCGCGGCACGGGCCCACCAAGGGGGGTCGAGCCGGGCGTCGACGGGGGCACTGGGGGTCACGTGGGCCGTCCGATCCGCGGCGGGGCCGGGCCCGGCGGATGGCGGGGCTGGGCGGCGGCCCGGGTCGCTGCTGTGCGACGTTGCGCGGCAGAGGAGGTCATGCCCGGTAGGACCGGACCCGGCCAGTGTAACGGCGCCGGAGCACCGTCCGCGGGGCGCTCCGCCGGCCCCTGCACGGGGTCCTCGCGGAGTGCACGTGTCAAGTTCGTACCGATCGCGTACAAGCGTGCCACGGGCCCTGCCGGTCCGACGGAGGCGGTGGCTACGATGATTGAGGCGCCGTCCGTCCCGAGGGGCGGACGGTTTCGCCGGGTGGAACGGAGCGGGGCCCACACCCCGGGCCGTTCCCACCGGAACGACCGAGGGACCTGACTGATGGACCTGACCGGCCCGGACGGTCGGAAGGGCCGCGTAGTTGACGGTGTGTCGCGCTACGGCGATCCGCGGGGGCGCGCCGCACACGGGGGAGAGGTGGATTGCTGTGCCAAGCGAGGCCGAACCGGGCGGCGCAGGCTGGGCCGAAGGCCCCAACGGCGAAGTGAAGCCGTGGACGCTGGACAGAAGTTGGATCGGCCGCGTGGTCGGCCAGGTCCAGGTCGACGTCAGCGCCACCGCGCTGGTGGCGGCGTTCGGCTCCAAGGACGTCAAGATCGAGCTCGACACGCTCACCAACTTCAAGAAGAAGGTGGACGCGCTGCTGGCCTCGCTGGAGGGCTCGGAGGCGGCGCAGCACAAGATCAAGGAACAGAAGCTCAGCGCCGGCAACCTCGGCACCGGCTTCCACGAGTCCACGGACCTGATGGCGGCGTACGACCGGACGCACGCGGCGATCGCGCAGCTCTCGAAGTCGTTCGCGGAGCAGATCGACAAGATGAGCCAGGCGGTCGCGCAGACGGCGGGCAGCTACGGCAACAACGAGGAACACCAGACGGCGGCGGTCAAGGCGGCCGCGAAGAACGCGGACGGCCCCACCACGACCGCCGGACCCCATGGGCCGGGGGCGAAGAGTGGTGACTACTGATGGTGCGTGTGTACGTGAGTTCGGTCAGGACGGGGGGTAACTGATGGCAGGCGGGACGAACTTCGAGGGGATCCAGCACCCTCAGCTGAAGTCCATGGTGTCCGGCAGCGACCCGTCCAAGGTGACCGGTCGCGGCAACCAGCTCAAGGACGCCGGGCGCGTCCTGGACGAACTCAGCAAGGCGCTGGCCGCCCACGTGTCCCAGATCCAGTGGGAGGGGCCGGCGGCCGAGAACTTCAAGACGTGGGCCGGCAACCTGCACAAGTCGGCGTCCATGATCAGTGAGTACTCGAAGGGCGCGGGCGATGCGATGGTGCAGGCCGGCGAGGCCCTGAGCACCGCCAAGACCGGTGTGCCGGAGGTGCCGACCAAAGACATCGACATGGTGAAGCGGCACTCCACCCAGCCGTGCCTCAAGCCTTCGCCGCTGAGCATCGCCGGTATCGGCAACCCGTCCGCGAGCACCGACGCGATCATGAAGAAGGAAGACCCGACCTGGGTCTCCAACGCCGAGGCCGCGGCGGCGCAGAAGCGGGTCGACACCGCGCACCAGGAGGCCATCCACCAGATGGAGAGTCTGGGGCAGGCGTACGAGGCGGCGACGACCAAGCTGAACTCGCTCAAACTGCCCGACCTGCCGGGGACCTCCAACGACGGGCCCAAGGCGGTCGACGGCGGAACCGCGGTGCCGGTTGGGTCCGGCGGCGCACGTCACGGTTCCGGAGGAACCGGCCGTAGCGCCGGTACTGGCTACGGCGGAGGCCGCGAGTACAACCCGTCCGGTGGCGGTGGGGACACCGGCGGCGGCACCGTGACGCCGCGTCCGCCGGTGCCGGCACCCCACGGTCCGACCCCGCCGGGACACGCCACGCCGATCCCGCCGCCCCGCACTCCGGTGCCGCTGCCGGGCGACCCGAACACGCCGGGATCGGTGACTCCGACGCCGACGCACCCCGGGGACCGTCCCGGTACGGGGCTCGACAGCCTGCCGACGCTGCCGACGACGCCCGGGCACACCGGCCCGTCGGGCCCCGGCGGCGGACCGGGCCCGGTCATCCCCCAGGGCGGCGGTCCCGGGCATCCGGGCATGCCCGGCGGTGGTCCGGTCGCGTTCCCCGGCGGTGGGCCGATCCCGTTCGGCGGTACCGGTCCGTTCACCGGGGGGACCGGTCCGCTGAAGAGCGGAGGGGGCCCGGTGCCTCCGAACCGGACCAGCACCGTCGGGGGCAACCTGCCGTCCAAGAACGGTGGTTCGGGACCGACCAACGGCGGTACGGTCTTCGGTGCGCGCGAGGCCCAGGGACGGTCCGGCGGGCCCGGCGGCGCGGGCGGCTTCGGCGGTCCGGGCGGCGGGATGCACCAGGGCGGCGGCGGCCACGGCGGCGGTGCGGTCGGTGGTGCGCGCGGTCGGGGCTACAGCTCGACCGGCGGCGGCGTGATCGGCGGGACGAAGGGGCCGGTGGCCGGCGGGGAGTTCACCCCGGGCGGCAGCGGTCTGCGCAACCGGGCGGCCGCGGCCGGCGCGGCGGCCGCCGAGGGCGCGGGCCGGCAGGGCCAGAACGGCATGATGGGCCCGGGCATGGCGGGCGGCGCGGGGGGGCGGCGCGAGCGCGATCGCCGCAACCGGGCCGACTACCTGCACGAGGACGAGGAGACCTGGACCAGCGGTACTCCGAAGAGCAACCCGGGCGTGATTGAGTAGTCCGGAACGACTGCCCGGCCACTGGGGCTCCCGGTGGCCGGGCAGTCCTGCGCGGGGCGTGGCTCTTGCCCGACGGGGACAGTGACGAGGGAGCAGTGATGCAGCGGACGGACGTACGTGTGCGGGGGCGCGGGTTCGCCGCGGCGCTGTTGGCGGCCGGGATCGCGGCCGGTCCGGCTGTGGGGCCCGCGGCCGCGGATACGATCCGCGAGCAGCAGTGGCACCTGGACACCATGAAGGCGTCCGAGATCTGGCAGACGAGCAAGGGCCGGGGAATCACCGTTGCGGTGGTCGACGGCGGCTTTCGGCTCGATCACCCGGACCTCGTCGGCCAGTTGCTGCCGGGCAAGGACCTGAGCGGACTGCCCGGCGGTATCGGTGTCGACAAGAGTGGGCACGGCACGGGAATCGCCGGTCTGATCGCGGGGTCCGGAAAGGGCCTGGGTGGAAAGGGCGCGTACGGCCTGGCACCCGACGCCAGGATTCTGCCGATCAAGATAAACATCAACGACGACCCGGCACAGCCGATCGATGCCTCCGGTTACCTCAAGCAGGTGAGCCAGGGAATCACCTATGCGGCGGACCAAGGGGCGAAGGTCATCAATGTCTCCTCGGTCGCCGGTTCCTCCGGGATCTCGATGGGGGACATCGCCGAACTCGAGAACTCCGTGAAGTACGCCAACGGCAAGGGGGCGCTAGTCGTCGCGGGCGCCGGGAACAGCGGGCAGCAGGGGAATCCCGTGCTGTATCCCGCCGCCCTTCCCAGCATCGTCGCGGTGGCTGCGGCCGACCGGGCCGGAACGGCCACCGACGAGTCCGAGCACGGTTCGCAGATCGACATCGCGGCCCCCGGCGTGGACATCTTCACTTCGTGCGTCGCGGAATCCGGATACTGCAAGAAGCACGGGACGTCCGACGCGACCGCACTCGTCTCGGCATCGGCGGCGCTCCTGTGGGCGGTTCACCCCGATTGGGCCCCGAACCAGATCGCCAGGGTTCTGATCAACACCGCCGGGAAACCGAAGGACGGTTCGAGTCGCACGGACTTCATCGGCTACGGAATCGTCCGGCCCCGGGTCGCGCTGACCGAGCCGGGGGATCCCGGACCTGCCGACGTGAACCCTCTGATCGAGCCCGCCGGCGGCGTGACGCCTTCGGCGCCCACAGGTTCCCCGAGCCCGGCGTCGTCCCTGTCCGCATCCCCGTCCGCCTCCGCCTCCGCCTCCGCCCCGGCCTCCGCTGCGCCGGTGCCGCCGGAGAAGGACGGCGGCTCGGGGAGCGGCACGGCCCTGGTGGCCGCCGGGGTCGGGGGGCTGGTGCTGGTGGCCGTGGTGGTCGTGGTGGTCGTGCGCCGTCGGCGCGCGCCGGTCGTGCCGCAGCCGCAGCCGCCGTCCGCCCACCCCCGGGGCCAGGTGCCGCCTCCGCCGTCGTACGGGCCGCCGGCCCCGCCGTCGGGGGACAACCCGTACACGAGGTGAGTGCCGCGCCCCCCGGCGGTGTGGGCGCCGCCGGGGGGCGTGAGGGGGCGGGTGGGGCGCGGGTGTCACCCGGGTGGGTGCTGTTGGCGGTGAGGTGGGGGTCGCCAGGGTTGGGGGTATGGGTGCGACGGGGCAGATGCGGCGGGCCGCTGCGGCGGCGCTGATCGGTACGGCGATCGAGTTCTACGACTTCTTCATCTACGGGACGGCCGCCGCGCTCGTCTTCGGTGAGGTGTTCTTCCCCGAACTGGGGACCGTGGGGGCGCTGTTGGCGGCGTTCTCGGTGTACGCGGTGGCGTTCCTGGCGCGGCCGCTGGGTGCGGTGGTGTTCGGGCACTTCGGGGACCGGCTGGGGCGGAAGACCACCCTGGTGGTGTCGTTGCTGCTGATGGGGTTGTCCACGGCGGCGGTGGGGGTGCTGCCGGGGTTCACGGCGTGGGGGTGGTGGGCGCCGGTGGTGCTGGTGGTGCTGCGGGTCTGCCAGGGGGTGGGGCTGGGCGGGGAGTGGGGCGGCGCGGCGCTGCTGGTGGCGGAGAACGCGCCGGCCGGGCGGCGGGGGCGGTACGGGGCGTATCTGCAGTTGGGGCCGACGACCGGGTTCGTGCTGGCCAACGGGGTGTTCCTGGCGTTGCAACTGGGGCTGGACGAGGCGGCGTTCAGGTCCTGGGGCTGGCGGGTGCCGTTCCTGGCGTCGCTGGGGCTGGTGGCGGTGGGGCTGTTCGTCCGGTTGCGGCTGGAGGAGACGCCGCTGTTCCGGGGCGGAGCGCGGACGACGGGGGCCGAGCGGGCGCCGGTGGTGGAGGTGCTGCGCGGGCACTGGCGGACGGTGCTGGTGGGCTGCGGTGCGATCACGGTCGGGTACGCGCTGTTCTACCTGACCACGACGTACGCGCTGGCCTACGCGACGACGGGGCTCGGGGTGCCGAGCACGGTGGTGCTGTCGATGCTGCTGGCCGGTGCGGCGGGCAAGGGCGTGACGGTGTGGCTGAGCGCCCGGCGCAGTGATGTGTGGGGGCGCCGGCGGACGCTGCAGGGGGCGACGGGGCTGGCGGTGGCGTGGGGGCTGGTGCTGTTCCCGCTGCTGGAGACGGAGCGGCGCGGGTTGATGTTCCTCGCGCTGGCGGGGGCGATGGTGGTGCTGGGCTGTCTGCTGGGGCCGTTGGCGGCGTTCCTGCCGGAGCTGTTCCCGACCCGGGTGCGGTACACGGGGGCGGCGCTGACCTACAACCTGGGCGGGGTCGTGGGCGGGGCGACGACGCCGCTGATCGCGACCCGGTTGACCGGGACGTACGGGACGGCGGAGCCGGTCGGCTGGTACCTGGCGGGGTGGGGAGTGGTGGCGCTGCTCTGTCTGCGGCTGCTGCCGGAGACCTCCGGGACGGACCTCTCGGCGGTCTCCGGGATCGGCGGAACGGCCGCCCGGACCGATTTCCCATTCCGCCCCCCGGCCGTGTAGTGTCTTCCTTGTTCGAGCGAGCGGGTGGAGCGGAAAGCGAAGCCGGGGAGCACGAACGAGGATTAGGCCCCTATAGCTCAGTCGGTAGAGCGTCTCCATGGTAAGGAGAAGGTCTGCGGTTCGATTCCGCATGGGGGCTCGGTCAGGAGGACCCCCGCCATCGAGGCGGGGGTCCTTTTCGTTGTGCCCGCCCGGTGGTGGCGCTGAGACGGTCTGGCACGTCGGGTACGGAATGCGCTCTGATGGTGCGTCATCGGCCGCCCGTCCCCGCCGGGCGGGGATGCGGGCGGCGGGACGCCGACCTGGAGGGGTCTCATGGGTGTTCGCCTCGTGGTGGTGGACGACCACCGTTTGCTGGCCGAGGCGCTGGCCACCGCGCTCCAGCTGCGTGGTCACCGGGTGCTCGCGGTGGGGTCGCCGGCCGCGTCGGCGGCCGATCTGGTGGCGGGCCGGCGGCCGGAGGTGTGTCTGCTGGGGGTGGCCGCGCCGGCCGACCCGGGGGCGTTCGACGGGCTGCGCAGGATCCGCCGGGAGCGGCCCGAGGTGGCCGTCATCGTGCTCGGCCCGGTGGGTGAACTCCGGGGGGTGGCGGGGGCGTTCGCGTCCGGCGCGGCGGGGTACGTGCCGAGCGACGAGCGGATCGAGGTGGTCGAGCGGGCGATCGCGCGGGCCCGGGCGGGTGAGGCGGCGGTCACGGTGGAACTGCTGCGGGGCGCGTTCGACCAGTTGCTGAGGCCGGCGGCGGAGCCGGACGACGAGGCGGTCCGGCTGTTGCGGCTGCTGACCCGGCGCGAGGTGCAGGTGCTGGCGCGGATCGCGGACGGCGAGGACACCGCGGCGATCGCGGCGGGCATGCGGATCGCGGCCAGCACCGCCCGGACGCACGTCCAGCGGGTGCTGATGAAGCTCGGGGCGCGGACCCGGCTGGAGGCGGCGGCGGTGGCGGCGCGCACCGGTCTGCTGGACCGGATGGCACGCGGCTGACCAGGGGGCGACGGCCGGTGGACGGCGGCCGGGTGGTCCGGAGCACCCCCGGCGGGCAGGGAGAATGGCCGCAGTCGTCCGTACGTCCCCGATGGTCCGCCGACGACGGACCATCGTCCGCTGGAGGTCGCATCATGAGTAAGTACCTGGTCACGGGTGGCGCCGGCTATGTCGGCAGTGTGGTCGCCGCCCACCTGCTGGAGGCGGGGCACCGGGTGACCGTCCTGGACGACCTCTCGACGGGGTTCCGCGAGGGCGTGCCGGCCGGTGCCGAGTTCGTCGAGGGCCGGATCCAGGAGGCCGGGAAGGTGCTGGACTCCTCCTTCGACGGTGTGCTGCACTTCGCGGCGTCCTCGCAGGTCGGCGAGTCGGTGGTGGACCCGGAGAAGTACTGGCGCAACAACGTGGCGGGCTCGCTGGAGCTGATCGCCGCGATGCGCGCGGCGGGCGTGCGCACGCTGGTGTTCTCCTCGACCGCCGCCACCTACGGCGAGCCGGAGTCCGTGCCGATCGCCGAGACGGCCCGCACCGCGCCGACCAACACCTACGGCGCCACCAAGCTGGCCGTCGACCACCTGATCACGAGCGAGGCGCTCGCCCACGGCCTGGCCGCGGTCTCGCTGCGCTACTTCAACGTGGCGGGCGCGTACGGGGCGTACGGCGAGCGGCACGACCCGGAGTCGCACCTGATCCCGCTGGTCTTCCAGGCCGCCCTCGGGCAACGCGAGCACATCGCGGTGTACGGCGACGACTACCCGACGCCGGACGGCACCTGCATCCGCGACTACATCCACGTCGCGGACCTGGCGGACGCGCACCTGCTGGCGCTGGCCGCCGCGAAGCCGGGCGAGCACCTGATCTGCAACCTGGGCAACGGCAGCGGCTTCTCGGTCCGCGAGGTCATCGAGTCGGTGAAGCGGGTGACCGGCCGGGAGATCCCGGTGGTGGTCTCCGGCCGCCGCGCCGGTGACCCGGCCGTCCTGGTGGCCTCCGCCGAGCGCGCCCACCAGGCGCTGGGCTGGACCCCCCGCCGTCCGAACCTGGACGACATCGTCGCCGACGCCTGGAAGTTCACCCTGGAGAAGAACGGCCTGTAGACCCGGTCGAACCGGACGGAGCGCCGTCCCTCCCGCACGGGGAGGGGCGGCGCTCCGGCGTTCGCGTTCCGGTGGAGGCCCAACGGGCACCAAGTCACGCCAATTCCGCACCTCCTGACGAAACTTCACCAAACCCCCACCGACTCGGCGCCCACCCCGTACGCTGATTCCGGTACCGGTGGGGGCCGGCACCTCGGCCCTTCCGGGCACCCGGGAGGTCAGCGGCGCGAGGAGCGCCCGGACGGCGCCGGCGGGACCGGGGCGCCGTCCCGGACGCGGGCCGGAGCTGAGCAGGGGGGAAGTGACGATGGGGCGGATCCGCGTCCTGGTGGTCGACGACCACCGGATCTTCGCCGAGGCGCTGGCCGCGGCGCTCGCCGCCGAGCCCGATGTCGAGGTCGGCGCGGCGGGCAGCGCGGCCGCCGCGGAGCGCGCCCTGGAGCGTGCCGCCGCCGAGGGGCGCGGGTTCGACGTGGTCCTGGTCGACGCCGATCTCGGGGTGGCCGAGGCCGGGGCCGCCGCCCGCAAGCCCCGTCAGCCCGGCGCCGATCCGCCCGACGCCCTCCGCCGCCGCCCGGCGGCGACCGTGCCCTCGCCCCGCCGTCCGCCGGTGGCCCAGGCCGCCGCCCCGCCCGCGCCTCCCGGTCCGTCCGGGGCGGCCGGCCGCCCTCCGGCCTCCGCGCGTCCGGCCGCTCACCCGACCGGTCCGTACCCGGGGGAACCGCATCCGGCGGCGCCGGTGATCCCGGCCGCCGCCCCCGTGACGGTGTCGGCCACCGCCCAGACTCCCGACGGCATCACCCTGTTGGCCCGGGTCCGCCGCCACCATCCCGGGCTGCGGGCGATCGTGCTGGCCACCGCCGACGATCCGCAGCGGGCCGCCCGCGCCCTGCACGCCGGCGCCACCGGCTGGGTGGCCAAGGAGAGTTCGCTGGCCCGCCTGCTGGCCGTGATCCGGGGCGTGCTGCGGGACGAGACCCACCTGCCGCCCGCGCTGCTGACCGGCGTGATCCGCGAACTCACCACCGCGCGCCGGGACCGCACCGAGAGCGAGCGCCTGGTCGACACGCTCACCCCGCGGGAGAAGCAGATCCTGCGCTGCATGGTCGCGGGCCTCGGCCGGCAGGCCGTCGCCGAGCGGCTCTACCTCTCCCCGCACACCGTCCGTACGCACATGCAGAACGTCCTCGGCAAGCTCGGGGTGCACTCCACCCTGGCCGCCGTCGCGGTGGCCCGCCGGGCGGGCGTCAGCCCGTCCGAGCTCGCGGTTCCCGCTGCCCCGCCGTCCGTCGCCACGACCACCTCTCCCGGCCCCGGCTGAGCCGCCCGTCCGTCACATCCGCACACCGGTTCAGCTCCGTCAGGTCAGGGAACTCCGGAGGACAGATGTCGCCGCACAGTACTTCCGCACGCCCGTACCCGGACCCGCAGGGCGCGAACGCGAACGCCGACGCGAACGCCGACGAGGGCGCCAACGCCACCGCGAGCACCCCCGGTGCGCGCTCGGGCGCACCGACCGGTCTGCGCACCCTGGTGGTGGGCGCCGGGGCGGCCGGGACCGCGCTGGTGCGCGACCTCGGCCGGACCCCGGAGTTCGGCCTGGCCCCGATCGGGCTGCTGGACGACGATCCGGCCAAGGCCGGGCAGTGGGTGGACGCCGTCCCCGTCCTCGGCACGCTCGCCGAGCTCACCGCGGTGGCCGTGGCGCACCGTGCCCAGGTCGTCGCGCTGGCGATCCCCGGGCTCGCCCCGCAGCGGGTCCGGGCGCTGGCCACCGCCGCCGCGGGAGCCGGGGCCGCCGTCCGCTACCTGCCGTCCTTCCTCGCCGCGCTGCGCCGCGAGGTGGTCGGTTCGGACATGCGCAGCCTGGACGTCAACCGGCTGATCGGCCGGCACGAGGTGCACGTGGTCTCCGCCGACGTCCGGGACGTGATCGAGGGCCGGCGGGTGCTGGTGACCGGCGCCGGCGGGTCGATCGGCAGCGAACTCTGCCGCCAGGTGCACGCGTTCAACCCCAGCGCGCTCTACATGCTGGACCACGACGAGTCCAATCTGCACCGGCTCCAGCTGGAGATCTGGGGCGAGGCGCTGCTCACCGACGACTCGCTGGTGATCGCCGACATCCGGGACCGGCCGCGGATCCAGCAGATCTTCCGGGACCTCGAACCCGAGGTGGTCTTCCACGCCGCCGCCCACAAGCACCTGCCGCTGCTGGAGCGCCACCCGAGCGAGGCGGTGAAGTCCAACGTGCTCGGCACCGACCACCTGGTGGAGGCGGCGCTGGCCACCGGTGTCGAGCGGTTCGTGCTGATCTCCACCGACAAGGCGGCCGATCCGACCTCGGTGCTCGGCGCGAGCAAGCGGCTGGCCGAGCTGATCGTCCAGGCCAACGCCCGGGATGCCCGCAACCTCGGCACCGGGGTGTTCTCCGCGGTGCGGTTCGGCAACGTGCTGGGCTCGCGGGGCTCGCTGCTCTCGGTGCTGGCCGAACAGCTGCGCAGCGGCGGCCCGGTGACGGTCACCCATCCTGATGTCACGCGGTTCTTCATGACCATCGAGGAGGCCGTCGGCCTGGTGCTGGAGTCCGGGCGGATGGCGCGCGGCGGCGAGGTGTTCGTGCTGGACATGGGCGAGCCGGTGCGGATCGTCGACCTGGTGCACAACTTCGCCGAGCAGGTGCAGCTGGCCCGGGACGAGGTGGAGATCCGCTACACCGGGCTGCGCGCGGGGGAGAAGCTCAACGAGGCGCTGTTCTCGGAGGGCGAGGAGCGGCTGGCGACCGAGCACGCCCGGATCTACGCCACCGTCGCGGACACCGCGGGCGGGCCGGAGGACCTGGCCGGCGGGTTGACCGGGCTGTACGGGGCGGCGGCGGTGAACCGCGACGACGAGGTGCGCCGCCGGCTGGCCGAGCTGCTGCCGGGCTACCGGACGCCGGAGCCGGTGCCCGCCCCGGTGCCGGCGCTGAGCGCGCCGTACCCGGACGGCTTCTGACCGCCGGGCGGTCAGGGGATGTTGTCGAAGGGCGCGACCAGCTGCCGGAGCAGTCCGGCGAGTTCGCCCTGCTGGACGGCGGTCAGCTGGGCGAGCAGCTCGCGCTCGTGCGCGAGCAGTCCGGCGAGCGCCTGGTCGGCGCGGTCGCGCCCGTCGTCGGTGAGCCGGACCAGGACGCCGCGCCGGTCGTCCGGGTCGGGCAGCCGCTTGACCAGGCCCTTGCCGGTGAGCCGGTCGATCCGGTTGGTCATGGTGCCGGAGGTGACCAGGGTCTGGGTGAGCAGCTGGCCGGGGGAGAGCTGGTAGGGGGAGCCGGCCCGCCGCAGCGCGGTCAGGACGTCGAACTCCCAGGGCTCGAGCCCGTGCTCGGCGAAGGCGGTCCGGCGGGCGCGGTCGAGGTGGCGGGCGAGCCGGCTGACCCGGCTGAGCACTTCGAGCGGTTCCACGTCGAGGTCGGGACGCTCTCTGCGCCATGCTGCGACCAGCCGATCGACCTCGTCCTCCATGGCGATCAGTGTATCGGGGGTTGTGTCGATGTGAAGTCTCTTGACATCGAGAAATCCAGCCTGAAAGCTGGCCTGGATATCTTGATGTCGAGATACTTGCGAGGCTGATCATGACCTCCCCCGTCTGGGACCCCGACCAGTACCTGCGCTTCGCCGACGAACGGACCCGCCCGCTGCGCGACCTGCTCGCCCGGGTCCCCGCCCTGCCCCACGAACCGGCCCCCACCGTCCTGGACATCGGGTGCGGCCCCGGCAACTCCACCGCCGTGCTGCGCGAGCGCTGGCCGGCCGCCCGGCTCACCGGGATCGACAACTCCGCCGAGATGCTCGCCGCCGCCCGCGCCGGGGGCGAGCCCACCGCCGACTACCTGCTCGCCGACGCGGGCGACTACGACCCGACCGGGGCGGCCCCGGACGCGATCGTCTCCAACGCGACGCTCCAGTGGGTGGACGGCCACCTCGCGCTGCTGCCCCGCTGGGCCGGGGCGCTGGAGCCCGGCGGGGTGATCGCCTTCCAGGTGCCCGGAAACTTCGACTCGCCCAGCCACCTGCTGCTCGCCGAACTGCGCCGCAGCCCCCGCTGGCGGGCCGCCCTCGGGGAGGACGCCACCCGGGCCGGCGTCCACGAGCCCGGCGCCTACCTGGACGCGCTCGCCGGGGCCGGCTGCGCCGCCGACGTCTGGGAGACCACCTACAGCACCCTGCTCACCGGGCCCGACCCGGTGCTGGAGTGGGTCAAGGGCACCGCCCTGCGCCCGGTCCTCACCCGGCTCACCGGGGAGGCCGACCGGGCCGCGTTCCTCGCCGAGTACGCGGCGCTGCTGCGCGAGGCCTACCCGGCCGGGCCGCACGGCACCGTCTTCCCGTTCCGCCGGATCTTCGCCGTCGGGGTGAAGCGGGCCTGACCCGTGGGGCGCCGGGGCCTCAGCCCTTGCGCTCGCCGACCAGCTTGGGGTGCCGCTCCATCCCCTCCAGGCCGTGCCAGGCCAGGTTCACCAGATGGGCGGCCACCTCGGCCTTCTCCGGCTTGCGCACCTCCAGCCACCACTGACCGGTCAGCGCGACCATGCCCACCAGCATCTGCGAGTACATCGGGGCCAGCCGCGCGTCGAACCCGCGGGCCTTGAACTCCAGGCCCAGGATGTCCTCGACCTGGGTGGCGATGTCGCTGATCAGCGAGGCGAAGGTGCCCGTCGACTGGGCGACCGGGGAGTCCCGGACCAGGATCCGGAAGCCGTCCGTCGAGGTGTCGATGTAGTCCATCAGCGCGAAGGCGGCCTGCTCCAGCAGCTCGCGGGAGTGCCCCCCGGTCAGCGCCCCCGTCACCATGTCCAGCAGCAGTTGCATCTCGCGGTCGACCACCACCGCGTACAGCCCCTCCTTGCCGCCGAAGTGCTCGTACACCACCGGCTTGGACACCCCGGCGCGCTCGGCGATCTCCTCCACCGAGGTGCCGTCGTAGCCGCGCTCGGCGAACACCGTGCGGCCGATCTCCAGCAGCTGCTCCCGGCGCTGCTTGCCGGTCATCCGCACCCGGCCACCCCGGCGGCGCGGTGCCGGCGCAGCGCCGTCCGGCCCGGCGGCGGCACGCGAGCGGTCCTGCGCCGGGCCGGGCGCGGCGTCCGTTCGCGTGCTCCGATGGCCGCCTGTGCTGTCTGCGCTGCTCCCGTTCACCCCTACATCATGCTGCAGGTGCGCCCTCATGCGGCGCGGCGGGCGGCGATCCGCTGCGCGTCCGGCCAGCGGACGTCCCGGACCCAGCCCGCCAGCTCGAACCAGCGGATCAGCCGGGCCGAGGAGTCGATCTGGCCGCGCAGGACGCCGTGCCGGGCCGAGGTGGGGTCGGCGTGGTGCAGGTTGTGCCAGGACTCGCCGCAGGAGAGCACGGCCAGCCACCAGACGTTCCCGGAGCGGTCCCGGGAGCGGAACGGCCGGCTGCCGAGCGCGTGGCAGATCGAGTTGATCGACCAGGTGACGTGGTGCAGCAGCGCCACCCGGACCAGCGAACCCCAGAAGAAGGCGGACAGCGCCCCCTGCCAGGAGAGCGTGACCAGCCCGCCGACCAGCGGGGGCAGCAGCATCGAGAGGCTGGTCCAGAGCCAGAACAGCCGGGAGATCCGCCTTATGGCCGGGTCCTGGACGAGGTCCGGCGCGTACTTGAGCTGCGGGGTCTGCTCCTCGTCGAAGAGCCAGCCCATGTGCGCCCACCAGAGGCCCTTGAGCAGTGCGGGGACGGTCTCGCCGTAGCGCCAGGGCGAGTGCGGGTCGCCGTCCTTGTCGCTGTACCGGTGGTGCTTGCGGTGGTCAGCCACCCAGCGCACCAGCGGCCCCTCGATCGCCAGCGAGCCGGCCACCGCGAGGGCGAGCCGCAGCGGCCGGTTGGCCTTGAAGGCGCCGTGGGTGAAGTAGCGGTGGTAGCCGACGGTGATGCCGTGACAGGTGAGGAAGTACATGACGGTGGCGATCGCGACGTCGGTCCAGCCGAGGCCCCAGCCCCAGGCCGCCGGGACGGCGGCGAGCAGGGCGGCGAAGGGCACGGCGATGAACAGGCCGAGCGCGATCCGCTCGGCGGCGCCCTGCCGCTCCCCGCCGCGGGTGGCGGAGAACAGCTGCGGGTCGGCGTCGCCGGCGGCGGTGCCGGGCGCGGCCCGGACGGGGGAGGACGGGTCGGGGGCGTCGGGTCCGGGGGCGGGGGTGTCGAGGGGGCGCGCGGAATCGGCGTGCGCCTCGCCGGCCTGGATGGTCATGGGCGTCCCTTGGAGGGGGAGAGGACGAAGGCTACGTGTGCGTAACCTACGGAATCGTAGGTTGCTCCCCGCCGCGGAGGGAATACGCCGCCGGGCGGCGCTTGAGTGAATTCACCCGACTGGATGGATGACATACCGCGCGCGGGAGGGCCCCCGGGGGAGAGCCCCGAGGAGGTAGATGTGACGGCCCATACCCCGTACTCTTGGCGGAGCGCGTCCCCGGGAACGGGAGCGGATGCGCCGGTCCCGGATCGTCTAAGGGCAGGACAGCTGGTTTTGGTCCAGCTTATGGGGGTTCGAATCCTCCTCCGGGAGCCATCTGCGGGCCGGTCGGCCCGGCCCGGTTCGTGGCGGCTCCGTGACGGCTCCCGGGGCCGGAGAACCGGTCATCCTCCGCGCACTATCCTCGAAGCGGCCAGGGCGCCGACGTGCGGGTCCCGTCGCTGGCCGCTCTGCCCTCCCCGTGTAACCGAATGAGGAGCCTCCCCCCGTGAGTGCCAATTCGCCTGCCGCCGTTGTCGTGCTCGCCGCCGGTGGCGGGACCAGGATGAAGTCGAACAGTCTCCCGAAGGTGTTGCACGAGGTCTGCGGGCGGTCACTGGTCGGCCATGCGGTGGCGGCGGCGGAGGAACTGACTCCCGGGCAGCTGGTCGTGGTGATCGGGCACATGCGGGAGAAGGTGGCCGAGCACCTGGCGGCGCATCACCCGGGTTCCCGCGCCGTGGTGCAGGCCGAGCAGAACGGCACCGGGCACGCGGTCCGCACCGCCCTGGAGGCGCTGGCGTCCGACGGGATCGAGCTGGACGGCACCGTGATCGTCACCACCGGGGACGCCCCGCTGCTGACCGGCGGGACGTTGCGCGCCCTCGCCGACGCGCACGCCGAGCAGGGCAACGGCGTCACCGTGCTGACCGCCGTGGTGCCGGAGCCGTTCGGCTACGGGCGGATCCTGCGCGACGAGGCGGACGGCGCGGTCGCCGCGATCGTCGAGGAGAAGGACGCCTCCGACGTCCAGCGGGCGATCGCCGAGATCAACTCCGGGGTCTTCGCCTTCGACGCCAAGCTGCTGGTGAGCGCGCTCGCCGAGGTCACCACGGACAACGCGCAGGGCGAGGAGTACCTGACCGACACCCTGGAGATCCTGCGCCGGGGCGGTCACCGGGTGGGTGCGGTGGTCGCCGCCGACTACCGGGACATCCTCGGCATCAACGACCGGGTGCAGCTCGCCCACGCCCGCCGGCTGCTGAACGACCGGCTGCTGGAGCGGGCCATGCGGGCCGGTGTGACCGTGGTGGACCCGGCGACCACCTGGTTCGACGTCCAGGTCTCCTACGAGCCGGACGCGGTGGTGCTGCCCAACACCCAGCTGCAGGGCGCCACCCACCTGGGCGAGGGCAGCGAGGTGGGCCCGAACTCCACCCTCAAGGACACCCGGATCGGTGCCGGCGCCCGTGTGAGCAACACCACGGCGGACCGCGCCGAGGTCGGCGACCTCGCCACCGCCGGTCCCTACGCCTACCTGCGGCCGGGGGCCCGGCTGGCCCGCAAGGCCAAGGTCGGCACCTACGTCGAGGTGAAGAACTCCGAGTTGGGCGAGGGCGCCAAGGTGCCGCACCTCTCCTACATCGGCGACGCCACCATCGGCGAGGGCACCAACGTCGGCGCCGCCTCCGTCACCGTCAACTACGACGGCGTCAACAAGCACCGCACGGTGATCGGCGCGCACTGCCGCACCGGCTCGGACAACATGTTCATCGCCCCGGTGACCATCGGCGACGGCGCCTACACCGCGGCCGGTTCGGTGATCACCAACGACGTGCCGGCCGGCGCCCTCGGGGTCAGCCGGGCGCAGCAGCGCAACATCGCCGGCTGGGTCGGCCGCAAGCGCCCCGGCACCACGTCGGCCCAGGCCGCGGCCGCCGCGGCGGAGCGGGACGCGCAGGCCCCGACGGAGGCCTGAGCGGGCGGGCGGTGGTCCGGTGGACGGTCCCGGGGCGGACGGTTCGCGCGCGGGCGCGTAACCTTGGGGTCATACGTGCGCCATTGGGCCTACCGCCCGTGTCCAGGCGTACCGACCATTCCCCGACCACACCCGCAGGCTGGCGGACGCCTGCCCGCGGGGCGGACGGGGTCGGTTTCAGCAACGCGAGGAGACGGTGGCAGTGAGCGGGATCACGACGTCGGGCGAGAAGAAACTGAAGCTCTTCTCCGGCCGTGCCCACCCCGAGCTGGCGAGGGAGGTGGCCGCGTCGCTGGGGACCGAGCTGGTCCCGACGAAGGCCCTGGACTTCGCCAACGGTGAGATCTACGTCCGTTTCCTGGAGTCGGCCCGCGGCGCCGACTGCTTCGTGATGCAGAGCCACACGGCTCCCATCAACCAGTGGATCATGGAGCAGTTGATCATGATCGATGCTCTGAAGCGGGCCTCCGCCCGGAGCATCACCGCGATCCTGCCGTTCTACGGGTACGCCCGTCAGGACAAGAAGCACCTGGGCCGCGAGCCCATCTCGGCCCGTCTGGTCGCCGACCTGCTGCGCCAGGCCGGCGCCGACCGGCTGATGGCCGTGGACCTGCACACCGCGCAGATCCAGGGCTTCTTCGAGGGCCCGGTCGACCACCTGTTCGCGCTGCCGCTGCTGGCCGACTACGTGGGCGAGCGGGTCGACCGCGCCAAGCTCACCGTCGTCTCGCCGGACGCCGGCCGGGTGAAGGTGGCGGACCAGTGGTGCGACCGGCTGGACGCGCCGCTGGCGATCATCCACAAGCGCCGCGACATGACCCAGGCCAACACCATCCTGTCGGCCGAGGTCGTCGGTGACGTCAAGGACCGGGTCTGCGTCCTCGTCGACGACATGATCGACACCGCCGGCACGATCTGCGCCGCCGCCGACGCGCTGTTCGAGAACGGCGCCGCGGACGTCCTGGTCGCCGCCACCCACGGCGTGCTCTCCGGTCCGGCCGCGGACCGGCTGAAGAACTCCCGGGTCAGCGAGTTCGTGTTCACCAACACCCTGCCGACCCCGGCCTCGCTGCAGCTGGACAAGATCACCACGCTGTCGATCGCCCCGTCGATCGCCGCCGCCGATTTCGCGAGAGGCCGCAGCAGCGGTTAGACTCGTGAAACTGCTCGGCGAGGGATGCCGTGTGCCCGCTCCGCGGGCGCCCGATCCGTGATCGACGCGCTGCCGGTGCCGGAATCCCCGGGTTCCGGCAGAGGTCGTTGCGCCGCCGAGTGACCCCCGATCGTTATGAGGGTGTGGTCCCGGCGGTTTTTCGCGTTGCCTGCACCCCCGCGCCAGCTTCTACGAGGAGTGCAGTCGTGTCCGAGATCCGCCTTGCCGCCGAGTCCCGCACCGAGTTCGGCAAGGGTGCCGCCCGTCGCGCCCGCCGCGCCGGCTTCGTCCCCGGTGTCGTCTACGGCCACGGCCACACGCCGGTTCACCTGAACCTGCCCGGCCACGACCTGATGATGGCCCTGAAGACCCCGAACGCCCTGCTGGTCGTGCCGATCGACGGCAAGGACGAGTACGTGCTGCCGAAGGCCGTCCAGCGCGAGGCCATCAAGCGCACCATCGAGCACGTCGACCTGCTGCTGGTCAAGCGTGGCGAGAAGGTCAGCGTCGAGGTTCCGGTCCACACCGAGGGCGAGCTGGCCCCCGGCGGCAACCTGCTGGAGCACGTCCTGCAGGCCCTGCCGATCGAGGCCGAGGCCACCCACCTGCCCGAGGCCGTCACCGTCTCGGTCGAGGGCCTCGAGGCCGGCGCCTCGATCCACGCCAAGGACATCACCCTGCCGAAGGGTGCCACCCTGGCCGTCGACGCCGACGCCGTCGTGCTGCAGGTCATCGCCGCCCAGGCCGCCCCGGCCGAGGACGAGGCCGCCGAGGCCGAGGCCGGCGCCGAGGCCTGAGCCTCCCGCACAGCCTGACCGCTGCCCCGGTCGCTCCCGCTGGAGCGCCCGGGGCAGCGGCGTGTCCGGGATGATGGCGGTGAACATGACCACGAGGAGCGGTGGGATGACGGACGAATCGTACGAAGGGCCCTGGCTGGTGGTGGGGCTGGGCAATCCCGGGGAGCAGTACGCCCGGAACCGGCACAACATCGGGTTCATGGTCGTCGACCTGCTGGCCCAGCGGATGGGCGCGAGGTTCAAGGCCCACAAGAGCCGGGCCCAGGTGGCCGAGGGCCGGCTGGCCGGCCGGCGCGTGGTGCTGGCCAAGCCGATGTCGTTCATGAACCTCTCCGGCGGCCCGGTCACCGCGCTGCGCGACTTCTACAAGGTGCCGGCCTCGGCGCTGGTGGCCGTCCACGACGAGCTGGACATCGACTACGCCGCCCTGCGGCTGAAGGTCGGCGGCGGCGACAACGGCCACAACGGTCTGAAGTCGATCACCAAGTCGCTCGGTCCGGAGTACCACCGGGTGCGCTGCGGGATCGGTCGGCCGCCGGGCCGGATGGAGGTCGCGGACTTCGTGCTCAAGGACTTCTCCAGCACCGAGCGCAAGGAGCTGGACTGGTTCGTGGACCGCTCGGCGGACGCCGTGGAGGCGCTGCTCTCCGAGGGCCTGGAGCGGGCGCAGTCCACCTACAACTCCTGATCCGACGTCAGGGAGCCGTGCGCCCGGGAACGGAAGACGGTCCGGCCGCACAACAGTCGTGCAACTTCTGCCCGTCCAAACCTGAACAGGTGTGAGAAAACCGTATCGATCGGATAGCGTCGATCCCGTACGCGAACGGGGTCTGGGGAGTTCTCGATGCGGAGTTTTCGGCCGGTCCGGCGCCTTCGGCGGATCCGGGTGGTGCGGCTGAGGAAGCTCGGACGCCGGGTGGGCACGGCGGGCGCGCTGGGGACCGCGGGCGCGCTCGGCGCCGCCGGGGTGCTGCTGGGCGGGGCCGGTGCGGCGTACGCCGACACGGTCGCGGAGCCGGACCCGGGTGTGATGTCCCCGGAGCCCGTCTCGGCGCAGCTCGGCCCGGTGCTCGGCGGCTCGGTCGGCGGTGACGCCGGTCTGCTGGCCGTCGGCGGCGGGCTGGTCGTGGCGGCCGGCGGCGCGGCCCTGTGGGTCCGGCGCCACCGCGCGGGCGACGCCGGGGAGTGAGACGCGACCCGGAGGGGCCGGGGTCCGGGGCGACCGGATCCCGGCCCCTCCGGCATTTCTCGCGGAACGTGTCACCCGTTTCCGTCCCCCCGTGCGTCCTGGTGGCATGAAGCGCGAATCGATGCGGTCCGGCGGCCCGGACGAGGGCACCCGGCAGGACGCGTTCGACGAGTTCGTCTCGGCGCGGTACCAGGCCCTGCTCCGCAGCGCGTTCCTGATCACGGGGGACGTCCACGACGCCCGGGACCTGCTGCACGACGCCCTGTCCCGGGTGTACGTGCGCCGCGGGGCGATCCGTGACCCGGGCGCGGCCGAGGCCTACGTCCGCCGGGCCATGGTCCGCACCCGTGTGTCGCGGTGGCGGCGGACCCGGCGCGAGGTGCTGACAGCGCTGCCGCCGGACGCGCCGGTGGCGGCGGTGGACCCCCGGGACGAGGAACTGGAGGCGGCCCTGAGGTCGCTGCCGCCCCGTCAGCGCACGGCGGTGGTGCTCCGGTACTACGCCGATCTGCCGGTGGCCCAGGTGGCCGAGGAACTCGGGTGTTCCCCGGCCACGGCCAAGACGCATCTGGCACGTGCGATGAGGACGCTTCGGCAGGAGCTGGCACCGGTGAGGGAGATGGTGGGTCATGACGGCTGAGCGCAACGGCGCGGACCGGTTCGAGGAGGAGCTCGTCGTGCGGCTCGGCGCGCGGGCGGAGGCGGTCGGCGGCAGCCCGCCGCTCGCCGAACTGCGGAGGGCCGGAGGGCGGCTGGCACGGCGCCGGCTGGTGCTGCGGGCGGTGGCGGGAGCGGCGGTGCTGGCGCTTGGCGTGGGCGCGCTGACGCAGCTGGGCGGAGGCGGGGCGGCGGAGGGAGCGGTGCCTGCGGGGGCGCCGTCGTCCCCGACCGGGGCGCCCGTGCTGCTGATGACGGACCAGGACTCGGGGCCGGTCTACAGCTGTACGACGGGGCCGAGCGGGCTGCGGACGCCGGGCTGGATGCCGCCGCCGGTGACCACGAGACCGTCGAACTCCTCCTCGGGGCTGCCGTCGGCGTCCTCCTCGTCGGGGCTGCCGTCCGCGAGCCCGCCGGCGGCCTCCTCCTCGCTGCCGCTCCGCCCGGAGACGCCGGGCGGCGGCACCGGCACCGGCACCGGCCCGGGCGCGGTCACGACACCGCCGAGCGGGACCTCGCCGGCCCCGTTCTCGGGCCCGTTCTCCGGCAGCACCCCCTCCGACACCCCCTCCGGGACGCTCTCGCCGGCGCCCTCGTCCTCCTCGGCGAGTCCGGACGGCCCCTTCTGGATGACGATCGGACGGCAGATCGCCGCGCTCGGCGCGGAGCGCTTCCCGGACCAGTACTTCGGGGTCTGCTACTCCGCGGCGGCCGGGAAGCTCTACGTGCTGCGGACCCCGGGCGGCGACTTCGACCAGGTCCTGAGCGCCGGGGTCCACAACGCGCGGGTGCAGCTCGTCTTCCTGGACGTGCAGGCCTCCAGGAAGGCGCAGCGGGCGCTGGCGGAGCGGATCGCCGCGGACGACCACTGGGCGGGCCGGGGCGTCACGATCACCGATGTCCGCGTCGCCCTCGACGGGGCCGGGCTGATCGTGATCACCCCGCAGGCGGGGACCGCCCGGGCCGAGCTCCTCGCCCGCTACGGGAGCGGGATCGTCGAGGTGAAGGAGCGCGGCTGACCCGGAACGGACGGGGGCCCCGCGGCGCGTGGTGCGCGCCGCGGGGCCCCTCGGTGTCCCGGGCCGGTCAGCCGGTGTTGCGCAGGCCGGCGGCGATGCCGTTGACGGTCAGCAGCAGCGCGCGGGCGCGCAGCGGGTCCTCCTGGCGGCCGGTGGCGACCTCCTCGCGCTGCCGGCGCAGCAGCGCGACCTGCAGGTAGGAGATCGGGTCGAGGTAGGCGTCGCGGACCGCGAAGGTCTGCTTGAGCACCGGGTTGTGCTCCAGCAGCTCGTTCTCCCCGGTGAGCCGGAGCACCTCGCGCAGGGTGAGGTCGTGCTCGGCCTGGATCTGCTCGAAGACGTGGTGCAGCCCGGCGGGCACCAGCTGCTCGACGTAGTGGCGGGCGATCCGCAGGTCGGTCTTGGCCAGCGTCATGGCGACGTTGGACAGGAAGTTGCGGAAGAAGTGCCACTGGCCGTACATCTCGTCGAGCACGTCGCCCAGGCCGGCCTCGCGGGCGGCGGCCAGGCCGGCGCCGACGCCGAACCAGCCGGGGACGATCTGGCGGGACTGGGTCCAGCCGAACACCCACGGGATGGCCCGCAGGCCGTCCAGGCCGGCGCCCGAGTCGGGGCGGCGGGACGGGCGGGAGCCCAGGTGCAGCGAGGCGAGCTGGTCGACCGGGGTGGCGGCGAAGAAGTACTTCGGCAGGTCCTCCTGCTCGACCAGGGCCCGGTAGGCGGTGTGCGCGGCCTCGGAGACCCGGTCCATGGCGGCGTCCCAGCGGGCCAGCTCCTCGGGGGCCTGGCGCGGGGAGGTGTGCAGCGCGGAGGCGGCCAGCGTGGCGGAGATGGTGAGTTCGAGGTTCTCCCGGGCCAGCGAGGGCAGCAGGTACTTGTCGGAGATCACCTCGCCCTGCTCGGTGACCTTGATCTCGCCCTCCAGGGTGCCCCAGGGCTGGGCCAGGATGGCCTCGTGCGAGGGGCCGCCGCCGCGGCCGACGGTGCCGCCGCGGCCGTGGAAGAGCCGCAGCCGGATGCCGTACCGGTGGGCGACGTCGCGCAGCCGGCGCTGGGCGCGGTGGATCTCCCACTGGGAGGTGGTGATGCCGCCGAACTTCGAGGAGTCGGAGTAGCCGAGCATGACCTCCTGGACGTCGCCGCGCAGCGAGACGAGCAGCCGGTAGGAGGGGTCGGAGAGCATCTCGTCGAGGATCCGGTCGGCCTGCTGGAGCTCGTCGGTGGTCTCCAGCAGCGGCACGATGCCGATCTTGGCGATCCCGGCGTGCAGGTCGATCAGCCCGGCCTCGCGGGCCAGCACGGTGGCGGCGAAGACGTCGTCGGCGCCCTGGCACATCGAGATGATGTACGACTCGACGATCTCGTCGCCGAAGCGTTCGAAGCCCTCGCGGATCGTGGTGAAGACGCCGAGGGTCTTGGCGCCGGCGGCGTCCAGCGGGGCCGGGGTGGGGGCGAGCGGGCGGCGCGAGCGCAGCTCCTTGGCGAGCAGCCGCTGCCGGTACTCGCGCGGCATGTCGGCGTAGCGCCAGGCCTCCTCGCCGAGCCGGTCGAAGAGCTGGCCGAGCGCGTGGTGGTGGGCCTCGGCGTGCTCGCGGACGTCCATGGTGGCGAGCTGCAGGCCGAACGCCTCGACGGTGCGGATGGCGCGGGCGAGCCGGCCGTCGGCGATCAGCTCGCCGCGGTGGGCGCGCAGCGAGTCCTGGATCAGCCGCAGGTCGGCGACGAGCTCGCGGGTGCCGAGGTAGTCGCGGCCCGCGATGTGCGGGGTGCCGCCGGCCAGCCGCTCGCGGGTGTTCTCCAGCTTGAGCCGGATGCAGGTGGCCTTGAGCCGGTAGGGCTCCTCGGCGTTCATCCGCTTGTAGCGGGGGCTCAGCTCGGGCAGCAGCTGGAGGTCGCTGTTGAGCGAGGCGAGCAGTTCGGTGGAGGCGCCGGCCAGCCGCTCCGAGGTGGAGAGGGTGCTGCGCAGGTCGTCGACGGCGGCGAGGGCGTCCTTGATGCCGTACTCGTGCTGGAGGTTGAGGACGTCCCAGGTGACCTGCGGGGTGACGTTGGGGTTGCCGTCGCGGTCGCCGCCGATCCAGGTGCCGAAGGTGAGCGGACGGACGCCCTCGGGCAGCTCCAGGCCGACCCGGGCGAGCTCCTCCTGGAGCTCCTCCAGGACCTGCGGGACGGCGTCGCGGTAGAGCTCGTCCAGGTAGTAGACGGCGTTGCGGGCCTCGTCGGTGGGCTCCGGGCGGGCGATGCGCAGCTCATCGGTCTGCCAGAGCAGGTCGATGACCTCGGCGAGGCGGCGGTCGGCCTGCCGGCGCGCGGAGGAGGTGCGGGCCGGGTCGGCGTGCGACAGGCCGGCGGCGAGCTCCTCGCGGTGGATGCGGTCGAGCAGCTCGCCGATCCGGCGGAGCTTGTTGAGGACGCTGCGGCGGGCGGCCTCGGTCGGGTGCGCGGTGAAGACCGGGCGGACGGCGAGGTGGGCCAGGGTGTCCTGGAGGTGCTTGGGGTCGGCGTCGGCCAGCTGGTCGGCGGTCTGCGCGAGCAGCGAGCCCTCGCGGGCGCGCCGGGTGGCGAACTCGCGGCCGCGGTGCACCTGCTCGGTGACGTTGGCGAGGTGGAAGTAGGTGGAGAAGGCGCGGACCAGCTTGGCGGCGGTCTCCAGGTCGATGTCGGAGAGCAGTTCGGCGGTGGATTCGCCGTCGGTGCGGCTGAGCAGTCGGACCTGTTCGACCAGGCCGAGCAGCTGGGGGCCTTCCTGGCGGACCAGCGTCTCGCCGAGCAGGTCGCCGAGGCGACGGATGTCCGCGCGCAGCGCGGCGTTGTCGGCGTCGACGGGGGTCGGGCTGTCCGCCGGGCTGGGGACCGGAGCGGTCACGGCTGGCTCCCTCGGGGTGGTGGGGTGTTCGGCAACGGCTCATCGTCACAGGGCCGCCCCGCGTGTGGCGGGTGTGACGCGTGCGGACCGCGCTGTCCGACGCGACCAGCATAGGTGTCGGGAGGGGCGGTGTCCGCGAAGTGGCCGGATGGCGGACAGCCATGCCCCGGGACCGTATGTGGTCTGGACCACTTGGGTCCGCGGGCGGGGGCGGGGGCCGCCGCCGCGGGTGCGTCCGGGCGCGACCCGGTGGGGGCGGACCGGGGTCGCGCCGTAGTCTGTGGGGCATGAGCAAGTCGCCTGGGGAGCGCGTGCGGGGCCGGTCGTCCTTCTTGTGGTGGCAGCGGCGGCGCAGCGCCCTCCTGGACGCCGGGCTCGCCGCCGCGGCGGCGTTGGAGTGCGCGGCCAGCTCGGTCACCTACATCGGTGGCCGGATCCACCTCAACCTGGCGGCCGAGCTCGGCATCGCGCTGTTCGGCGCGCTGGTCGGCGCCAGCCTGGTGGTGCGGCGGCGCTGGCCGGCCGTGCCGGTGGTGGTGGCGCTGATCGTCATGCCCGGGGTGCCCGGCATGGTGCTGCTGATGGTGGCCCTGTACACGCTGGCCGCGACCTGGGAGTGGCCCTCGCGCCGGCGGCGGGTGGTGGCGCTCTCCGCGCTCGCCTACGCCGAGACCGCCGGGGTGATCCTGCTGTCGATGGTCGATCCCGGCGACCCGACGATCGAGCAGCCGCCCTTCTGGGGCCAGCTGGTGCTGGCGCTGCTGGTCGCCGCCGGCGCGACCGTGGCACCGGTGGTGACCGGCCTGTACGTCGGCGCGCGGCGACGGCTGATCGAGTCGCTCAAGGACCGCGCGCACGGCCTGGAGACCGAGCTGGACCTGCTGGCCGAACAGGCCAGGGAGCGCGCCCGCCGGGCCCGGCTGGAGGAGCGCACCCGGATCGCCCGGGAGATGCACGACGTGGTGGCGCACCGGGTCTCGCTGATGGTGGTGCACGCCGGGGCGCTGGAGCGGATCGTCGCCAAGGACCCGGAGCGGGCGGCGCAGAGCGCCAAGCTGATGGGCGAGGTCGGCCGGCAGGCGCTCAACGAGCTGCGGGAGATCCTCGGGGTGCTGCGGATGTCCGAGGAGAACGCGCCCGAACCGGACTCGCTGACCGCGCTGCCCCGGCTGGTCGACCAGTCCAGGGCGGCCGGGATGGCCGTCACCCTGACGGTCAGCGGCAGCCGGCAGGAGTTCACCGGCGAGGCCGAGCAGACCGCCTACCGGGTGGTGCAGGAGGGGCTGACCAACGCGCACAAGCACGCGGGCGGGGCCCAGGTGTCGGTGCTGCTCGCGTACGCGCCGAACGGGGTGCGGGTCAGCGTGGTGAACGCCTGCCCGGGCGGCGAGCGGTCCGCGGCCGCGCTGCCCAGCGGCGGCAACGGGCTGGTCGGGATGCGCGAACGGGTGGTCGCGCTCGGCGGCACCTTCTCGGCGGGGCCGGAGCGGGACGGCGGCTTCCGGGTGGAGGCGGTCCTGCCGTCCCGGCTGGCGGTCCGCCAGGACCGACTGGTCTGAGCCCCGGAGGTCCGGACCCGGACCCCGACCCTAGGCGTCCTCGGCGGTGCGCAGCCGTTCCGGGGCGGTGCCCAGGACCAGGGCGGTGATCGCCTGGTCGACGCCGTCGCCGAGGAACCACTCGCCGGTGTGGTCCAGGCTGTAGACCCGGCCCTCCTCGTCGATCACCAGCAGCGCCTGGCCGTACGCCTCCTCGCCCAGCGGGGCGATCCTGGTGTCCAGGGCGCGGCCCAGGTCGGCCAGGGTGCGGGGCTGGTGCAGGCCGCACAGCGGGTCGACCAGGAACGGGGTGCGGGCCAGCTGCCGGCCGGGCCCGACCAGGTCGAAGGCGAGGCCGCCGAACTCGGCCCAGGCCTCCACCGCCGCCGGGAACACCGCGTGCCCGGCGCCCGCCGGGTTGCCGTACCCGGCCAGGGTGTCGGCCCACTCCTCGGCCTGCTGGATCTGCCAGCGCCCGGGGTGCCAGCCGGCCGCCTTGAGTTCGGCGGCGACATCGGCGGGGAAGCGCGGACGGGTCCGCAGCGCGGGCCCGGCGAGCGTGGTCGGCGGGGGCGGGGGCGGGCTGGGC